>NZ_CAMFJF010000161.1 GCF_945956895.1 uncultured Allobosea sp. | reverse complement strand
ACTCACGGACCTGCCGGACATAATCGCGCTGCGTGTGCTCGCCGAACTGGCGGATCGTCATGTCCTCGATCATCCGCTGGCGCAGCGGACTGACGGTGACGGCATCGATCATGGAGACCTCCAGGGATCAGGGGAAACGACCCCCAAATCCTCGGATGCGACGCCTCACAGGCGAAATATCAGCGATGAACACGCCGCAGCGCCCTGCCGCGAGAGCGGCTTAGTCCAATGGCGCGTCAGGTCGGTCGACGCACACACACCGGCCTAGCAATACGTGTTCAATCCCGTTCCCTGTCCGGCGTCTTCCGGACGCGTTGCCAGAAGCGCTTCTTCTTCTTTTGCCTCGGATCGGTGGTCGATTGGCGAGGAGCGGTGGTTGGAACCTGGGACGCCGTTCCGTTTGGCTTTGCATGCTCCGAGGCGACCTTCTCGGGCGAGGGGCGCTCAGGCGGATGCCGATGCTGGAGGTGAGCTGGCTTCTGTCCCGGATGGATCTCGCGGGGCGGTTCGATCTTCGCCGGGGGCCGCTTCTGATCGGAAGTGGATTGTGACGCTGCCTCTGGGCGTGACGGCAGAAGTGTCGGGCGGATTTCGTGTTCGACCATGTGGGCTTCAACACGCGCGACCATCTCCTCGAACGTGCTGGCATGCGGCGGGGGCGGTCGCCTGACCTTTGGCCGTGGCGGCGCATCGGGGGATTGGGCTGGCCTCACGGAGGCCATCGTGCCGGGATCGGCCGGGGCGGCCACGCCTGCCGGAACCGGACGCTGCGAGGCCTGGAGCCGATCATCGACTGGCGAAGCGGGCTCCACGACCGCTGCCGCATTCCGCGCCGGAGGCGCGAGAGAGGAAGACAGGCTGGTTTCATTGGTTGGAGAGAGTGGCTGCGGTCGCGCGCCATGGACCGTGCTGTCGCCTCGGTGGCGGTCGGAGGGTGGCGGGACAGGAGAGGTCGCGTCCGCGATTTCAGGAGACTGTTCCGGCGCCAGTAACGAGGGGGATTGCCGCGCGGCCTCGGCATCCCTGGTGGCCAAGTCTTCGAACCGCCGAACCCGCCTTGCGGCGCGTTCATGGTTTTCGATCGCGCTCGCGTTCTCCGAAGCGCGCTGGACGTCGGCTCTCTCCATGGCCCGCCAACGTTGGAGCCGCCGCTGCCACCGCGTTTCCCGCTCGTCGATGTCGGTTGCGGTGGTCCGTGCTGGCGAGAGCCCGACAGTTTCGGCCTCGATCGCGTCCTGACGCTCGCGGATGCGCCGGTCCTCGGCGTGAGCCGAGCCGGCGAGGGGATTGAGACCGCTCAATCCGAAGCTGCGCCGTACCCAAGCTCGCGCCCAGCGCAGGGGCTTCTTCAGAAGCAGGACCGCCATCTGCACGAGCGGGTGATCCTGCGTGGCACGACGTTCGGCGAGCGCCTGCGATTGATCGTCCGACCAGTCGGGGCGGTTTCCATCTATGGCAAGGGTGATGCCGGACGACTCGTGATGCAGGCGCGAGGGCGCTAAAGCATGCAGCTGGAACGCATTCAGGACCGGCCCGGAACCGAGCGGGATCGCATCGAGGCGATCGACCTCCGCTTGCGAGAGGGCTGTCGCATCACCTGAGCCGGCGATCTCTGGTGCTTCCGGCGCCATTCGACCGATGCCGCCGCGTCCGCCACGACGCGCCGCCTGGCGCCGAAATTCCCCGACAGGGTCGTCCGCGGCGAGCCAGGTCGCCTTATCGAAGACATGGAAAGAGGGGTTGGGGTCGACCTGCGGGCGGCGCATGCGGGCCTTGGCGAGCGCTATGGCTGCATCGCGCTCCTCTTTCGTCAGCGTCACAGTGGCCCGATCGGGCACTTCGTGATCGACCAGCTCATTGCGGCGCGACAGCCGGAAGACCTCGCGGCGGTGGCGCGACAGACTCTTCTCCGCGCTGAGATGAAGGGAGAGACGATCGCGGTGGCGGGTCATCCCGACATAGGATGCCTCGGCACTCAGGCCCTCGACGTCGACGAGTACAGCACGTTCGACGGTCGCACCCTGCGCGCCATGAACCGTCATCGCATAGGCATGCTGCAACTCGGGCACGCCGGCGTCGCTGAAGCGGGAGACGAGTTCGCGGTAGCGGACCATGAAGGAGAGCGGCTCGCCATCGTCCCCCTGGCGATCGAGTAAGAAGGTCAGACGCGGATCGGCCGGATCGGCGTCGATCGCCATGATGCGTGCAACATCGGAATTGAAGACGGTGAGGGAGCGCAGTTCGAGCCGGGCACCGAACACGATGCGGTCGCCGACGGCGAGCGGGATCGTGACCGGCTCGCTGCCCTCGCGCTTGCCGCGCGGCAATGCCTTGACCCGCACGAGATCGGGGCCGAGCCGGCCATTGGCCTGAAGCCGCTCACGAACGCGTTCGTTGAGTGCGGCGACGTCGCGGTTGCGCGGCGTGATCAGCAGTTGCCGGCTCAACGCATCGACCGCTGTGCGCGGCGGTGAGAAACCCATCCAGTGAAGCGCCGGCATTTGTGCTGGT
>NZ_CAMFJF010000160.1 GCF_945956895.1 uncultured Allobosea sp. | reverse complement strand
GTAAGCGCGCCGCTGAGGCCCTATGGATTTGGGCTTGAAGTTTTCCGGAAGCGCCATGGCATGAGATCTTCGATGGCGCTTTGGGGGTAACCGTTGATGATCGCGTCGAGAGTTTCGGCAAGCCAGGCGACGGGATTGACGTCGTTGAGCCTGCATGTGGCGAGGAGGGATGAGAGCAGTGCCCAGTTTTCCGCCCCGACCTCATGGCCCGCGAACAGTGCATTTTTTCGAGTCAGGCAGACGGGCCGGATGGCATTTTCGACCGGGTTGGTGTCGAGCTCGAGGCGGCCATCGTCGAGGAAGCGGGTAAGCCCCTCCCAGTGAGAGAGGCCATAGCGGATGTCTTCGGCCAGCCTGGAGCCGGAGGAGATCATCGACAGTTGCTTCTGAAGCCATGGCTTGAAGGCGGCGATGATCGGAGCGGAATGCTCCCGCCGGGCGGCGAGCCGCAACTGTGGCGATGCTCCGCGCACGGTTGCCTCGATGGCGTAGAGCGCCGCGATCTGCTGGATCGCCGCCTCGGCGATCGGCGATTTGGTGTTGCGCACCAGCTTGACAAAGCGGCGGCGCCAATGGGTCCAGCAATGCACGAGATTCCATGGTCCCTGCGGCCGCTCCAGGCGCGTCAGCCGGTCGTAGCCCTCATAGGCGTCGACCTGGAGGAACTGCCCGCGGAAGCCTTGAAGGAAGCGTTCCGCATGCTCGCCACTGCGTCCGGGCGCATAGTGGAACAGCACGATGGGTGGCCCCTGACCGCCATGACCGCGATCATCGGAAGCAATCGCCCAGAAGAAGCCCTTTTTGACCTTGCCGCGTCCCGGATCGAGCACCGGCGCCGTGGTCTCGTCCATGAACAGGCGATCCGCTGTGGCCTGATGCTGGCGCATGCGCTCGGCGATGGGCTTGAGGTGGAAGCAGGCCCGGCCGGCCCAGTTGCCCAGTGTCGCTCGATCGAGCCTGATACCCTGGCGAACATAGATCTCGGCCTGCCGGTAAAACGGCAGGTGATCGCCGAACTTGGCGACGATCACCTGGGCGATCAGCGCCTCGGTGGGCAGGCCGCCCGGCACGACGTGCTCGGGGGCATGAGCCTGGACGACAGCGCCCGAGCAGCGGCGGCAGGCGTATTTTGGGCGGCGGGTGACCAGTACGCGCAGCTGTGCCGGCACCACGTCGAGCCGCTCACTGACGTCCTCGCCGATCCTGGCCATTTCGCCACAGCCGCACGGGCACAGCCTGCTTTTGGGCTCGATGATCTGCTCAACCCGCGGCAGATGGGCCGGCAGGTGACCGCGGTTGCGCCGCTGCGACGTGCCGGCACCATCCGAACGGCCCTTGATGATCCGCTCTGCCTTCTCATGGGCGGCATCGAGCACGCCCTGGGCGATTTCGACATCCTCCAGCGGCAGATGATATTGCTCGGCGGAGAGCTTCTCGGACCGGGCCCCGAACTTCTCGTGATGGAGTTGGCCGACGATGCTCTCCAGCCGCCGCCGCGCTTCCTCGGACTGGGCCAGAGCCTCCTGCGTCTGTGCCAGCTCGGCTTTCAGACGCTCGATCTCATCGTGGAGAACGGCAACGTTCATGCGCTATTTCCAGCATGGATCCGCCGTCTGCACCATGCCCGGCGCGGGCCTGAGTCAGTGTGCCGCACTTACCCGGCAAGCTGCGGACGCCGGGCCCGCTCGGGACGCACCAATCTCCAGTCAAGCCCCTCGAACAAGGCCGCAAACATTGCCGGTGACATCCGCATCACACCGTCGCGAAGCTGGGGCCACACGAACTTCGAGCCCTCAAGCCGCTTGTGTACCAGAACCAGACCGGTGCGATCCCATACCAGGATCTTGATCCGGTCAGCCCTTTTGGCACGGAAGACGATGGCTGCCCCACTATACGGGTCAAGGCCAAGGATCTCCTGCGCCGCCGCGGCCAGCCCGTCGAGGCCGCGCCGGAAGTCGATCGGACGCGTCGCCACGTAAATCTTCAGATCGGCGCCCGGCGCAATCATCGCGAGGCCCGCACCACACGGATCACCTGCTCCAGCCGATCGATCTCGACCGCCGTGCGGATCACCATGCCGTCGATCTCGATCTCGACCTTCGCCGGCGCCGATTTCGGCGGCCTCCGTGACCGCCGGGACGACGCCACGTCTTCCACCAGCACGGGCGCGAACAGGGGAGCCTGTTTCTCCGGAAGGACCAGCTCTCCCTGACGAAGGCGACGCCGCCAATCATAAACCTGCCAGCGCGTCACGCCGTGCTCGCGCGCGACCGCCGTCACCTGCGACCCCGGCATCAGGCTCTCCGCCGCGATCCGGGCCTTCTCCGATGCCGAGCGGACCTGCCGACCCGTCGGACCTTCAAGAACCTCAAGCCGGCCAATGTAGCCAGGTGTCGGGACGTCCAAATGGACGTCCATTTTGCCGTCTGCTTCCATCAGCGCCCTCCGTCGCTCGCGATCAGAGGATTCCTCGCACATTCACGCCGCGCCCAACACGAGGCGATCGGGGGAGCGCTTAC
>NZ_CAMFJF010000159.1 GCF_945956895.1 uncultured Allobosea sp. | reverse complement strand
GGACTAAGCCGCTCTCGCGGCAGGGCGCTGCGGCACGGTCATCGCTGAGATTTCGCCTGTGAGGCGCTGCATCCGAGGATTTCGGGGTCGTTTCCCCTGATCCTTGGAGGCCTCCATGACCGATGCCGTCACCGTCAGTCCGCTGCGCCAGCGGATGATCGAGGACATGACCATCCGCCGGTTTGGCGAGCACACGCAGCGCGATTATGTGCGGCAGGTCCGGGAGTTCACGGTCTTCCTCGGCCTGTCGCCGGATCGGGCCGAGCCCGAGGATCTGCGACGCTACCAGCTTCACCTGGCTTCGCTTGGTGCGAGCTACGCCCGGATGAACCAAGCCTGCACGGCGTTACGGTTCTTCTTCCACGTCACTCTGGGTCGGACCGGGTTCGGCGACCGCATGGCGCGGATCCCGACGCCGGAGCGCCTGCCGGTGGTGCTGGGCACCGAAGAGGTCGCGCTGTTGCTGGCGCATGCGCGGAGCCTGAAGGACCGGGCGGCGCTTAGCATCGCCTATGGCTGCGGACTGCGGGTCTCGGAGATCGCCCACCTCAAGGTCGCCGACATCGACAGCGCCCGCATGCTGATCCGGGTCGAGCAGGGCAAGGGCCGCAAGGACCGCTATGTCATGCTCGCGCCCGACCTGCTCGACCTCCTGCGGCAATGGTGGCGGGTGAAGCGCCCGCGTGGCTGGCTCTTCCCCGGCCAGCAGCCGGGCCAGCCGATCACGACGCGCCAGCTCAACCGGGCCTGCCATGCCGCAGCCGTTGCGGCGAAGCTCGACAAGCGGGTGTCGATGCACACGCTGCGGCACAGCTTCGCCACGCATCTGCTGGAACGGAAGACCGATATCCGGGTGATCCAGGTCCTGCTCGGCCACAGGAAGCTCGACACCACTGCCGTCTATACCCGCGTCGCGCTGAAGACCCTGCGCGAGGTGACCAGCCCGCTCGCGCTGCTGGCGCCGCCGCCACCGCCGTAACGCTCCGCGCCGATCATGGCGCGGCCTTCGCTGGAGGTCGCGGATATCCTGAACCGGCATGGCGACGCCTTCCTCGCGCGCCACCGGCTCAGCCGCGGCCAGCTCAAGGTCATCGGTGCGATCCGGGCCTGCCGCACGGCTGCGCTCGGCGGCCATGTCATGGCCTGCGGCGACTGCGATCACGCGACGATCGCCTACAACTCCTGCCGCAACCGCCACTGCCCACGCTGCCAGAGCGCGGCGGCGAAGGACTGGCTGGCGGACCGGCAAGCCGATCTCCTGCCCGTGCCTTACTACCATCTCGTTTTCACCTTGCCGGCGCCCCTCGCGGCCATCGCCTTCCAGAACAAGGCCGAGGTCTATGGTCTGTTGTTCAAGGCAGCGGCCGCGTCGCTCGCCACCATCGCGATCGATCCCCGCCATCTCGGCGCCCGCATCGGCTTCACCAGCGTCCTTCACACCTGGGGATCGGCGATGACGCACCATCCCCATCTCCATATCATCACGCCCGGCGGCGGCCTCTCGCCGGACGGCGCGCGCTGGATCGCGTGCCGGCCCGGCTTCTTCCTGCCGGTGCGCGTGCTCTCCCGGCTGTTCCGCAGGCTCTTCCTCGAAGGGCTCGCGGCCCTGCACGCGGCCGGCCGGCTCGCCTTCCATGGCGATCTCGCTCATCTGGCCGAAGCCCATGCCTTCACCGCCATGCTGGCGCCGCTGCGACGAGCCGACTGGGTTGTCTATGCCAAGCGCCCCTTCGGTGGCCCCGAGGCCGTGCTGGCCTATCTCGCCCGCTACACCCACCGCGTCGCCATCGCCAACAGCCGCCTCGTCGCCATGGATCGGCACGGGGTCACGTTCCGCTGGAAGGATTATCGCGCCCGCTCCGCCGGCAAGGCCTGGCGCAAGACCATGACGCTGGCGGCCCACGAGTTCATCCGCCGCTTTCTGCTCCACATCCTGCCCGACGGCTTCCACCGTATCCGCCACTACGGCCTGCTCGCCTCCAGCCGGCGCGCCGGCACCATCGCCCGCATCAGGCAGATCATCGCGGCGCCGACGCCGGCCGCAACGACGGCAGATCGTGAAGCTGAGTTCTCGGCCGAACAATCCGATCTGGTCGACGAGCGGAGGTCACCTTGCCCATGCTGCGGTGGTCGCATGATCATCGTCGAGCGCTTCGCTCCGGGCACAGCGCCGCGCACCATCGTCGCCGTCAGGATCGACACATCATGACGACGGCGCCGGGGAGCCACCCAGACGGACCACCGCCGGTCTCAGCCAGAGAGCGGGCAAGCCCGTTCGCCCCGATGGCGGAAACAGAGATCACCGCAGGCTCGAATATATCCAATGCGAGGCCAAGTGCGGGCTCCCGGGCATCTCGGTCGGAGCATCGCGCCGCCGTCCCGCGCCTCGCACGATCCCGCCGACCAGGCCGCGCGGCGAAATCCCCATAGCGCACGACCCCGGGCCGCGGCTTCCTCCCCTGGAGGCTTTCGGACGCCGGCCCTCAGCCCGGTCAGACCCCGCCCGCACGGACCGGCATCCGAAACCCTTCACA
>NZ_CAMFJF010000158.1 GCF_945956895.1 uncultured Allobosea sp. | reverse complement strand
TTCGGCAACTACCTGATCCCGCTGATGCTCGGCGCGCGGGACATGGTGTTCCCCTATGTGAACATGCTCAGCTTCTGGATCTATTTCCTCGCCGTGCTGGTGCTGCTCGTCGGCTTTTTCGTGCCGGGCGGGCCGACCGGGGCGGGATGGACCCTCTATCCGCCCCAGTCGATCCTCGCCAACACGCCCGGCCAGCAATGGGGCATCGTCGTGATGCTCGTCTCGCTGATCCTCTTCATCATCGGCTTCACCATGGGCGGGCTGAACTACGTCGTGACCGTGCTGCAGGGGCGCGCCAGGGGGATGACGCTGATGCGCATGCCCTTGACCATCTGGGGCATCTTCACGGCCACCGTCATGGCGCTGCTCGCCTTCCCCGCGCTCTTCGTCGGTGCCGTGATGATGCTGCTCGACCGGCTGATCGGCACGAGCTTCTTCATGCCGGCCATCGTCGCGATGGGCGAGCAACTGGCCTATAAGGGCGGCAGCCCGATCCTGTTCCAGCACCTGTTCTGGTTCTTCGGACACCCGGAGGTCTACATCGTGGCGCTGCCGGCCTTCGGCATCGTCTCCGACCTGATCAGCACTCATGCGCGCAAGAACATCTTCGGCTACCGCATGATGGTGTGGGCGCTGATCGCGATCGGCGCGCTCAGCTTCGTCGTCTGGGCGCACCACATGTATGTCAGCGGCATGCACCCCGCCTTCGGGTTCTTCTTCGCCACCACGACGCTGATCATCGCGATCCCTACCGCGATCAAGGTCTATAACTGGGTGCTCACCCTCTGGCGGGGCGATATCCACTTCACCGTGCCGATGCTGTTCGCGCTCGGCTTCATCGTCACCTTCGTGAATGGCGGGCTCACCGGTCTGTTCCTCGGCAATGTCGTCGTCGACGTGCCGCTCTCCGACACGATGTTCGTCGTGGCGCATTTCCATATGGTGATGGGCGTCGCGCCGATCCTGGTGATCTTCGGGGCGATCTACCATTGGTATCCGAAGGTCACCGGGCGCATGCTTAGCGACGGGCTCGGCAAGCTCCATTTCTGGATCACCTTCCTCGGCGCCTATCTGATCTTCTTCCCGATGCACTATATCGGGCTGATGGGCGTGCCGCGCCGCTATCACGAGATCGGTGCGATGGCCTTCGTTCCGCCATCGGCGCTGACGCTGAACGAATTCATCACGGTCGTTGCCCTGATCGTCGGCGCCGCCCAGCTTGTCTTCGTGTTCAATCTCGTCTGGAGCCTCGGGCGAGGCCGACCCGCGGGCGGCAACCCCTGGCGCGCGACCACGCTGGAATGGCAGACGCCGCAGACGCCGCCCGCCCATGGCAACTGGGGCAAGACCCTGCCGGTGGTCTATCGCTGGGCCTATGACTACAGCGTGCCGGGCGCCGCGGAGGACTTCCTGCCGCAGAACCAGCCGCCGCCGGCTCCACGGACCGGGTGAGGAGATGCCGCCATGGGCGTGGTCCTCGGGTTCATCGTCATCATGGCAGCTTTCGCCGGCTGGTGGCTCTCGCGCCAGCGCCTGACGGCAAAGCCCTGGCTTGAAGTCGGCGTGATAGGCGACGCCCCTCAGCCGACCTCGTCCGCAACGGCGAAGCTCGGTCTCGGCACATTCCTCGTCGTCGCCAGCTCGCTCTTCGCACTTCTGATCAGCGCGTATTCGATGCGCATGGGCGTAGCGGATTGGCGCGCGCTACCGATGCCGACCGCGCTCTGGTTCAGCACCGGGCTGCTGATCCTGGCGAGCACCGCCCTGCACATGGCGGTGATCGCCGCGCGTTGCGACGAGCGCAGCCCGCTCCGCTCCAGTCTTCTCGCCGCGGGCGTCTGCTCGCTCGCCTTCCTGTTCGCCCAGGCGCTGGCATGGCGCGCGCTTGCCGTCTCTGGCTATTTCGCCGCAGCCAACCCCGCCAGTGCCTTCTTCTATCTGGTCACGGCCATTCACGGCGCCCATCTGGCCGGCGGGCTCGTCGCGCTGGGGCGAACCTCCGCCAGGGCGTTCGCCGCCCCGAAGGACGTCGACGCGGACATTCCGCCCGAGCTCACCCTCAGCGTCGAGCTCTGCGCCATCTACTGGCATTTCCTGCTGCTGGTCTGGCTCGTCCTGTTCAGCGTTCTGATGCGCTGGACGGACAACATCATCGAGATCTGCCGGGGATTGCTGACCTAGAGCTCCGAGCCTGGAGGGGCCGATGAACGAGATTGCGCCGACTGCCGTGAGTACAGACGCCGTCCGCCCCGCCGGCTGGCGCGGCATCGTGGCCGACTGGTCGTCCGATCAGCAGGCCTTCAAGAACGTCTCCTGGGGAAAGGCCATGATGTGGGTCTTCCTGCTCAGCGACACCTTCATCTTCGGCACCTTCCTCATTGGCTACATGACGGTCAGGATGTCGACGGTGGTGCCCTGGCCCAATCCGAGCGAGGTCTTCGCTCTCGAGATCGGTGGCCATCATCTTCCGCTGATCCTGATCGCCATCATGACCTTCGTCCTGATCAGCAGCAGCGGCACGATGGCGATGGCGGTCAATTTCGGCTACCGCCGCGACCGCAGGAAGACCGCGATCCTGATGCTGGTGACCGCCCTTCTCGGCGCGACCTTCGTCGGCATGCAGGCCTTCGAATGGTCGAAG
>NZ_CAMFJF010000157.1 GCF_945956895.1 uncultured Allobosea sp. | reverse complement strand
TGGCGCGGTCTACGGGAATCGAACCCGTCTTCCCAGCGTGAAAGGCTGGTGTCCTAACCGATAGACGAAGACCGCTTTGCCGCGAACCGCTGGGGTTCGTGCCGAAGCGGGGCGAGGTATAGTGGCAGGCCTGCCGCTCCGCAAGCACCTGTTCACAAGAAAAATGAACGACGCGCCCGGCCCCCTGTGCTCCGATCCCCTCGGCTATGTTGGGCGCGCCAGGTCGAGAATACGCAGTTCCGCCGTCTCCCGGCCGCCCCAACGATTGAGCGAGAGCGTGGCCGCGAGATGCACCATCTCCCCACGCGCGGCGAACAGGGCCTGGCCGAGCGGTTCCTGCGCCGCGCGAAAGGCGATGCCGCCGATGCTGGCGCCGTCGCCCGCGCGCAGCTTGATGCGAACATGGCCACCAGAGCCGATCTCGATGGCATCGGTCAGGCGATGCGCCGGGAAGACGAAGACCGGCTCCGGGCTGCCAGCGCCGAAAGGGCCGGCCTTGTCGATCTCGGCGAGGAGGCGGGGACTCGCGCCGCCGGCGCTCAGCGCGGCGTCGATCAGCAGCGCCTCGGCATCGTCGACGGCAGCGACCTCGCGCAGCAGATAGTTGTTGAGGAAGGCATGAAAGGCGCTGGCCTGTCCTGCCGCCAGCGTCACCCCCGCCGCCATGGCGTGGCCGCCGCCCTTGACTGCGTGGCCAGCCTCGACGGCGGCCCGCACGGCGCGGCCGAGGTCGACGCCGGCGACCGAGCGGCCGGAGCCGGTCGCCCCCCCCTCCCCGTTCAGCGCCAGCGCGAAGGCCGGGCGGCGGAACCGTTCCTTCAATCGTGCCGCGACGAGACCGACGATGCCGGGATGCCAGTCGGCGCTACCGGCGAGCAGAACCGGCATCTCGGCCATGCCCGCAAGCTCATGCTCGGCCTGCGAGACTGCCTCCAGCACCGCCAGGCGCTCGATCTCCTGGCGCTCCTGATTCAGGCGGTTGAGCTCGGTCGCAATCGTGCGTGCCTCGACCTCGTCATCGGTCAGGAGCAGGCGCGCACCGAGCGCGGCATCGCCGATGCGGCCGCCTGCATTGATGCGCGGGCCGAGCAGGAAGCCGAGATGCCAGGGCTGGATCGGCCCATCGAGGCCAGAGACGTCCATCAAAGCCGCAAGGCCCGTCCGGGTGCGGCTGCGCATCATCGCGAGCCCCTGCCGCACAAAGGCGCGGTTGAGCCCCTGCAGCGGCACGACATCGGCGACCGTCGCCAGAGCGACGAGATCAAGCGCGGCGAGCAGGTCCGGCTCGCCGCCCCGCGCTGCCCAATGGCCCTGCCGGCGTAGAGTCCGGCTGGTCGCGACGAGGGCGAGGAAAACGACGCCGGCGGCGCAAAGATGGCCGAGGCCCGAGAGATCGTCCTGCCGGTTCGGATTGACCAACGCCTCGACCGCCGGCAGCCGCTCCGGCGCCTGGTGATGGTCGAGCACGACGACATCGAGGCCGAGCCGGCGCGCTTCGGCGAGCGGCTCCTCGCTGGTGGTGCCGCAATCGACCGTGACAAGCAGGCTGGCGCCCTCGCCCGCCAGCATGCGGATCGCCTCGCTATTGGGGCCATAGCCCTCGATCAGGCGGTCGGGAATGTGAATACGCGGGCGTGCGCCGGCCTGAGCGAGAAAGCCCGCGAGCAAGGCCGAGGAGCAGGCGCCGTCGACATCGTAGTCGCCGAAGATCGCGACGCGCTCGCCTTTGATGCCGGCCTGCGCCAAACGGGCGGCGGCGGCTTCCATGTCGGTGAGGACCGCCGGATCGGGCAGGACATCACGCAGCTTCGGCTCGAGGAAGCGGGCGGCCTCGGCGGGCTCGACGCCGCGCGCGGCGAGCAGCCGGGCGAGGATGTCGGATAGGCCCTGCTGCTGGCTCAACGCCTCGGCCCGGCCAAGGCCGGCGATGTCGAGCCGGTCGCGCCAGGGGCGCCCGAGCACCGAACGGTTCACGCCGAGAAAGGCACGGGGCTGGGTCAGACTCATGATGCACCCGACGTCGCGCAAGCGGCCGGCGAGGTCAACCGGCGCCGGACATGCCGGGTTGGAAAGCTGTGCCGATCACGGCACGGGACGCGTTTCCTCGGCGGCAGCATCTTTTCGGGCCGCGCCGCCGGGCGAGCGGCGGCGGGGCAATAGCTTGGCCGGTTCACACGTCATCCCGGACAAGCCGCGTTAGCGGCGCCGATCCGGGATTCATGCCTGAACCGTTCCGGCATGGATCCCGGGTCTCCCTTCGGTAGCCCGGGATGACCGCGTGAGGAAAATTCTCAGTCGAGCTGGAACTTCGAGAACTCGCGGTGCTCGCCATAGATGCGGCGGACGGTGCCGGTGATCGAGCGGTAGACGATGGTCTCGGTCTCGATGACGTCCTGGCCGAAGCGCACGCCCGAGAGCAGGCCGCCATCGGTGACGCCAGTGGCGCAGACGATGACGTCGCCCGAAGCCATCTCCGACATGTCGTATTTCTTGTTGGGGTCCTTGACGCCCATGCCTGCCGCCCGCACGCGCTTCTCCTCGGTGTCGAGGATGAGGCGGCCCTGCATCTGGCCGCCGACGCAGCGCAGCGCCGCAGCCGCGAGAACGCCTTCCGGCGCGCCGCCGATACCGAGATAGAGGTCGATGCCGGTCTTCTCCGGCTGGGTGCAGAAGATCACGCCGGCGACATCGCCATCGGTGATCAGGCGGACCGAGCAGCCGGTCTTGCGGACCTCCTCGATCAGCTTGGCATGGCGCGGGCGGTCCATGATCAGCGTCGAGATCTCGCTCGGCTTCACGCCCTTGGCCTTGGCCAGCGCG
>NZ_CAMFJF010000156.1 GCF_945956895.1 uncultured Allobosea sp. | reverse complement strand
TCGTGACGACGACGCCGCGCCCGCTGCCATTGGTGAAGCGCCTGCTGGTCGAGCCGCATGTCGCGGTGAGCCGGGCGCGGACGCAGGACAACCGCTACAATCTCGCCGCCGAGTTCGTCCGCACGGTCACGCGGACCTATGGCGGCACGCGGCTCGGGCGGCAGGAACTCGACGGCGAGATCGTCGAGGAGAGCCCGGATGCGCTCTGGACGCGGGCCATGATCGAGGCGGCACGGGAGCGGGAGAAGCCGGCGCTGGCCCGCATCGCGGTGGCCGTCGATCCGCCCGCCACGTCGTCGCAACGAGCGGATCGTTGCGGGCTCATTGTCGCTGGCGTCGACCATGACGGCATCGGCCATGTGCTGGAGGACGCGACATTGGCGGGCGCGAGGCCGCAGGAATGGGCGGAGAGGGCGGTCGCGCTCTATCGCCGCCACGAGGCGGATGCGCTCGTCGTCGAGGTCAACCAGGGCGGCGAGATGGTCGAGAGCATCATCCGCGAGGTCGATGCCGGCGTGCCCGTGGTTTCCGTGCGGGCGACGCGCGGCAAGTATCTCCGCGCCGAGCCGGTCGCCGCGCTCTATGCGCAAGCGCGGGTGCGCCATGCCGGGGCCTTTCCCGCGCTCGAAGACGAAATGTGCGCCTTCGGGCCGCGCGGCCTCGAAACCGGTCGCTCGCCGGATCGGCTCGACGCGCTCGTCTGGGCGCTGACCCATCTGATGCTGGCGCCGAAGGCCCGGCCGCGGGTGAGGGGGATGTGAATGCAACCCGTTCATTGACTTTTCATAACCGGATGAGCAATTGAATGGGCATGAAAAGCCGCGTGACATATCGCGCTCTCGAAACCTGCTGCGATGAGGTGGTGACGATGGGTGTCTCTTCGTCTCGCAACCGTCAGCCAAAGGGGGCTCGCGCCGGTTTGATGATCGGCTTCGCAGCGCCCTTGCTGTTTCTAGGGGCTTTGCCACGCTACGACGCGCCTCGCAGTGACAATATCGGCAAGTCCTGGCGTGAAGTTGGCAATGCCTTGGCCTCTGCCATGGAACGTGAGCGGGGACGGTTGCGTGACCGCAAGCGATAATCCTGCTTCGCGTCGTCCGAAATCACATTCTGCCGAACTGTCACGATCAGCTCTCGAGGCGGAGCTGCCGCCGGAATTGTCGAATCTCCCGCCTAAGCAGAAAGCGGAAGTAATTTCTTATGCGGTGGAAATAGCCGAGCAGCATTCCGGTCCTTTGCCTCATCCACAGACGCTCGGTGAATACGATCAGATCATGCCGGGCTTGGCTGAGCGGATCGTGGCAATGGCAGAAGGAGATTTGAGGCATCGCCAGGATATGCAGCGGCGTGGTTTTGCTGCCGAGGCGACGGAACGCCGTATCGGTCAGATCGGCGCAATGCTCATCACACTCACGGCATTGCTGGTTTCCGGTTGGATCGCGACCGCCGGGTACCCGCTGACAGGCGGAATTTTGGGAGGGGCGACCTTGATCGGAGTCGTCTCGATTTTCATCGGCGGTCGTGAGTACCTCTTGAGTAAGCTGGACCGGGAGCCGTTGCAGCGGCCGGACAAATCGAAACGCCAGAAGCGTTAAGCCGAAATCAGGCCGCTCGTAGAGCGGCCTTTTTTCTTTCCGGAGACATCCATGTTCGATTTTCTTCGCAGCCTGCGCGGCCGAGCCGCGCCGGGCCAGAAGCGCTCGCGCGTCGGGCCGCTGATCGCGCTGCACGAGGCGGGGCGCGCCGTCTGGACGCCCCGCGACTATGTCGCGCTCTCGCGGGAAGGCTATGAGCGTAATCCGGTCGTGCATCGCTGCATCCGCCTGATCGCGGAAGCGGCGGCGCAGACGCCGCTCGTCGCCAAGGTCGGTTCGCGCGAGGTGCCGGAGCATCCGGCGCTGGCCTTGATCGAGCGGCCCAACCCACGCCAGGGCGGCATCGCCTTTCGCGAGATGCTGGTCGGGCACCTCCTCGTCGCCGGCAATGCCTATGTCGAGGCGGTCGGCACCGGCCGCGAACCGCGCGAGCTCTACGCCCTCAGGCCCGACCGGATGCGCGTTGTGCCCGGCCGCGACGGCTGGCCGGAGGCCTATGACTATACGGTCGGCGGCGATACGGTGCGCTTCCGGCAGGACGAGGGCGGCCTGCCGCCGATCCTGCACCTGACCCTGTTCCACCCCGTCGACGACCATTACGGCCTGTCGCCGATCGAGGCGGCAGCCGTGTCGCTCGATATCCACAACGCCGCAGGCAGTTGGCACAAGGCCCTGCTCGACAACGCCGCGCGCCCCTCCGGCGCGCTGGTCTATGACGGGCCGGAAGGCGCGACGCTGACCGAGGCGCAGTTCGATCGCCTCAAGCAGGAGCTGGAGGATTCCTTTCAAGGAGCCCGCAACGCCGGCCGGCCGCTGCTGCTCGAAGGCGGACTGGACTGGAAGCCGCTCTCGTTGACGCCGGCGGAACTCGATTTCGTCGCAGCCAAGGGCGTCGCGGCGCGCGAGATCGCACTCGCCTTCGGCGTGCCGCCACTGCTGCTCGGCATGCCCGGCGACAACACTCATGCCAATTTCGCCGAGGCGAACCGCGCGCTCTGGCGCCAGACGGTCATCCCGCTGGTGCGCCGGACGGCGCAGTCGTTGGCGCAATGGCTCGGCCCGGCCTTCGGCGACGAACTCGTGCTGGAGCCCGATCTCGACGCCATCGAGGCGCTGGCCGAGGAGCGGGAATCGCTCTGGCGGCGGCTCGGAGCCGCGACCTTCCTCGACGAGGATGAGAAGCGCGAGGCCGTCGGCTATGGCCGGCGTGCCTCCGGGAAGGAGGTCTCATGAACATGCTCGAACAGGTCGTCGCGGCCTTCGTTGGCCGCGCCGATGTCGGCCATCTCGGCCTTTTGCTCTGGGCGGCGAGCGCATCGGGATTGGCCTGGCTCGTTCTGCGCGAGCTCACCGCCGCAA
>NZ_CAMFJF010000155.1 GCF_945956895.1 uncultured Allobosea sp. | reverse complement strand
AGCGCCGATTTCGTGACGATGCCGACGGGATGGTTGAATTTCGCCAGCACTTCCAGGATCTGGCGCATGATCCTGAGCTTCTTCTCGATCGGCTGGTAGGCGTCGGTATTGGTGCCGATCGCGATGGTGCGCGGCTGGTAGGAGGGGGAGGAGAGTTCCTTCTCCAGCAGTGCCGCCGCATCGGGCTTCGCCGTCAGCTTGCTCTCGAAGTCGAGCCCCGGCGACAGGCCGAGATAAGCATGGGTCGGCCGGGCGAAGCAGTAGACGCAACCATGCTCGCAGCCGCGATAGGGATTGATCGAGCGGTCGAAGGAGATGTCGGGCGAGTCGTTGCGCGTGATGATGTTGCGCGCCTTCTCATAGGCGATCTCGGTCGAGAACGGCGGCAGCTCCTCCAGCGAGCCCCAGCCGTCATCCTCGGCGATGCGCTGCTCGGCCTCATAGCGCCCGCCCGGATTGATCGTGGCGCCGCGCCCGCGCCGCCTGTCGGGATCGATGCGGTGGCCGATATAGGCCATTGGATCGGCAGGGGCGACGACCGGCGCGGAGACGCTCGGCTCCCTGTCGGTTCGCCGCAGGGGCTGCGCCGCCGGGAAGGGCCGGGAAGTGGGTCTGGCCTGGGGCATGGTTTTCGAACCGCGTCACGCGCCGGGAATCGGCGCCTTCTGGTCTCATGTAGAGTGAACATAACAAGAACAAAAGGCAAGTGGCGGGATTGTGGCATGCTGCGTTGCGGCATAGGATTTCGCTTATGCTCACAGCCGTGATCCGCAGCGATGGTTCCCAGCAGGCGCTTGCCGCGACCTTGGCTGTCCTGATTCCCGCGGTCGCCGAGGGCTTCCTCGGCCATGCGGTGCTCGTCGACACGGTCGGCGCGAGCGAGACCGAGCGCGCTGCCGACGCGACCGGCGCCCGCTATCTCCGTGCGAGCCGTGAGCAAGCCTGGCAGGAAGGCGCTGCCCAGGCACGGGGAGACCGTCTTGTCCTGTTCGAATCCGGCGATGTGCCGCAGGCCCATTGGGTGCAGGCGGTGGAGCGGCATCTGCTGGTCGCGGCGGGGGAGCCGGCTCTGATTGCCTCGCGTGGAGTTGTCGCATCGCTGCGCGAGCGGATCGCCTTCTCCATCGGCGGCCGCCCGCTCGGAGCGGGGTTGGTCATGCCCAGGACGATGGCGCTGGCGGGTCGCCTCGATCGGGCTCCGGTGCGGTTGCCTGTCCTGCGGGAGCGGGCGGGTTAGGCTGGCAGGCTGTGGTGTTCGATATTGCTATGCCGGCAACGCATGGCCGGGCGTGTTTTATCTAGGAACTTGTGCAGTGCAGCATAAGTTTATATGTTGACGATTGCCCAAAGCACCTCCCTCAGACATCGAAAGGAGAGATCCATGCTTGAACGGCACGATTCCTGTTCTGCGCTCGAAGCGGAGCGCGACGAGGACAAACGCGAGGAACAGCAGGAGGACCAGGACACGTTCTCGCCTCGCGAGCACCAGGAAGGTTTCTGGAGCTAACACCTCCATAAACTCCAAGCGGGGGGCTGAATGCAGCCCTCCGCTTGGAGTTCCGGGACGTTTCGGGTCCTGTTAGAAGCCGTTCAGTTCTGGCGAACCCGAAGGCATCCTTCACGATGATCGGCATCACCTTGCGCACGACATCGGAAGCAGGCCGATTTTGGGAATGGGTCGACAGGGCCTCGGCCTGGGAAGCAACATCCTCGATCCGGGCCTTGGGTTATCCGCCCCATCTCACGCTCGCGCGGTATGCCGATCTCTCCCCAGACATCCTGCGCGAGGCCCTTGAGCCGCTCAGGACAGAGAAGGTCCTTTCGCTGACCTTCGATCGGATCGGCCTGTTCGACGTCGATCCGCTTGTCCTGTGGCTGTCGCCCCGGAGCGACCGGCGCCTGATCGACCTGCACGCTCGAATCCACGAGGCCGTCGGCCCCGCGCTTTGCGATCCGTATTATCGGCCCGGGCAATGGACGCCGCATCTGACGATCGCGACGGCCGTGCCGGTCGAGCGACGCAAGGAAGCTTTCGCCCTGGCGGCGGAGAGCTTCGAGCCGTTCAGTCTGGTCTTCGATATGGCCGAGGTCGTCTCCTGGCCGCCGTTAGGCGTATTGGAGACGGTGCAACTCAGCGGCTGAACGCTTCCCTCCGGTCGGGACGCGCCGCTAGACCTGATTCCGGAACGTATCGCAGCTCTGCATCGAGCCGGACTGGAAGCCGGTGGTGAACCACTTCATGCGCTGCGACGAGGAGCCGTGTGTGAAGGAATCCGGCACGACCACGCCTTGCGCCGCCTTCTGCAGCTTGTCGTCGCCGATGGCGGAGGCGGTGCGCATCGCCTGCTCGATATCGCCCTGGTCGAGGCGGCCCATCGCCTGGATGTTATGGGCCCAGACGCCGGCGAAGCAGTCCGCCTGCAATTCGATGCGTACCGAGATCGCATTTGCGTCGCGCTCGGATGAGCGCTCGCGGATCTGGTTGGCCTTGGGCAGGATGCCGAGCAGGTTCTGGATGTGATGGCCGACTTCGTGGCCGATCACATAGGCATAGGCGAAATCGCCGCCGCCGCCGAGCTTGCGCTGCATCTCCTGGAAGAAGGAGGTGTCGAGATAGACCTTCTTGTCGACCGGGCAATAGAATGGCCCCATCGCCGATTGCGCGGTGCCGCAGCCCGAGCGGTCGACGCCGGAGAACAGCACGAGCCGCGGCGGCTGGTAGCGGGTATTGGCCTGCTGCGGCAGAAGTTTCGACCAGATGTCCTCGTTCTGCGCCAGCACGGCGGAAACGAAGCGGCCCATCTGGTCCTGCGGCGGGCCGGAGGACTGGCGCGTCTCCTGCGTCTGTTCGCGCCCGCCGATGCCGCCGATCAGTTCGGCGCCGCCGATGAGCAGGCGCGGATCGATGCCGAGCGCCCAGCCGAGCAGGCCGAGCACCACCATCGTGCCGATGCCGACGCCGCCGCGTCCGCCGGGCATGCCGGCAAAGCCGCCGCCACTACCGCGCCGGTCCTCGAGATTGTCGGACTGGCGGTAATCTTCCCATTGCATGAAGGCGTCCTCGGCGAAGCTCCCCCGCAATCTCGCCGGGAGAGGCGGGGAACTCAAGTCGTCTTT
>NZ_CAMFJF010000154.1 GCF_945956895.1 uncultured Allobosea sp. | reverse complement strand
CGGTCGATCAGGCGGGAGACCAGCGTCTCCTTCTCGCTCGGACGGCCTTCGCGCTTGAAATAGCCGCCGGGAATGCGGCCGGCCGCGAAGGTCTTTTCCTGGTAGTTCACGGTCAGCGGGAAGAAGTCGAAGCCGGGCTTCGGCTCCTTGGCCGAGACGACGGTCGCGAGCACGACGGTCTCGCCATAGGTGGCCATCACGGCGCCGTCGGCCTGGCGGGCGACCTTGCCGGTTTCGAGGACGAGCTTGCGGCCGCCCCAGATCAGTTCTTCGGTTTGGATGTCGAACATGGATTTTTCTTTCGGTCGGGTTTCGACCCGTCCGGTGCCTTCAGGCCCATGGGCAAGACGGCAGAACGCTCGGATGTAAAAGGAATGCGCCCGAGCGCTCGGCGATCCTGCCATGGACGTCTTGGGCGCCCGGCGGGTCACGCGGGAGGGCCGCCCCATGCGGCCGCCGCGGCAGTTAGGCAGGCGCCCCCACAACATCGGATTTTTCCGATGTTGTAATGGCTTGGTAGGTCATCGTTATCGCGTCCGAAAGGACGCGCGATGATCTAGCGGCCTTGCCCGAAAAGGAGCCGCCCGGAGCAGATCGCACCGGGCGGAAACCATCAGCTTTCGATCAGCGGCGGATGCCGAGCCGTTCGATCAGCGTCTTGTAGCGAGCCTGGTCCTTGCCCTTGAGGTAGTCGAGCAGGGAACGGCGCTGGGAGACCAGCTTGAGCAGGCCGCGGCGCGAATGGTTGTCCTTCGCATGCGACTTGAAATGGCCGGTCAGGTTGGTGATGCGCTCGGTCAGGATCGCGACCTGAACTTCCGGCGAGCCGGTGTCGTTCGGCTTGGTAGCGTATTCCTGGAGCAGCGCGGTCTTGCGCTCGGCAGTGATCGACATCGGGAGATCCTCGTGTTCGGGTTGATCTGGCGGGCCAGGCCGGGATGTCGTCCAGCGAGGTCCGAAGCCCGCGAGCCGCCTCATCAAGGAGGGGTCGCGCCGCCGGCTGGTTAAGCCGGTTGCCCGGGCATATACACGAAATCGGGGGAAACGCCAGCGTTGCGGAGTCAGGACTGGGCGCGAGGCGCTTGACCGGCCGCTAGGCGGAGGCCTCGCCGCGGTCGTAGCGCTGCTGCGCCGCCTCGACCTCGCCGATATGCGCCTCGGCCCAGAGCGTGAGCTGGTTCACCGTCTGCGCCAGCGTCCGCCCGAGCTCGGTCAGCGAATACTCGACGGTGACAGGCACCGTCGCGAAAACCTCGCGACGCACCAGCCCGTCGCGCTCCAGGCTCTTCAGCGTCTGCGACAGCATCTTCTGCGAGATGTTCTCGATCCGGCGCCGGAGTTCGTTGAAGCGCAGGGTGCCGTCGTCGAGCGCGATCAGGATCAGCACGGCCCAGGTATCGCCGATGCGGTCGAGCACGCGCCGCGTCGGGCACAAGGCCTGGAAAGGGTCGGGGCGTTTCAGCATGGCGGTTTCCCGGAGGTGACCATGTCGCTTGAAAGTGCCTTCTTTACGGGGCGGCGCGGCAGGATCAGGTAGGTTCCATTGGAGTGTAGGTATCCACTAGATACCACAACAAGGAGCCCTTGTCATGAAAGTCGCATTGATCGGCGCCAGCGGATTCATCGGTTCGCGCCTGCTGACCGAACTCTCCGCCCGCGGCCATGCCGTCACCGCCATCACCCGCAATCCCGGGAAGGTAGCCGCCCTGCCGGGCGTCACCGCCGTCAAGGGCGATGTCTTCGACAAGGACGGGCTTGCCAAGCTCATCGCCGGCCATGATGCGGCGATCAGCGCCGTGCATTTCACCGCCAGCGATCCGCAGATCCTGCTCGCGGCGGTCCGGCAGTCTGGCGTGAAGCGTTATCTCGTCGTCGGCGGCGCCGGCAGCCTCGAGGCCGCGCCGGGCGTGAAGCTGTCCGATACCCCGCAATTCCCAGCCGTCTATCTCGACGAAGCCCGGAAGGGCGGCGTCTTCCTCGATCTGCTGAAGCAGGAACAGGATCTGGACTGGACCTGCCTCTCGCCTTCGGCCTTGATCCAGCCGGGCGAGCGCACCGGCAAGTTCCGTCTCGGGACCGAGCAGCTTCTGGTCGATGCCAAGGGCAACAGCTCGATCTCGGCCGAGGACTACGCGATCGCGCTCGTCGACGAGCTGGAGAAGCCCGCGCATGGCCGTCGCCGCTTCACGGTCGGCTACTGATTTCTCGCGCCTATAAGAAAAGGGCCGCACCTCCATCGGGAGGCGCGGCCCTTCTTTATTGGCGGCTCGTGATCGCGATTATGCCTTGCGGAAGCGCTTTTCGCCGATGCTGAGCGTGCCGCGCTTCAGCTTCCCGAGCGCGACCCAGCCGGTCTCGCCCTCGAAATAGAGTTTCGAGCGATCGACCGCATAGCGGCCGACATGCTTGGCGCCGGCGGCGGGTTTCGCCTTGTGGAACTGACCGTCGGGCCTGAGGTCGATCAGGATCGACCCATCCTCGGTCTTCCACTGGCCGATGGCGGCCTGCTCGAAGGGGCCGGGCGTGTCGGCGGTGTCGAAATCGATCTCGAGCGGGCGGACGGTACGGCTGGCCGGCGCGAAGCCGGAAGCGAACTGGCCGAGAGCCTGAAGAACCTGGCTGATCTGCATGGTTTTCGTCTCCCTGTTGTAGTGACGGCTGAAACCGCTTGTCGCAGACATCCCCGTCGGGACCTGTCAGCAAGCGGTGCGGCATCGATCGACTCCAGCGAGTCGGCCGAGGAACGTCACGAATCTGTTTGCGAGGGCGGCGTCGTGATGGAGCAAAGCCCCGGCGCCTGTCACGGAGATAGGCCGATCAAGCGCCCCGACAAGGGGCGGTGCGTAAAAATTTCTCCGGGCAACGCCAGCAGAGCCAATTGCACAGCGTCATCCCGGACGGAGCGCAGCGGAGATCAGGGATCCATCGTAGAGCGCGGCGCCCTGCGATGGATCCCGGGTCAAGCCCGGGATGACGGCGATGGTGCCGGACGGGATCGGGGCGGCGCCAACTGGAGCCCTAAACGCATGCGGCGCCCTTTTGGGGCGCCGCGCTATCGTGTGCGAGGATGTTCGGAGGCTCGTCGCCTCAGAACTCCTCCCAACCTGAATCGCTGGCCCGGCCGTTGCCGCCATTGGCG
>NZ_CAMFJF010000153.1 GCF_945956895.1 uncultured Allobosea sp. | reverse complement strand
GGGACTGCGCGGCCGGCTTTGCCAAGGCGCGGCGGGAGCGCTAAGGAGCGTGGCCTTGCCGGAAAGCGCGTTGCCCATGACCGAAGCCGCCCCCACGTCCCTCGCCGATCTGCGCGGTGAGATCGACCGCATCGACAGCGCGATGCATGCGCTGCTGATGGAGCGCTCGCAGGTGATCGAGACGCTGATCTCGATCAAGAAGACGCAGGCCTCCGGCTCCGCCTTCCGCCCCGGCCGCGAGGCGGACATCATGAAGCGGCTGGCGCTGAGCCATAAGGGCCTGCTGCCGCTCGACACCGTCGAGAGCGTCTGGCGCATCATCATCGCCACTTTCACCTATGTGCAGGCGAACTATTCGGTCCATGCAGACATTTCCGGCGGCGATGCGGCGATGCGCGATTCCGCCCGCTTCCATTTCGGTTTCACCGTGCCTTACATCCCGCATGAGGATGCCCGCTCCGTTATCCGCGCGGTCGCGGAATCGGCCGGCGATCTCGGCATCTTCCGCATGGACCAGGGCGCCAGCGCCGGCATCTGGTGGCGTGACCTGATCGGGCCGGATGCGCCGAAGATCATCGCGCGTCTGCCCTTCGTCGAGCGACCGAACCATCCTGCGGGAACACCGGTCTATTGCATCGCCAAGCCGCTGGCCGACGCTGCCGTGCGCGAGATCGTGCTCTACGCTGCCCGCGTCGAGCGCTGGTCCGAGGCGTTGCGACACGGCCTCGCCGAGCACCTGGCCGAGGTCTCGGCCTCGGCCGCCGACGGCTCGCATCTCTCGCTGCTGGTCGCTGCCTCCGGCGAGGTCGATCAGGCCGCGATCCGCCAGGCCTTGGTGCCGGCCGGCCTCAGCGATTTCGCCGAAATCGGCAGCCACGCCGCCCGCTTCTCCGTCAAATCCGCCCGCTGAACGGGCTGGCTTCCTGCTGCAAGGTCAATCGTCATGGCGACCCGTCCCACCCCGCGTCCCGGCGTCCTCGATATCGAGGCCTATGTTCCCGGAAAATCCGCTGCGCCTGCCGGCGTGAAGCTGCACAAGCTCTCCTCCAACGAGACCCCGCTCGGTCCGAGCCCGAAGGCGATCGCGGCTTTCGAAGGCCTTGCCGCCAAGCTGGAGCTCTATCCCGACGGCACGTCGACCAAGCTCAAGCAGGCGATCGCCGGCCGCTACGGCCTCGACCCAGCGCGGATCATCTGCGGCAACGGTTCGGATGAATTGCTGGAGCTCGTCACCAAGGCTTATCTCGGCGCGGGCGACGAGGGCATCTACAGCCAGTACGGCTTCCTGGTTTATCGCATCGCCATTCTCGCCATGGGCGGCAAGCCGGTCGTGGTGCCCGAGAAGAACTACACCGCCGATGTCGACGGCATCCTCGCCGCGGTGACGCCGAAGACGAAGATCGTCTTCCTCGCCAATCCCAACAACCCGACCGGCACCTATCTGCCCTTCGACGAGGTCAAGCGCCTGCAGGCCGGCCTGCCGCCGCATGTCCTGCTCGTGCTCGATGCGGCCTACGCCGAATATGTCCGCCGCAACGACTACGCTTCCGGCATCGAGCTCGTCGCCGAGAGCGAGAATGTCGTGATGACCCGCACCTTCTCGAAGATCTATGGCCTCGCCAATCTGCGCATCGGCTGGATGTATGCGCCGGCTCATATCATCGACGCGCTCGAGCGCATCCGCGGCCCGTTCAACGTCAACGGCGCTGCGATCGAGGCCGGTGCCGCCGCCGTCGCCGACGAGGCGCATGTCGCTGCCGCCCTTGAGCACAATGAGAAGTGGCTGGCCTGGACCACGGCGGAGCTGGAGAAGCTCGGCCTGACCGTCACGCCTTCGGTCGGCAATTTCGTGCTGAT
This sequence comes from uncultured Allobosea sp., assembly GCF_945956895.1. GTDB lineage: Bacteria > Pseudomonadota > Alphaproteobacteria > Rhizobiales > Beijerinckiaceae > Allobosea. Next base: position 1,292 of record NZ_CAMFJF010000153.1, on the reverse strand, counting down.
CCACTTCACCAGGACGCCGGGCAAGACCGCCAAGGAGGCCGATGCCTTCCTGACCCAGCGCGGCCTCATCCTGCGCGCCGTCGGTGGCTATGGCCTGCCGGACGCGCTGCGCATGACCATCGGCAGCGAAGAGGCGAACCGCCTCGTCGTCGCCGCGCTCGCCGATTTCCTCAAGGCGTGACCGCGATGGCGGAAAGCTTCGCGCCGCGCCGGCCCACGCCGGTCTTCGCCCGTCTCGCCATCATCGGCATCGGGCTGATCGGCTCCTCGATCGCGCGCGCGGCGAAGGAGCTGAACCTCGCCGGCACGATCGTGCTGGCCGATCGCGACGAAGCCGTCCGCCAGCGGGCGCGCGAGCTCGGCCTCGGCCATGCGGTCGCAGAGACGGCGGCGGAGGCGGCCCATGATGCCGATCACGTCATCCTCTGCGTGCCGGTCGGCGCCTGCGGGCCGGTCGCGGCCGAGATCGCGTCGAACCTGAAGCCGGGCGCGATCGTCTCCGATGTCGGCTCGGTCAAGGGCTCCGTCGTCGATACGGTCCTGCCGCATCTGCCGGAAGGCGTCGCCTTCGTGCCGGCCCATCCGGTCGCGGGCACGGAGAATTCCGGCCCCGATTCCGGCTTTCCGAGCCTCTTCCTCAACCGCTGGTGCATCCTGACCCCGCCGGAAGGCACGGACGCGGCGGCCGTCGCCAGGACGCGCCAGTTCTGGGAGGGGATGGGCGCGCTGGTCGAGGTGATGAGCGCGCAGCACCATGACCTCGTGCTCGCCGTCACCAGCCATCTGCCGCATCTCATCGCCTACAACATCGTCGGGACGGCCGAGGATCTGGAGGCGGTGACGCAGTCCGAGGTGATCAAGTTCTCCGCCGGCGGTTTTCGCGACTTCACTCGCATCGCGGCCTCCGACCCGACGATGTGGCGCGATGTCTTCCTGCACAACAAGGAGGCCGTGCTGGAGATGCTCGGCCGCTTCAATGAGGACCTCGCCTTGCTGACCCGCGCCATCCGCTATGGCGACGGCGAGACCTTGCACAAGCACTTTACCCGCACCCGCGCGATCCGTCGCGGCATCGTCGCGCTCGGCCAGGAGAAGCCGGAGACGGAGAAGTTGCGCAAGGATTGAGGTAGCCGTGCGAAGCTGGGTGAGGGCGATGTGCATGACGTCGAGATTGGCTTGCCAAGCCCTCCGCCTGCTGGTACAGCGCCACCCGTTGCCGCTTTAGCTCAGCTGGTAGAGCACCTCATTCGTAATGAGGGGGTCGGGGGTTCGAATCCCTCAAGCGGCACCAC
>NZ_CAMFJF010000152.1 GCF_945956895.1 uncultured Allobosea sp. | reverse complement strand
GCTCTTCAGCGCATAGCCGCCGGTCGCGACGAAATTGACGACGGCGTCGAAATCCTCGCGGGCGAGATCGGCATAGGGCGAGGCGGTGCGAACTTCCTCGTAGAGTGCATCCGCCTCAAAGCCATCCGAGCAGGCGACGCCGAGCACATGCTGGGCGAGCACGTCGAGCGCGCCGAGGCGGGGCGGCGGGGTGTCCTGCGCGGCCTCGTGGACGGCTTCGAGCGCGGCGCGGCACTCCAGCAGCTCGAAGCGGTTGGAGGGCACCAGCAGCGCCTCCGAGGGCTCGTCCATGCGGTGGTTGGAGCGGCCGATGCGCTGGATCAGGCGGCTTGCGCCCTTGGGTGCACCGAGGTTGACGACGAGGTCGACATCGCCCCAGTCGATGCCGAGATCGAGCGTCGCGGTGCAGACCACCGCCTTGAGCCGTCCGTCCGCCATCGCCGCCTCGACCTTGCGGCGCTGCTGCGCGTCGAGCGAGCCGTGATGCAGCGCGATCGGCAGGTTGTCGTCGTTGAGGTTCCAGAGGGCCTGAAAGGCGAATTCAGCCTGCATGCGCGTGTTGACGAAGACGAGCGTCAGCTTGTGCGTGCGGATCGCCTCATAGACCTCGGCCATCGCGTGCAGGGTCGTGTGGCCGGCGATCGGCAGGCGCCGTTCCGTATCGAGGATGCCGATGCGCGGCTTCGCCCCGCCCGCGACTGTGACGAGCCCGGCCGGTGTCGCGGCGCCGCCGAGATAGCGTTGCAGGTCGGCGGGCTCCCGCACCGTCGCCGAGAGGCCGACAGCCGAGACCTGCGGCGCCAGCGCCTTCAGGCGCGCGAGATCGAGCGCGAGCAGGTCGCCGCGTTTGGAGGTGACCAGCGCATGCAGTTCGTCGAGCACGATGCGGCGCAAGGACGAGAAGAACGGTGCGGCGTCGCGATGCGAAACCAGCAGTGCGAGCTGCTCAGGCGTCGTCAGCAGGATGTCGGGTGGGCGCTGGATTTGCCGCGTGCGCTTGGCGGCGGAGGTGTCGCCGGTGCGCGTCTCGATCGTTACGGCCAACCCCATCTCGCGCACCGGCGCTTCGAGATTGCGGGCGATGTCGACGGCGAGCGCCTTCAGTGGCGAGATATAGAGCGTGTGCAGACCGTCATGCTTGCCCTTGCGTTCGGCGAGCTCGACCAGCGAGGGCAGGAAGCCCGCCAGCGTCTTGCCGGCGCCGGTTGGCGCGACCAGCAAGGTCGAGCGCCCGGCGCGGGCCTCCTTCAGCAAGGCGGTCTGATGCGGCCGCACGCTCCAGCCGCGCCCGGTGAACCAGGCCTTGAAGGTGGGGGGGAGCGGGGAGGGAGCGGCCATGCCGGCCGAAGATAGGGCGTGGCACGGGAGAACGAAAGGGGAATCAGGGATCGCGGGGGGCGAGTGCCGCGCGGCTGAGGGCTCGGTTGCTGCGTGGGTGCCGGAAGGATCGCTTCGACCCGTCGCGGCCCCATGCAGTGATTGGTCAATTGCCCGGAGGGTCGCCCTATCAGGGCCAGACAGGTAAACCGTCCAGCCCTGCGGTTTCGGGCAGGCCGCAGATCAGGTTCGCGTTCTGCACGGCCTGGCCCGCCGCGCCCTTGCCGAGGTTGTCGACCACGCCCATCGCGATCACCAGGTCGCGCTCCGGATCGGCCGCATAGCTGACGAAGGCGAGATTCGAGCCGGTCGCCCATTTGGTCTGCGGCGGCTTGTCGGTCACGCGGACGAACGAACGCCCGGCATAGAAGCGCCGGGCCGCGTCCAGGCACTGATCCGTGGTGGCGCGGCCGCGGCAATAGAGGGTGGCGAGGATGCCGCGGGTCATCGGCACCAGGTGCGGCGTGAACACCAGCCCGGCCGCGCTGCCGCCGCTTAGCCGCTCGATCGTCCTGGCGATCTCAGGCATGTGGGTGTGCTTGAGCAGGCCGTAGGGCACGAGGTTCTCGTTGCTCTCGGCATAGCCGAATTTGCTGTCGCCGCCCCGGCCGGCGCCGGAGATGCCCGTCTTCACGTCGATCACGACATTGCCGGGCTCGATCAGCTTGTTGGCCAGCAGCGGCGCCAGCGCGGTCAGCGTCGCGGCAGGGAAGCAGCCGGGGTTGGCCACGCGGGTCCGGCCTTCGATCTCGGCTGGCCAGATGTCGGCCAAGCCATAGGCCCAACCGTCGACATAGCGATGGTCGCCGCCGATATCGACGATCTTCACCTCCTTCGCTACGCGCGCCAGCGCGTCGGCCGAGGCGCCCGTGGGCAGTGACGCGAACAGCACGTCGAGTTTCGGCAAGGCCGCCGGGTCCCATTTCGCGATCACCAACTCGGCCAACTTGGCTGGCACGCCGGGGAAACGATCGACCAACCGGCTGCCGGCGCTGCTCTCGCCCGCAGCGTAGACCAGCTCGAAGGATGGGTGGCTCGCGATCAGGCGCAGCGCTTCGCCGCCGCCAAACCCGCTGATGCCGACAATGCCGACGCGAATGCTCATGATGGTGTCCTTCTGGGTGCAGGCAAAAGAAAACCCCCGGAGCCGAGGGCTGCGGGGGTTCAGGAACGCGGGCCGGGGACCGCTCCGGTGTGTGGACCTATCGTGAGGCCGCCACTACGCGGAAGGACGCTGATCGACGCGCAGCCTGAAAAGCCGCCGCATGGGTGCAGCGACGTCGGCGTCGATCACAAACTGTCCGGTTCCTGAGCATGTCCCGCGACACTGTCGCGACCCATATTCATCGTCAAGCGGAATGTCTGCTGACGGGTCCGGGCAGAGCCCGGCCTCACCGCTTCTCGGCCACCACCAGCAGCCCCGGCACGGGCACTCCGCGATCCTGCCGTGTGCTGGCGGGCTCGACGAGTATCGGGGTGAGCCCGGCTTCCACCAGCCGCTCTCGTAGCCAGCTTTCCGCATGCGCGAACCGCCTGTCCTCTCCCACCACGACGCCTTCGCCCTCATGGCTCTGCACCGTGAAGGCGAGCAGCCCGTCCGGCTCCAGCACGCGCGCGCTCTGGGCGAAGCAGGGCGCAAGCTCGCCGAGATAGACGAAGACATCGGCCGCGACGACGAGATCGGCGGAGGCGTCCGGCCGGCTGGCGAGGAAGCTCGTCAGCCCGGCGACGGCGAGCTTGTCGTAGAGCGGCGTGCCGTCGGGGGCGAGCTTGGCGCGAGCCCGCTCGATCATGCGCGGCGAGAGATCGCAGCCGGCGATGAAGCCGCTCTGCT
>NZ_CAMFJF010000151.1 GCF_945956895.1 uncultured Allobosea sp. | reverse complement strand
GTAAGCGGCCCTTCCGCCCCACGGCGGCCTATGGCCGAGGTTCACGCGCGAGCGCAGCAGCGTTTGTATTTCTTCCCCGAACCGCAGAGGCACGGGTCGTTGCGGCCGACCTTTTCGCGTCGCGAGATGGGCGCCGAGCGGCCTGCGGCTTCTCGGATGCGGGCAAGCTTGCGCAGGATCAGGATCATGCGCGGGATCAAGGCGGCCTCGGCGTCGAGCGAGGCGTCCGAGTCGGATGGGCCTAGCTCCGGATGAGGGCCGCCGAGATCGAAGAAGCCGATGAACGGCTCGAGAACGACTTTGGTCCGTTCGTCCTCGACCAGCCCGCTCCAGGTCGCCGGGGCGAGCGTCATCGCCTTCCAGAACCCGCGCGCCCATGCTCGCACAGCGTCGTGGCTCGGCTTTTCGTCTCCCACGACGAACGGGGGCCGATAGTCGACGTTTCGGTCAGCCTCCATGCGCTTGAGACTGCGGTCGATGTCGCTGAGGAGGAGATTGTAGTGGGCGATGACGGCGCCGAGGACGGCGTTGATCTGCGCGTCGTCCCCGAAGATCGGTTCGTCGTCGCCCCAGATCCGAGCCATCCAGACGCTCGGCAGGATCGGGGCGGCTTGCGGCGTGACGACGACGCCGGTCAGGTAGCCGTCGAGTTCGAGCGGAGACATTGCCGTCTTCGGCGCCTGCGGCGAAGCCAGGAAGCTCGACCAGACCGCGATCGGATCGATCGTCACGCCGCGGCCTCCTTTGGTTCCGCCATCGGATGCTCCGCGCCCCACGCCCAGGGCATGAGGTCGTCGATGCGGGAGGCGGGCCAGAGGTTGACCAGCTTGGTGAGCACGTCGGCGAAGTAGGTTTGCGGGTCGACGTCGTTGAGCTTGCAGCACTCGATCAGCGAGGCGATGCAGGCCCAGTTCGCGGCTCCCTCGTCGTGGCCGGCGAAGAGCGCATTTTTTCGATTGAGAACGATCGGCCTGATTCCGCGTTCGACGATGTTGGTGTCGAGCTCGACGCGGCCGTCGTCGAGGAAACGGACAAGCCCGTCCCAATGGTTCAGGCCGTAGCGGAGGTCCTCGGCGATCGTCGCCTTGGCGGAAACGCGGGCGAGCTGCCGCTCGAACCAGATCCTGAGTGCTTCGACCAGGGGCTTGCTCCTCTCCCGGCGCACGCGGCGCCGCTCCTCGGCGCTCGTTCCGCGGATCGTTGTCTCGATCGCATAGAGCGCGGCGATGCGTTCGAGGGCTTCGCTGGCGATTGGCGCATCGCCGCTCTTGGCGTGGTCGTAGAACCGGCGGCGCAGATGCGACCAGCAGAACGCCAGCGTGATGGCCTCGCCCGTCGCCTCGGCGGCGATCTTCTTGTAGGCGGCGTAGCCGTCGCACTGCACGACGCCGCGATAGCCGTCGAGCAGCTTCAACGCATGCACCGCGCCGCGGCCGGGCGCGTAGGTGAAGGCGATGGCCGGCGGATCGGTCCCACCCCAGGGTCGGTCGTCCCGGGCGATCGCCCAGAAGTAGCCGTTCTTGACCCGGCCGCGGCCGGGGTCGAGCACAGGCGCCTTCGTCTCGTCGACCGCGATCTTGCCGGAGCCCAGGATCAGTTGGCGCAGCCGCAGGTAGAGCGGCTGGAGTTCGGCCGCTGCGTACCCCACCCAGAACGCCAGGACCGACCGCTTGATGTCGAGGCCCTGGGCGGCCAGCATCCGGGACTGCCGGTAGAGCGGCAGATGCCACGCGTACTTCGCGACCAGCACGGAGGCCACCATCGCCTCGGTCGGCATCCCGCCCTTGATCAGCCGCTCGGGCGCCGGCGCCTGCACCACCGCCTGCTCGCAGCCCCGGCAGGCGTATTTGGGACGGTGCGTCACGACCGCCCGGAACTGCGCCGGGATCACGTCAAGCCGCTCGGAGGTCTCCTCGCCGATCACGTGCATGGGCGAGCGGCAGCACGGGCAGGTCTTGTCCTCGGGCTCGATCGTCACGTGCACGCGCGGCAGATGGGCGGGAAGCGCGTTGCGCTTGGCCCGGCGCCTTTCCGCACGAGCGCGAGCGCGCTCCTCGTTCTGCCTGTCGTCGGCGGCCTCGTTCGCGGCGATTGCCTGCTCGACATCCTCGAACGCCAAGCCGAGTTGGTCCGGGTCGAGCTTCTCGGACCGGCGGCCGAACTGCATGCGCTGCAACTGATGCAGGAGATGCTCCAGGCGATCGTTGCGGCAGAGAGCTTCGTCGCGCGCCGCAATCGCGGCGTCGCGCTCGGCGAGCGCGTTCGCGAGCTGCGCCTGCAACTCGGCGATCTCGGTCGGCGGCTGATTCGCGCTCTCGCTCACGACCAGGAGAGAATCACATCGGCGCGACGCCGTGACCAGGAAAATGGCGTGCTGATTCCATTGGTCACAGCTTCAGGACGCTGCCTCCGGCCGGGCCGCGTCGCGCGCATGGAGGCGTGACCAGTCCAGCCCGTCGACGAGCGCGGCGAGTTGCGACGCCGACAGGCGCATCACGCCGTCGCTGATCGGCGGCCAGCGAAATGCGTTTTGCTCGAGCCGCTTCCAGACGAGCACGAGACCGGACCCGTCCCAGGTCAAAATCTTCAGCCGGTCCGCACGCTTCGAGCGGAAGACGATGATCACGCCCGAGAAGGGATCGCGTTGAAGCTCCTCGCGCGCGAGAGCGGCGAGGCTGTCGGCGCCGCGTCGGAAGTCCACCGGCTTCGTCGCCACCAAAACCCGCGCGCCAGGGGGAACCGCGATCATGTCGCCGCCCTCACGGCGCACAGCACCGCGGTCAGCGTCGCAGCGTCGACGCCCGGCGTGACGCGAACCGTCGCGGCGCCGACCACGATCTCGATGACCGAGGCGCCGCCGCCCTCCTTCGCCGCGACCGGCGCCGCTAGGCTCGGCAAGGCTTCCTCGACAACGACAGGAACGAAGGTGGTTCCGTGCGCAGGCGGTTCTCCGTTCGCCGCCGCTCGGTTCGCCCGCCGTCGCGCCTCGCGCCGCCAGCCCAAGAGCTGTTGCGGCGTCAGCCCATGGCGTCGTGCGACAGCCGACACCGTGTCCCCGCTGTCGTAGATCTCGGCGACAATCTCCGCCTTCTGCGCAGGGGCCCACGTCCGGCGTCGACCCGAGCCGGTAAACACCTCCAGCCGGCGCGCCGGCTCCGGCTTCGATTTGGGCAAAAGCTCAGTGTCCGACACGTGTCCAACCCGCTCGACTCAGCGGGTGCGACATTCGCCGATCAGCATGCGCCGCTGAAGGTGGGGGCGAGAGGCCGCTTAC
>NZ_CAMFJF010000150.1 GCF_945956895.1 uncultured Allobosea sp. | reverse complement strand
CAGATCGGCGACGGCAAGATCTTCGTCTCGTCGATCGAGAAGGCCGTGCGCATCCGCACCGGCGAGACCGACACCGACGCCCTCTGAGCCCCGACCTTCCAGGAGTTTTCACGATGAATTTCAGGATTTCCCTGCGGGCCGGATCGGCGGGCCTCGCGCTGGCGGCACTCACGGCCGGCGTCGCGCTCGCCCAGGCGCCCGCGACCCCGCCCGTTCCCAACAAGGGCGACGTCGCCTTCATGATGAGCTCGACGGTCCTCGTCCTGCTCATGACCGTGCCCGGCCTCGCCCTCTTCTATGGCGGCCTCGTCCGCACCAAGAACATGCTTTCGGTTCTGACGCAGGTCTTCGCCATCGTCAGCATCGTCTGCATTCTCTGGGTCACCTATGGCTACTCGCTCGCCTTCACCAATGGCGGCGGCCTCAACGACTTCGTCGGCGGCTTCTCCAAAGCCTTCCTGCGGGGCGTCGACGCCACCACGGTGGCCGGCACCTTCTCGAATGGCGTCTACATCCCCGAATTCGTCTATGTCTGCTTCCAGATGACCTTCGCCTGCATCACGCCGGCGCTGATCGTCGGCGCCTTCGCGGAACGCATGAAGTTCTCGGCCCTGCTGCTCTTCACCGTGCTCTGGGTCACCTTCATCTATTTCCCGATGGCCCATATGGTCTGGTACTGGGGCGGGCCTGACGCGGTCGGCAACGCCGCCAAGGCGCTCGCCGAGGCCGGTGCGGGTGGCAAGGCTGCCGCACAGTCCGCCCTCGACGCGGTCAATGCCGATGCCGGCATGCTCTTCAAGTGGGGCGCGCTCGACTTCGCCGGTGGCACGGTCGTCCATATCAACGCAGGCATCGCCGGCCTCGTCGGCTGCATCCTGATCGGCAAGCGCGTCGGCTTCGGCAAGGAGCTGATGGCGCCGCACTCGCTGACCATGACGCTGATCGGCGCCGCGCTGCTCTGGGTCGGCTGGTTCGGCTTCAACGCCGGCTCCAACCTCGAGGCCAACGGCACCGCCGGGCTCGCCATGATCAACACCTTCGTCGCGACCGCTGCGGCGGCGCTGGGCTGGCTCTTCGTCGAATGGGCGGTCAAGGGCAAGCCTTCGATGCTCGGCATGGTCTCGGGTGCTGTCGCCGGCCTCGTCGCGGTCACCCCGGCCGCCGGCTTCGCCGGCCCGATGGGCTCGATCATGCTCGGCCTCGTCGCCGGTGCCGTCTGCTTCGTCTTCTGCACGACGGTGAAGAACGCGCTCGGCTACGATGATTCGCTCGACGTCTTCGGCATCCACTGCGTCGGCGGCATCATCGGCGCGATCGCGACCGGCATCCTCGTCAACACCGCCCTCGGCGGCGCCGGCATTCCGGATTATTCCAGCAAGCCCGGCGAGCTCGCGGTCGGCGCCTACGAGTTCGGCCCCGCCGTCATGTCGCAGGTCAAGGCGGTGCTATTCACCATCGTGTTCAGCGCCGTCGGCTCGGCGATCCTCTACAAGATCGTCGATGCGATCGTCGGCCTGCGGGTCACCACCGATCAGGAGCGCGAGGGCCTCGACATCGCCGAGCACGGCGAGCGCGCCTACCACAGCTGATCCTCCCGCCGCTCCCGGCGGATACCTCGGCCCCGGCAGCGATGCCGGGGTCTTTTTGTTCATGCCGCGCGGGAGGCATCGAAGCGCTCAAGGTTAAGCGGGTCTTAACCTCGGCTTCCTAACCTTCCTCGGATGGCCGGAATGATGCGGCCCGACAGTCCGGACAAGACCCGAAACCGCATGCGCACGATCCGCCGCTCCCAATCGCTCATGGACCGCTTGCCCGACCCGGTGCGCGAGTTCCTGTCGCGTCGCGCCTCGGAGCTCACCGGCCTCGGCGTCGTCGCGTTGATGATCGCCATATCCATCGCGCTGGCAAGCTGGTCGGTCGACGATCCCAGCCTCAACAACGCCACCAGCGGCGCCGTGCGCAACTGGCTCGGCCGCCCGGGCGCCATGGTCGCCGACCTGCTGATGCAGCTCATCGGTCTCGGCGTCATCGCCCTTCTGTTTCCGCCGCTGATCTGGGCGCTCAGGCTCGTTCGCTTCCACATCTTCGATCGCGGCGCGCTGAAGCTCGGTCTCTGGGTCATCGGCGTCGCCGCGACCGCCGCCGTCGCCAGCGCGCTTCCGGCAACCCCGCGCTGGCCCCTGCCCACCGGCATGGGCGGCGTCATCGGCGACGGCCTTCTGTTCGGCACGCGCAATATCGCTGGCATCGCCGGCAGCGCGGTCGGCAGCCTCGTCGGCTTCCTCTATGCCGGCATCGCCATCCTCGCCGTCACCGCCGCCGCCGGCTTCGGCTTCGTCACCGACGAGGACCCGGCGCTCGACAGCGACGAGGCCGAGGACAGCTGGTCCGATGGCGAGGAGCGCCGCGACGACGAGCCCGGCATCGCCGTCATCCTGATCGGCTGGCTCGCCCATGGCGCGATGGCGCTGCGCGCCGCGATCCTGCGCCGCCTGCCGCACCCGCCCGAGCCTGCCGTCGATACGGGCCTCGTCCCGACCCGGGACAATGGCCGCGTCCGCCGCGAGCCGCAATTCGACGAGGCTGCCGCCGGCCGTCGCAGCCTGCCGGATTTCGATCCCGAGCCGCTACCGGGCGCCCGCGCCGTTTCGGGGCCGAATCGAGCCTCCGACGACTATGACGCACCTTTCGATCTCGACGACGAGCCGCAGGACCTGCGCGACCTCAATGCCCCGCGCGTGACCATGCCGCGCGCCGCGCCCAAGCCCGGCAAGCGCATGCAGCGCGAGGCGCAACCCTCGCTGCTCGACCGCGACTCGTTCGAACTGCCGCCGCTGACCTATCTGGCCGAGCCGAAGAAGGTCGCGGCCAACGCCGTCTCGACCGACGCGCTGGAACAGAACGCCACGCTGCTCGAAGGCGTGCTGGAGGATTTCGGCGTGCGCGGCGAGATTTCGCAGGTGCGCCCCGGCCCGGTGGTCACCCTCTACGAGCTTGAGCCGGCGCCGGGCACTAAGTCCTCTCGTGTGATCTCTCTCGCCGACGACATCGCGCGTTCGATGAGCGCGGTGTCGGCGCGCGTTGCGGTGGTGCAGGGCAAGAACGCGATCGGCATCGAGTTGCCGAACACCCGCCGCGAGACCGTCTTCCTGCGCGAACTCCTCGCCAGCCAGGATTTCGAGGCGACCAAGCACAAGCTCGCGCTCTGCCTCGGCAAGACCATCGGCGGCGAGCCGGTCATCGCCGATCTCGCCCGCATGCCGCATCTGCTCGTCGCCGGCACCACCGGCTCGGGCAAGTCCGTCGCGATCAACACCATGATCCTGTCGATCCTCTACCGGCTGAAGCCGGAGGAGT
>NZ_CAMFJF010000149.1 GCF_945956895.1 uncultured Allobosea sp. | reverse complement strand
CCCAGACATATTGCAGGACGTCGCTGATCTGCACGACGATGACGAGGAAGGCGATGAGCAGGACGTTGCGGCCCTCGTAGCCGGCAATGTCGAGGCTGAGCAAAGCCGGAACGTGCGAGGTGGCGAAGACGCAGATCATCAACGCCCATTGCACTTCCGCGATGCGCACGAGGAAATGCTCGGTATCGCCGCGGGCCGCCGCAATGATCGGCATCAGCAGGAAGGCGTAGACCGGGATGAAGATCGAATAGAGCCCGTACCACTCGATCCAGACCAGATAGTACTGAACCGGCAGCACGACGAAGAAGGCCGCGGCGAGCGCCCAATGGTCGGCGCGGCGCGTATCGGTCAGCGTGATGAACTCGCGCAGCGCCGCAAAGGAGCAGAAGCCGAAGAGCAGGGTCACGCCGGTCTTGCCGCCGATCAGCGCCAGCCCCATCAGAACGACCATGACCCACCAGGCGCGGATACGGTCGTTGAGGTTCTCGATCACGGCATTGGAGCCGTCGGGCGAGAGCTTGCGCTGCAGCACGAAGCCGATGGTCGAGGCGACGACGAGGACGCCCAGGATGCCGGCGAGAACGGCCACAAGGTCGGGATGCGGCATCGTCATGACGCGCTCGCCTTCGGGGACAGGGCGAGCAAGGCGGCCTCGGCCCTCGCCAGGAAATCCGGCTTGGTCTCGCCGTCGGCGAGGCGAAGCGGCGCGCCGAAGGTCACGGTGCAGATCAGCGGGATCGGCACGAATTCGCCCTTGGGCATGACGCGGTTGAGATTGTCGATCCAGGCCGGTACCAGCGCCACATCCCGCCGCGCCTGCGCCAGATGGAACAGGCCACTCTTGAACGGGAGCAGGCGGGCGTCGGTGGTGTTGCGCGTGCCTTCCGGGAAGACGATCAGCGACGAGCCGGCATCGAGCGCCTCGGTCATCTGCGCGACCGGATCGCTGGTGCGGCTCTCGCGATCGCGGTCGATCAGCACCGCATTGAAGACGTCGCGACCGATGAAGCGGCGCAGGCCGCTCTTCAGCCAATAGTCGCTGCCGGCGACCGGCCGGGTCGCGAAGCGCATGCGCCGCGGCAGCACCGTCCAGATCAGGACGAAATCGCCGTGGCTCACATGGTTGGCAAAATAGATGCGCTGCTCGTCGGCGGGCGCGACGCCCGCCCAGCGGCCGCGCACGGCCGTGATGAAGCGGGCGAAGAAGAGGATGAGCGCGCCAGCCAGACTTGCCCCTGCCCCACGCATTCCCCGATCCTGCCCCGTTAGCCGTCCAAAGGAGGTAGCGCCTGTTTCAAGCCCTGTCGATATCGCTCGCCTGGCGCGCCCCTGCCATCATCCGGTCGAGGCCGTGGCAGGAAGAAGGGACGGCATCCGGGTGCCGTGCAACGGCGCCCGGAGAGGACCTCAGATCGAACGGGTGATGCCGCCGTCGACGCGCAGGTTCTGGCCGGTGATATAGGCCGCGTCCTTCGAAGCCAGGAAGGCGATGGTGCCGGCGATCTCGGCGCTGGTGCCGTAGCGTTGCATCGGCACGCCCTGGCGCCGCTCCTCCGTCGCCGGCAGGCTGTCGATCCAGCCGGGCAGGACGTTGTTCATGCGGATATTCTCGGCCGCATAGGTATCCGCGAAGATTTTGGTGAAGGAGGCGAGCCCCGCCCGGAACACCGCCGAGGTCGGGAACATCGCGCTCGGCTCGAAGGCCCAGGCCGTCGAGATGTTGATGATGGAGCCTGCCTTCTGCCGCTGCATGATCGGCGTCACCAGACGCGTCGGCCTGATAGCGTTGAGCAGATAGGTATCCATGCCGCGATGCCAGTCCTCGTCGGTGATGTCGAGGATCGGCGCGCGCGGCCCGTGACCGGCGCTGTTGACGAGGACGTCGACGCGGCCCCAGCGCTCCATGGCGAGATCGACGAGGCGCGTCAGGTCGTCGTTCGACTGGTTGGAGCCGGTGACCCCGATGCCACCGAGCTCGGCGGCCAGTGCCTCGCCCTTGCCCGAGGACGAGAGGATTCCGACGGCGAAGCCATCCGCCGCCAGGCGCTTTGCCGCCGCGGCGCCCATGCCGCTGCCACCCGCCGTGACCAGGGCGACCTTGTTCACTGCCATTCCATCCTCCTGCATCGACTGTCGCGAATCCGGCGATATTCCTAGCATTCCGGCCGGGCCGTGACGAACCCGGCCCGGCGCTTGCCTACCCGTCGCCAAGCGCAACAAATTTGCATCCTGCGGGCAGGATTGCAGCGCTTCTTTCGGCGTATCTGCACTATCCCTTCGCAACCCCGTGAAGCGAGGCCGCACCGATGTCCAAGCTCGATCTCGACGCCCTGCAATCCGAGATGACCGCGTGGCGCCGCCACCTGCACGCCCATCCCGAATGCGGCTTCGAGGAGAAGCGCACCTCAGCCTTCGTCGCCGCAAAATTGCGCGAATTCGGCCTGGACGAGGTCGTCGAGGGCATCGGCGGCACCGGCGTTGTTGGAACGCTCAAGCGCGGCAGCGGCAACCGCGCCATCGCCCTGCGCGCCGACATGGACGCGCTGCGCATCGCCGAGCAGGGCGAGCATCCCTATCGCTCGCAGACGCCCGGCGTGATGCATGCCTGCGGCCATGACGGCCATACCAGCATGCTGCTCGGCGCGGCCAAGCTCTTGGCGGAGGAAGGCGGTTTCGACGGCACGGTGCGCTTCCTGTTCCAGCCGGCCGAGGAATGGGGGCGCGGTGCGCTCGCCATGCTCGACGGCGGATTGATGGAGCGCTTCCCCTTCGACGAGATCTACGGATTGCACAACATGCCTGGCCTCGCCATCGGGCAGTTCCAGACGCGCGCCGGCTCCTTCATGTCGGCCGAAGACAATTTCGAGATCGTGTTGAAAGGCGTCGGCGGCCATGCCGCCCGACCGCATTCCGGCAGCGAGGTCCTCGTCGCCGCCTGCGCGCTCGTGATGCAGCTCCAGACCATCGTCTCGCGCCGCCTGAGCCCGGCCGACATCGCGGTCGTCTCGGTCACCGAACTCCTGACAGACGGCACCCGCAACGTGCTGCCGGGAACGGCGCGCATCCTCGGCGACGCCCGCAGCTTCCGCCCCGAGGTCAGCGCCGCGATCGAGCGCCAGATGGGCATCATCGCCCGCGGCACCGCCGAGAGCTACAACCTCATCCACGAGTTCACCTATACCCGCGAATTCGTGCCGCTGGTGAACGACGCGGCGCTCTCGCAGGAAGCACTCGCCGCTGCCCGGACCGTGCTCGGCGACGACAATGTCGCGACCGCATCCGAGCCGATGACGGGCTCGGAGGATTTCGCCCGCTTTCTCGACCATGTGCCCGGCTGTTTCGCCTATGTCGGCAATGGCGA
>NZ_CAMFJF010000148.1 GCF_945956895.1 uncultured Allobosea sp. | reverse complement strand
CATGGTCAACGTGACCAATCGTTCCAATGTTGCAGTGCGGCTTGTTGCGAGCGAACTTCTCTTTGGCCATCGTAGCCTCCGTCAGATCTTGTTCAAATGGTCAGTCGGGTCGGTGCGGGGTTCAGGCGTACTTGGCCTGGACCTCGGCGGCCACCGCCGACGGCACCTGCTCATAGTGGTCGAACTGCATCGTGTAGTTGGCGCGGCCCTGCGAGAACGAGCGGAGCTGGTTCACGTAGCCGAACATGTTCGCCAGCGGAACCATCGCGTTGATCACGACGGCGTTGCCGCGCATGTCCTGGCCCTGGATCTGGCCACGACGCGAGTTCAGGTCGCCGATGACCGAGCCGGTATAGTCTTCCGGGGTCACGACCTCGACCTTCATGATCGGCTCGAGCAGCACGGAGCCGCCCTTCTGCAGACCTTCGCGCAGCGCCGCACGGGAGGCGATTTCGAAGGCCAGGGCCGACGAGTCGACTTCGTGGAACGCGCCGTCGATCAGCGAGACCTTGACGTCAACCACCGGGAAGCCAGCGAGCACGCCGGAGCCGATGACCGAGTTCAGGCCCTTTTCGACGCCCGGGATGTACTCCTTGGGCACCGCGCCGCCAACGATCTTCGACTCGAACTCGAAGCCCTTGCCGGTCTCGTTCGGCTCGATGACGAGCTTGACGCGGGCGAACTGACCCGTACCGCCGGTCTGCTTCTTGTGGGTGTAGTCGACCTCGGCCTTCTTGGTCAGCGTCTCGCGATACGCAACCTGCGGGGCGCCGATATTGGCGTCGACCTTGTAGGTGCGCTTCAGGATGTCGACCTTGATGTCGAGATGGAGCTCGCCCATGCCCTTCAGGATGGTCTGGCCGCTCTCCTGGTCGGTCGAGACGCGGAAGGACGGATCCTCGTTCGCGAGCTTCGACAGGGCGAGGCCCAGCTTCTCCTGGTCGGCCTTGGACTTCGGCTCGATCGCGATCGTGATGACCGGCTCGGGGAATTCCATGCGCTCCAGGATGACCGCGTTGACGGGATCGCAGAGCGTGTCGCCGGTGCGGACGTCCTTCAGGCCGGCCAAGGCGACGATGTCACCGGCGTAAGCCTCCTTGATGTCCTCGCGGTTGTTCGCATGCATCAGCAGCATGCGGCCGACGCGCTCTTTCTTGTCACGGGTCGAGTTGATGACGCCCTGACCGGCTTCGACCTTGCCCGAATAGATGCGGCAGAAGGTGATGGTGCCGACGAAGGGGTCGTCCATGATCTTGAACGCGAGCATCGCGAACGGATCGGCATCGGTCGGGTTGCGGGTGGTCGGCTCTTCCGTCTTGAAGTCGATACCTTCGACGGCACCGCGATCGACCGGCGACGGCAGATAGTCGACGACGGCGTCGAGCAGCGGCTGCACGCCCTTGTTCTTGAAGGACGAGCCACAGAGAACCGGGTGGAACGCGCGGCGCTGCACGGCAGTGCGGACGAGCTTGCGCAGCGTGTCGGCGTCCGGCTCGTTGCCCTCGAGGTAAGCTTCCATCGCGGCGTCGTCCATCTCGACGGCAGCCTCGACGAGCTTCGAACGATACTCGGCAGCCTTGTCGGCGAGATCGGCCGGGATGTCCTGCTCTTCGAACGAAGCGCCGAGCGCCTCGCCGTTCCAGACGATCGCCTTCATCTTCACGAGGTCGACGACGCCCGCGAAATTGGACTCCGAACCGATCGGGATCTGCAGGCAGACGGGCTTGCCGGCGACGCGGTCGATGATGTCCTGGACGCAGCGATAGAAATCGGCGCCGATCTTGTCCATCTTGTTGACGAACACGACGCGCGGGACGTCGTACTTGTCGGCCTGGCGCCAGACGGTCTCGGTCTGCGGCTCGACGCCCTGGTTGCCGTCGAGAACGCAGACGGCACCGTCGAGCACGCGCAGCGAACGCTCGACTTCGATGGTGAAGTCGACGTGGCCGGGGGTGTCGATGATGTTCAGGCGGTTGTCGCGCCAGAAGCAGGTCGTCGCAGCCGAGGTGATCGTGATGCCACGCTCCTGCTCCTGCGTCATCCAGTCCATGGTCGCGGCGCCGTCATGGACTTCGCCGATCTTATGGGACTTGCCGGTGTAGTAGA
The DNA here is from genome assembly GCF_945956895.1 of uncultured Allobosea sp. Taxonomy (GTDB): domain Bacteria; phylum Pseudomonadota; class Alphaproteobacteria; order Rhizobiales; family Beijerinckiaceae; genus Allobosea. Next base: position 1,318 of record NZ_CAMFJF010000148.1, on the reverse strand, counting down.
GGATGCGCTCGGTCGTCGTCGTCTTGCCGGCATCGATGTGGGCCATGATGCCGAAGTTGCGATAACGGTCGATGGGATGGGAACGGGCCATGATCGTGCTCTGTGTCTCGGGGCAGCGCGCCGCTTACCAGCGGTAGTGCGAGAAGGCGCGGTTGGCTTCCGCCATCCGGTGCGTGTCTTCGCGCTTCTTGACCGCGTTGCCGCGGTTGTTGGCGGCGTCCATCAGCTCAGCCGACAGGCGCTCCACCATGGTCTTGTCATTGCGGCCGCGAGCGGCAGCGATCAGCCAGCGGATCGCAAGCGCCTGACGACGCTCGGTACGCACCTCGACCGGAACCTGATAGGTCGCACCGCCGACGCGACGCGAACGAACCTCGATCGCCGGAGCGACGTTCTCGAGCGCCGACTTGAAGACGCCGAGCGGCTCGCTCTTGGTCTTCGCCTCGATGATATCGAAGGCACCGTAGACGATCCGCTCGGCGGTCGACTTCTTGCCTTCGTACATGACCGAGTTCATGAACTTGGTCACGACGATATCGCCGAACTTCGGGTCCGGGATAACTTCGCGCTTTTCGGCACTATGGCGGCGGGACATCGTCTAGTCTCCGTAAATCTTCAACGCGGCGAACCGGCTCAGGCTGCTCGCCCGGCCGGTCAGGCCGAAATTACTTGGGACGCTTGGCGCCGTACTTCGAACGGCGCTGTTTGCGGTTCTTGACGCCCTGCGTGTCGAGCACACCGCGCAGGATGTGATAGCGCACGCCGGGAAGGTCCTTCACGCGGCCGCCACGGATCATGACGACAGAGTGCTCCTGGAGGTTGTGACCCTCGCCGGGGATGTAGCCGATCACCTCGAAGCCGTTGGTCAGGCGAACCTTCGCAACCTTGCGGAGCGCCGAGTTCGGCTTCTTCGGGGTCGTCGTATAGACGCGCGTGCAAACGCCGCGCTTCTGCGGGCAATTCTCAAGCGCCGGGGCGGTGTTACGCGCCTTCACGGGCGACCGCGACTTGCGGATGAGCTGGCTGATTGTCGGCATTCTGGCCTCTCGCCCCACTGAGCGTTTGGAAATTCCTGGTCAATCTCCCAGGTCGAGAAAAGCCATGACATAAACGAAGCCGCGCCATCGGCGCCCTTTCAGGGGCCTCAGGCGCGTTCGCCAGCAGAGGAACACGGAGAACCCGCGTTCATGCATCCTGCCATGTCGTCAATCGACGCTGGAATTCCGACGGAGTTTCGGTCGCGAACCTCGCTCGCGAACCTTGCGCAAGCGACAAACGTGTCCGACAGCCGTCGACAGTGGCGCGCTTATGACTCGAA
>NZ_CAMFJF010000147.1 GCF_945956895.1 uncultured Allobosea sp. | reverse complement strand
GGCCGTTACCGGACTGCTTGTAGCCGCCGAACGGCGCGCCCGCGTCCCAGGCCGGGTAGTTGATGTAGACATTGCCCGAACGCATCTGCGACGCGATCTTGCGAGCGCGGTCCTGCGAACCGGACTGGACATAGGAGGCCAGGCCATAGGGCGTGTCGTTGGCACGCTCCACCACTTCGTCGTCGCTCTTGTAGGGCAGGATCGAGAGCACGGGGCCGAAGATCTCCTCGCGGGCGATCGTCATCTCATCGGTCACGCCGCCGAACACGGTCGGGCGGACATAGTAGCCGCGGTTCAGGCCTTCCGGACGGCCCGTGCCGCCGGTGACCAGCGTCGCGCCTTCCTTGATGCCGGCCTCGATCAGGCGCTGGATCTTCTCGTACTGGACCTCGCTGACGACGGGGCCGAGGAAGACGCCATCCGCGGAGGGAGCGCCGACCTTGAGCGGCTCGGCCACCTGCTTGGCGATGGCGAGAGCCTCCTCATGCAGCTTCTCCGGCACGAACATCCGGGTCGGCGCGTTGCAGGACTGGCCCGAGTTGCGCATCACGCTCTCGACGCCGAGCTTCACCGACTTCTTCAGGTCGGCGTCGTCCAGGATGATGTTGGCCGACTTGCCGCCGAGCTCCTGGTGCACGCGCTTGACCGTATCCGCCGCCGCCTTGGCAACGAGGATGCCGGCGCGGGTCGAGCCGGTGAAGGAGACCATGTCGACGCCCGGATGACGCGAGATCGCTTCGCCGACCGTCGGGCCGTCGCCGTTGACGAGGTTGAACACGCCCTTCGGCACGCCGGCTTCTTCCATCGCTTCCGCGAAGATGATGGCGTTGAGCGGCGCGATCTCGGAGGGCTTCAGCACCATGGTGCAGCCGGCGGCGAGCGCGGGCGCGACCTTGCACATGATCTGGTTGAGCGGCCAGTTCCACGGCGTGATCATGCCGACGACGCCGATCGGCTCCTTGGCGATCAGGGTCGTGCCGCGCAACTCCTCGAACTCGAAGTTTTCGAGCGTCTCGATCATCTTGGCGAGATGGGCGGTGCCCATCGCGGCCTGCGCCCGGTGCGCCAGCTCTTTCGGCGCGCCCATTTCGCGCGAGAGGATATTGGCGATGTCGTCGTAGCGCTTCTTGTAGGCTTCGGCGAGGCGGCGCATCAGCGCCAGGCGCTCGGCCTTGGAGGTTTTGGCGAAGGCCGGGAAGGCGGCGCGGGCCGCGGCGACGGCCTTGTCGACATCGGCCTGCTCGCCGAGCGCGATGGTGGCGAAGACCTCCTCGTTCGACGGGTCGATCACGCCGAGCGTGCGGTTGCCCGACGGCTTCACCCACTGGCCATCGATATAGAATTCGAGCTCATGCGCCATGGTCTGGTCTCCTGTCTCGTCTTGGCTCGGGGGCGCGGACAGCCTGCCGGAAACGGCTGGATATCGATGCCCCGAGCGGGAACTGTGGGTGTCCGACGCGAGCGGGCGGCCTTGCGCGATCATGCATCGCCGGCCGCCGCCAACGCTGTATCTGACGAGGCATAACGTTAGGGGGCGGAGACGCGCCTGTCACGGGGCGCCGCGCCGCGTTTGCGGATGGTCGCCATGCAGCGGTGCTTCTTGTGCGAGGGCGCGCCGGGCCTGTTCTTCACCGGAACCACTGCGTCATCCCGGACGAGCCGCGTTAGCGGCGCCGATCCGGGATCCATCGTAGAGTGCAGGGCCCTACGATGGATCCCGGGTCTACGCTTCGCTTCGCCCGGGATGACGACCGGTGGTTCGCGCGGATCGATCCCTACAGCCTTGCCTTCACGCTGCGCGGCGTCGCCAGCAGCAGGCTTGTCTCGCTGTTGGTGACGCCGGGGATCATGCGGATGCGACGCAGGACCTGATCGAAGGCGATCAGGTCGGAGGTGCCGAGCTCCACCACGAGGTCCCAGTTGCCGTTGGTGGTGTGGATGCTGGAGACCTCGGTAAAGCCGGACAGGGCATCGATCACCGCATCCGCCGCCTGGCCCGCGATCTCGATCATGGTGATGCCGCGCACCGGCAGGTCGATCGCGTCCGAACGCAGGATCACGGTGAAGCCGATGATCTCGCCGGATTGCTCCAGCTTCTCCAGCCGTGCGCGCACCGTCGCCCGCGTCAGGCCGAGATCGGCGGCGAGGTCGGAGATGCTGCGGCGCCCGTCATGACGCAGCAGGGTGATGAGCTTGCGGTCGAGATCATCCATCGTCCGAAATGGATAAATGACTTTGCCGTTTTGAACAATCTTGGTCTCGATCTGGTCGTTTTGGCTTCTTTCGCCTGCCGCCGAAAACAGGGACAATCGCTCCTTCAACGAGAACAGCGCGGGGACCCATGATTCAGCAGCTCAACGTCGTGCCTTTCGTCAGCGTCGACCACATGATGAAGCTGGTCCATGCGATCGGTATCGAGCGGATGCTGTCCGAGATCGCGGGCTATATCGAGGACGATTTCCGGCGCTGGGAGATCTTCGACAAGACGCCGCGCATCGCCTCGCACAGCCTCGAAGGCGTGATCGAGCTGATGCCGACCAGCGACGGCAAGCTCTACGGCTTCAAATACGTCAACGGCCATCCGAAGAACATGAAGGCCGGCCTCCAGACGGTCACCGCCTTCGGCCTGCTCTCCGATGTCGCGACCGGCTATCCTGTCCTGCTTTCCGAGATGACCTTCCTGACGGCGCTGCGCACGGCGGCGATGTCGGCGGTCGCTGCGAAACATCTCGCCCCGAAGAACGCTTCGACCATGGCGATCATCGGCAATGGCGCGCAGTCCGAGTTCCAGGCCTTCGCTTTCCGCGCGATCCTCGGCATCGAGAACCTGCGACTCTACGACGTCGACCCCGCCGCGACCGAGAAATGCGCCCGCAACCTCGCCCGCCACGGCTTCAGGATCACGCGCTGCGCCACCGCGATGGAGGCAGTCGAGGGCGCCGAGATCGTCACCACCGTCACCGCCGACAAGCAATACGCGACGATCCTGACCGACAACATGGTCGGCGCCGGGGTCCACATCAACGCGGTCGGCGGCGACTGCCCCGGCAAGACCGAAATCCACCGCGACGTGCTGCTGCGCTCCTCGATTTTCGTCGAGTACCCGCCGCAGACCCGCATCGAGGGCGATATCCAGCAGCTCGACGCCGACCATCCGGTCGAGGAACTCTGGAAGGTCATCACCGGGGCGGCGCAGGGGCGCACGGACGCCCGCCAGATCACAATGTTCGACTCGGTCGGCTTCGCGATCGAGGATTTCTCGGCACTGCGCTATGTCTACGAGCGCATCCGCGAGGCCGGCACCTATGCCGAACTCGACCTGATCGCCGATCCAGATGACTCGCGCGATCTCTTCGGCATGCTGATGCGCGCTGCGCCGAATTCGGCCGCCGCAGCCTGAGCTTCAACCGGCCTGACTGAGCGCGAGG
>NZ_CAMFJF010000146.1 GCF_945956895.1 uncultured Allobosea sp. | reverse complement strand
TTGATCGCCGAGGCGCTGAACCTATCGCGCGCCGAAATCCATGGCGCGATCTCCTTCTATCACGACTTCAGGACCGCCCCGCCGCCGGCCCGCACGATCAAGCTCTGCCGCGCCGAAGCCTGCCAGTCGCTCGGCTGCGAGACGGTGGTCGACGCGCTTGCCCGCGAGCACGGCATCACGGTCGACGGGGACCGCGCCGGCGACGCCATCGTCGAAACGGTGTATTGTCTCGGCAATTGCGCGCTCGGCCCCTCGGCCCTGGTCGATGGCGAGTTGATCGGGCGCGTCGACGCCGCCCGCATCGCCGGGCTTTGCCAGCACGGAAGGGCGCAGTCATGAGCGCCGTCCGCATCTTCGTTCCCATCGACGCTGCCGCCCTCTCGGTCGGCGCGGAAGCCGTCGCGCAGGCCATCTCCGGCGAAGCGGCAGCACGCGGGCTTGCCGTCGAGATCATCCGCAACGGCTCGCGCGGCCTGCTCTGGCTGGAGCCGCTGGTCGAAGTCGAGACGGCCGAAGGCCGGATCGCCTACGGGCCGGTTGCGGCGAAGGATGTGTCTTCGCTGTTCGATGCCGGCTTCGTCTCGGGCGGCGCGCACGCCTTGCGCCTCGGCAAGACCGAAGAACTCGACTGGATGAAGCGCCAGCAGCGCCTCACCTTCGAGCGCGTCGGCGTCATCGACCCGCTCTCGATCGCCGATTACCGCGCCCATGGCGGCTTCAAGGGGCTGGAAAAGGCGCTGGCGCTCACCGGCGGCGAGATCGTCGAAGCGATCAAGGCATCGGGCCTGCGCGGGCGCGGCGGCGCCGGCTTCCCGACCGGCATCAAGTGGAAGACCGTCCACGACGCCAAGGCGGAGCAAAAATATATCGTCTGCAATGCCGACGAGGGCGACAGCGGCACCTTTGCCGACCGCATGCTGTTCGAAGGCGACCCCTATCTCACCATCGAGGGCATGGCGATCGCGGCCATCGCGGTCGGGGCGACGCGCGGCTACATCTATCTGCGCTCCGAATATCCGCATGCCTATCGCACGCTCCAGCGTGCGATCGTGAAGGCCGAAGCCGCCGGGCTGATCGGCGCCTCGGTGATGGGCTCGAACCACGCCTTCCATCTCGAAGTCCGGCTCGGCGCCGGCGCCTATATCTGCGGCGAGGAAACCTCGCTGCTCGAAAGCCTCGAAGGCAAGCGCGCCATCGTTCGGGCCAAGCCGCCGCTGCCGGCCTTGCAGGGCCTGTTCGGCAAGCCGACCATCGTCAACAACGTGCTCTCCTTCGCTGCCGTGCCCTGGATCATGGACCATGGCGCGCAGGCCTATGCCGATTACGGCATGGGCCGCTCGCGCGGCACGCTGCCGATCCAGCTCGGCGGCAACGTCAAGCGTGGCGGACTGTTCGAGCTCGCTTTCGGCATCAGCTTGCGCGAGATCGTCGAGGACATGGGCGGCGGCACGCTCTCGGGGCGGCCGATCCGGGCCGTACAGGTCGGCGGGCCGCTCGGCGCCTATCTCACGGCCGAACAACTCGACGTGCAGATGGATTACGAGGCGCTCGCGACGATGCGCGCCATGCTCGGCCATGGCGGTATCGTCGTGTTCGACGATACGGTCGACATGGCCCGGCAGGCGCGCTTCGCCTTCGCATTCTGCGCCAAGGAAAGCTGCGGCAAGTGCACGCCCTGCCGCATCGGGGCGACGCGCGGCGTCGAGGTGATGGACCGCATCATCGCGGGCGTCGAGCGGCCGAAGAACATCGCCGTGCTGCGCGATCTCTCCAAGCTGATGACCGACGCCTCGCTCTGCGCGATGGGCGGCCTGACGCCGATGCCGGTGCTGAGCGCGCTCAACCATTTCCCCGAGGATTTCGACCGTACTCCCAGCCCACGGCAAGAAATTGCTCTGGCGGCCGAGTGAGGAGGCTGGGATGGCCCTGATCAAGGAAATCGACTACGGCACGCCGATCCGCCTCTCCGAGCAGACGGTGACGCTGACCATCGACGGCCAGAGCGTCACGGTACCCGCCGGCACCTCGGTTATGGCGGCGGCGATGAGCATGGGAACGGCGATCCCGAAGCTCTGCGCCACCGACTCGCTCGAACCCTTCGGCTCCTGCCGGCTTTGCCTCGTCGAGATCGAGGGGCGGCGCGGCACGCCGGCCTCCTGCACCACGCCTGCGGAAGAGGGCATGGTCGTCCGCACCCAGTCGGAGAATCTGTCGAGCCTGCGCAAGGGCGTGATGGAGCTCTACATCTCCGACCATCCGCTGGACTGCCTGACCTGCTCGGCCAATGGTGACTGCGAATTGCAGGACATGGCCGGCGCCGTCGGCCTGCGCGAGGTCCGCTACGGCTACGAGGGCGAGAACCACGTCTTCGCCAAGGGCAAGGACGGCGCGGTCAACGAGAACTGGCTCGCGAAGGATACCTCCAACCCCTATTTCACCTACGACCCGTCGAAATGCATCGTCTGCAATCGCTGCGTGCGGGCCTGCGAGGAGGTGCAGGGCACCTTCGCGCTGACGATCACGGGCCGCGGCTTCGAGTCCCGCGTCGCGGCAGGGCCGACCGATTTCCTGGGATCCGAATGCGTCTCCTGCGGCGCATGCGTGCAGGCCTGCCCGACGGCGACGCTGATCGAGAACAAGGTCATCGAGCATGGCCAGCCCGAGCATTCGGTGGTCACGACCTGCGCCTATTGCGGCGTCGGCTGCTCGTTCAAGGCCGAGATGCAGGGCGACCGCGTCATCCGCATGGTCCCTTACAAGGACGGCAAAGCGAACGAGGGCCATAGTTGCGTCAAGGGCCGCTTCGCCTGGGGCTATGCCACCCATACCGACCGTATGACCAAGCCGATGATCCGGGCGAAGATCACCGATCCTTGGCGCGAAGTCTCCTGGGAAGAGGCGATCAACTACGCGGCTTCCGAGTTCAAACGCATCCAGGCCAAGTATGGCCGTGAATCCGTCGGCGCGATCACCTCGTCGCGCTGCACCAACGAGGAGGTCTTCCTCGTCCAGAAGCTGGTGCGCGCCGCCTTCCGCAACAACAATGTCGATACCTGCGCCCGCGTCTGCCATTCGCCGACCGGCTATGGCCTGCGGACGACGCTCGGCACCTCGGCCGGCACGCAGGACTTCAAGTCCGTCGCCAAATCCGACGTCATCCTCATCATCGGCGCGAATCCGACCGACGGCCACCCGGTCTTCGCCTCGCGCATGAAGAAGCGCATCCGCGAGGGCGCCCGCCTGATCGTCGCCGATCCCCGCCGGATCGACATGGTGCAGTCGCCGCATATCAAGGCGGATTACCACCTGCCGCTCAGGCCCGGCACCAATGTCGCGCTGCTCAATGCGCTCAGCCATGTCGTCGTCACCGAAGGGCTGATCGATGAGGCCTATGTGCGCGAGCGCTGCGATCTCGGCGATTTCGAGCACTGGGCCCGCTTCGTCGCCCGCGAGGAGAA
>NZ_CAMFJF010000145.1 GCF_945956895.1 uncultured Allobosea sp. | reverse complement strand
GCGATGACGGCGATCGGGATGAAGTCGGTCTGGATGTTGTAGTCGAGCTTCGGATAGAGCGCCGGCGCGATGGCGTGATGCGCTGCTCCAACGAAGAAGGTGTACCCGTCGGCCTTGGCCCGCGCCGCGGCCGATGCGCCGACCGTGCCGCCGGCGCCGCCGCGGTTTTCGATGATGATGCGCTGGCCGAGCTGCTGGTCGAGCTGGGCGGCCAGCGGTCTCGCGAAGGCATCGGTGCCGCCGCCGGCCGGAAAGGGCACGATGAAGGTGATCGGCCGCTGCGGCCAGGTCTCCGCCAATGCCGGCGCTGCCGTCAGCAGCGCGAAGGCCGCAGTTGCGAGGATCAGGTCTCGTTTTGTCGTCATGCTGGTGCTTCTCCCTTGGTACGGCGCTTTTCGGCCCCTGCCTTCGAGCGGGCAGGGTTCAGGAGAACAGGAGCGGGCGTCGGTGGGGCGCCATGCCGCTTCATCGGCGGCACGACCGATCGGATCCGACTGTGAAAGATGACCCCGGCCCGGTTCGGGCCGAGGCAAGGCTGGATGGAGACCGGATGATGTTCCGGCCTCCGGACCGCGGACGGCGATCAGGTGCGATACCAGCTCGCCAGGTTCCAGGTCGTGACCTCCCAGCCGGAGATGTCGGGCGTCAGGTTGTTGGCGGAGGCGCCGACGACCGTGCGCGAGAGGACCGGGAGGATGACATTGGCCTCGCAGAAGATCTCGTTGACCTTGATCAGGAACGCGGCGCGCTTGACCGGGTCGAGCTCCTTCTGGGCGGCCTTGTAAGCCTCGTCGGCCGCAGGATCGGACCAGCGCGAGACGTTGCGGCCCAGCCACTTGTTCTCCTTGTTGGCGATCTCCCAGGAGACGAACTGGTTGAGGAAGCGCTCCGGATCGGGCTGCGGCTGCGTCGTCGTGTACATTTCCATGTCCACGTAGAGCTTGGTGTAGGTGTCGGGGTTCGCAACGTCCGACGAGAAGAAAACCGAGGCCGTCACCGACTTCAGTTCCAGATCGATGCCGGCGCGCTGGCAGGCCTGCTTGATGATGGCCTGGGTCTTCTGGCGCGGGGCGTTGATCGAGGTCTGGTAGACGTATTTGAGCTTCTTGCCGTCCTTTTCGCGGATGCCGTCGGCACCTTTCTTCCAGCCGGCGTCGTCGAGGATCTTGTTGGCCTTGTCGATGTTGAACTCGTATTTGAGCTTGGTCGACTTGAACTGCTTGGGCTCGTTGACGAAGCTCGCGGTCGCGACGCCGCCGCGGCCGTAGATGAACTTCTCGATCGAGTCGCGGTCGATCAGCAGGTTCATCGCCTGGCGCACGGCCGGGTCGCTGAGCGAGGGATGCTTGGTCTTGACGCTGGAGCGCTCGCCGTCGACCTCGGTCCACGGATCGGTCGTGTTCAGGATGATGAACTCGACATCGCCGCCCTTCACCGCCACGACCTTGCCGCGGCCGCCGGCTTCCATGCGCTTGAGAACCTCGTCCTCGACCTGCAGGTTCCAGGCATAGTCGAATTCGCCGGTCTGGAGCACGGCGCGCGCCGCCGAAACCGCGTCGCCGCCGCCCTTGACCTCGAGCGTGTCGAATTGCGGCTTGTTCTTGACGTGGTAGTTCTCGTTGCGCGCGGCGAGCACGATGTCGCCGGGCTTGAAGTCGACGAACTTGTAGGGGCCGGTGCCGACCGGCTTCAGGTTGGCCGGTGCCTCGCGGGACTTCGCGCCCTTGTACTCGCCGAAATGATGCTTCGGGATGATCATGCCGGCGACGCCGACGAAGGGGTCCGCCCAGAACGGGGTCGCTTCCTTGAAGATCACCTTGATGGTGTGAGCGTCGATCTTCTCGACCTTGATATTGGTGTAGGAGCCCGTGGTGTAGGCGGCGGTCGCCGGATCGGCGGCATATTCCCAGGTGAAGACGGCGTCGTCGGCTGTGAACGGCTTGCCGTCATGCCATTGCACGTCCTTCTTCAGCTTCCAGATCACTTCCTTGCCGTCGGCGGAGAGGCCGCCATTGGCCTTGCTGGGGATCTCGGCCGCGAGCTGCGGGACGAGGTTGCCATCCTTGTCCCAGCCGGCGAGCGGCTCGAAGAAGATGCGCGAGGCGATCTGATCCTTGGTGCCCGAGGCGAAATGCGGGTTGAGCAGCGTCGGCGCCTGCCAGAGCAGGATCTTGAGCGGCCCGCCGCCACCGGCCTTGGTCGGCTTGTAGGTATCGGCCGGCTGGGCCATCGCGACGTCGTTCCAGACGAGGATCTGGCTCGCCATCGGCGCCGTGATGCCCACGGCCGCCATCTTCTGGATGAAGGATCGTCGCGACAGCGAACCGTCCTTCACACCCGCGACCAGGCCGCGGATTTCCTCTTCCTTCATGAGATTCCCTCCACCTTTTCAGCAAATCGGTGCCCCCGGCATTCGATGCCGTGTTTTCGTTGGCGCGCCAGCAATGCATGGCCGGGCGCGTGCGTCCAGTCGGCGAAAAGATCCAACATGTCGGAGGAGACGGCGACGCGCATCGCAAAGCGGCAGCTGACGTAAGGGCCTCCATCCCTGCGTCACACCGGATGGCCACGGCCTGATCGGCATTTCCCGCGCGATCAATGGTGGGTTGCGCGCAATTTTACGATCCGGATTGAACGCAATTTGAGAGTTCCCGGCGATTGCTGCCCCGCGAACATGTTGCTGCGGGGAGTTATGTTCACGCGATACGCGACCTTCATCTTCCTGATCGGTTTGAGCGCGCTCTTCTTCACGAGCGGACGCTCAGCGACGCGAAACGAAGAGGCCTGGAAGAATCCGCCTCCGATCGCGGCGATGGCCGAGCGGGGCGGGGTTCCCGATGCCGACGGCAAGCTGCCGATGCCTCGTCAAATCCAAGGTAGCACGACGACGCTGTGACATGGCCGCTTCGCGCGACGATCTTCCGGAGCTCCGGGAGCAGTCGGAGACCGCCTGGACCGCATCGGCAATGCGCCCGACGGCCTCGCCGACGACGCCGAAGAGATCGCTGCCGTCCGCGGTCAGTTCGAGCCCGCGTGCCCGCCGCTCGAAGAGCCGGGCGCCCACCGCAGCCTCCAGCTCAGCGACGCTGCGGCTGATCGAGGGTTGGCTGACGTTGAATTCCGCCGCCGCGGCCGTGAAGCTGCCGGTGCGGGCAGCGGCCTCGAAAACCAGGAGTCCGCGCGCGGAGGGGATAAGGCGGGAAAGCTGAGCTATATGCTCAGCGTATGCTTCTCCCAAGGTTTTTCAATCTGGTCCGGTTCCAGGCTTGCCGCCACCATTGCTGGACATACTCAGCTGTGTCGCGGTTTCGCACCTGCCGGACGGAAATCGTGTAGCCGTCCCGCTCCGGTCCGACAACAGGGAAGCCATTCGATGAGGACAACGGTTGCCATCCCGGATCGACCCCTCGGCGCGCCGCGCGACCCGCTTCTCGAACCGTTCGCCATCAAGAATTTACGGCTTCCCGCAATACACGCCGAACCTCGAGAAGCGGCTCGATGATCAGCCGC
>NZ_CAMFJF010000144.1 GCF_945956895.1 uncultured Allobosea sp. | reverse complement strand
CGCTCGCCCGCGAGCCGCGCGTCAGCCCGGCGGCGATGGTGTAGATCGCGCCGGTGCCTGGCGAGGCGACGATGATGAGCGAGGTCAGCAGGAATTCGGGCGACATCGGATACTAACCCTCGAAAATCCCGCCGATCACAGAAACGACAACCTCACCGGCCGTCGTCACGATGGAGCCGATGCTCTCGACCACCGCCTCGATCGCGGCATCGACGGCGATGCCGGCGCCCTCGGTAGCGACGTTGCCGGCGACATCGCCGACAGACGACCCGGCCTGCTGCTTCGCCTCGACCCCGGCATTTGCCTGCAGCACCGCCTTGGCGGCCTCGATCTCGGCTGCGCTTGGGATACCGCTCATCTACTTTCCTCCGACGGAAGCACCGATCTTCGAACCGATCTTAGCAGAACGATGGCAGGATTGGACGATCGTAGGCGATGGCTATCGCGCCTGCCAGAAATGGAGCTGGCCGGAATGGCGGTTGCCGGCCAGCCTGTCATCCTGCGCGACGATCATCGTGCCGTCGAACAGGTCCCAGTGGTCGCCAAACGTCCATTGGAAGAACAAGAAGGAGCGTCTCTTGTCGCCATCCGTCTGGTAGCAGTTCTCCAGATAGAGCACGCCCTTCCGGCCGAGCACCCTGGGCGTGACGTCCTTGCAGACGCCCTCGATATCGGCCGGGCCGTAGGCCCTCTGAACGCGCGGCAGCAACTCCGAGGCACGGATGAAGAACAGCTGGCTCAACCCGCCGAGCGGCTTCCCCGAACCCGGCAGCACGCCCGGGCGAGGCCCGCCCGCCAGCGGCGGCGCGCCGTTGAAGGACGTCCCGAGTTCCGCGCTCATGATGGTCTGGATCGTCGCGTCGTCCTGCGACGGCGTCAGGCGCAGCGTATAACCCATGCAGATGGCGCAGCGATTGGTGGCATCGCCGATCGCGTTCTTCGCCCAGGGACGGATCGCGGCGAAACGTTCCTGCAGCGTATCGTAGGTGAACGGGAGCATCGGCAATCTCCTGGAGCGCAAGGCGCCAGCGATGGTCGAGCGCCTGCCCGATCATCGAGCGGCGGCAGACTGGCCAGCCGCCGGCCCGTCAGCATCCTTCGTTTGCAGGAAGGACCAATTCGGCTGCGTCCGCGAAGCGCGCAAAAAGAAAAGCCCGCTTCCGTGAAACGGAAGCGGGCGTCGTTCTCCGTCGGCGGATGTTGCCGCCGCCCTCTTGCGATCAGTTGTCGAGGAAACAATTGAGTAGTGCCTTATTTCGCCCCTTGAACAGCTTCGGCGAGCCCCGTTCAGAACGGGATTCTAATGGTATAGTGTCAACGATTGTAAAGGGTTGTTCAATGGTGTCATCACCTGTCGCTATTGCTCCTCGGTGAATCTCGGACTATCTAAGGGCGACGACAAAAGTTGCCCTAATTCCTGCCCTAGTTGCCCAGCCCGACCAGAGGATGCCGCCGCCCGTGCCAGAAAAGACCACAACGGACAGCGGCTGGACGCTGCGACTGACCGCCCTGCTGGCGAAGCCCGAAGAGACAGGACGGGAACTCAACCTCGGCGGGGGACTGCGTGTCCGCACCGGAAAGCGTGGCATTGTGTTCTTCGCGCGCATCGAAGAGCCGGACGGGCACGGAAAGACGGTGCATCGCCGCGTGACGCTGGGCCATTTCGTTCCGAAGATCAGCGCGTCGGCCGCTGGCACCAGCGCCTTTTCCGTTTCCGATGCTCGCGCGGCTCTCTCAGCCTTGCGCGGCACCCGCGCGAACGGCGTGGACACGGCTGCTCAACGAGAAAAGGCCGAACTAGCGTCCCGCACGTTGGGCGACGCGTGGAAGGGATACGCGGCCGATGCCGCACAAGTTCAGAAGCCGAGCACACAGCGCTACGACAGGCTGCTCTGGACCCATGTCCAAAATGCCAAGCTGGACAAGCGCCGGACGTCCGACGTGAAGCTGTCCGATCTCACGAAGCTGCTGCGGGACGTCAAAGACGGCGTGGATATGAAGCGCGCCCGCGCCACGGGGGTTGTTGGCCTACGCGTCGCTCGGCTCGCGCACCGCGTTCTGCGCTGGGCAGCAGAGCAAGGGTGGATAGACGATGTCTGCGCCGAGCCCCGTGCCCCAAAAGGTCTGAAGCAGCAGCCGCGTACGAGGCATCTGAGCGACGGCGAATTGCGGCGGCTCTGGAATGCGCTGGACGGGCGTGAGAATGAAGCTGGGGCGCTTGCAGGGCTTTCGCTGAGCGCCTGCCGCAGCCTGCGCCTTGCGTTACTGCTGGGCATGCGGATCGGGGAGATCGCCAGCCTGCGGCGTGGGGACATCGACCTAGATGCCGGGAAGCACGGGGTCATTCATGTTCGGGCGGCGAAGTCTGCCGCAGGTGTCAGGACGATCCCGCTGAGCGAATCCGCGAGGGGATTGCTGCGAGATCAGCTTAAGGCGATCCCTGCCCGGTGCACCTTCGTTTTCCCGGCAGTATCGGGCTCGCATTGGTCGAACAGTGCGGCGGGGCATTTTGCCGGGATCGTTTCGTCGAAGCTCGACGTCCCTCCTTTCGGCCATCACGACCTCCGGCGTTCCTTCATCACATGGGCGAACCTTGTGCGAGTTGACGTTCGCGCCCTGAAAGCTGTCGTCGGGCACGCCAAGAATAGTAGCGATATCACAGTACAATATGACCAGTCGCAAGCTTCCATGCCGGAGAAACAAATGGTCGTCGATCATGTTTGTAAACACATCGAAAAGATTGTCGAAGGTGTCGCAGATCGTAAAGACAGCAATGTTGTCCTACTTATTGCTTGACCGCCGAGAATTCATGAGCCAGACCTAGATCATGACCAGCGAAATTGAACCGCTCATCGTCTGGGGGCGCATAAGCTAGCGAGCATTCCGTTGTGGGATGCGCGCGCCCCGGAGTGAGCGATATGCAAACGGATCAGTTGCGGACGAAGCGTGGCGGGCGCATTCCGCCAGTCACGCCAGCGACCCAGTATTTCACGCTTGACGATCTTACGGTCCGCACCCGGCTTTCAGTCGCGACCATCCGCCGTGCGACAGCGAAGCTCAGGCTCCGCACCGTGACCGCTGGGCGTCGTCGGCTCTGGCCGCTGAGTGAGGTTGAGAAGCTGGACCAGGCGATGCTGGGCGGGCGCCTGCGCGACCTCCCGGCTTCCCCGAAATTGTCCAAGCCTGACGCAGCGCATAGCGCCGCCTGAAAAGCAAACGCCGCTGACCTGGAGGGCAACGGCGTTGTGCAAGATTGTGGATCGGCATCCGCAGAAACAATAGCACGACAGCCAGCGAAGCACAGCCTTTCGTGTCGCGGCTCCATTCTTGGGGAGACGCGAGAGTATGAATATTCAAACCGGAAACTCCGCTTCGGGCGAGCAGCCTCTCTCGTTCGCCGCCCTGTGCAAGGCAAAGGGCTTCGCCTCACCTTCCCAGCTTTGTGCCGCGCTCCGGGATGCGCTCCCGGATGAGCGCAGTGCGGCCCTCGTTGAAGCTCTGGCACCGGGGGGCCTT
>NZ_CAMFJF010000143.1 GCF_945956895.1 uncultured Allobosea sp. | reverse complement strand
CCCCATCCGCATCGCCCCCTCGATCCTCTCGGCCGATTTCGCCAAGCTCGGCGAGGAAGTGCGCGCGATCGATGCCGCTGGCGCCGACTGGATCCATTGCGATGTGATGGACGGGCATTTCGTGCCGAACATCACCTTCGGCCCCGATGTGCTGAAGGCGATCCGCCCGCACACCCAGAAGTTTTTCGACGTGCATCTGATGATCGCGCCCGTCGATCCCTACATCGAAGCCTTCGCCAAGGCCGGTGCCGACCTGATCTCCTTCCATGTCGAGGCCGGCCCGCATCCGCACCGCACGCTGCAGGCGATCAAGGCGCAGGGCAAGCAGGCCGGCATCGTGCTCAATCCCGGCACGCCGGCGAGCGCCGCCGAGGCGCTGATCCAGGACGTCGATCTCATCCTGCTCATGACGGTCAATCCCGGTTTCGGCGGGCAGAGTTTCATCCGCTCGGTGGTCGAGAAGGTCGCGCAGGTGAAGGCGCTGATTGGCGACCGGCCGATCGCGCTCGAGATCGATGGGGGCGTGACGCCCGAGACCGCGCCGCTGGTCGTCAAGGCCGGCGCCGATGCGCTGGTCGCCGGCTCCGCCGTGTTCAAGGGCGGGCCTTCGGCCTATGCCGGCAATATCGAAGCGATCCGCAAGGCGGCCGAAGCCGCGCGCGGGTCGTGGGTTTGAGGTTTTTGGACTGGAGATAGCGGCCGTCATCCCGGGGCGACCTGCGGTCGTCCGGGATGACGGCGCGCATTGTGTGAAAGGTTTGCGATGATCCCGCGCTATTCCCGCCCCGAGATGGTCGCCATCTGGGAACCGCAGACCCGGTTCCGCATCTGGTTCGAGATCGAGGCGCATGCGACCGACAAGCTCGCCGAGCTTGGCGTCGTGCCGAAGGAGGCGGCCGCGACAATCTGGGCCAAGGCCAAGGACGCCGTCTTCGATGTCGCGCGCATCGACGAGATCGAGCGCGTCACCAAGCATGACGTCATCGCCTTCCTGACGCATCTGGCCGAGATCGTCGGGCCGGAGGCGCGTTTCGTCCATCAAGGCATGACCTCGTCGGACATCCTCGACACCACGCTCTCGGTGCAGCTCGCGCGCGCCACCGACCTCCTCATCGCCGATGTCGATGCGCTGCTCGCCGCGATCAAGCGCCGCGCCTTCGAGCACAAGCTGACCCCGACCATCGGCCGCTCGCACGGCATCCATGCCGAGCCGGTGACCTTCGGGCTCAAGCTCGCGCAGGCCTATGCCGAGTTCGACCGCTGCCGGGCTCGCCTCGTCGCGGCGCGGGCCGAGATCGCGACCTGCGCCATCTCGGGCGCCGTCGGCACCTTCGCCAATATCGACCCGCAGGTCGAAGCCTATGTCGCCGAGAAGATGGGCCTCACCGTCGAGCCGGTCTCGACCCAGGTCATCCCGCGCGACCGGCATGCGATGTATTTCGCGACGCTCGGCGTCGTCGCCTCCTGCATCGAGCGGCTTTCGACCGAGATCCGCCATCTCCAACGGACCGAGGTCTATGAGGCGGAGGAGTATTTCTCGCCGGGCCAGAAGGGCTCCTCGGCGATGCCGCACAAGCGCAATCCGGTCCTCACCGAGAACCTGACGGGCCTGTCGCGCCTCGTGCGTGGCATGGTTACGCCGGCTCTGGAGAACGTTGCCCTCTGGCACGAGCGCGATATCTCGCACTCGTCTGTCGAGCGCATGATCGGCCCCGATGCCACGGTGACGCTCGATTTCGCGCTGGCGCGGCTCACCGGCGTCGTCGACAAGCTGCTGGTCTATCCGCAGAACATGCGCAAGAACCTCGACCGGCTCGGCGGGCTGCACAATTCGCAGCGCGTGCTGCTGGCTCTCACCCAGGCCGGCGCCAGCCGCGAGGACAGCTATGCCATGGTCCAGCGCAACGCGATGCGCACCTGGGAGCATGGCGAGGACTTCCTGACCAATCTGATGGCCGACAAGGATGTCGCCGAAAAGCTTTCTGCCTCCGAGCTTAAGGCGATGTTCGACGAGGGTTATCACTTCAAGCATGTCGACACGATCTTCCGCCGGGTGTTCGGGGAAGCTTGAACCCATTGGTGGGGCAACTTATTTTGATGACCGGTTCGTCATCCCGCACGCGCCGCAGCACGCAAGTGCTGCTGCGCAGATGCGGGGCCGCATGACGGAAAGGCGCTTCTTCGTAAGACGGTCCCGTGTCTGCGCAGCAGCGTTTCACGCTGCAGCGCGCACGGGAAGACAGCTCTACACTGATCCATCATGAAATCCTCAGACGTCGATATCCTTATCGTTCCCGGCTGGTCGGGCTCCGGGCCCGACCATTGGCAGAGCCGCTGGGAAACTCGCCTGAAGACGGCGCGCCGCGTCGAGCAGGCGGACTGGTACAAGCCCTCCCGCCATGTCTGGGCCGATGAGATCGTCAAGGCCGTGCGCTCTGCGACGCGCCCTGTCGTGCTCGTCGGGCACTCGGCCGGCTGCAGCGCCATCGCCTTTGCCGCCGAGCATCTGCATCCCGGCGAGGTCGCCGGCGCCTTCCTGGTCGCGCCGGCCTCCGAGAAGGCCAAGGGCGCGGTGCCCGGCATGGGGCCGGATTTCATCGCGCATCGCCGCGAGAAGCTGCCCTTCCTCTCGGTGCTGATCTCCAGCGCAACCGATCCCTATTGTACGCAGGGCGAGGCGAAGGAGCTCGCCGAAGCCTGGGGCTCGGAATTCGTCGATGCCGGCGATAGCGGCCACCTCAACAGCGAATCCGGGCACGGCCCCTGGCCGGACGGGCTGCTGCGTTTTGCCGGTTTTCTCAAGAGCTTGAGCGTGGTTTCGCAGAGATTGAGTCAATAAGCGCCGCGCCCCAGCCAACGCCAGAACGGAAGCTTCGAGGATGGATGCATTCTCCGATCCGGAGGCGGTGAGGCGTTATGCGGAGGGGCCGCCGCGTCAGGTCCCCGGCTTCGTCGATCTTCAGCGCATGGCCGGACTGCTCCTCGCGGAGCGGGCGCCGGTGACGCACGGATCCTGGTCCTTGGTGCGGGTGGCGGGCTGGAGATCAAGGTGTTCGTGGAAGCACAGCCGGGCTGGCGCTTCGATGGCGTCGACCCCTCGGCGGAGATGCTCGATCTTGCTCGGTTGACGCTCGGCCCGCTGACTGCCCGTGCCGAGCTGCATCACGGCCTGATCGACATCGCGCCCGAGGGGCCGTTCGATGGCGCGGCCTGCATCCTGACCCTGCATTTCGTCGCGCGCGAGGAGCGCCTGCGCACATTGCGGGAACTGCGTCGGCGCCTGAAGCCGGGTGCGGCCTTCGTCGTGGCGCATTTCAGCTTTCCGCAAGGCGAGGGCGACCGCGATCTCTGGTTGTCCCGCTACGCCGCCTTCGCGGCGTCGTCAGGCATCGATCCGGCGCAGGCGCGGAAGGCGGGGACGACCATCGGCGAGCGCCTGCCGATCTTCGCCCCGGAGGAGGACGAGCAGTTGCTGCGGGATGCGGGGTTCAGCGGCGTCAGCCTCTTCTACGCCGGATTCACGTTTCGCGGCTGGGCGGCCTACGCTTGACTGGTTCCGCTTCCGACCCCTTGCGGACCTTCGCCGACCCGGGCAGTCTGGCAGCGAGCCCGCATATTCTATGATGTTTGCGCTCGGGAGCAATTGAGTAAGCGATGCTAAGCGATCCTCGAATGCGAAGATTTTTGTTATCGCAGGCGACTTTGCCCGCCACTAG
>NZ_CAMFJF010000142.1 GCF_945956895.1 uncultured Allobosea sp. | reverse complement strand
GTCGCGTAGGCCTGCGATATCGTGCCGCCGAAATTCTCTCCGACCAGCCCTCCGACGGAGGTGCTTCCCGCACCGGTGGTGATGGCCCCGGTGGCATAGGAGAGCGAGATGTTGCCGGTATTGTAGCCGACGAGGCCGCCGACGGCGTTTGCACTGGCGCCGCCCTGAACCGTCACGCTTGTGCTGGACCGGTCGATGCTGGGCGTGGGAGGGGTGGAGCTTTCCGGCGGGCTGTTGTCTCCGACCAGCCCTCCGACGAACTGGTCGCCAGCCACGGTTCCGGAGGCCACGACATGGCTGATCGTTCCGAAATTGCGGCCGGCGACCGATCCGACGGCGCTGCTCCCGCTGATGTCGACGCCGGCCAGCGCGAGATTCTGCACCGTGCCGGCAACCTGGCCGAAGAGACCAACCTCCGAAGACGAGGGTCGGTTGATGAACAAGCCGCTGATCGTGTGCCCCTGGCCGTCGAACGTACCCGAGAAGGGCGCGAGGTCGGGTACGGAGCCTCCGATCGGCGTGAAGCCGACGATGCTGCGGCCATCGGTCCATTGGCGTGTCCCGCTGGCGTCGATGTCGTTCGCCAGCCGGTAGTTCAGGCTCAGATCGGGAGACCCGCCTGAATTCCTGACCGTATTGATGCCTTGCAGGCCATAGACATCGCTGATCGCATAGGGATTGCCGGCGCTGCCATCGCCGCCGAGCACACGCAGGAAGCTGCCGCCATTCAAGCGGAAATCAGTCGCCGAAAACGCCGGCAGCGGGTTCGAAACCTGCGTCCAGGCTCCCGCTTCGAGCAGGAACGTCCCGACATTGACCGCGCCGGTTGTGGCGGAGGCAGCGGTCGTGCCGTCCGAACGCCCATAGCTCGCCGGCGTGGTGATCGCGCCGCCTGCATTGAGGATCAGCCCGCCGGCGGGAGCGGTAATCGCTTCGCCGATGATGATGTTGTTGTTGGCGTCCAGCGTCAGCGTGGTCGCTTGCGACCACGTGATCGGTGCGCCGACCGTGATGTTGCCAGCCTGAGTACCGGGGCTGGAGGAGGTCCGGCCCGTCTGGAGAGAGACGTTGGCGGTCGCCAGTGCGGTTTGCAGGGTCGCGACGTTAATGACGGAGTTCGGTCCGCTCGGCGTGAAGGTTGAGCCGGCGAGCGAACCGTTCGTGGTCGGGCCGCTCTCGATATAGATGTCGTAGGGATCGAGCAGAAGCGTGCCGAACTTGCCGCGTGCGGCGGTCAGGATCGTCTGCCCGGTATAGTCGAGCACGCCCTGGCTCGACACTTCGGCAAAGCCGCCATCGCCGCCATTGGCTCCGCCGCGCGCGCGGATCAGGCCGCCGAAGCTGGTGAACGCATCCGACCAGACGATGATCCTGCCGCCATTCCCGGTCTCGGTCGCATCGGCGAGGATCTGCGTCTTGCTGTCGATGACGACGCTGCTGGCATGTGGCAAGGTTCCGCCGCCCTGCAGATCGCCGCCGATCTTGACGGTGCCGCCGCCCCTGCGGCCGCTGGCGTCGATCGTCGCACCGGTCAGCCCGATCCGGTCTCCGGTGATGGTGACGCTGCCGCCCACGCCCGATCCGCTCCGTGCCGAGGCGGTCCTGCGCCCCCGGCGTGTCGCGCTGACATCGAGCCTGCCGGAAACCTTGACGGTTCCGCCGGCACCGCCGCCCAGCACGATCGCGCCGGAACGCCCGCCGACCGTGCGCGCCTCAATGACGCCGGAGAGGTTGATCGCCTGCCTGGCGACTTCGCGCGCCGTCGCCGCCTTCAGCTCGACCCGGCCGCCATTCGCGCGAATGCGGCCGCTCTGCTGGATCAGCGCCTTGTCGCCGACGGACCCAGACGGCACCGCGACCTCCAGGAAGCCGTCGCCGGAGATGTCTAGCGTCGCGCGTTCGCCGGCGCCGAGCCCGACCCGTCCCAGCGGTACGCTGATCGTGCCCGCATTCTCGACCGAACCGCCGAGCAGGGCCGCATAGCCGCCGCGGCCGACCTCGATCGTCCCCTGGTTCACCACCGCGGCGGAGTTGCCGGTTCCGGCGAAACTCCGCCGCCCAGCCTTGAAATCCTCATCCGTGATGCCGAGTGTCGACGCGACGAACCCCCCGCCGGTCCGGACGATGCCGGTCGGGGTGATCATGATGCCGTTTGGGTTGACGAGGTAGACCTGCCCGTTCGCGTTGAGTTGGCCGGCGATCGTCGACGTGGTCGTGCCGGTGACCCGGTTCAGCAGCGCGGACGATGTCGCAGGCTGCTGGATATTCACTGTGGCGCCCGTTCCGATCGAGAAGCTCTGCCAGTTGATGATCGCGGCAGCCGAAGACTGCTGGATCGCCATCGTGTTCGCACCCGGGCTGGAGATGCCGACCGAGCCGGATGCGATCGACGCCCCCGCCGGCAATTCCCCGGCCAGACCGGGGTGCAGCGCGATGAGGCAGGTGCCTGCGAGGAGCGCGAACCTGAAAGTAGCCTGGCGAAGTCTCATCCAAGATTCCTCTTCGAATCCGGAAGGCAGCTACGAGGTGCGATCAGAAGCGGATTGAACCCACCATGGTGAAGCGGTTGTCGTTCGGTATCCGGTCGTCGCGGAATCTCCGGCCATATTCGAGGGAGAGCGATGCTTGCGAGAAGGATGGGTCGAGCGTGGCTGCGAGCCTGACGCCGAGGCCGACCGAGGTGACATGCGTCGTCGCCTGCTCGACCGCGGTGGGGTGCACGAGATAGAGCGCGCCGGTGGCGGCGAAGGCGTAGGGCGTCGCCGACACGGGAACGCCCGCGAAGGAGGTCGACCAAGGCGAATTCACTTCGGCGCGAAGGACCCAGCCGCTATCCCCGCCCAAGGTACCGGCATCGAAGGTCGACAATTCCTGGAACGAGGCGATGCCGATCTGCTCCGCGCGCGGCAGCGCCTGATTGAAGGAGGTCTGGCCGCGCGCCATGAAGGCCACGCCCAGATGCTCGGCCAACGGCTGGGCAAGCGACAGGATCGCCTCGAACTTCCGGAAGTCCGCATCGGCTCCGAACCGGGAAAGCGGCAGGATCGGCGATGCATCCGCCGCAGTCCGGGCGCCGAAGGCCTTGAGCCCCGCCGAGAGGATCGCGCGTCCCGATAGGACGCCGCCTGTCGGCAACAGCATCGAGCCGTCGGCAGCGGCGCGAAGCACCCGGAGGCGGTCGAGCGAGAGCGGCAGCTTGAGGCCGGGGACGAAAAGGTCGATGCGCTCTTCCTCGGCGTCGAAGATGAGCTCGGAAGCGAAGCTGAGGGTGCGGGACCGCAGCCAGGGATAGCGCAGGCGCGCCGAATAGCGCTCGAACTGGCTCGCGGTCTGCGGCAGGCCGAACGGCGGCTTCGGGGCCGTACGGCTCTCGGTCGCCTCCAGATTCAGGGTCAGGCCATCGATGCCCAGTGGGATGACCGTCCCGCCCGACAGGGTCCGCATCCGTGGATAGCTGTCGAAGAGACCGCCGAAACCCGCGCTATCGTTGCCGCCCGGATGGCCTGCGGCGCGCAGATACAAGGTTTCGCCCCAGCCCAGGACGCTGTTGACCTCGAGGCCCGTGGAGACCGTCGAACGGCCGAGCGCGCTGGAGAGAGTGTTGTCGTAGCCGACGCTTCCGGTCACGGGCCGGTAGCCCGCCGAGACGACGAGCACGGTGGCGCCGGGTTCCGCGCCCGGCGACAGCGCGGAGCGCAAGGCGACGCCCGGCGTATCGCC
>NZ_CAMFJF010000141.1 GCF_945956895.1 uncultured Allobosea sp. | reverse complement strand
GCTTCGTCGCTTCGCTCCTCGCAATGACGGCCTGACGGTTCGATCAGGTCGGCCGTCCGGGCTCTACTTCAACGACAGGGCAACCGAACCGGCGATCGGATCAGTGACACCAAGCCCGCCGCCGAGATCATCGAGCGTGTGGCGGAAACTGTTGAGCGTGGCGATCATCTGCGGACGGGCCGCCGCCATCGCCTCGAAGCTCTCCCATTCGGCGATGATGCAGTAGCGCCCCTCGCCGGCCGCGATGATGTTGGCGTGTCGCAAGCCCGGCCAATCATCGACGACATTGCGATGAGCGTCGAGAAAAGCGGTCTCCATCCCCGGTTTGACCTTGAAACGAACGGCATTGAATGCGGTCATGGCGGCCTCCAGCGTTCGGAGCGCTGACCTTACGGCAATTCGGCTTTTTTGTCCTTGGCACGATCGCGTCCCGATGAACCCGGGTCGCCTCGGATCGTTGCGAAAGGGTAGCGTTCTAGAAGCAGAATACCCACCCAAACCAGAACGGGAGGCAGCACCATGGCGATCAACAGAACCGGCTCGGCCCATTGGGAGGGCGGCATCAAGGACGGCAAGGGCACGATCTCGACCGAGACCAAGGCGCTCGACACTTATCCTTACGGCTTCTCCAGCCGCTTCGAGGGCAAGCCCGGCAGCAATCCCGAGGAACTGATCGGGGCAGCCCATGCGTCCTGCTTCACCATGGCGCTCTCGCTGATCCTGGGCGAGGCCGGCCTCAAGGCCGACGCACTTGACACCACGGCGCGCGTGACGCTCGACAAGCTCGACGACGGCTACGCGATCACCGCGATCCACCTGACGCTCAGGGGCAAGGTGCCCGGCGCCGACCAGGCGACCTTCGAGGCGCTGGCCGACAAGGCCAAGGCCGGCTGCCCGGTCTCGAAGCTGTTCAAGGCGCCGATCACGCTGGAAGCGACGCTGGTCGGCTGAAGTCCGGGTGCGCTGCTGCCGTCATTGCGAGGAGCGACAGCGACGAAGCAATCCAGGGGCGGCCGGGCTGAACCGTTCAACCCAGTCTCCTGGATTGCTTCGCTGCGCTCGCAATGACGATTTAGGCGAAATGGCAGGAGACGCGGACGTCGCCCAGTTGCCGCAGCTCCGGCCTCTCGACGCGGCAGCGATCGGCGGCCTGCGCGCAGCGCGGGTTGAAGGTGCAGCCGGCCGGCGGGTTGATCGGGCTCGGCACCTCGCCGGACATTGGCCGGCGGGCCCGGTTCGGCCGTTCGACATCGGGAATCGTGTCGAGCAGCAGGCGGGTATAGGGGTGCTGCGGCTGGGTGAAGACCTGCTCGGCCGGGCCCGCCTCGACGAAGCGGCCGAGATACATGATCGCGAGATCGTCCGACATGTGCCGGACGACCGAGAGGTTGTGGCTGATGAAGAGATAGGTCAGCCCGAATTCCTTCTGCAGCCGGACCATCAGGTTGAGGATCTGCGCCTGCACGGAGACGTCGAGCGCCGAGGTCGGTTCGTCGCAGACGAGAAAATCGGCCTCGGTCGCGAGCGCACGCGCGATCGAGATGCGTTGGCGCTGGCCGCCGGAGAAGGCGTGCGGATAGCGGCTGGCATCGGTGCGCGAGAGGCCGACCGTCTCCAGCAGATCGCCGACGCGCTGCTGGACCGCCGCCTCGTCCGACCTGAGCTTCAGCTCGCGGATCGGCTCGGCGATGATGTCGCCGACGCGCCAGCGCGGGTTGAGCGAGGCATAGGGGTCCTGGAAGATCATCTGCACGCGCGGCGGGCCGATCGTGCCGTCGGCGCGGCGGATGTCGCGGAAGCTGAGCTTGCCCTCGGTCGGCCGCTGCAGACCGACGACCATGCGGGCGAGCGTCGATTTTCCGCAACCGGATTCGCCGACGATGCTGAAGGTGGTGCCGCGCTTCACCGTGAACGAGACGTTCTCGACCGCGCGCAGGATGCGCCGCGGCTCGTGCGAAAACAGGCGCGAGAGCGCCGGCGCCGAGACGTCGAAGCGGCAGCAGGCCGCAGCGACATCGAGGATGATGTCGTCGCCAGGGGCCGTCTCGATCATGACCGGCTGCGGCATGGCCTGATCCTGCGTGAGCGTCGTCACGTTATCACGCATGGGCCGCCTCCTTCAGGGGGAAATGGCAGGCTGCAGCGTGCCCGGAGAGGGGCAAGCCGGGCTTGTTCTCGCGGCAGAATGCTTCGGCCCGGCCGCAGCGCGGGTTGAAGGCGCAGCCCGGCGGGATCGCGTTGAGGCGCGGCATGGCGCCGTCGATCTGGTTGAGATGCTCGTGGCGGACATGGACGCTCGGGATCGAGGCCATCAGGCCGGCGGTGTAGGGATGGCTCGGCCGGCGCGTGACCTCCTCGACGGGGCCGATCTCGACGATGCGGCCGGCATACATCACCGCGACCCGGTCGGCGGTCTCGGCGATGACGCCCATATCGTGGGTGACCAGCATGATCGCCGTGCCATGCTCGCGGCAAAGCCGCTTCAGCAAGGTGGTGATCTGCGCCTGGATGGAGACGTCGAGCGCGGTCGTCGGCTCGTCGGCGATGATCAGCGAGGGCTCGGCGCAGAGCGCGAGCGCGATGACGACGCGCTGGCGCATGCCGCCGGAGAACTGGTGCGGGAAATGGTCGATCCGCGTCTCGGCGGCGGGGATGCCGACCTCCTTGAGCAGGTCGAGCGCACGCTTGCGCGCCTCCGCCCGGCTGACCGGCAGATGGGTCAGGATGGTCTCGACAAGCTGGTCGCCGACCTTGAGCAGCGGGTGCAGCGAGGTCAGCGGGTCCTGGAAGATCGCGCCGATGCGCCGGCCGCGCAGCCTGCGCATCTGCTCGGCCGGCAGGTTGTCGATGCGCTGGCCGGCGAGATGGATCTCGCCGCCGGCGATCCGGCCCGGCGGCTCGAGCAGGCCGATCACCGCCGTACCGGTCAGGGACTTGCCCGCCCCGGACTCGCCGACCATGCCGAGGATTTCCCCCGGCGCGATGTCGAAGGAAACACCGTCCAGCGCGGTCAACGGGCCGTGGCGGCCATCGAAGACGATGCGCAGGTCGCGGACGGACAGGAGAGGCTGGGCGGCGGATGCGGTCATGCAGAGGCCTCGCTGCGTTCGATCGCGTAGCTCGACGAGAAGATCTCGCTCATCGGCGGGTGGCCGAGCGTGCGCTCGGGATAGCGCGCCATCACGCCCTCGAACTGCTTCTGGGCGCGGGCGTTGTCGGCGGCCTCGTCCTGGCCGGGGATCGCCCGGCTCTCCATGACGAAGCGGCCGTCGATCACCACGGTCGCGAAATCACGGCCATGGCCGGTCAGCATCATCGTCTGGATGGGGTCGATGACCTGCCCGCTATGGGGCCGGTCGAATTCGAAGACGGTGATGTCGGCGCGAGAGCCCGGCTGGAGGCGGCCGAGATCGGGCCGCTGCAACGCATCCGCGCCGCCGATGGTCGCGGCGTCGTAATAATCCTCGGAGCGCACCGCGCCGACATTGCCGGCCATGGTGCGGGAGAGGATCATGCCGGTCTGCATGTTCAGCACCATGTCCGGCGGCGCGGTATCCGTGCCCATGGCGATGTTCAGGCCCATGGCGCGGTAGCTGCCGAAATGATTAATGCTGTTACCGTGCCGGCCGGAGACCAGCGGGCAATGCACGATGCTGGCGCCGGAATCGCGGATGATCTCGAGATCGCGGCCGGGGCGGTCGATCAGGCGGCTTCCGGAGACGACGGTGCCATGCGGCAGCAGGCAGCGCTCGTTGAGGAAGCCGAGGC
>NZ_CAMFJF010000140.1 GCF_945956895.1 uncultured Allobosea sp. | reverse complement strand
TGCTCGGCGTCGCCTATATCCTCGCCTTCAACGTGCCGCCGATCGAGATCACCGGTACCGGCCTGATCCTGGTCATCGCCTTCGTCTTCCGCAACATGCCGGTCGGCGTGCGCTCCGGCATTGCCGGGCTGTCGCAGATCGACAAGAGCCTGGACGAGGCCTCGACCACCTTGCGTGCCCGCAGCTTCACCACGCTCTGGCGCGTCGTGCTGCCGCTGCTCAAGCCGGCCTTGGTCTCGGCGCTGGTCTACTCCTTCGTGCGCTCGATGACGGCGGTCAGCGCGGTGATCTTCCTGGTCTCGGCCGAGTACAACCTCTCGACCGCCTATATCGTCGGGCGCGTCGAAGCGGGCGAGTTCGGCCTCGCCATCGCCTATTCCTCGGTGCTGATCGTCTTCATGGCGCTGGGCATCGCGCTGATCCAGTTCCTCGTCGGCGAGCGCAAGCTCGGCCGGCGCGCCCGCACCGCTGCTGTCGCCGCACCGGCGCCTGCCCCCGCTATCGGATAAGGACAAGAGATAGAGATGGCCAAGGCCGGACCCGCTTCCGTCGAGTTCCGCAACGTCTCCATGCGCTATGGCGCGGTGACGGCGGTCGACAACATCAACTTCACCATCGAGGCCGGCAAGCTGGTCACGCTGCTCGGCCCCTCCGGCTGCGGCAAGACCACGACCCTGCGCATGATCGCGGGGCTGGAGATCGCCAGCGACGGCCAGATCCTGATCGGCGGCAAGGACGTCACCAAGCTCTCGGCCGCCGACCGCGACGTCTCCATGGTATTCCAGTCCTACGCGCTGTTCCCGCATATGAGCGTGCTCGACAACGCCGCCTATGGCCCGACCGTGAAGGGCATCGGCAAGGACGAGGCCAAGCAGATGGCGCTGGAGAAGCTGGCGCTCGTCGGCCTCAAGGGCTTCGAGAACCGTTATCCGTCCGAATTGTCGGGCGGCCAGCAGCAGCGTGTCGCGGTTGCCCGCGCGCTGGTGCTGGAGCCGCAGGTGCTGCTCTTCGACGAGCCGCTCTCCAATCTCGATGCGAAACTCCGCCGCCGCGTCCGCGAGGAAATCCGCGAATTGCAGCAGGATCTCAACCTGACCGTGGCCTATGTCACCCACGATCAGGAAGAGGCGCTCGCCGTTTCCGACCGCATCATCGTGATGTCGAACGCCCGCATTGCGCAGGAAGGCGCGCCGCGCGATCTCTACGAGCAGCCCTCCAACGCCTTCGTCGCGGATTTCATCGGCGATGCCAATCTGGTCGACGTCACCGTGAAGGCGGTGGCGGACGGCCGCGCCGATGTCGCGATCGGCTCGGCCACGGTCAGCCTGCCGGCGCGCGGTCTCGGCGCCGGCCCGGCCAAGGTCGCGATCCGCCCGGAAGCCCTGCTGCTGGGCGAGGCCGGGCAGGCGGGTTCGCTGCCGGGCACAATCCGCAAATGCGCCTATCTCGGCAATCACCTCGACATCATGGTCGAGACCGAGGTCGGCGAGCTCTTCGTCGTGCAATATGGCGGGCGCGACATGCTGGAGCCGGGCAGCCCGGTCTCGGTCTCCTTCGCGGCAAAAGGCGTGACGCTGATTCCGCCGGCCTGATCGCCCCGAAATCCGCTCTTCGTCCACAGGTCTGCAAGGCTGAAAGCGCTGCCCAATTATCAGCACTTTCAGTGCGTATTTCTGTTGAGTTGGCTAATCAAAAATTGATAGATTTGGCCGAAGATGAAGCCCTGAATCGGGGAAAGACTGCACGAAAATGGCCACGGGCGAGAGCGCAACCAACATCCTGATCCACCTTGCCGGCGGCGTCGCGCTGCTGATCTGGGCGGTCAGGCTGGTGCGAACCGGCGCGATGCGCGCCTTCGGCTCCCAGCTCAGGCAGGCGCTGCAGAGTTTCACGCGCAATCGCTTCGCCGCTTTCGGCAGCGGCGTCGCCGTGACGATGGTGTTGCAGAGTTCGACGGCGACGACGCTGCTCGTCTCGTCCTTCGCGGGTCAGGCCCTGATCGTGCCGGCCATGGCGCTCGCCGTCCTGCTCGGCGCCAATCTCGGCACGGCGCTCGCGGCCTTCGTCATCTCGATGGATCTCGGCTGGCTCTGGGGTCTCTGCGTCGCGATCGGCGTCGCCATGTATCTGTCCAGCGAGGCGATGGAGCGCCAGCGCAATATCGGCCGCGTTCTCGTCGGTATCGGCCTCATCCTGCTGTCGCTGATCGAGCTCAATACGGCTGCGGCGCCGCTGGCGCAGTCGCCGACCTTCCGCGTCGTGCTCGCCGCCATGGGCTCCGAGCCGCTGCTCGGCATCCTTGCCGCCATCGCCGCGACCTGGCTCGTGCATTCCTCGATCGCGATCATCCTGCTTGTCGCCACCTTCGCGGCCTCCGGCCTGTTCCCGCCCGCGACGGCGCTGACGCTGGTGATCGGTGCCAATCTCGGCAATGCCCTGATCCCGGTGCTCGACCAGCTCGGCGCGCCCGCCGCCCAGCGCCGCGCCGCGGTCGGCAATCTCGCGACGCGCCTGATCCTGGCGCTCGCCGTGCTGCCCTTCGTCGGCCCGCTCTCGGCCTGGCTGCTCAGCCTGTCCCCGGCGGATGGCCGGCTCGCGATCGAATTCCACGTCATGCTGAACGTCGTCGGCGCGCTGGTCTTCCTGCCCTTCGTCGGGCCTGTCTCGGCGCTGGTCGAGCGTCTCATGCCCGGCAAGGACGAGAAGGTCGAGGCGGTGACGCCGCGCTATCTCGACCCCAATGCTCTGGACAGCCCGACCGAGGCGCTCGCCGGCGCCATGCGCGAGGCCCTGCGTCTCGGCGATCGCGTCGAGGGCATGCTGCGCGATACCATGACGCTGCTGGAGAAGGACGAGCTCAAGCTCTCCCGCGCCATCGCCCAGGCCGATGACGGCGTCGACACGATCCACGAGTCGATCAAGCTCTATCTGGTCAAGGTCTCGCGCAACGAGCTCTCCGAGGAGGAGAGCCGGCGCCTGTTCGAGATCATCACCCTGATCACCAATCTCGAGCATATCGGCGACATCATCGACAAGAACCTGCGCGAGCTCGCCGAGAAGAAGATCCGCAAGCGCTATTCCTTCTCGCCGGAGGGGCTGGCCGAGATCCGCGACTTCCACCATCGCGTCGCCTCGGCCCTGGCGCTGGCGCTCAACGTCTTTGCCACGCGCGATCTCGTGCTCGCGCGCCAGCTTTTCGCCGACAAGGCGGCGATGCGCGATGCCGAGCGCCGCGCCACCGACAGCCATTTCCAGCGCCTGCGTTCGGGCCGGCCGGAATCGATCGAGACCAGCGCGATCCATCTCGACATCATCCGCGACCTCAAGCGCATCCACGGCCACGTGGTCTCGATCGCCTATCCGATCCTGGAGAGCGCCAACGAACTACGCGAAAGCCGCCTGCGCGACACGAAGGCTGCGGCTGCGCAGCGCGAGACGCCGGCCGTGCTCATCCCCGCCGCTCACTCGGGCGGGTAAGGCAGACCTTTAGCGCGGCGCGGCCAGGATGATCGCGGCACCTGCAAGGCAGATCGCGCCGCCGGTCAGGTCCCAGCGATCGGGCCTGATCCCTTCGACGGCCCAGAGCCAGCCGAGCGAAGCGGCGATATAGACGCCGCCATAGGCAGCGAAAGCGCGTCCGGCCGCAGCGGTTTCGACCAGGGTCAGCAGCCAGGCGAATAGCCCGAGCGAGACCAGCCCCGGCAGCAGCCACCAGACCGGCTTGCCGAGCCGGAGCCAGCCCCAGAAGGCGAAGCAGCCGGCGATCTCGAAG
>NZ_CAMFJF010000139.1 GCF_945956895.1 uncultured Allobosea sp. | reverse complement strand
ATCCCGCGGAAAGGCGCACGCTGACCATGCTTTCGCGTACCGCAGACAGCCTCTACTGGGTTTCCCGCTATGTCGAGCGGGCCGAATACCTCGCCCGCATCCTCGACGCGACGACGCGCCTGACCAACCTGCCGACGACCTATGGCGGCGCCGGCACGGAATGGCAGAGCGCGGTCCTCACCGCCGGCTGCGAGGACGCCTTCGCCAAGGCCTATGGCGAGGCGAACGAACGCAATGTCTGCGACTTCCTGACCTTCAACCCGGACAACCCGTCCTCGATCCGCAACTGCCTCGCTCAGGCCCGCTCGAACGCGCGGGCCGTGCGCACCGCGCTGACCTCCGAGATGTGGGATGCGCTGAATGGCGCCTGGCTGGAGTTGCAGCGCTTCGAAAAGAAGCGCATGGACCGCGAGGAATTCGCCCGCTTCCTCGACTGGGTGAAGAGCGTCTCGCTCGCCTTCGACGGCTCAGCCTACCGGACCATGCTGCGCGACGACAGCTACTGGTTCTCGCGGCTCGGCGTCTATCTCGAACGCGCCGACAACACCGCCCGCATCCTCGACGTGAAATACCATGTGCTGCTGCCGGCAGACGAGCAGGTCGGCGGCTCGCTCGACTATTTCCAATGGACCACGGTGCTGCGCGAGGTCTCGGCGCTGACCGCCTATCACTGGGTCTATCGCGAGGCGGTGAAGCCGATCCTCGTCGCCGATCTCCTGGTGCTGAACCGGCGCATGCCGCGCTCGCTTGCCGCCTGCTACGAGAATATCTCGCGCTTCCTCGATGCGCTGGGCGATGCCTATGGCCGCCAGGGCCCGGCCCAGCGCCAGGCCCGCAAGACGTTGACCAATCTCAGCAACACCCGGATCGACGATGTCTTCGTGCACGGGCTGCATGAGTTCATCGAGGAGTTCATCACCGAGAACAACCGCCTCGGCAACACCATCTTCGAGCAATACCTGCAATGAGCCATTCGCCTGCGTTCGCGGCGCGACTGCCCTAACCCTGTCCCGGACTGGATTATGCGGATCAGGATTTCCCATACGATCGGCTACGATTATGCTGAGCCGGCGCGCCATATCACCCAGATACTGCGGCTGACCCCGCGCGACCATGACGGCCAGCACGTCATGTCCTGGCGCATCGAGCCGAATGTCGACGGACGGCTTTGTGCCTCGCAGGACGCCCATGGCAATATCGTGCACAGCTTCTATGCCGACGGGCCGATCTCCGCGCTCGCCATTCGCATCGACGGGTTGATCGAGACCGTCGACCTCGCCGGCGTCGTCCGTGGCGGGCTGGAGCGCGTGCCCTGCGAGGTCTATTGCCGCGACACGCTTCTCACCGAACAGGACGAAGCCCTGCGCAGCTTCGCCGAGGAGGTCACGGCCGGCGCTGGCACACCGCTCTCCCGAATGCACGCGCTGATGAATGCCGTCAGCGACCGGATGGATTGCGTCAAGGCCAGCGGCCGTACCGGCGTCGGCGCAGCCCAGGCCTTTGCGGCTGGCGAGGCGATCGCGCAGGACGTCGCCCATGTCTTCATGGCCTGCGCCCGCCATCTCGGCCTGCCTGCCCGCTATGTCTCCGGCTATGTCGCGCAGTCCGACAGCCTGCCGCATGGCAACGGCGCCCATGCCTGGGCCGAGGTCCATCTCGACGACTATGGCTGGATCGGCTTCGACTGCGCCAATGCGCTTTGTCCGATCGACACGCATGTACGTGTTGCGATAGGGCTCGACTACGCGGATGCAGCACCGGTCCGCGGCTCGCGCCAGGGTGGCGAGGGCGAGAATCTCAACGTCCTCGTCAGCGCCCGCGAGGCCGAAGGCCGCGACGCCAACCAATAGCGGCTCCTGCGCGGACACGCCGAGAGAACAGGGCAAGAAAACAGGGACCGAACCCGTGACCTATTGCGCCGGAATCCTCGTGCAGGATGGGCTCGTCATGATTGCCGACACCCGCACCAATGCCGGGCTCGACGACATCTCGACCTTCCGCAAGCTCCATGTCTTCAACTGGCCGGGCGATCGCAATTTCGGCCTGATGACGGCGGGGAACCTCTCGATCACCCAATCGGTGGTGAGCTTTCTCCACGAAGGACTGCCCAATCCCGACACCGGCGAGCTCGACACGCTGCAGAATGCCAGCTCGATGTTCAGGGCTGCCCAACTCGTCGGCCGCTGCATCCGCCATGTCCGCGACGTCGACGGCCCGGCGCTGGAGGAGGCGAACGTCAAGTTCGAGATCGGCATGCTGTTCGGTGGCCAGATCAAGGGCCAGCCGATGCGCCTCTTCATGGTCTACAGCGCTGGAAACTTCATCGAATGCGGAATCGATTCCCCGTTTCTGCAGATCGGCGAGCACAAATACGGCAAGCCGATCCTCGACCGCGCCGTCACCTACAAGACCCATCTCTACGATGCGCTCAAGGTCGGGCTGATCTCGATGGATTCGACGATGCGCTCCAATCTCGGCGTCGGCCTGCCTATCGACCTCGTGGTCCTCAGGCGTGATGCCGATGATTTCGAACTCAATCGGCGGATCGAGGCGGGCGAACCCTATTTCCACGACCTGCGCGAGCGCTGGTCGGCCGCGTTGCGAGCCGCTCATATGGCGATCCCGCGTCCGCCCTACGCGCCTTCGGGGACTTGACCTATCGGTAACCTGCGTGCAGGCAACGGGATGTCAACACTTCAGGCCTTAAGTCGCAACATCAAGACGCTTTTCCGGACGAATAATGCCCGCATTCCCTGCCGCGAAGATGACGAATGCGGGCTCCTCCGCTCGCATGTTCGCCAGCACCGTGGTGACGCTGGGCTGCGCCTTCGTGCTGCTGATGGCGGCGGGCATCGGCGTCGTGGTCGCGATCACCCGCGAAGCCAATCGTCTTGAGGCCCAGCGCCAGCGCGAGCGGATCGAGGCAGCCGTCAACGCCCAGATCAAGCTGAGCGAATTGCGGCTGGAGCGGCTCGTTGCAGCCGGCGACCTACCCGACGCCCTGCAGCAGCCTGGCTCGTCCCCCGCGCTCCAGGCCGCGCTCAAGCGCCTGAGCGGCCAGCTGATGGATTTCGACGGGGCCTATATCGACGGGGCCGGCGCAACCGTGCTGGCCTGGATCGAGAATCCGGCCGGCACGAACCATGCCAGTCAGGATGGCCCGCATCACATCGCGGCCCTGCAGCGCGGCGCGAAGAGTTCCTTCGTCGCTGGCATGATCGGCGATGAGGTCACGCCCCAGTTCGGAGCTGCCCGCTCGACCATCGTCACGGATGGCGACGAGACCTTGATGCTGACGGTGGTCGACCTCTCGCGGATCGCTTCGCTCAATTCCGACGGCAACCCGACACCGCTGTCCTTCGTCGTGTACCGGCATCTGTCGAGCGCCCTGCTCTCCGACCTCGCCGATCGCAACCGCGTCGCCGATATCGAACTCGTGACCACGCCGCCGGCCGACCAGCTGTCGAAGCTGGGCCTGCGCACCGCAGACGGTAAGATCGGCGCCTGGCTGACCTGGGTGCCGACCCGGCCGGGCGACGTCATGCTGCGCCGCTTCCTCTGGGCGCTCATCGCAGTCGCCCTACTGTTTTCCGCGATCTTCATCTTCGTCGTGCAGCGCCTGCGCGCCTCTGCCAAGCAGATCGAACTGCGCGAGCGCCAGATCCAGCGCCTCGCCGGCCAGGACGAGCTCTCGCTCCTGCCGAACCGCCGCAGCTTCGACCTGACGCTGGACCAGACGCTCGCCCATATCCAGGACGATAACGGTCCAAGCCTCGCCGTGCTGCTGATCGACCTCGATCGCTTCAAGGCCGTCAACGACACCTATGGCCACACCGCCGGCGACGAGCTCATCCGCCAGGTCGCGGTCCGCCTCTCCGGCGCCGTCCAGGTCGGCGACACGGTCGCGCGGCTCGGCGGCGACGAGTTCGGCATCATCCAGACGCATTCCGCGA
>NZ_CAMFJF010000138.1 GCF_945956895.1 uncultured Allobosea sp. | reverse complement strand
ATCGACGAGGCGCATTGCGTCTCGCAATGGGGCCATGATTTCCGCCCGGAATACCGCCTGCTCGCCAAGACGCGCGAGGCCTTGGGCGGCGTGCCCGTCACCGCGCTGACCGCAACCGCCGACCGGCAGACCCAGGCCGATATCGCCCAGCAGCTCTTTCCGCAGCCGCCGCGGATGGTGGTGCATTCCTTCGACCGGCCGAACCTGAAGCTCGCCTTCGCGCCGAAGGAGCAGCCGCGCCGGCAGATCGACGATTTCCTGCGCCGGCACCGCAACGGCTCCGGCATCGTCTACTGCTCCTCGCGCAGCAAGACCGAGCGCCTTGCCACCGCGCTCAGCGAAAAGGGCTGGAACGCCCTGCCCTATCATGCCGGCCTCGAGCAGACGCAGCGCAACCGCAACCAGGATATCTTCCTGCAGGAGGACGGCGTCGTCGTCTGCGCCACCATCGCCTTCGGCATGGGAATCAACAAGCCGGATGTGCGCTTCGTCGTCCATGCCGACATGCCCGGCTCGATCGAGGGCTATTACCAGGAGATCGGCCGCGCTGGACGCGACGGTTTGCCGGCGGATACGCTGACGCTCTACGGCGTCGACGACATGGCACTCAGGCGCCGCCAGATCGACGAGAAACAGATCGACGACGAGCGCCGGCGGATCGAGCACAAGCGCCTCAACGCGATGATCGACCTTTGCGAGAACGCCTTGTGCCGGCGCAGCGCGCTGCTCGCCTATTTCGGCGAGGAGACGCCGCCCTGCCGGCATGGCGACGCGCCGTTCCGCTGCGATCTCTGCGGTGCGGAGGCTCCGGCCCTGCAGGACGCCACGCTCGATGCGCGAAAACTGCTTTCGGCGGTGATCCGCTCCGGCGAGCGCTTCGGCGCCGGCCATCTCGCCGATATCCTCACGGGAACGACGACCGAGGTCATCCGCCGCCAGAACCATGACGGCCTGAAGACCTTCGGCGTCGGCGCCGACAAGCCCAAGGCCGCCTGGATGGGGCTGACGCGCAAGCTCTTTGCGGCCGGCGCGCTGGCCGAGGCCAGCGTCGAGCATGGCGGCTTCTGCCTGACGCCGAAGGGCGAGGACATCCTGTTCGGGCGCGAGGAGATCGCGCTCCGGGTCGATCCCTTCGCCGAGCGCCGTTCCCGCCGCTCCGAGCGCGATGCGGCCCGCGCCGACGGGCTCGACGAGGGCACGGCCGGCCTGTTCGAGCACCTGCGCAAGCTCAGGCTCCAGATCGCCCGCGAGGAGGGCGTCGCGGCCTATATCATCTTCACCGATCGGACCCTGATCGCGATGGCGCGCGAGCGGCCGCTGGGGCTCGACGAGATGCGGATGATCGAAGGCGTCGGCGAGCGCAAGCTCGCGCAATATGGCGAGGCCTTCATCGAGGCGATCTCGGAATTCCGGGGGTAGGAGCGCGTTCTTTACCCACCTCGACGTCATCCCGGCCGGAGCGCAGCGAAGAGCCGGGATCCATGCCTGAACCTCTACCGGCAGCGCTCCGGAATGGATCCCGGGTCTCCCTTCGGTCGCCCGGGATGACCGCGTGTTTCCATTGTACAATTTCGGGGACGAAACCACCTCCCACGCGCACGCACGCGTAGGCGCGTGAAAAAGCCATCGTCTCACCCTATATTGTCGTTTCGAATCAGGATCATCGCGGGCGCTCGCTCGCCCGCTCAGGAACCACTTCATGACCGACGCCGCCCTCAGCGCCCAGCCCGACGACTACGGCGCCGATTCCATCAAGGTTCTCAAGGGCCTGGACGCGGTGCGCAAGCGGCCCGGCATGTATATCGGCGACACCGATGACGGCTCCGGCCTGCATCACATGGTCTACGAGGTCGTCGACAACGCGATCGACGAGGCGCTGGCCGGCCATGCCGACCTCGTCACGGTGACGCTGAATGCCGACGGATCGGTCACGGTCAGCGATAACGGGCGCGGCATCCCCACCGATATCCACAGCGAGGAAGGCATCTCGGCAGCCGAGGTCATCATGACCCAGCTCCATGCCGGCGGTAAGTTCGACCAGAACTCCTACAAGGTCTCGGGCGGCCTGCACGGCGTCGGCGTCTCCGTCGTCAACGCGCTCTCGGTCTCGCTCAAGCTGCGCATCTGGCGCGGCGGCCATGAGCATTTCATGGAATTCCGCCATGGCGATGCGGTCGCGCCGCTCGCCGTCGTCGGCCCGCAGGGCGACAAGCGCGGCACCGAGGTGACCTTCCTGCCCTCGCAGGAGACCTTCACCATGGTGGAGTTCGACTACAAGACGCTGGAGCACCGCCTGCGCGAGCTCGCCTTCCTCAACTCGGGCGTGCGCATCGTCCTGACCGATGCGCGCCATGCCGAGGTGGTGCGCGAGGAGCTGATGTATGATGGCGGCGTCGAAGCCTTCGTGCGCTATCTCGACCGCGCCAAGTCCTCCGTGATCGAGAAGCCGATCATGCTGACCTCGGAGAAGGACGGCATCACCGTCGATGTCGCGCTGTGGTGGAACGACAGCTACCACGAGAACGTGCTCTGCTTCACCAACAACATCCCGCAGCGCGACGGCGGCACGCATCTCGCCGGCTTCCGCGCCGCGCTGACGCGCCAGATCACCGGCTATGCCGAAAGCTCCGGCATCTCCAAGAAGGAGAAGGTCTCGCTCACCGGCGACGATTGCCGCGAAGGCCTGACCGCGATCGTCTCGGTCAAGGTGCCCGATCCGAAATTCTCGTCGCAGACCAAGGACAAGCTGGTCTCGTCGGAGGTCCGCCCGGTCGTCGAGAACGTCGTCAATCAGGCGCTGTCGGAGTGGCTGGAAGAGCATCCGGGCGAGGCCAAGACCATCGTCGGCAAGGTGGCGGAAGCCGCCGC
Source organism: uncultured Allobosea sp. (assembly GCF_945956895.1). Classification (GTDB taxonomy): domain Bacteria; phylum Pseudomonadota; class Alphaproteobacteria; order Rhizobiales; family Beijerinckiaceae; genus Allobosea. Next base: position 1,326 of record NZ_CAMFJF010000138.1, on the reverse strand, counting down.
CGCGCGCGAGGCCGCCCGCAAGGCGCGCGACCTCACCCGCCGCAAGGGCGCGCTCGATATCGCGTCACTCCCGGGCAAGCTCGCGGATTGCCAGGAGCGCGACCCCGCCAAGTCCGAACTCTTCATCGTCGAGGGTGACTCGGCCGGCGGCTCCGCCAAGCAGGGCCGCGCCCGCGAATACCAGGCCGTGCTGCCGCTGCGCGGCAAGATTCTCAACGTCGAACGCGCGCGCTTCGACAAGATGCTCTCGTCGGATCAGGTCGGCACGCTGATCACGGCGCTCGGCGCCGGCATCGGCCGCGCCGAAGCCGATCAGGGCGGCTTCAACCTGGCGAAGCTGCGCTACCACAAGATCATCATCATGACCGACGCCGACGTCGACGGCGCCCATATCCGGACGCTTTTGCTGACGTTCTTCTACCGGCAAATGCCGGAGCTGATCGATGCAGGCCATCTCTTCATCGCCCAGCCGCCGCTCTACAAGGCGGCGCGCGGCAAGAGCCATGTCTATCTCAAGGACGAGCGGGCTCTGGAGGAGTATCTGGTCGACTCGACGGTGGACGGCGCGACCTTCCGCACCAGCGAAGGCGTCGAGCGCGGCGGCGCGGATCTTCGCGCCCTGATCGAGGAAGCCCGCAACGTCCGCAACGCGCTGGCGCAGCTGCATTCGCGCTATGACCGCCGCGTCGTCGAGCAGATGGCGATTGCCGGCGCGCTGCACCCGATCAGCGAGGATGACGAGGCCAGCGCGAATGAAGCGGCGGCCACGATCGCGCGCCGGCTCGATGCGATCTCGGACGATCTGGAGCGCGGCTGGGAGGGCAAGGTCAGCGAAGGCGGCTTCGTGTTCTCGCGGATGATCCGCGGCGTGAAGCAGGCTGCGACGATCGATGCCGGCCTGCTCGCCAGCACCGAGGCCCGCAAGCTCCACGCGGCAGCGGCCTCCTTGCAGGAAGCCTATGCCAAGCCCGGCGTGCTCGCGCGCAAGGGCGACGACTTCACCGTCAACGGCCCGAGCGACCTGTTCGAGGCAGTCTCGACCATCGGCAAGAAGGGCGTCTCGCTGCAGCGCTACAAAGGCCTCGGCGAGATGAACCCCGATCAGCTCTGGGAGACGACGCTCGACCGCGACGTGCGCTCGCTGCTGCGCGTCAAGAACGACCAGAACGACGAGGCCGACGATCTCTTCGTCAAGCTGATGGGCGATGTGGTCGAGCCGCGGCGCGAGTTCATCCAGACCAACGCGTTGAACGCGACGGTCGATATCTGATCGCCGCGATGCCGGGACAAGTCCAAGCGAGGTCCTCGCTGAGGTTCTGGATGATC
>NZ_CAMFJF010000137.1 GCF_945956895.1 uncultured Allobosea sp. | reverse complement strand
CGCGGGCGTTTCCTTGAGATAGGCATCCTGGCGGAAGAGCAGTTCGGTCGGCATGGTCTCGTATCTCTTGAGTGGCGGGAGCGCGCCTTCGCGGCGCAGACTGCACCGATTGCCGCCGAGGTGCCACCTCATTGGCGGGATAGCGGGGATGATTTGGGGCGCATGGCTTCCGGCTCGGCGATTCAGTGCCTAGATGACTACCCCGCCAACCCGGAGCCGCCATGGCCTTGCCCCGCATGAAGCCGCAGGACGGTGTTGCCTGGATCACCGGAGCCAGCTCCGGCATAGGCGCCGCGGTCGCGCTCGAACTCGCGCGCCGGGGCTGGACGGTGGCCGTGACCGCCCGGCGGCTCGAGGTGCTGGAGCGTCTTGCCCGCAGCGCCGACAAGCTGCCCGGCCGCATCGTCGCCCATGCCGGAGACGTGACCGATGCGCAAGGCATGCGCGATGTCACCGATGCCATCGAGAGCATCCACGGGCCGATTGCGCTCGCCTTCCTCAATGCCGGCATCGCCTCCGGCCAGGGCAGGGCGATCGATGTCGAGACGGTTGAGAAGGTCGTCGGGGTCAACCTGCTCGGCGTCGCCAAGAGCTTCTTCGCGATACAGCCGCGCATGGTCGTGCGGGGGGCAGGCCAGATCGCGGTCAACGCCTCGCTCGTCGGCTATCGCGGCTTGCCCGGCGCGGCGGCCTATGGCGCGGCCAAGGCGGGCGCGATCTATTTCTGCGAGTCGATGCGCTTCGATTGCGAGACGGCTGGCATCCGCCTGCAACTGGTCAACCCCGGCTTCATCGAGACGCCGATGACGGAGGGCCGTCGCTTCCCGATGCCGTTCCTGATGACGGTGGAGGACGGCGCCCGGCGAATCGTCGATGGGTTCGAGCGCGGCGGCTTCGAGATCACGGTGCCGCGCCGGCTTGCCTGGATCCTGAAGGCCGCGCGTCTTCTACCTTATCCGGTCTATTTCGCGCTGATGCGCCGCTTCGCCGAACGCAGCGGCTGAAGCCCGAGCAAATCCAGCAAAGGTGCGCAACGGTTTTGCGCCCGGAATTGCTCTAGTTGCGCATCGCAGCGAAGGCGTCGAGCGCCCTTTGCCGTCCGAACGCGAGGTCGACCAGCGGGGCAGGGTAAGTCTCGCCGATTCGAACACCCGCTTCGCGCAAGGACCTCTCGGAAGCCTTCCAGGGCTGGTGGATATCCTTGTCGGAAAGCCCCGCCAGTTCAGGCACCCATCGGCGGACATAGGTGCCGCGCGGGTCGTGGGTTTCGCCCTGCGTGACAGGATTGAAGATGCGGAAATAGGGCGAGGCGTCGGCGCCAGAGCCCGCAACCCATTGCCAGCTCGCGGCATTGTTGGCCGCATCGGCATCGACCAGCGTGTCCCAGAACCAGGTTTCGCCCGCTCGCCAATCCTGCAGCAGATGCTTGATCAGGAAGGAGGCGACGACCATCCGCACGCGGTTATGCATCCAGCCGGTCGTCCAGAGCTCCCGCATGCCAGCATCGACGAGCGGGATGCCGGTCCGGCCGCGCTGCCAGCGGGCGAGCGCCGCATCGTCGGGCTGCCAGGGAAAGGCATCGAATCGCGAATCGTAGTTGCGGGTCGCGAGATCGGGAGTGTGGAAAAGCAGATGGTGGGAAAACTCCCGCCAACCGATCTCGGAGAGGAATTTCTCGGCGTCCTGCTCCGACCCCGCGGCTTCGCCGGCCGCGCTGGCATGATGCAGCGCATGCCAGATCTGGCACGGGCCGATCTCGCCGAAATGCAGATGCGGTGAGAGCCGCGACGTCCCAGCCCGGTCTGGGCGGTCGCGATCCCCGACATAGCCGGCGAGCCCGCTGCCGATGAAGTCGTCGAGTCGCATCACGGCGCCCGCCTCTCCCGGCGCCCACGCTGCCCGCATGCCGCCGGCCCAGTCAGGTTTCCGGGGTTCGAGGCCGAGATCGGACAAGGGCACCGTCAGCGCATCGACCGAATCGGGCAGGGGGAGCGCGGGGATTCGCTCCGGGGCGGGAAGCGGGGCGGCCGGCTCGCCCTTCTGCCGGGCTGCCCGCCAATAGGGCGTGAACACCTTTATTGGCTGCCCGGTCGTGGTCGTGACCTGCCAGGGCTCGTTCAGGAGATGGCTGTTGAAACTGCGGACATCGATTCCCTGTCCGGACAGCTCCTCCTTGAGCTCGCGGTCGAGCGCGATCTCCGACGCCTCGTAGCGGCGATTCCAGGTGACCAACCTGATTCCGGCCTCCGTCACGATGCGCGGCAGCAACACCGCCGGGTCACCTTGCATCAGCATGAGCCGCCCGCCCTTGCGGGCCAGCGCTTCGCCGAGCGTTTCGAGCGAGCGCGACAGCCACCAGCGCGAGGCGCCGCCGAGGGGCCGGCGCTCCGGCCCGGTATCGAGGATGTAGAGGCACAGGACAGGCCCTGCTTCAGCCGCGGCAGCAAGCGCCGGGTTATCCGCCAGCCTGAGGTCGTTGCGGAACCAGTGAAGAGCAGGCTTGGTCATCATTTCTCATCCGGCGGGCACGACCGCGCAGGCCGCAATCTCCGATCAACGCCGCCGGAGCGGATCGGTACCGGACAGGGGACAAGTTTGAGTTTGACCGCGAGGCGACCATAGGCAAGGACCCGGGGTAAGGGCCGGCGCTTGTCGAATCCGGTCTGGGCGGTTCAGACTTCCAGAGGCAGATGCAGATAATCGGCGATGAGCCAGGATACGCCCGCGGTCGCAGACATGAGAACCGCTATCAGAATTGCTTGAACCATGACGCTACTCCGCCTGAACAGGCACGCGTCACTAACTAAAATTTTAACGTTTTGTAAACGAATTCCTTAAGGCGAATCACAGCCTGAACGGTGGCTCCAGATGGACGGCTGTTGAAAGATGGATGCATTGCAGGAAGCCGGTCTCGACCTCGAACTCGGAGAGATGGGCCGCAAGCTGGACACCTTGTTCGGTTCGCGTCGCCCGCGCGCGGCGCAGCGGCCCAAGGCGGCGGCGTTCGAGGTGTCGGCCGTGGAGGCGGGCACCGGACGCCTGCGCGTCGTGCTGGATGCAGACCTGCCGGAAGCCGTCGGGCGGGCGATTCTTTCCCTGGCGATCAAGCACGGGGCGGCCTTCGGCCGTGGCGAGGCAGTCCGAAAGCCTCCGACGGATTCGCCCGTCGATGGCGCTCGATCCGGTTGAAAGCGCGCAAATGCGCCTGACCGCGAAGGGATTGGCTTGAGATCGGGAACCGGGAAGGCTGCTCGGGCGTCCCCTTCAGATGGACAACCCGAAAAAACCGCCACCGGATTTCTGGCTCTGGCTGGGCATCATCGGCCTGACGGTGATCATCGCCGTGTCGTCGCTGACATTTCCCGAGCGCGTCGTGCCGGGTGCGTTTCAGTCCCATTCCACGACGCCCTGAATCGAAAGAGCCCCACCGGGGACCGATGGGGCTCATCCGGGCTTTCAAGCCCTCGCCGGCCGACCGTCGCCGCCAGGCGCTACGCGAAAATCCTCTGAGAGAACATCGTGCAGGGGGATTGGTTCCCCGGGGCCGAATCCGTCGCGAAATCGTCTGGCGTGCTTCTTGTTCCGGTCGGCTGACCACCAATTGGAGCGCGCCGAAATGAAACACGGCGACCGATTCTGGCGCAGCCGAGCGGAGGCCAAACGGCCGGTGAGCGAAGTTCGTTTCCGTTTGATGCTGGAGTTCGCCCTGACGGCGTTCATCGTGATCTCTGCCCTTCGGCTCCACGAAGCCTTAGGGCCAGTGCTTCGTTGAGCCGATCAGTGCAATTCTGCAATAATATACCGAGCTTTGCGATGTGAGCGCCGGCTGCGGCGGCAGGTCCCAGAATCAGCCGCCCAGCAATGGGCGCAGATCCCAGATCCGCATTCCAGCTGTCCATGGTTCGATTCGATCGAACCCTGCTGCAATCTCGTCCGGCAGTTGCTCTGCTCACAAGGGACAGGCCACCATGAACTGGTGGCTCACAGCGCTACGGCGAAATCAGATTCTTGGATTTTTTGTTTGGAGGCCTCGCCCGGAATCGAACCGGGGTGCAAGGATTTGCAGTCCTCTGCGTAACCACTCCGCCACGAGGCCTTCCTGCGAAAACGGCCGCGGCCGCTTCAGCGAGAGCGCACTAACCACAAGCCGCGCGCCGCCGCAACCCGGCATCGCATCTTCCACAGCGATGACGACAAATCTGCTTGGTCGGCTCGCAAGGGGGTTGCGCTATCCGGATCGCCCCGCTAAGACGCCGCCACGTTGTTCCCGGATAGCTCAGCGGTAGAGCAATCGACTGTTAATCGATTGGTCGCAGGTTCGAATCCTGCTCCGGGAGCCA
>NZ_CAMFJF010000136.1 GCF_945956895.1 uncultured Allobosea sp. | reverse complement strand
TCGCCACCCGCCGCGCAAGGCGCGGCTACCCGGCTCGAGGCCGGGCATGACGGTCGGGTGTCGACAGGGCAGCAATGCTGATATTGCTGCTTCTCGAAGAGCAGGGAATCAAGAATGACCTGGTCGATCCTCGCGCGGGACGCCCGAACCGGCGCGTTAGGCCTGCTATGCGCGTCGCGGGCGCTGGCCGTCGGTGCCGTCGTGCCCTATGGAGCAGGCCGCACCGGCGCCATTGCGACCCAGGCCTTCGCAAACCCATTCTTCGGCGTCGATGGCCTACGGATGCTGCAGGACGGCTGTTCCTCGCAGGAGGTCGTCTCGGCCTTGGCGGCGCTCGATGAAGGGCGCGATCACAGGCAGGTGCATGTGATCGATCGCGCCGGCTGCGTGGCTGCCCATACCGGCCCGGCCTGCATCGAATGGAGCGGCAGCGTCTGCGGTCCCGATGTCTCCGTCGCGGGAAACATGCTGGCGGGCCCGCAGGTCGTCGAAGCAACCCTCGCGGCCTATCTCGCGGCGCAAGCCCTCGACTTCGACGAACGCCTGATCGTCGCCATGGAAGCCGGCGAACGCGCAGGCGGCGACAAGCGAGGGCGCCAATCCTGCGCGATCCGCATCTGGACGGAGGCGCCGTTTCCGAGCTTCGATCTGCGTGTCGACGATCATGCCGCCCCGCTGGCGGAGCTGCGGCGGCTTTGGCGATTGGCTCATCAGGGCTATGTGCCGTTTCAGACGGCCCTGCCCTCCCGGTCGAAACCGGCGGGCTGCACGGACCGCGAAGCCGTCTATCGCATGTGCTCGGATTATGCCGAGGCCTGGAACGCACGGCATCCGGAATAGTCTCGCGGACCGGCCTTCGCTTTCCGCCGGGTCTCGGTAGGCCGCGAGCGGGCTTCTTGAGCCTCCGACCAGAAAAGCCGGCCCGAAGGCCAGCTTTTCCAGATCGATCCAGGATCAGTACTTGCGAACCACCGGCTGCGCCGGAACGGTCTGCTTCGGATCATCCCAATTGTAGGTGATGCCGACCGAGGCGATGTGGATGTAGGGCTTGGCCTCTGCGGTATAGAACACCGCGCCCTGCTGCGGATGCGCGCCGTTGTAGTTCACCGAAGCCTTCTTCACGTCGATATAGGTATAGCCAACGTCGAGCTTGATCCGGTCGGTGATCTGGTAGCTTGCACCGGCACTGAGCCAGAGCCGATCGTTGTCCGAGATGAAGATGGTACGGTTGCGGTCATTCACCGCCGACAGTTCATAGCCGACGCCAGCACGCAGGGTCAGGTCGCGGTTGTACTTGTACTCGACACCGGCCGAGAAATACCAGGCATCGTCATACTGGAAGTTCAAGCTGGTCGCCGGACGGCCATTGATCTGGCTGACGATCGGGATGTTGCGGAAGCGGCTCCAGTTCGTCCACTCGACGCCGGCATGGACCTGCCACTGGTCGTTGATGACCTGCGACACGCCGAGGACGACCGAGTCGGGCAGGTTGAGATTGGCCTTGACCGGAATGACGGCGAGCGGAGTCTTCAGCGTCCCTTCCAGCGTCTGGCGCACCGCCGAACGATAGGCGAGGCCGATGCTGGTGCCCTCGAACGGCGTCAGGGTGAAGCCGAAGCGATAGCCGAAGTCGATCGTGTCGCCCTCGATGATGACCGGCGCCGCCGTCGGACCGATGCCCGAAGCCTGCTTCAGCGAGGCATTGAGCCACTGGACCTGCAGCGCCGCGCCGACCGAGAGCCAGTCATTGACCTTGTAGCCGACCGTGGGCGAGACGTTGACCGTGGCGACCTTGGCCGAGCGGCCGTAGATCTGGGCCGCGTGAACCTGATTCTCGGCCTTCGAGCGCAGGCCGTAAGGTGCGCCAGTGGTCATGCCGATCCAGAACCGGTCGGTGAGCTGCCAGGCGCTGTAGGAGGCCGGGATGAAGGCGCCGTCGCCGCCAATGTTGCCGGTGCCGTTCTGGATCGGGCTCGCCGGCCCGAAGGGCGAGCCGAGGCGCGTCACCGAGGTCGGCTGATAGTCGCCATTGGCGTTGAGATAGGTGAAGTTCCAGTTGCTGTGGCGCCCCGGGAACATGGTGATGGTCGCAGGGTTCCAGGCCATCGCGCCCATGCCAATGCCGCCCGAGGCGGCGCCGGCATAGGCCATGCCGAGACCCTCGGCGCTCTGGCCGCTGCGGATGGCGAAGGAACTCGCCGAAGCCGCTCCAGCCGCGAGGAGAGCGGCGAGCGAGACCGTGGCAGCTGCGGCGGTGCGAACAAGGCCCTTCATCGAATCCATCCCGATCTAGGTTTTTCGGGGCCAGACACCCCGCTTGATTCGAAGCATGACCCGAGGCGTTTCCAGCCGCAATCCCGCTTCAGGTGCCCCGAAATCGCCACACCACTCCCCTCATTTCGCCGCCGCGTCCTCCAAAACGGCCCAAAATCGACGATTTCCGGACATACGCCGGCAAGATTGTTCAGAAACATATAGTTTATATAAGAACTATTGCCGGTTTGCGGGTGTTTCCGCTCCAGCGCGACATCCGGCGCTCCCCGCGGGCGGTTGTCGCTTTGAGAAGCGCCGTTGCATTCGCGCAACAATTCTGCCGCCTGCTGATCGCGGATACCCTATGCGCAATGACGGGCTTGTCTTTCCGACCGGCATCCGGTCAGAATCCCTCACCCATTTAGATCGTTTGAAAACGGGGGAAACACCTTGAAATTGCTCCGCTACGGCGCACCTGGCCAGGAAAAGCCGGCCCTCCTCGATGCCAAGGGCGGGTTGCGCGACCTGTCCGGCGTCATTCCCGACCTCGGCGGCAAGGCGCTGACCTCGGCCTCGCTTGCCAAGATCAAGGCGCTTTCGCCGGAATCGCTGCCGTTGGTGGCCGGCTCGCCGCGCATCGGCGCCTGCGTCGCGGACGTGCGCAACTTCATCGCGGTCGGCCTCAACTTCGCCGATCACGCCGCCGAGACCGGCGCCGAGATCCCGAAAGAGCCGATCCTGTTCAACAAGGCTCCGAACTGCATCGTCGGGCCGAATGACGACGTCGTCATCCCGAGGGGTTCGCAGAAGACCGACTGGGAGGTCGAGCTCGCCATCGTGATCGGCGACGGCGGTTCCTATATCGAGGAGAAGGACGCGATGGCGGCAATCGCCGGCTTCTGCGTCTGTAACGACGTCTCGGAGCGCGCCTTCCAGCAGGAGCGCGGCGGCCAATGGGCCAAGGGCAAGGGCTGCCCGACCTTCGGACCGCTCGGCCCCTGGCTCGTCACCACCGACGAGATCAAAGACATCCAGAACCTCGGCATGTGGCTCGAGGTCGATGGCGAGCGCGTGCAGAACGGCTCGACCAAGACGATGATCTTCGGCGCGGCCTATCTGGTCCACTATATCAGCCAGTTCATGCGTCTCGATCCGGGTGACGTCATCACCACCGGCACGCCTCCCGGCGTCGGCCTCGGCTTCAAGCCGCCGCGCTTCCTGAAGGGCGGCGAGGTCGTCACGCTCGGCATCGAGGGGCTCGGCGAGCAGAAGCAGAACTTCGTCACCTACAAGGGCTGACCTCGGCAGGAGCTCCGATGCTCCGCCAGGCTCCAAGCATGAAACGCCGGCGACGAGCCGGCGTTTTTCGTTCCAGGCATGGAATGTGTTGGCGAGAGCGCCGTGTCAGCCGTTCACGTCAGGCTGCGAGGCGACTGGAACGAGCGCGCGGTTCACTGAAGGCGGAAGCGCAGAAGCCCCAACACAGGCGCAAGCCGCGCCACGCGAAAAGGCACTGCCGAAGCTGCTTGACCCGGCTTCGGCAGTGCGAGCTGATATTCGCCTGTGGCCCTGCGACCTTGTTGAGAACCTCACCCTGACTTCGGCAAGGCGATTTGCCATCCCCCAAATGGGGGGTCCCCGGCGCGTACGCGGAGGACGGAATGGATTCACCGGCCGGACGGAGGCTTCAGTTCGGCCGCGCCGCGCTTTTCAGCAAACCGACCAGATCGGCCTGCCGGCGCGTGCCGGTCTTGGCGAGGATGCGCTTCAGCGTGGTGCGCGCCGTCGCCTCGGTCACGCCGAGCCGTGCGGCGGCATCCCGCGGCGGATGGCCGGCGGCGATGGCAGCCGCCAGCCGCCCCTCGGCCGGCGTGAGGTCGAACAGCCCGGCGATCAGGCCGGCATCGGGCCCCGCGCCTGCGGAGACCGGCGTCGCGACGATGATGGCGCCGGCGAAGGAGAAGATGTCGCGCGCCCGGCCGCGTATGGGGGCGACATGCACGACCATCGGACTCGTGCCGCGCCAGGCCGGAATCGGCAGGGAACGCACGAGCTGCGGCAAATCCGTTTGCGCGAAGCCCGCGATCACCGTCGCCAGCATGTC
>NZ_CAMFJF010000135.1 GCF_945956895.1 uncultured Allobosea sp. | reverse complement strand
TTCGACCGGCCGGCGGCGGCCGTCGACGGCAATGTCGAGCGCGTCATGAGCCGGCTCTTCGCGATCGAGGACGAATTGCCCGGCGCCCGGCCCCTGATTCGCGAGAAGGTGCTGGCACTGCTGCCGCAGGGTCGGCCGGGCGATTTCGCGCAAGCCCTGATGGATCTCGGCGCCACCATCTGCACGCCGCGCAATCCCGCCTGCGGCCTGTGTCCGTGGCGCGAGCCGTGCCGGGCGCGGATTGCCGGCACGCAGGAGAGCTTTCCGCGCAAGGCGCCGAAGAAGGCCGGCGTCACGCGCTACGGCGCAGCCTTCGTGCTCGCCCGGGAAGATGGCGCGATCCTGCTGCGGACGCGGCCGGCCAGGGGGCTGCTCGGCGGCATGGCCGAGGTGCCAACCAGCGAATGGCGGGCCGATTACGAACTCGACGGAGCCGCGCAGGACGCGCCATTGCCGCTACGCTGGACGCAGGTGGCGGAGCCGGTGCGCCATGTCTTCACGCATTTTCCGCTGGAACTGACGGTGTTCACCGGCAGCGCCCCCGTGCGCACGCCGGCGCCGGCGGGCATGCGCTTCACGCCGTTGGCGAATCTGGCCGGCGAGCCGCTGTCGAGCCTGATGCTGAAGGTGGTCGAGCGCGCCGGGCTCTACAATTCGAAGACGCGATAGGTCATCGTCGGCAGTTCGGCGGACCATTTGAAATAGCCCTTCGAGTAGATCTTGCCGCGGTTTGGCGGCCAGGGATCGTGGATGCGCAGCGTCGTGCCGGTGCCGTCGGGATTGCCGTCGCCGCGCATGCCGACGATGACGATCATGTGGCCGGGGCTGCCGCGGCCGGCCGTGTACTCGTCGACGCGCCAGAGCATGTCGAACATCAAGGGCCCGCGCGAGACCGCCTGCCTGAGCTGCTCGACCGACCAGGATTGCGGGGCATTGCAGCGCAGCCCGTGGATGCGGCCATAGCGCTGACCGGTCACGATCGCCTGGTCGCTTTCGGAAGAGTTGGCCAGCGAGCCGTCGGGAAGGATCATGTCCGGCGGCGTCTTGGCGATGATGATCGGCACCGTCGATTTCTTCATCATCGCCGTCGAGGTCGCCCAGCAGGTCGTGTTGGTCGGCTGCGCGATGAAGGGGACCTTGTGCAGGATCGGCGCGAAGGCCTCGGTGTCATAGAGGCAGGCTTGGGTCGCTGGCCCGGCCTGGCCATCCTCGACCAGCCAGTTCTTGCGCTGGAAGGCGAGGACCGCGTTGTGCGTGAAAGTGCCGAACTGGCCGTCGGGTACCAGCTTCGGGATCGGTTTCAGCTTGGCGTTCAGTGCTTCCTGGAGTTGCTTGACCTCGGGCCCGCGGGAGCCGGTCTTGAGGATCGTCGCCATGCTGCCACCCTCGCTGTCATGCGTGCGAGGATGCCCGCGCCTGTGACGGCCGCGCATCCTCCGAACGAATGAGCGATTGTGCCGGACGCGGCTGTCGGGCGGCTCAAGCCGCCGCCATCTGCGCCCTGATCTCGCCGCGCAGCGCGTCAAGGATGGTGAGACCTCCTTCGCGCTCGACATGCCAGAAGGTCCAGCCGTTGCAGGCCGGCAGGCCCTGCGCCAGCGCGCCGACCTTGTGGATCGAGCCGACCGCCGGGCCGAGCAGCAGCGTGCCATCGGCCCGCACCACCGCCTTGTAGCGGCGCTTCTCGTCATGGACCGTCTCGCCGGCCTTCACCAGCCCGGCTTCGATCAGGCTGAGGAAGGGCACGCGTGGCTCGCTGCGCTTGGAAGGCGCTGTTGAAAAGGCTTCCGGCGCCAGCGGCGTCACCGCCGCGATGCGCTCGCGCGCCGCCTTGGCGTAGACCGGATCGCGCTCGAGGCCGATGAAATGACGGCCGAGCGCCTTGGCGACGGCGCCGGTCGTCCCCGTGCCGAAGAACGGATCGAGGATGACGTCGCCGGGATTCGAGGCCGAGAGCAGCACGCGGGCGAGCAGGGCTTCCGGCTTTTGTGTCGGGTGCACCTTGGCGCCGTTGTCGTCCTTCAGGCGTTCCTCGCCGGTGCAGAGCGGCAGATACCAGTCCGAGCGCATCTGCAGGTCGTCATTGCCGCCCTTCAACGCCTCGTAATGGAAGGTGTATTTCGAGCTCTCGCCGCGCGCCGCCCAGATCAGCGTCTCATGCGCATTGGTGAAGCGTCGGCCGCGGAAATTCGGCATCGGATTGGCCTTGCGCCAGACGATGTCGTTCAGCATCCAGAAGCCGAGATCCTGCAGCGTCGCGCCGACGCGGAAGATGTTGTGGTAGCTGCCGATGACCCACAGCGCCCCGTCCGGCTTCAGCACGCGCCGCGCGGCGGCAAGCCAGTCGCGGGTGAAGCGGTCGTAGTCGGAGAAGGAGGCGAACTTGTCCCAGTCGTCGTCGACGGCATCGACGAGGCTGTCGTCGGGCCGGCGCAGATCGCCGCCAAGCTGGAGATTATAGGGAGGATCGGCAAAGATCAGGTCGACGCTTGCCGGCGGCAGCGCGTTCATCGCCGCGACGCAGTCGCCGACGAGGATCTGATCGAGCGGCAGCTCCCGAGGGGTGCCGATATGTTCGGGAAGGCCCTTGGCCTTCATCCGAGCCCCCAGTGCAGGCCGTCCGGTACGCGAAACCTGAATCCGGACGGGAGCACTGGCGGTCCCGGTACGCAAAATACCCATGACGCCAAGACCGTTACGCAACTTCAACGAGAGCGATATTGGTCAGACAGGGTAAAGGTCGGGTTTCCGCCTTGAAAAAAATGCGTCCCATTCTGGGGCTGCAATTTTTGCCTAGGCCATTGGTAATCAAGGGAAATTCGTAAACGGGAGTTAACGTCTGGGTCTGCCGTTACGGCAGCTTGGCGGGGCGGTCCGTTTCCCATCGGCTAGAGCAGGCCGTCATGCTCGGGCTTGACCCGAGCATCTCATGACACGGGGGCTCCGGCGCTTCTTCCTGTAAGAGATTCTCGGGTCTGCACTTCGCTCCGCCCGAGAATGACGCGTGGCGGAACGGGCCTCTACCGGAACCACACACCTTTCACCGGCGCGAAGGAATAGCGATGCTCGGGGCAGGGGCCGTGTGCGGCGATCGCCTTGCGATGCGCCGGCGTTCCGTAGCCGACATGGCCGGAGAAGCCATAGGCCGGATAGCGTTGGGAGAGGCGCGCCATCATCCGGTCGCGCGTAACCTTGGCAACGATCGAGGCGGCTGCGATCGAGGCAACCTGCCCGTCGCCTTGTATGATCGCCTCGCAGGAGCAAGCGAATTGCGGCGGGTCGTTGCCATCGACCAGGATATGCAATGGCGTCAGCGGCAGGGCGGCGACGGCCCGGCGCATCGCAAGCAGCGTCGCCTGCCGGATATTGATGGCGTCGATTTCCGCAGCCGTCACGCTGGCGATGGAAACGGCCAGCGCCCGTTCCATGATCTCGCCGAAAAGCTCCTCGCGGATCGCGGCCGGCAGCTTCTTCGAATCGTCGAGGCCATCGGGCACCCGCTCGGGATCGAGGATCACCGCAGCCGCGACGACCGGCCCGGCCAGCGGCCCGCGCCCGACCTCGTCGATCCCTGCAAGCGGCCAAAGGCCGTTGGCGATGGCGGAGGTCTCGCGGCTGAAATCGGCGGGCATGGCCAGGTTATGCCGCAGAGCGGGGCATCGGACCAGAGCGGCGGGAGAGTGCTCCACTGGATAGCCCCGCGTCATGCTCGTGCTTGACCCGAGCATCTCAGGCCGGAAAACGCCTCTTCCGGCAAGAGATTCCCGGATCTGCGCTTCGCTTCGCCCGAGAATGACGGCTGACCTTATCCCTCAAAACAGGTTCAGCTGCGCCTTCTCCTTTTCCGGCTTCACGAAGAGATCCGTCCGCAACCGGCGCCGCGTCGTGTTGAAGCCGATGCGTTCGGCCGCCATCTCGAAGCGCCGCCCGATCATCCAGGCATAGGGGCCGGAGCCGACCATGCGCTGGCCCCATTGCGAATCGTAATCCTTGCCGCCGCGTGTCGAGCGGATCAGCGACATCACATGCCGGAGCTTGTCGGGATGATGCGTCAGCAGCCATTCCTGCACGATGTCGCGCACTTCGAGCGGCAGCCTGAGCAGGACATAGCCGGCGGCCTCGGCGCCAGCCGCCTTCGCCGCGTCGAGGATGCGCTCGATCTCGTGCTCGTTGATTGCCGGGATGATTGGCGCGACCAAGACCGTGACCGGGATACCGGCCTCCGAAAGCTTGCGGATCGTTTCCAGCCGCCTGGCGGGCGAGGCGGCGCGCGGTTCCATGCCGCGTGCGGTTTTCGGGTCGAGCGTCGTCACCGAGAGCGCGACCTTGACCAGGCCCTTCTCCGCCATCGGCGCGAGGATATCGATGTCGCGCTGCACCAGCGC
>NZ_CAMFJF010000134.1 GCF_945956895.1 uncultured Allobosea sp. | reverse complement strand
CCTATATCCAGCGCCGCCTCCAGATCGGCTACAACCGCGCCGCATCCATCATGGAACGCATGGAGAACGAGGGCATCGTCGGGCCGGCTAACCACGCAGGCAAGCGCGAGATCCTGGTGGAAAGCCAGAATCAGCACGACGATTGAGGCTTGCGACGCCCGGCGCCCTTGCGGCAACCGGCGCCAGTCCTCAAATTGCCATGACGATGCTGCAACGTCCGCGGCAGACCAGACGTTGAGACCGAAAGACCGGATCGGGAATCGCCCGATCTCTTGCGTCGGCGATCTCGAGGCTTCGGCAGGAATGGCCGCGGCATAAGAAATGGAGCAGCCTTGCTCGATAGATTGACCCCGGCCGTTCGGGCTTCGGTTCTGGTGACGGCGATTGTCGGCTGCGCGCTCGCGGCCGACCCGCTGGCGGCCCAGCCCCTTCAGCTTCAGCCGCCGAAGCCGGCCGCGGCCAAGCCGGCCGCACCGCGCCTCGTGTTGCCCCCGCCCCGCCCCGCCGGGCTCGGCCAGGCACGCAGCGCTGCGGCGGATGCCGCTCCCGTTCAGCCCGTGGCGACGAGCGCGCCAGCCGCAGCCGCCCCGGCAACCGAGACGGCGAAGCCGGCGGCAACTCCCGCCAGAGGCAAGCAAGCCCCGCCCGCGACGCAGGAAGAGGCCGTCGAGCGGCTGAACGCCTATCTCAACAGCTTCACCACGCTGCAGGGCAATTTCATCCAGCACGCCGCCAATGGACGACGCCTGGAGGGGCGTATCTATATCCAGCGCCCCGGCAAGATGCGCTTCGAATACGAGCCGCCGACGACCACGGAAGTGATCGCGGACGGCACTTCGGTCGCCATCC
This sequence comes from uncultured Allobosea sp., assembly GCF_945956895.1. Lineage (GTDB taxonomy): Bacteria > Pseudomonadota > Alphaproteobacteria > Rhizobiales > Beijerinckiaceae > Allobosea. Next base: position 3,643 of record NZ_CAMFJF010000134.1, on the reverse strand, counting down.
GCGACAAGCGCCTGGCGACGCAGGACCTCTATTCGATCGGCCAGACGCCTTTGAAATTCCTCGTGCGCGAGAAGATGGACCTGGCGCGCGAGGGCACGCTCAAGGGCGCCAGCGTCGACGGCGACCTGCTGACCGTCCGGATCGAGGATCGCTCGACGCTGGGCGGCACCTCGAAGATCACGCTGAAATTCGACCTCGTCGCCAATGAGCTGCGGCAATGGGTCGTCGTCGACCCGCAGGGCTACGAGACCGCGATCTCGCTTTACAATCTCGACACCCGGCGCCGACCCGATCCGCAGAATTTCGTGATCGACTACCAGCGCAAGCTCTAAGCCGAGGCCCCGATCCTGCCTCCCCGTCATTGCGAGCGTCAGCGAAGCAATCCAAGGGGGACGAGGTGCGACGCTCAACCCGATTCTCCTGGATTGCTTCGTCGCTTCGCTCCTCGCAATGACGGGAAGCGGACCGCCCAGCAAAGCGCTTGCCTTTTGCGCTTCAACCACCCAGTTTCCGGCCTCCTCCCTGCCGGAATCCTCGCGTGCAATTCACCGTCACCAGCTGGAACATCAATTCCGTCCGCCTGCGCATCGGCATGGTCGGCGAATACCTCGCCACCCACGCCCCCGACGTGCTCTGCCTGCAGGAGACCAAGACGCCGGACGAGCAGTTTCCGGCCAAGGCCTTCCACCAGCTCGGCTATGTCCACCAGGCCTTCATCGGCCAGAAGGGCTATAACGGCGTCGCCATCGTCTCGAAGCTCCCCTTCAGCGAGAAGGAGGCGATGTCGATGTGCGGCCGTAACGACGCCCGGCACATGACGGTGACGCTCGACAAGGCGGCTGGCCCGGCTGCCGGCATCGCCATCCATAATTTCTACATCCCGGCCGGCGGCGACCTGCCCGACCCCGAGAAGAACGACAAATTCGCCCATAAGCTCGCCTTCCTCGACGAGATCGGCGCCTGGGGCGTGACCAGGAAGCCGACAGACCGGCCGGCGATCCTGCTCGGCGACCTCAACATCGCCCCGCTTGAGCATGATGTCTGGAGCCACAAGCAGCTTCTCGACGTCGTCAGCCACACCCCGATCGAGACGACGACGCTGGAGAAGCTACGCAGCGAGCTCGGCTGGACCGACGCAGCCCGCACGCTGCGGCCCGAACCCGAAAAGCTCTATTCCTGGTGGAGCTACCGCGCGCAGGACTGGGAAGCGTCGAACAAGGGCCGCCGGCTCGACCATATCTGGCTCTCGGATGCGCTGAAGCCCGCGCTGCGCGATCTCACCTTCCTGCGCGAAGCCCGTGGCTGGGAGCGCCCCTCCGACCATGTCCCGGTCACGGTGACGCTGGAGCTCTGACGAGACCACCCGCAGCTTTCTATGCCGCACCGGCCCCTCCGCCATGCCGGCCCGTCCTAACCGCCAGGCCGACGCGCATGATATGGGCTCCGCGAAACGTCAGGCGAAGCCAATCCCGTGCAGCCAGCTCTTCCCACATCGCTTTCATTCCGGGACGCCCTGATCACGCTGGCCGTCATGGCGGTATGGGGCACGAATTTCGTCGTCATCCATATCGGCGTCGAGCATTTCCCGCCGCTGCTCTTCGCGGCGCTCCGCTTTACCTTCGCGCTCTTGCCGGCAGTCTTTTTCCTGAAGCGCCCCGACGCGCCCTGGAGCAAGCTCGCTGCCTATGGCGTCCTGATCGGCGCCGGGCAATTCGGCCTGCTCTTCTTCGCCATCAAGGGCTACATCACGCCGGGCCTCGCCTCGCTTGTCGTGCAGTCGCAGCCCTTCTTCACGATCCTGCTGGCGGCCGCGATCACGCACGAGCGCGTGCAACCCTTCCAGTTCGCCGGGCTTGCGCTTGCCGCCGTCGGAATCGGGGTGATCCTCTGGCACACGGACGGCTCGACCACGCTTCTCGGCATTATCCTCGTGCTCGGCGCCGCCTTCTGCTGGGCCGCCGGCAATATCGTGGCGCGCAGCACACCCAGGGTCGACATGCTCGCCTATGTCGTCTGGACCAGCCTGTTCGCGATCCCGCCGCTGCTTGCCCTGTCCTGGGCGATCGAAGGCTGGCCGGCGATGCGCGACGGCCTCGTCCATGCTCCGGCCATCGCCTGGGCCGCCGCGGTCTGGCAGGCGGTCGGCAATGTCATGTTCGGCTATGCCGTCTGGGGCTGGCTGCTCTCGCGCTATGCCGCCGCCACCGTGGCACCGACCTCCCTGCTGGTTCCGGTCTTCGGGATGGGCGCCGCCGCCATCTGGCTCGGCGAACCCTTGCCCGGCTGGAAATTCCTTGCGGCCGGGCTGGTGCTCTCCGGCTTGTGCATCAACAGCCTCTGGCCGCGCTTTGCCGCGATCCGGGCGGCGCGGCACCCGCCCTCGTCCTGAACGGTCGCTATTTCCGGTCGATCGCGTTCAGCGCTTCCTGGACGGCCGAGAGCTCGCCGACGAAGCCCTGCAATCGAGCACCGATCGCGGCGGCGATCGCCTCGGCCGAATCAGGGGATTCGCCAAGCACGCGCCGCATCACGCTGCGCGGCAATCGCATCACCTGCGTCGGCTCGCGCGCGATCGCGGTGACCTGGCGCGGAACTGACGTGAAAAGCGCGAGTTCGCCGATCATCGCGCCGGGTCCGACGATCTCGGTGGCGGGCTTGCCGTCGTCCTGCACCGTCAACGCGACAGCCCCTGAAACGACCAATACCGCTCCGTCCGACGGCTCGCCCGCGCGGAACAGCACGTCGCCGGCGCGCAGGATGCGGCTTTCGGCCGCGAAGGCGAGCAATCTCAGCGCATCGCGATCCATCAGGCTCAGCAGCGGCTGCCGGGCCAGCAGGGCCATGTCGTCGTCGAGCGCCATCCGTCAGGGATTCAGCCGGTAACCGCCGGCATCGGTAACGAGGAGTCGCGCATTGCCCGGATCGGGTTCGATCTTCTGGCGCAGCCGGTAGATATGGGTTTCGAGCGTGTGGGTCGTCACCTGGCTGTTATAGCCCCAGACCTCCTGCAGAAGCACCTCCCGCGCGATCGGCTTGCGACCGGCGCGATAGAGGAAGCGCAGGATCGCGGTCTCCTTCTCGGTGAGCTTGGTCTTGGAGCCCTTCTCGCTGACGAGCAGCTTCGAGCCCGGATGGAAGGTGTAAGGCCCGACCTGAAAGATCGCGTCCTCGCTCGCCTCGTATTGCCTCAGATGCGCGCGGATACGCGCCAGCAGCACGGCGAACTTGAACGGCTTGACCACATAATCGTTGGCGCCGGCCTCGAGCCCGAGCACGGTATCGGCATCGGAGCCCTGCGCCGTCAGCATCACGACAGGGCTCTTGAAGCCGTTCTTGCGCATCACCTTGACGGCCTCGCGCCCATCCATGTCGGGCAGGCCGACATCCATCACGGCGAGGTCGACGCGCTCCCCTTGCACGGCCTTGATCGCCGCCGTCGCGTTATCGGCCGTCGACAGCCGGAATTCCTCGTAGAGGGAGAGCTGCTCCGACAATGTATCGCGCAGGGTCTGGTCGTCATCGACCAGCAGAATATGATGGACGGCGGACATGGACGGTTCGCTCGGACGCAAGGATTGCGGCAACATGAGCCTGCTGAGTCGTCATCGCAAGTGAGGCCGCCTGGAATTCCCGTGAGAAACCG
>NZ_CAMFJF010000133.1 GCF_945956895.1 uncultured Allobosea sp. | reverse complement strand
AGCGCGGCGTGCTGACCTTCATCCTCGCCCGCGGCATCGGCAAGAGCTTCATCGCGCCGGGCGTCGCGGCCGACGAGGTGCGCGGCTTCATCGAGGACGAGCTCGCCGCCTGAGCAAGGTCAGGCGAGGCCGATCTTGGCCAGGAAATCCGTCGCGCGATAGCCGGGCGCCACGCCCTTCACGAGCATCGTCACGCCACGCGAATTCTCGGTCCGAAGCGGCAGGATTTCGCGATAGGCCGGCGAATCGTACCAGGCGCGCGCCCGGTCCATATCAGGGAAGGCGATGATCACCAGATCGCCCGGCCATGGCCCTTCGACGATCTCGGGCGTCGCGCCATGGATCAGGAACCGGCCGTCAAAAGGCGCGAGCGTCCCGTCGATGCGCGCGATGTAGTCGACGATCTCCGGGCCGAGCCGGACATCCTGCAGATGGGCGATGGCATAGGCGGTCATGGGTCTCTCCTGCAATCGGTGGCCCGAAGGCCGTTCGTTGCGGAGAGCCATGACGCCTGAAGCGCATGGGGTCGATTACCGCCGGGGTAATCACGCTGCGATCAGGGGCTGAAAACCAGCACGAGGAAGACGAAGAACACGGCGAGATGCACCGCACCCTCCAGCATCGTCGTGCGCGTGCCGGTGAAGGTCAGGGTCGAGAGCAGCAGCGTCATCGCCGCGATCACCATGTTCGTCGCGGAAAGGCCGAGCACGACCGGCTGGCCGGTGAAGACGCCGATCAGCAGCACGGCCGGCACCGTCATGCCGAGCGTCGAGGCGGCTGCGCCCAGGCAGAGATTGACGGCGCGTTGCAGCTGGTTCGAGGTGATCGCCCTGAGCGCCGCAATGCATTCCGGGGTGAACACCACCATCGCGATCAGGATACCGCCCAATGCCGCTGGAGCGCCGAGTTTGGCGATACCGAAATCCAGCACGGCGGCGAGGCCCTTCGAGAGGATGACGATCGGCAGGATATTGGCGAGCAACAACCCGACGCGCGGCAGCACCTCGCCCGCCGAGGTTGGCGAGACCGGCTCCCCTCCCTCGTTGACGGTGGGGATCGGTTTGCCGTCCTCATCCGGCTCGCGGAAGAACATGCTGTGCCGACCTGTCTGCAAGGCGAGGAAGGCGCCGTAGAGCGCCACCGTGAAGATCGAGAAGGCGATCGCCTGGAAGGAGGTCAGCGTACCGTCCGGCGTCGACGTCGTGAAATTGGGCAGGAAGAGTGGGATCACCGTCAGCGGGATGATCACGGCCAGATAGGACGACGCGCCCTTGAGATTGTAGCGCTGCTGGAAATGCCTCAAGCCGCCGATCAGCAGGCCGATGCCGACGACGCCGTTGAGCACGATCATCAGCACGGCGAACATCGTATCGCGGCCGAGCGTCGGCGCCCCCTTGGCGCCGAGCATGACGGCGCCGACCAGCGCCACCTCGATGATGACGATCGAGAGCGTCAGGATCAGCGTGCCATAGGGCTCGCCCAGCCTTTCGGCCAGGTCCTCGGCCTCATGGACCACGCCGAAGGAAGACCAGATGATGATGCCGAGCAGCCAGGAGAAGACCAGCAGCGACGGCAGCGGCGCACCGAGCAGGCCAAGCACCGTGTCGCCGAACAGCAGGAAGGCGGCAACGGAGGCCCAGGCGGCGGCGAGGCGAAGCATCATCATGCTGAAATGGCTCTGATCATCGGCGGCAATGCTGCGACAGTCGCACAGTCCTCGAGGGCCTGTCTCGACAGATCCCTCTGCTGCGGCGGCACAACCTCGACCGGACGGCTATTTTTTCTCGTATTGATCGAGCAAAGCTACCCCATCCGGCCCGGCGCTGCGCCGCCAGTCCTCGATGGCACCGCGCCCAGCCTTGGCGAACGCCTGGGCGACGTCCGGCGGCACCTCGGCGCGGATCGCGACCTTGTTCGCCCGCATCCGCGCGTAGTTCTCGTCGAGCCGCGTGCGGATCGCCGCCCATTGCCGCTGCTCGGTCTCCTTGGCCGCAGCGTCCACGACCTGCCTGAGATCGGCCGGCAGCGCCTCGTAGGCCGCGAGATTGACCGTCGCGAGCGAGATCGGCATCGCGTAGTTCACTTCGGTGAAATGCGGCAGGAAATCCCAGAGATTGCGCCCTGCCCCACCGTCGCCGGAGGAGAGCACGGCGACGACCGAGCCATCCTTCACCTTCGGCATTGCGTCGGCGAAGGAGAGATTGGCGGCCTTGGCGCCAGCCGCGTTCATCACGGCGGTCGAGGTCGCGTCATAGGTCCGGATCGACAGACCGGTCAGGGAAGTGGCCGAATCGAGCGGCGCCTTCGACCAGATGCCGGAGGCCGGCCAGGGCGTCGTGTAGAGGATCTTCTGGCCGAAGCTCGCGAGCTTTTTCTCGTAGGCCGGCCGCGCAAGATCGGTCAGGCGGCGTGCATCCGCGATCGAGGTCGCGAGGAAGGGCAGCGAAGACAGGCCGAACAGCGGATCGACCGCGCCGAGCGCGCCGGCGAAGGCATCGCCTGCCGCAACCTCGCCCTTCTGCACGGCGGCGATCATCTGCGCCGACTTGATGCCGCGCTTGGCGTCGAAGCTCGGCTTGATCGTCAGGCGCCCACCGGCTCGTTCATTGACGAGCCTGGCGAAGCTCGCCACCCCTTCTCCGGGGATCGCCGTCTCCGGATATTCTGTCGGCATTTCCCAGTTTGTCTGCGCCAGCGCGGCGCCAGCACCGAAAACGAGACCTGTGACGACGAAACCGGCAGCCAGCCATCGCATGAGAATGTTCCCCTGATCTTTGCCGGAGCATTCCAGCAAGAGGGATATCCCCCGTCAATCGGCTCGCAATTTCTGCGCCAGCGGACTTGGTGTCTCCGCAACCGGCTCGGAAACAGGCTTGTCGGCGACGAGGTACTGCGCCCGCGCCAGCGCCGCGAAGCGACCGCCCTTGGCGACGAGCTCGTCGAAAGTGCCCATCTCCTCGACCTGCCCCTGTTCGAAGACCAGGATACGGTCGGCATTGCGGATCGTCGCGAGCCGGTGCGCGATGACGAAGGTGGTGCGGCCCTTCATCACCTCTTCCAGCGCCTTTTGCAGCTTGACCTCGGTCGCCGCGTCGAGCGCCGAGGTGGCCTCGTCGAGGATCAGGACCGGCGGGTTCTTGAGCAGCGCGCGCGCGATCGAGAAGCGCTGGCGCTCGCCGCCGGAGAGCGTGCGGCCGCGCTCGCCGACCAGCGTGTCGAGCCCGTCGACCTGACGCGCCATCACCTCGGCGGCCTGGGCGCGTTCCAGCGCCTGCATCATCTCGGCATCTGTGGCATCGGGCTTGCCGACCAGCAGGTTCTCGCGGATCGAGCGGGCGAACAGCATCGGCTCCTGGAAGACGACGCCGATATTGCGCCGGAGCGAGAGCAGCGAGATCTCGCGGATATCGGTGCCGTCGACGGTGATCCGGCCCGATTGCGGATCGAAGGCGCGATGCAGCAGCCCGAGCGTCGTCGACTTGCCCGAGCCGGTCGAGCCGACAACGGCGATGGTCTCGCCGGGCTTCACCGAGAAGGAGACGTCGCGCACGGCCGCGCGCTTGCCGTCATAGGAGAAGGAGACATCCTCGAAGGCGACCGCGCCTTCGAGCCGGCCGGGATCCTTGGCATTGGGCAGGTCGCGCACGCTCGGCAGCGTATCGAGCACCTCGAAGAACTCCCGCATCTTCGGCGCCTGCATGAAGATGAAGTTCACGAAGCCGACGATCTGCTCGAGACGCCCGACCAGCATGGTGGCGAAGCCCATGAAGGTGACGATCTCGCCGACCGTGGTCTGGCCGTGCATCAGGAGCCAGGTGCCGACAACGAAGATCAAGAGCACGGTCAGCGTCGCCGAGGCCCGCGTCGCGACATTGGCCACCGCCCACCAGGACAGGACCGGCAGTTGCGCCGCCAGCACATTGGCGATGGTCGTGCGTAGGCCGCGCACCTCGGCCTCGATGCGGGTGAAGCTCTGGATAACCGGCACATTGCCGAGCGCGTCGGAGGCCCGCTCCGCGAGGCTGGAGTGATAGGCCTCGACATTGCGCTGCAAACGATCGGTCTTGCGCAGCACGAAGGCGGTGAGCGAGCCGAACAGCAGGACGAGCGCGATCAGCAGCAGCCCGAGCTGCCAGTTCTTCCAGATCGTGAAGGGCAGGAGCACGAAGAGCGCGACCGCCGAGGCACAATGCTCGCGAAAGAAGGACAGCCACAGGCCCCACATCGCGCTCGTGCCGTCGAGCATCACCTTGAGCACGCGGCCGGAATGGGTCTGCGTGTGATAGGCCAGCGGCAGCGACAGCGCGTGCTCGAAATAGCGCGCCATCACCGCCAACCGCGCGCGATGCGCCAGCCGGTCGGCATGCAGCGCGACGAAGACGCCCATCGCGATGTTGGTCAGGCCGAATCCGACCCAGGCGACGATCAGCAGGTTGATGCTGGCCCAGGTCAGCGTCCCGCCCGAGGCCTGGATCGTGGTCAGCCGGTCGATCAGCGCGCCGAACAGCATCGGCTCGGCGAAGGCGACGGCCGCCAGCACGATATTGGCCAGCGC
>NZ_CAMFJF010000132.1 GCF_945956895.1 uncultured Allobosea sp. | reverse complement strand
AGCACGATCAGCCCGAGCTGCAGCGAGGGGAAGACGACGAGCCACCAGGAGCCGGAGAACAGGTACTGATTGCCGATGCGGATCAGCGTGCCGAGCGAAGGCTGGGTGATCGGCATGCCGACGCCGAGGAAGGAGAGCGTCGCCTCCGAGAGGATGGCGAGGCCGAGGCTGAGCGTCGCCGAAACCAGCACCGGCGTCATCGTGTTGGGCAGGATGTGGCGGCCCATGATCCGCGTCGCCGGCACCTTGATGATGCGGGCGGCGAGAACGTACTCCTTGCGGCGCTCGACCATGGTCAGCGCGCGTACGGTGCGGGCGTACTGGACCCAGCTGGTCAGCGCGATCGAGAGCACCAGCACCACGGCGGAGAAGGGCTCGCGCAGGGCCGGCGGCAGCATCTCGCGGAAGATCGCCGAGACCAGGATCGCCATCAGCAGCGTCGGGATCGAGAGCACGGTGTCGCCGAGCCGCATCAGCAGGTTGTCGACACGCCCGCCATAGAAGCCGGCGCAAAGCCCGATCGAGACGCCGATCAGCATCGAGACCATCACCGCCGCGAAGCCGATGATCAGCGAGATGCGCGAGCCGTAGAGGATGGCCGAGAGCACATCGCGCCCCTGCGGGTCGGTCCCGAGCAGGAAAGGCCATTCGCCGCCGGACTGCCAGATCGGTGGGATCTCGGCCTTGTCGATGAAGACCTGGGCGAGGTCGTAGGGGTTCTGCGGCGCGATCAGCGGGGCGAAGAGCGCGGTCAGGACGAGCAGCGCCAGCACCAGCGCCGAGAGCCAGGCGACCGGCGTGTGGCAGAAGCTCCAGCCGATGTCGCTGTCGAGGAAGCGGCGCAGGCGGCCGGGTTTCTTCAGGGCATCAGCGGGCCGGTTCTTCTCAGCGAGCATTGGCGCCTCCCGTAAGCGCGTCCTCGCGCAGGCGCGGATCGACCCAGGCATATGTCAGGTCGACCAGCGTGTTGAGCGTGACGAAGATGAAGGAGACGACGATCAGATAGGCCGCCATCACCGGGATATCGACGAAGGTCACCGCCTGGACGAAGAGCATGCCCATGCCCGGCCACTGGAACACCGTCTCGGTGACCAGCGCGAAGGCGATGAGATTGCCGATCTGTAGGCCGGTGACGGTGATGACCGGCATCAGGCAGTTGCGCAGCGCGTGACCGAAATGAACGGCGCGTGCCGGCAGGCCGCGTGCCCGGGCGAAGCGGATGAAATCGGTGCGCATGGTCTCCAGCATCTCGGCGCGGACGAGGCGCATCACCAGCGTGATCTGGAAGAGCGAGAGCGTGATGCCGGGCAGGATCAGCGCCTTGCGGCCGGAGGCGGTCAGGAAGCCGGTGCTCCACCAGCCGATCTGCACGACCTCGCCGCGGCCGAAGGCCGGCAGCCATTGCAACGTCACGGAGAAGATCAGGATGAAGAGGATGCCGAGCGCGAAGCTCGGCAGGGAGACCCCGAGCACCGAGACGAATTGCAGGGTCTTGGCCAGGAAACTGTCTCGTCGGATGGCCGTGTAGACGCCCAGGGGGACGCCGACCGCGAGCGACAGGAAGGTCGCGACCAGCACGAGCTCGAAGGTCGCCGGGAAGCGCTCCGAGATCAGCGTGAAGACGTCCTGCTGGTTGCGGTAGGAGATGCCGAAATCGCCGCGCACGGCATTGCCGACGAAGGTCGCGTATTGCAGCACGAAGCCCTTGTCGAGGCCGAGGCGGACACGCAGTTCGTCGCGCTGCTGCTGGCTCGCCTGCTCGTTCAGCATCAGCTCCACGGGGTCGCCGACGAAGCGGAAGATCAGGAAGGCGAGAAAGGCCACCGCCAGCATGACGCCAGCGGCGTTGAGCAGTCGCTTGAGAAGAAAGGCCGGCATGGGAACTCCTACGTTCCGGCGTCATGCATTCCAGCGTCGTTCTCGGGCTTCGCCCTTGGGGCCGACCTTCGGCCGGCCCCAAGGATACCCCCGCGAAGACCCGAGGATCTCAGGAAGAAGGGCGCTGGTTTCCGTCATGACCGGGTCGAGCCCGGCCATGACGATTGAACCCAGTCGACCTCACTTCATCATGGTCAGCCAAAGCCGCGGCTTGTTGTCCGAGGCCTGCACGGTCGAGACCACCGTGTTACGCATCGCCCAGGCCATCGGCTGCTGGTGCAGCGGGATGAAGAGCTGCTCCTTCTTGGCGATCTTGAGCGCCTCCTTCATCATCTCGATGCGCTTGGGCGTATCGAGCTCGACGCCGGCCTTGTCGATCAGTGCGTCGATGCGCGGATCGCCCCAGTTGCCCCAGTTGAAGACGCCGCTCGTGCCGCTCTTCGAGTGCAGCACCTGCACCAGCAGGGAATAGGCGTCGATCATCGGCTCATTGGCCCAGCCGAAGGAGATGACATCGAAATCGCCCTTGACGCGCTTCGGCGTCTGCTGGCTGCGCGGGGCCATGCTGAGGTTCGGCTTGAAGCCGGCACGCGACCACATCGCCGCCACCGCCTGGCAGAACTCCTCCTCGTTGACGAGCGAGTCGCTCTGGCAGTTGATCTGGAACGAGAAGCCGTTGGGATAGCCGGCATCGGCCAGCAGCTTCTTGGCGCCGTTCAGGTCGAAGGGCAGGCGCTCATCCTGCGAGGGCTCGTAGCCGGGAATGGCCGGGGCGACGAGCGCGCCGGTGTTGCGCGACAGGCCGCGCATGGCGCGCTTCTGCACCGCATCGATATCGATCGCGCGATAGAGCGCCTCGCGGACGCGGATGTCCTTGAAGGGATTCTTGTCCTTGACGTCGCTCTCGATCAGCTTGTCGCCGAGATTGAGCGCGAAGAAGACCGAGCGCAGTTCGTTGGTCTGCAGCACCTTCACGTCCGGCGAGGCGGAGAGGCGCGGCAGGTCCTGCAGCGGGGCAACGTTAGTGTAGTCGATCTCACCCGACAGCAACGCCGCGACGCGGGTCGAGGACGAGGTGATCGGCGAGAACTCGATCACGTCGATATTGTGCTTGGGCTTGTCCCACCAGCCGGCGTTCTTGACGAAGACCGTCTTGGAATCGGCGCGGCGGCTCTCGACCTTGAACGGGCCGGTGCCGTTGGCGTTGTCGGTGGCGTAGCCCTTCACACCCTTGCCGGAATCGGTCGGGAGCAGCGAGTTGTTCGCCTCCATCCACTCCTTGTCGAAGATGAAGATGTTGGTGAGGTCGTTCAGCAGCAACGGATAGGGCCCGTTGACCTCGATCTCGACGGTGTAGTCGTCGATCTTCTTCGAGCTCTTGTAGGCCGGCAGGTTGCCCTTGAGCGGCGAGGTCTCGTGGGTGACGCGGGCCAGCGAGGCGATGACGTCATCGGCGGTGAAGGGGTTGCCGTTATGGAACTTCACGCCCTGGCGCAGCTTGAAGCGCCAGACCGTCGGCGACACCGTCTCCCAGGACTCGGCCAAGGCCGGCTCGATCTTGAGGTCGCCGGTATAGCGCACCAGCCCCTCATAAACGTGATTCAGGACGGAGAGCGTGAAGGTCTCGCCGTAGGAATAGGGATCAAGCGAGGCGATTTCGCGCGAGGCGCCCCATTTCAACGTCTTGGCTTCCGCCGCGCCGGTGAGCGCAAAGGCGGCAACGGCCGCCAGCAACCAGGCCTTCTTCATCGACTTCTCCCCTTTTGCATCGGCGCGCCTGCGGACTCCGCCGAACCTCGATCGCTTTCTGCCGTCCCGTTATGCACCTGACGCTTTGCGCGCCATTTCGTGTGCGATTATCAGCATACTTGCATACGATACGAGAAGCGTATTGTATGCGATTATTGAACACAAGCGGAAACTGGCGCGGAGCCCGCTATCGTGACATTGACACCCCCGAACAAGACCGTTCCTGCACGAGGGAATGCCACGTTGGGTGAGAAGCGAACCCCGATTCTACGCGCCGAATCCGTCTATCGCGCATTGCGGCGCGCCATCATCGAGCAGGCCCTGAAACCCGGCATGAAGCTGCCCGAAGACTCGATCGGCGAACAGCTCGGCGTCAGCCGCACGCTGGTGCGCGAAGCCTTCGGGCGCCTGGCCGTCGAGGGCCTCGTCGAGCTCAAGCCCAATCGCGGCGCCTCGGTGGCCTACCCGACCCTGGAAGAGGCGCGGGACGTATTCGAGGTCAGGCGCGGGCTCGAGCGCCTCGTCGCCGAAAGCCTGGCCGGACGCATCACCGCAGCCCAGGTCGCCGAGCTCGAAGCCCATGTCCGCCAGGAGGAGAAGGCGCATGAGCAGGACGGGCCGGAATCGATCCGCCTCTCCGGCGAATTCCACATCAAGCTCGCGAAGATGACCGGCAACGCGCTGCTGCTGCGCTATGTCCAGGAAGCCTCGTCGCGCTGCTCGCTGATCCTGGCGATCTACGGCCGCCCGCATTCGACCGAATGCGCCGTCTCCGAGCATCGCCAGTTGATCGACGCCCTGCGCGCAGGGGACGCTGCCCGCGCCGCCGATCTGATGGACCATCACCTGCGGGCCGTCGTCACCCGCGCGCTGCTGACGCCGCGCATCGAGCGCGATATCCGCGATGTGCTCGCACCCTACGCTCTCAGCGAAGGGCTGAACCCGTCCTGATCTTGCGATTGCGCGTGACCACATGCCGGCGGCCCGCCCCGACGCGCGCAAAGACATGCGTCACACGCAGGACAATTAGTCTTTGGTCTATTTGACCTGCGCCAAGAACATTACTCCCCCCGCACTCAAGCCATGGCGGGGGCAGGCCCGATGCGCCATCC
>NZ_CAMFJF010000131.1 GCF_945956895.1 uncultured Allobosea sp. | reverse complement strand
CCGCTGGCCGGTCTCCGCGCTGGGCGGCAGCCCCAAGGCCTGGGCCCTGACGCAAGTGCCCGGCGCGTTCCACCGGCTTCCCGCTTGCGGGCGCGCGCTCTTCCTCAAGAACTTCCTGCCGCCGGAGGGAGCCTGGTGGCTCCGCGAGCGGGTCGAGGCGCAGGTGCCGGTCGAGCACGACACGACGATCGTCGAAGCCAAGGAGAGCGGCAACCGCGTCTCGCTTCGCTTGCGGCAAGGTGACGACGGCCGGGATCGTGAGCTGCTTGTCGACCATGTCGTCGCCGGCACGGGCTACGAGGTGAATGTCGAGCGCCTGCCGTTCCTGGCTCCCGCGCTGCGCAACGCGATTGCCAGGCACGGCTCGGCGCCACGGCTCGACGCGTCCTTCCAATCCTCCGTCCCGGGCCTGCGCTTCGTCGGCCCGGCCTCGTCGGCAAGCTTCGGCCCGGTCTTCCGCTTCGTCGCCGGCGCCGAATACACCGCACGCACGATCGCGGCGGCCTTGTCCCGAACCGCCATGGCCCGGGCATGAGCGCGGCGCAATTGCCCCTCGTCGTCCTGCCGGGCGCGCGCGGCCATGCGCCGGATTGCACGCCGTTCTGTGCCACCCCGTCAGACCTGGATCGCGTGGTCACCCTGCGCTACCCGGCCTGGCGCGCGCAGCTCGATGCCGGGCTCACCGCGCAGGCCCTGGTCGAAGCCCTCGCGGCGGAGATCATCGACCGCGCCCCGCAGGCGCCGGTCGTGCTGCTCGGCGTTTCGATCGGCGGCCATTTCGCCTATGCGACCGCGCTGCGTCTGGAGAGCCTCGGCCATCCCGTCGCGGGCCTGTGCCTCATCGATTCCGGGACGATCACGGCGGCACGCGCGGCCGGCTGGAAGACCCGCCTCGCCTCTCACGCGGCCGATCTTCTCCGGCGGGGACGCCCCGGCGCGCTTGCGCTGCACGCCCGCGAGCTCGCCTGGCGCGGCCTGTTTCGCCTCGCCGGCGATGACCTGCCTACGCTCGCGCGGGACTACGCCGCCGTGCTTGAACGGATCGGCCGGATCGACCCGGCCTTCGCGGAGGAACTCGGCATGCGCCTCCTGATCCGCGTCACGGCGGCGTGGATGCCGAGCCTCGACGACCAGGATTCGCACCTGCACGCGCCGGCCGCCCTGCTGCGCACCGGGGCGAGCACGGCGAACGACGCCCTCTGGCGCAAGCGCTGCCCCGATCTGCGCATCATCGACCTTCCCGGCAATCACGAGACCCTGTTCGAGACCGAGAATGCCGCCGCGCTGCACGCCGCCTTTCTCGCGGCGACCGCGGAATGGAGCCACGCCGATCCTTTGCCCCCCGCCCTTCGGGCGCATGGCGGGTAGTCATCATCCGGCTTGTATCGCCCCGGCACTCCATGCCGGCAAGCGGATTGGCCGGGCTTCAACCCGCCGGGCATGCCCCCCCGCTATCGGCCCAGGCCTGCATCAGGGCGCCGAACTCGGTCGCCGTACCGGGTGCGGGCTGGCGCCCCCCGCCGGGATTCCAGCCCCAGAGCACGAGCGTATCGGTGGTGACGTGCTTGACCAGCGCGGCAAGATCGCGGCCCCCGTTGCGCGTCTGATCCTTCAGTTGCTCGCAGATCTGGCCGACCGTCTTGCCTTCCCAGGCCATCGAGGCTGGAGCCAAGGCCCAGTGCCCATCGCCCGGCACGCCTGCCGGGTCGAAATTCTGCTTGCCGTGGCAGGTCGCGCAATGCAGGCCCGCCGCGCCATGGCCATCATTGCCGCGCACGACGACGGGCTCGTGCAGCTTGCGCAGATCCCCCTGTCGCGGCCGCTCCGTCGCCGGGTGGCAGTTCATGCAGCGCGGACTCGTCAGCACCTTACCCATCTCGGTGAAGAGCGCGACCGAGCGGTCGTGCTGGTTGGCGATGGACGAAAAGCTGGCGGCCGGGCGAAGGCTTGCGCCGGCGGGCTGGGCCGCGTTCTGCGCCAGCGTCAGGGCGCTGCCGCCGACGCAGACCGCAAGCGCGGCGCCGGCGGAGAAGAGCAGGTTCCGGTTCATCAGACGGAGCCTCCCTGCATCGGCAACTGGCGCGGCCGGCCATGGCCGAGCGCCGCGAGCGCATTCGCCACGGCAGGGCCGATCGGCGGCACGCCGGGTTCGCCGACGCCGCTCGGCTTCTCCGTCGAGGCGATGATCCTGACCTCGACCTCCGGCATCTCGTGGATGCGCAGCGAGCGGTATTCGTGGAAATTGGTCTGGACCGGCCGGCCGCCATCGAGCGTGATCTGCCCGTAGAGGGCATGGCCTAGGCCGAACCCGATACCGCCCTCCATCTGGGCGCGGATGACGTCCGGGTTGACGGCGACGCCGCAATCGACCGCGCACCAGACCTTGTGGACCTTCGGCTCGCCCTCCGGGCCGATCGAAACCTCGGCGATCTGGGCGACGAAGGAGTTGAAGCTCTCGACCACGGCGACGCCACGGGCGCGGCCGTCGACCGGAGCGGAGCCTTTCCAGTTCGCCATCTCACCGACGGCCTTCAGCACGTTGGCGGCGCGCGGATGCCTGTCGCCCATCAGGGCGAGCCGACCTTGTAGCGGATCCTGTCCCGCAGCCTGCAACAGCTCGTCGACGAAGCACTCGACGGCATAGCCGGTATGGGTGTGGCCGACGGAACGCCACCACAATGTCGGCACGCCGACCTTGGGATTGTGTACCTCGCAGCGGAAATCCGGCACCGCGTAGAAGATCTCGTTGGCGCCCTCGACCGAGGTCGCATCGATGCCGTTCTTGACCACGAAGGATTCCAGGGGCGTCCCGAGCAGGAAGGACTGGCCGACCAGCGTGTTCGACCAGGCGGCGATCCGACCGTCCCTCACCGCGCCGCGGAGGCGGTGCACGAAGAGCGGGCGGTAATAGCCGCCGGCGAGATCGTCCTCGCGGGTCCAGACAACCTTGACCGGGCGGTTCGGGCCGATCGCCTTGGCGACCGTGGCGAGTTCGGCCGCCAGATGTTGGCTGACCTGCGCGCGCCGGCCGAAGCTGCCGCCCGCGAGCATGGTCTCGAGCCTGACCTTCTCCAGCGGCAGGCCGAGGATAGTGGCAATGGTCTGGTGCTCGGTGGTCTGGAACTGGCTGCCGAAGCGGGCGAGCGCCTGCGTGCCGTCCCATTCGAGATAGCCGTCGAGTGGCTCCATCGGCGCATGGGCGAGATAGGGGAAGACGAACTCGGCCTCGATGACGCGATCGGCCTTGGCTAGGACGGCCTCGGCGTCGCCGTGGCTGCCGGCGACGGTGCCAGGCTGGCGGGCCAGGCGCCGGTATTCCGCGATCAGTTCGGCGCTGCCGCGCGTCTCCGCCGCGCTGTCGTCCCAGGTGATCTTCAGCGCCTCGCGGCCCTTCAGCGCCGGCCAGGTCCCGGTCGCATAGACCGCGACGCCGTAGCCGATATCCTTCACGTCGACCACGCCCTTGACCTTGCGCGTCTCGGCCGCATCGAAGCTCGCGACCTTGCCGCCAAAGCGCGGCGATCGGGCGACGACGACGGTCAGCATGTTCGGCGTATGGATGTCGATGGTGAACTGGGCCTTGCCACGCGACTTGTCGGCGCTGTCGAGGCGCTTCACCGTGCCCTCCTTGCCGATCAGCTTATAGGCTGAGGCCGGTTTCAGCGGCGGGTTCTCGGGCACGGAGAGCTTCGATGCCGCTTCAGCGAACTCGCCGAACGAGCCCTTGCGGCCGGAGGCGTGACTGATCACGCCGGCCTCGACCTTGATCTCGGAAGCTGGAACCTTCCAGGCTTCGGCAGCGGCCTGGACCAGCATCATGCGGGCGGCGGCGCCGGCCTTGCGCATCTGCTCCCAGCTATTGGCGATGGCCGTCGAGCCACCGGTGCCCTGCACGCCGAGCGCAAGATTGGCATAGAGCTTGACATCGGCCGGCGCGTGCTCGGCCCGCATCTGGTTCCAGGCGGCGTCCATCTCCTCGGCGGCGAGCGTGGCGAGGCCGGTGAAAGGCCCCTGGCCGAACTCGATATGCTTGACGATGACGGTCACGGTGTCATCAGGCGCGACGCGGATGAAGGCGTTCGGCGCGAAGCTGTCATTGCCGCCCGGCCGATGGCCGGCGGCGGCGCCGGACTGGGCGCGGGCCTGGCGCGGCAGGTGGAAGCCGATGACGAGGGCACCGACGCCGGCGAGCAGCGAGCGGCGGGAGAGCTTGGGATCATGCGCGGTCATGGCTCAGATCTCCAGCGCGCGGGCCGCGTCATGGATCGCGGCGCGGATGCGGACATAAGTGGCGCAACGGCAGATATTGCCGTTCATCGCGAGGTCGATATCGCGGTCGGTCGGCTTCCTGTTTTCCTTAAGGAGCGCGATCGCGCTCATCACCTGGCCGGACTGGCAATAGCCGCATTGCGGCACGTCGCGGGCGATCCAGGCGGCCTGGACGGCATCCGCCTCCTTGCCGGCGAGGCCTTCGATGGTGGTGATCTCGCTGGTGCCGACCGCCGAGACCGGGGTCACGCAGGAGCGCAGCGGTTGGCCGTCGATATAGACGGTGCAGGCGCCGCATTGGGCGACGCCGCAGCCGAACTTCGTGCCGGTGAGGCCGATATTGTCGCGGATAGCCCAAAGCAGGGGCGTATCATCGTCGACGTCGACGCTGTGCGTCGTCCCGTTGACATTGAGAGAGACCATGGCTGCCTCCGATGCTGGCAAGACGCAGCGCGGCACCATGGTGCGGATCGAGGGCTCGCCCTCGATGGCCCGATCTGACATATCAGATG
>NZ_CAMFJF010000130.1 GCF_945956895.1 uncultured Allobosea sp. | reverse complement strand
AGGAGATCGCGCCATGGATTTCGGCGCGCGATAGGTTCAGCGCCTCGGCGATCAAGGGCACGGCTTGCGGGTCGACATAGCCGAACTCGTCCTGAAGCGCGTGCAGCATCGGCAGCGTGGCGCCTTCCAGGCGCGTCAGCCCTGCGATGATCGCGCGAGCGCTGTCCTCGTTCCAGGCGGCATATCCGGCCATGGTTCCTCCAAAGGCCCGGTTTGCCGGGCTCGTCTCAACGGAGGAGACGGCAAGATTGGAACGATTTCAAATCGTTTGTGCCGACCGAATGATAGATTGGGGCTATCAAAACGACTGCTTGAGCGCGAGATCTCATCACCATCATGCCCGGGCCTGACCCGGGCATCTCGGAAACCAGCACGCCCTTGTCCAGGGATTCTCGGGTCTACGCTTCGCTTCGCACGAGAATGATGCTCTGTCGTGATCATGATGTTGCGGTGCAGCGATAGATGATGACTATCGCTCTACCGGCCGCCGCACCAACCCGGCTTCCGCGACCGGCTGGGTCATCGTCATCAGGTTGCGCGCGAGCGGCGCCATGGGCTGGCGGTCGGCGACGATCAGGCCGATCATGCGTTGCGCTTCCGGCTCGATCAATCGCAACGCCTTGGTGCCGAGGGGCAGGCCGAAGAACTCCAGCAATTGCAGCGAGACGATGCTGGAGACGCCTTGGATGCCGGCATGCGAACAGAGGTTGAAGATTGAGTTGGTTTCGATCGCCGGTCGCGGCGCCGCGCCGACCGAGCGGAAGATGCCATCGATGATGCGCCGGTTCTGCATGTCGGCGGTCAACAGGCAGAGCTTCTGCTCCGCGGCTTCCGCCCAGGAAATGGTGTCGCGTCCGCCGAGCGGCCCGTCCTCGCGCGTCAGCAGCAGATAGGCTTCCTGGTAGATCGGCTTTGAGATCACGCGGTCGAGCGGCTCGTTGTCGAGATAGGTCAGCCCGATATCGAGCTCGAAATCGTCGATGCCCTGCTGGATCTCCTGGGAGGTCAGCGACAGCACGGTGAGCGACACCGCCGGATAGCGCTCCGAGAACGGCGCGGTGATATGGGCGATCATCGGCAGCGCGGTCGGGATCGCACCGAGCCGGATGCGCCCGCCAATGCCCTCGCGCAGCTCGGCGACCGATTCCTTCATCACCTCGGCTTCGGCCAGGATGCGCCTGGCATGGGCGAGCACGACCTCGCCCTCCTTGGTGAAGCCCTGGAAGCGCCGGCCCCGCTCGACGATCATCACGCCGAGCTCCTCCTCGAGCTGCACGATCGCGGCCGAGAGCGTCGGCTGCGAGACATGGCAGGCCTCGGCCGCGCGGCGGAAATGCTTCTCGCGGGCGAGCGCGTCGAGATAGACCAGTTGGCGAATGATCATGGCGTCGGCCCAGAGGCGGCGGGGAGCGCCGCGCGCCCGAACATCGACAGAGTTCGTCGCTGTTGCAAGCGAGGCGGTTGCATTCCTGCAAACAGCCTGTTGCTGGCGGCGCAACGCCCGGAGAATTGCGCCGCGGCAATCCTGACCCTAACTCCCGGAGGCCGGGATGGCCGGCAGGCAAAAGGCTGCGCCGCAGCCTCGGGATGGTCATGGCACAGGAACTGGAATTCGGGCTCGACACCTTCGGCGATGTCACCCATGGCGCGGACGGCAAGCCGCTGCCGCATGCGCAGGTGATCCGCAATCTCGTCGACGAAGCCGTCCTGGCCGATCAGATCGGTATCGATTTCATTGGCGTCGGCGAGCATCACCGCGCCGATTTCGCGGTCTCCTCGCCGGAGACGGTGCTGGCCGGCATGGCGACGCGCACCAGCCGGATCAAGCTCGGCTCGGCCGTCACCGTGTTGTCTTCGGACGATCCGATCCGCGTCTTCCAGCGCTTCGCGACGGTCGATGCGCTCTCGAACGGGCGTGCCGAGGTCATCCTCGGCCGCGGTTCCTTCACCGAGTCCTTCCCGCTCTTCGGGCTCGATCTGCGCGATTACGAGAAGCTGTTCGAGGAGAAGCTCGATCTCTTCGCCGGCCTGCTGCCGCAGGAGCCCTTGACCTGGCAGGGCTCGATCCGCCCGCCGCTCAAGGACCAGCTGGTCTATCCGCCGGTCGAGAACGGCCCGCTCAAGACCTGGATCGGCGTCGGCGGCAGCCCGGAATCGGTGATCCGCGCGGTGCGCTACGACTTGCCGATGATGCTCGCCATCATCGGCGGCGATCCCTTGCGCTTCAAGCCGTTCGTGGATCTCTACCATCGCGCCTACAGCCAGATCGGCAAGCCGGCCAAGCCCGTCGGCGTGCACTCGCCGGGCTATGTCGCGGCGACCGACGAGCAGGCCAGGGAGGAGTTCTTCCCGGCCTTCAAGGCCAACCGCGACCGGATCGGAGCCGAGCGCGGCTGGCCGCCGATGAGCCGCGAGGATTTCGAGCAGGAGGTCGCGCGTGGCTCGCTCTATCTCGGTTCGCCCGAGACGGTGGCGCGCAAGATCACTGCTACCGCCAAGGGGCTCGGTCTCCAGCGCTTCCAGCTCAAGTACAGCGCCGGCCCGCTGGAGCACGAGAAGGCGATGGAGTGCATCCGGCTCTACGGTGAGAAGGTCTTGCCGCTGGTGCGGGAGATGCTGGGGTAAGAACTTCTCTCCGTCATTGCGAGCGCAGCGAAGCAATCCAGGGGGCTGGGCTGAACGTCTCACCCAGTCCCCCTGGATTGCTTCGTCGCTTCGCTCCTCGCAATGACGGAGTTCACCCCACGACCTTCAGCGGATCGACCGACAAGGTCCGCTTCAGCGCTCGCAACCCGAACGTCGTTCGCGTCTGCCGTACGCCGGGAATGCGGTAGATCGTTCCGCGCAGGAAGCGCTCGTAATGGTCGGTGCCGCTGACCACGACCTTGGCGAGATAGTCGTACTCGCCGGTCACGAGATGCGCCTCGACCACCTCCGGCGCGCGGCTCAGCGCCTCGCCGCACTGATCGAGCACCTTGTCGTCATGCTTGTCGAGCGTGATCTCGACGAAGACGATATTGTTGTAGCCGAGCGCCTTGTGGTCGAGCAGCGCGACATATTTCTCGATCGCGCCGGATTCCTCCAGCCGCTTCACCCGCGTCCAGCAGGGGGAGGGCGAAAGCCCGACCTTTTCGGCCAGCGCCTGTGTCGTCAGGCGCCCGTCATCCCGCAACGCAGCGAGAATCTTGCGATCGATCAGATCGAGAGCAGGACCGTTCTGGCTCTTTTTGTTCATCAGATAATCATTCTGGATATGTGGCATAAAGCGGGAATTCTTTCTGTCTGATTTCACCCTTGCCGGCAAATTCGGAATGAACCTCCGAACCGTCCCCGATAGCGTTGGTTGCAAGGGGAACGATCGCCGGCCGGCTGTGCGTCCCGCCGCATCACGAGGAGCGCGAGAAGCGCTTGCGGGATGTGCGCGAAGGCGGAATGCTGGTGGCGTCAGGGATGGAGGCGCTCATGAGCAGCGATAAGTCAGGCCAGGCGCCGGCAGCAACCCAGCCACTGCAGTTCCACGTTCCCAAACCTGCGAGCCGTCCGGGCGAGAAGCCGGACTTCTCCCATGTCGTGATTCCGAAGGCGGGCTCCGTTGCGCGCCCGCCCGTCGATGTCGATCCCAAGGACATCCGCGACCTCGCCTATTCGATCATCCGCGTGCTCAACCGCGAGGGCGAGGCGGTCGGTCCCTGGGTGCCCGATCTCTCGCATGAGGACCTGATCCGGGGCCTGCGCCACATGATGACGCTGCGCACCTTCGATGGGCGCATGCAGATGGCGCAGCGCCAGGGCAAGACCTCGTTCTACATGCAGCACACCGGCGAGGAGGCGGTGAGCTGCGCCTTCCGCATCGCGCTCCAGCCCGGCGACATGAACTTCCCGACCTATCGCCAGGCCGGCCTGCTGATCGCGCACGACTACCCGCTGGTCGACATGATGTGCCAGATCTACTCGAACGAGCGCGACCCGATGAAGGGCCGGCAATTGCCGGTGATGTACTCGTCGAAGGAGCACGGCTTCTTCTCGATCTCCGGCAATCTCGCGACGCAGTACGTCCAGGCGGTCGGCTGGGCGATGGCCTCGGCGATCAAGAACGACACCCGCATCGCCGCTGCCTGGATCGGCGACGGCTCGACGGCGGAATCGGATTTCCACGCCGCGCTCGTCTTCGCCTCGACCTACAAGGCGCCGGTCGTGCTCAACGTCGTCAACAACCAGTGGGCGATCTCGACCTTCCAGGGCATCGCGCGCGGCGGTTCCGGCACCTTCGCAGCGCGCGGCCTCGGCTTCGGCATCCCGGCGCTGCGCGTCGACGGCAACGACTACCTCGCGGTCTATGCGGTCGCGCAATGGGCGGTCGAGCGCGCCCGCCGCAATCTGGGCCCTACGCTGGTCGAATACGTCACCTATCGCGCGGGCGCCCATTCCACCTCGGACGACCCCTCCGCCTACCGCCCCAAGCACGAATCCGACGATTGGCCCCTCGGCGATCCGTTGATCCGCCTGAAGCAGCACCTGATCGCGGTCGGTGCCTGGTCGGAGGAGCGCCACAAGCAGGCGGAGGCCGAGATCCTCGCGACCGTCATCGCGGCGCAGAAGGAGGCCGAGAGCTTCGGCACGCTGCATTCCGGCGGCAAGCCCTCGGCGCGCGACATCTTCGAGGACGTCTATGCCGAGCTGCCGCCGCATCTGCGCCGCCAGCGCCAGCAGATCGGAGTCTGACCCGATGGCACGCATGACGATGATCGAGGCGATCCGCTCCGCCATGGACGTCGCCATGGGCCGCGACGACGATGTCGTGGTCTTTGGCGAGGATGTCGGCTTCTTCGGCGGCGTCTTCCGCTGTACCCATGGGCTCCAACAGAAATACGGGGTGTCCCGCTGCTTCGACGCGCCGATCAGCGAGGCCGGCATCGTCGGCACGGCGATCGGC
>NZ_CAMFJF010000129.1 GCF_945956895.1 uncultured Allobosea sp. | reverse complement strand
GCCCATCGCGCCGCCGACGATGCCGTTATAGAGCATCACCATCGGCACTTCGGCGATGAAGCGCTTGTGCAGTTCGTCGAAGATCTTCTGGCGCTCGGCCTTGTCGTTCACGACCATGGACTTGTCGAGCAGGGCCTGCACCTCGGGATTGTCCCAGAGCTTGCGCGGCTGTTTGTCCTTCGGGCCGGTCATCGACTCGTAGCTCAGCGCAGGATCCATGCGGCCCGAATAGGGGAAGGCCTGCATCTGGTAGTTGCCCTTGCTGTAGCGGTCGAGCTGCGTCGCCCATTCCAGCACCTCGATCTCGACATTGAAGCCGACCGCTTGCAGCATCTGCTGGGCGACGACGGCGGCGTCGAAGCTCTCGGGATAGCGCTTGTTGGCGAGCATCACGATCTTCTCGCCCTTGTAGCCGGCTTCCGCGAGGAGCTTCTTGGCAGCGGCGGGGTCGTATTTCCAGCCCTGCTTCTGGACCGGGCCGTAATAGGCGGAGAGCGCCGGCACGATCGCGTTGTTGGGCGAGCCGATGCCGTCGGTGACGGCGCCGACCAGCTCCTTGGAGTCGATCGCGGCGGCGATCGCCTGGCGCAGCTTGACGTTCTGCAGCAGCGGGTCGCGCGTCTGGATGATCAGGCCGACAAGGCCCATGCTGGTGACGACGGAAGTCTTCACCTTGTCGTTCTTCTTGAGCTCCGCGATGTCGGTATTGGCGATATCCGGGACGACATCGATATCGCCCTTCAGCAGGGCGGCCTTGGCGGTCGCGTTGTCGGGGATGACGAGGAAGCGAACCTCATCGACCAGCGGCTTCTTGGCGCCGGTCAGGCCGTCGATCTTGCCGGGCAGCGAGGCATAGTCGGCGAAGCGCTCCAGCTTGATGTACTCGCCGCGCTTCCATTCCGCGAACTTGAACGGGCCGGTGCCGATCGGCTTGTCGAAGGAGCCGTCGGCCTTGACCGAGTCCTTGTGGAGGATGCCGGTCATCGCGCAATCGGTGCGGGCGAGGGCGGAGAGGAAGAGCGCGCTCGGCTTGTCCAGCTCGAAGACGACGGTCCTGTCGTTCGGCGCCGAGACCTTCTCGACCTTGACCTGGCCGCGGCCGTCGAATTCCGACAGGCAGCGCCAGTCGGTCTTCGGGTCCATGTAGCGGTTCCAGCTCCACAGCACGTCGGCCGCGGTCAGAGCTGCGCTGTTATGGAACTTCACGCCCTGACGCAGGGTGAAGGTGTAGCTCTTGTCGTCCGGGGAGATATCGATCTTCTCGGCCAGCAGCGGCTTCGGCAGGGCGTCCTCGCCATAGGCGACGAGGCCCTCGACCATCTGCACGATGACGCCGTCCGTGTTGGCGTCGCGGTTGACGCCGGGGTTGATCGAACGGATGTCGGCGCGGAGCTGGATCTTGAGCGTGCTCGCCTCGACGGCCTGGACGAGGCCGCCGCACAGGAGCGCGGCGGCAAGGGCGGTGGTGGTGTTTCGACGCATCATGTTCCCCTGTTGCTTTTTTCGGTTGTGACGCGGGGCCGGGACCGGATTATTCGGCCGCTTCGGCGAGCAGAACGGGGTCCTCGGTCAGGCTGTAGCGGGTGAAGACGCGGTTCTCGGCCGGCAGCGGCGCGACCTCCATGATCCCCTTCGCCGGCTGCATGATCACCATGGCGACGGTCGCCGAGAGGTTGCCCTGCTCGTTCGGCCGGGCCGGGCGGCAGACCGAATAGGGGGAGAGGAAATCGTCGAAGAGGGCCTGCTTGAGATCGTCGACGGTCAGCTTGCGGCCGGCCTCGTCGAGCAGCTTCTTGACGCGCCAGTCGCGGTAGAAGCTCTCCGGCACGCGCGGGATGCTGGTGTTCTTGACCTTGGTCAGCGCGACCTGCCCGACCCAGTGGTTGGCGTGCACGATCATGCCGTCTTCCGGGTAGATCGGGAACGCCTCGTCCGGCGCGCATTCGAAATCGATGCCAAAACCCTTCACGGTCGAGAGCATCATGTTGTTCGAGCAGGCCTTCGGCGTCGCCGCCACCGCCTTGATCGCGAAGGCGAGGTGTTCCTGCTCCAGGACCTTGCGGCGGATCAGGGCGAGCGGCACGCCGGTCTGGGTGAAATCGCGCTCGCATTCGAGATAGTTGGCGGTGATCGAGACGCCGGCCGCGTTCATGCCGCAGCGGGCAAGGCCGCCGGCTTCGACGAAGGTCAGGAAATCCGGGCCGTCATTGCGGCGCACGCGCAGCACGATCGCGGTCTCCGCGCATTCGGCCCGCCAGTCCCAGTTCTGGCCGTGGATCACCTCGCCGTTGGCGCTGCGCTCCGGCAGGATGATCGCGCCGGTGCAACCGTCGTCGAGCTCCTCGGTGGCCTCGACCGGCTTGTTCTTGATCATCCGCGCCTTGGCGATGACCTCGGTGCGGGCATTGACCATGATGATGTCTTCCAGCGCGACGCCGGCGCCATCGGCGATGCCGCGCATTTCCTCGATGTAATGCGCGCCGAACGCCTCGATCTCGCTGGCGAACTCGCCGATCAGGGCGGATTTGGCCTTGGCGTCGTAGCCGAGATCGCCAAGCTGGCCGCCGTAGAGCTCGATCGAGCGCTTCACCCGGCTCGGCACGGCCGCGCCGTGCTGGCGGCCCCTCTCATACGGCGTGCCCGAGACATCGACGAAAGGGCAGGGCTGGACCATGACGCGCATCTTTCCGGTATGCTGGCGGGAGATCGTGCTGTATTGTATTTCATCATCAACTAAAACAATCAAGGGTCTTCCGATGACGGCGCCGACCCGGCTGCAACAGGACATCGCCGACCGCATCCTGCAGCTCGTGCGCGACGACGCGCTCACGGCCGGTGCCTGGCTCAACGAGAACGCCACCGCGCGTCGGCTCGGCGTGTCGCGCACGCCGGTCAGGGCGGCGCTCGATCATCTCGCCGAACAGGGCGTGGTGCGGCGGCATCTCAACAAGGGGATCGAGCTCGTCCAGGTTCCGGCCGCGACCGATAGTGCCCGCACGCCGGAGACGATCGAGCTCGCCATGGTCAAGCTCGCGCGTGAGCGCGAGAACGGCCTGCTGCCGGACGAGGTCTCGGAACTGGAGGTGATGCGGCGCTATGAGCTCGGCCGGCCCGAGGCGCAGAAGCTGCTCGCCCGCCTTGCCGATCTCGACATGGTCGAGCGTAAGCCGGGCTATGGCTGGCGCTTCCTGCATGAGCCGCGAGACAAGCGCCTGCGCGACGAGAGCTACCGCTTCCGGCTGGTGATCGAGCCGATGTGCATGCTCGAACCCGGTTTCCGTCTGGAGCCGGTCTGGATTTCGGAGATGCGGATGCGGCATCTCGAATATCTGCAAAGCCCGTGGCGCGAGTCTTCGAGCATCGCCTTCTTCGAGATGAATGCCGCGTTCCATGAAGGCCTGGCGGCGGCCACGGGCAATCGCTACTTCCACTCCGCCGTGCGGCGGCAGAACCAGCTCAGGCGTCTCTCGAATTATGACTGGGGCCTGGGCTTCGCGCGCGTGCAGGTCAATTGCACGGAGCATCTGGCCATGCTCGACCATCTGGAAGCGGGCGAGAACGAGGTGGCTTCCGCACTGATGCGCAGCCATCTGTCGCGCGCCAGCAAGCTCAAGCTCGGCACGAAGCCGGCAGAAGAGGGCGACTGAACCCGCTCACTCGGTCACGGGATGGCAGCCTTGCCAGCGGGACGGTTGACCCGGCGGCGATTTGGGCCAGCAATGCCGATATCCCGAATCCGACAGGTCCAGTGCCATGACAGTTCATCAGCCTCCGCAAGCCATCGATGCCGCCAAGCTCGACAAGCTGGCCGAGGTCGCCATCCGCGTCGGGCTCAACCTCCAGCCGGGGCAGGACCTGTTCCTGACGGCGCCGGTCGCGGCGCTGCCGCTGGTGCGTCGCATCGCCGCGCACGCCTACAAGGCCGGCGCCGGCATCGTCACGCCGATGCTGGCCGACGAGGAGGTGACATTGGCGCGCTATCGCCATGCGCCGGATGCGAGCTTCGACAAGGCGCCGGCCTGGCTCTACAAGGGCGTCGCCGAGGCCTTTTCCGCCAATACCGCGCGACTCGCCATCGTCGGCGACAATCCGATGCTGCTGGCGAACGAGGACCCGGCCAAGGTCGGCCGCGCCAGCAAGGCCAATTCGCTGGCCTACCAGCCGGCGCTGGAGAAGATCGCCGGCTTCGACATCAACTGGAACATCCTGGCTTATCCGAGCGCGGCCTGGGCCAAGCAGGTCTTTCCTGATGATGCCGAGGAGGTGGCGATCGGTAAGCTGGCCGAGGCGATCTTCGCGGCGTCGCGCATCAACGAGGCCGATCCGGTGGCCGCCTGGGCGGCGCATAACGCCGCGCTGCGAGCCCGCCGCGACTGGCTGAACGGCCAGCGCTTCGCCGCGCTGCACTTCACCGGGCCGGGGACCGATCTGACGGTGGGTCTGGCCGACGGCCATGACTGGCAGGGCGGCGCCTCGCCGGCCAAGAACGGCGTCGTCTGCAACCCGAACATCCCGACCGAGGAGGTCTTCACCACGCCGCATGCGCGCCGGGTCGAGGGCCACGTCTCCAGCACCAAGCCGCTCTCCTATCAGGGCTCGTTGATCGACGAGATCCGGGTGCGCTTCGAGGGCGGGCGGATCGTCGAGGCCAAGGCCTCGCGTGGCGAGGCCGTGCTGAACAAGGTGCTCGACACCGACGAGGGCGCTCGTCGCCTCGGCGAAGTCGCGCTGGTGCCGAATTCCTCGCCGATCTCGAAGAGCGGCATCCTGTTCTACAACACGCTCTTCGACGAGAACGCGTCCTGCCATATCGCGCTCGGCCAGTGCTATTCGAAATGCTTCGTCGACGGCGCGAGCCTGACGCCCGAGCAGATCGCGGCGCAGGGCGGCAACAAGAGCCTGATCCATATCGACTGGATGATCGGCTCCGGCGAG
>NZ_CAMFJF010000128.1 GCF_945956895.1 uncultured Allobosea sp. | reverse complement strand
GCCCGCTCGATCATGCGCGGCGAGAGATCGCAGCCGGCGATGAAGCCGCTCTGCTCGTGGATCGCCTCGCCCATCAGGCCGGTGCCGCAGCCGAGATCATAGACGATGTCGAACCGGAAGGGCCGACCGGCGTTGCTGCAGCAGCGGACGAGCGCCGCCTTCAGCAGGTCTGGCGCGTTGTAATGCAGGGTTTGCGTGAGATGGCTGTCGAAGCGGTCGGCATAGGCATCGAACAGCGCGCCGGAGAAGTTTTCGGAGGTCGCCTGCTCGGCCGGCAAGGCGCCGATACGGGCAAGGTCGAGTCGCGCGCCGAAATGGTCGTTGGGGTCGAGGTCGAGGCATTGTCGCCAGGCGGTGGCGGCGTCTTCCCTGTGGCCGAGCGCCTCCTGCGCCAGCCCATAGAGATGCCAGGCGGCGGTGAAGTGATAGGCCTGCGACAAGGTCTGATCGAGGATTTCGACGGCCGCTTGCGCGTCCCCGTCCTTGAGCGCAGCCTCGGCCCAGCCATAGCGGCGGTCGAGCACGGGGTCGCCGGACGAGGCGAAATGCGTGGTCGAGCCTGTATCGGTCATGCTAATCGATGTAGCCGAGGAGTGTGACGCTGGCCAGACAAAGCGCCCGCTGGCGCCCCTCCGAATTGCTGCTGCCGACGCCGGCCGGGCTCTATTGCCCGCCTGCCGACATCCATATCGATCCGGTCCGCCCGGTGGCGCGGGCTTTGATCACCCACGGCCATTCCGATCATGCCCGAGCCGGCCACGGTTCGGTGCTGGCGACGCGGGAGACGCTGGCGATCATGGCCCTGCGCTATGGCGAGGGTTTCGCCGGCTCGCAGCAGGTGGCGGTGCCCGGCGAGAGCGTTCGCATCGGCGAGGTCGATTTCACCTTCGTGCCGGCGGGGCATGTCCTCGGCTCCGCCCAGATCGCGGTCGAGAGCCGGGGCCTGCGAATTGTCGCCTCCGGCGACTACAAGCGCGAGCGCGACCCGACCTGCGCCGGCTTCGAGCCCGTGCCCTGCGATATCTTCATCACCGAGGCGACCTTCGGCCTGCCGGTTTTCCGCCATCCGCCAGCGTCGGGGGAGGTGGCCAAGCTGCTGGAATCGGTGCGGCTCTTCCCGGAGCGCACGCATATTGTCGGCGCCTATTCACTGGGCAAGGCGCAGCGCGTCATGGCGCTGATCCGCGAGGCCGGCTACGAGCGGCCGATCTATATCCATGGCTCTGTCGAGAAGATCACGGCCTTCTACGAAGCCGAGGGCATTCCGCTCGGCGAGGTCAGGCTGGTCGCCGACACCGATCGCAAGACGCTGGGCGGCGAGATCGTCATCTGCCCGCCGAGCGCGACGCAGGACCTGTGGGCGCGCCGCTTTCCCGATCCAGTCACCGCTTTCGCCTCGGGCTGGATGCGGATCAGGGCGCGGGCGCGCCAGAAGGGCGTCGAATTGCCGCTCGTCATCTCCGACCATGCCGATTGGGACGATCTGCTGGCGACGATCAAGGAGGTTCAGGCCGGCGAGATCTGGGTCACCCATGGTGAGGCCGATGCGCTCGTCCATTGGTGCGGCACGGCAGGCCTCAAGGCTAAGCCGCTGCATCTCGTCGGCTATGGCGACGAGGGCGAGGCTGCCCCGCTCGCGGAGGCGGCCAATGCAGCGGCGGTCTAGATTCCGATCAGCGCGAAGCCGCGACGACCGGGCGCGAGGGCGCGGCCATGCCGATCATGGCGTTCGCCATGTCGCGAGCGAGGCAGTCATAGCCCGCGTCGCTCATATGGAAGCCGTCGGTCCAGAGCGCGGCCTTGAAGGCTTCGGCATCGGAGCGGTGCCATTCGCGCATCGCGTCGTAGCGGCCGAAGACAGGCACGGCCTCGCGCCGAGAGACCTCGCCGACCGCCTCGACATATTGGCCGTAGCGCTGCGGATCGCGCACGGAGGGGAAATATTGCGGGTCGAGGATGGCAAGTGCCGGGCCGGCCTCGCGCACCAGGGCGATGCCCTCGCCGACCATCGCCTTGAAGGCGTCGAGATCGCCGCCCTTGACGGCGTCGTTGGTGCCGACCTGCCAGATCACGAGGTCGTAGTGGCGGGCGGCCATCGCAGCCTTCATGCGCGCGAGCGTCTGCGGGGCGGTCTCGCCGCCGATGCCGGCATTGACGATCTCCACCTGGGACTTGGGCCAGGACTTGGCGAGGAGCGCCTGGAGACGAGCGGGGTAGGTCTTGTCCTTGGCGCTGGCGCCGATGCCCTCGGTCGAGGAGGAGCCGATGGCGAGGATCGTCAGGGTCTGGCCCTGCGAAACCTTGGCGGAGAGCGGCGCAAGCGCAGCGTTCGAGCGCACGATCGGCGTCTCGCGGCAGGAGAAGCTCGCCGCTTGCGCGGGGGCTCCGACCGAAAACGTTGCAGCGATGGCAGGCAAGGCAAAGGCAAGAAACCGCATCGCTACGCGCATCGGCATGTCTCTCCCAGCTACTCCATTGCCGTTAAGGTTTGCTTCATGAACGGTATCTGAACGATGCGCTGCAACACGAATGATCGGGCAAAGTGTGGCGCGGGGGCGACAGCATGAACCGCTTCGCCTGGCTGCTCGACCGTCTCGCCTATGAGCCGCGTCGCAACGCCAAGATCGCGCTGATCGCCGATTATTTGCGCACGACGCCCGATCCCGATCGCGGCTATGCGCTGGCGGCGATGACGGGCGGGCTTGTCTTCCGCAACGCCAAGGCCGGGCTGATCCGCGCCTTGATCGCTGAGCGTACCGATCCCATTCTCTTCGCCCTGTCCTATGATTATGTCGGCGATCTCTCCGAGACGGTCGCGCTGATGTGGCCGGCCCGGCACGGCGCCAACGCGGTGCCGCATCTGCCGGAGGTGGTCGAGAGCCTGCGCGAGGCCGGCAAGACCGATTTGCCGCGCCTCGTCGCCGGCTGGCTCGATGCGCTCGACGAGACCGGGCGCTGGGCGCTGCTGAAGCTCATCACCGGCGCTCTGCGCATCGGCGTCTCCGCCCGCCTCGCCAAGACGGCCGCCGCAACACTGGGCGGCGTGCCGCCCGACGAGGTCGAGCAGGTCTGGCACGGGCTGGAGCCGCCCTATACCGAGCTCTTCACCTGGCTGGAGGGCAGGGGGCCGCGGCCCGAAGCGCGCGATCCCGCGCCGTTCCGCCCGGTCATGCTCTCGCATCCGATCGAGGACGGCGATTTCGACAGGCTCGACCCGGCCGAATTCTCCGCCGAATGGAAATGGGACGGCATCCGCGTCCAGGCGGTGAGCGGCTGCAAGGCCGATGGCTCACGCTTGACGCGGCTCTATTCCCGCACCGGCGAGGACATCGCCGCCGCCTTCCCCGATCTCGTCGAGGAGCTGACGCTGGACGGCGCGCTCGACGGCGAATTGCTGGTGATGCGCGAGAGCACGGTCCAGAGCTTCAACACGCTCCAGCAAAGGCTCAATCGCAAGACCGTCACGGCGAAGATGTTGGGCGAATTCCCCGCCCATATCCGCGTCTACGACCTGCTCGTCGATGGAGAGGAGGATATCCGGCATTTGCCCCTGGAAAAGCGGCGCCAGCGATTGGAAGCCTTCCTCTCGCGCCTCGCCAGCATCCGCTTCGATCTTTCGCCGGTGATCCCCTTCGCATCCTGGGACGAGTTGACGGCCGCCCGCGCCGATCCGGCTGGGGCCGGGGCGGGCGCCGATGCGGAAGCGGTCGAGGGCTGCATGATCAAGCGCCGCGATTCGGCTTATCTGCCTGGCCGTCCCAAGGGCTATTGGTGGAAATGGAAGCGCGACGCGCGGCTCGTCGACTGCGTGCTGATGTACGCCCAGCGCGGCCACGGCAAGCGCTCGTCCTTCTATTCCGACTACACCTTCGGCGTCTGGCGCGTCGGCGAGGATGGCGGGGAGGAGCTCGTCCCGGTCGGCAAGGCCTATTTCGGCTTCACCGACGAGGAGCTGATCGAGATCGACAAATATGTCCGCAAGAACACGCTGAACCGCTTCGGCCCGGTGCGCGAGGTCACGCATGAGGCCGGGGCCGGCCTCGTCTTCGAGGTCGCCTTCGAGGGCTTGCAGCGTTCGACGCGGCATAAATCCGGGCTCGCCATGCGTTTTCCCCGGATCAACCGCATCCGCTGGGACAAGCCGCCTGATGAGGCCGACCATATCGAGGTGCTGGAAGCCCTGTTGCCGACCAATGGTTGAGTCGGAATGGGTTGCAGCCTTGCGCTTGCAATGCTTGTGATGCGCGGTCGGCCTGAGGCAAAATGCCCGGGCCGGACAATGCATCGGCCCGAAGCGGGTAAAGCGGCTTTCGGGCGGGGGCGATGCAGGCATTAAGGAGTGGGGCGATGAGCAAGCAGCCTTCGACGCGGATCGTCATCGCGGACGACCATCCGCTGTTTCGCGGCGCGCTGCGCCAGGCCGTGTCGAGCGCGCTCGGTGGGGCCGAGGTCAGCGAAGTCGGCTCCCTGGAGGCGCTGACCGAGGCCTTGGCCAGCGGCGGCGATGCCGATCTCGTCCTGCTCGATCTCACCATGCCGGGCGTGCAAGGCTTCTCGGGTCTGCTCTTCCTGCGTGCCGACCATCCCGAAATCCCGGTCATCGTCGTCTCTGCCAATGACGATCCGGCGGTGATTCGCCGCTGCATCGAATTTGGCGCGCTCGGCTTCCTGCCCAAGACGGCGGATGTCGCCCAGATGGGCGAGGCGATCCGCGCTGTGCTCGACGGCGGCGTCTGGACGCCGCCCGGCGTCGATCTCTCCGCGCCCGTGGATGCCGAGATCGCCGACATGGTCCGCCGCATGTCGACGCTGACGCCGCAACAGGTACGCGTGCTGATGATGTTGTCGGAAGGGCTTCTCAACAAGCAGATCGCCTATGAGCTCGGCGTCTCCGAGGCGACGGTGAAGGCCCATGTCTCGGCGATCCTGACCAAGCTCGA
>NZ_CAMFJF010000127.1 GCF_945956895.1 uncultured Allobosea sp. | reverse complement strand
TCGGCTTGCCGAGCCGGAGCCAGCCCCAGAAGGCGAAGCAGCCGGCGATCTCGAAAAGCGCGGCGCCGATATAGGCGGCGATGGTCGGCATGAAAATCGATGTCCGTTGCAGGGCTTTTCGAGGCGAGGGCGCCAGTCTAAAGCGGTAAGCCTTCGAACGGAAACACGCCGTCATCCCGGACAAGCCGCGTCAGCGGCGCCGATCCGGGATCCATGCCGGAGCGCTTCCGGCAAAGATTCAGGCATGGATCCCGGGTCTTCGCTTCGCTGCGCCCGGGATGACGTGCCCAGATGAGAACAGGGCTGCGGTGGAAAAGCCGATACGCAACATCGCCATCATCGGCGCCGGCCCCGCGGGCCTGATCGCGGCCGAGCGGCTGGCCGGCGCCGGGCATCGCGTCACGCTCTACGAGCGCATGGCCTCGCCAGCCCGCAAGTTCCTGCTCGCCGGGCGTGGCGGCCTGAACCTGACGCATTCCGAGCCATTCGACGTTTTCCTGCGCCGCTACCGCGAGGCGAGCGACTGGCTGGAGCCGGCGTTGCGTGCATTCCAGCCGCAGGCGCTCCGCGATTGGGCTGATGGGCTCGGCGCGGAGACCTTCGTCGGCTCCAGCGGCCGCGTCTTTCCCCGTGCCATGAAAGCCTCGCCGCTGCTGCGCGCCTGGCTCGCCCGGCTCGATGCCCTCGGTGTTCGCTTGGCCGCCGGCCGGCTCTGGACCGGCTGGAATACGGAGGGCGCCCTGACGTTCCGCCTCGTCAATGGCGAAACCGAAACCGTCCGCCCCGATGCCACGCTGCTGGCGCTCGGTGGCGCGAGTTGGCCTCGTCTCGGCTCCGATGGCGGCTGGGCGCCGCTGCTGGCGGCGCGCGGCATCGCGATCTCGCCGCTGCGGCCGGCGAATGGCGGCTTCACGGTCGGATGGTCGCCGCAGATGAAGGAGCGTTTCGCCGGTCAGCCCCTGAAGCGCATCACCATCCGGTGTGGCGACGAAAGGGCCGCCGGCGAGGCGATGATCGATGCCGAAGGCATCGAGGGCGGTGCGATCTATGCGCTGTCGAGCCCAATCCGCGAGGCGATCCAGCGCGAAGGCTTTGCCACGCTTGCGGTCGATCTTCGCCCCGATCTCTCTGCGCCCGAGCTTGCCGCCCGCCTTGCCAGGCGCCGCAAGGGCGAGACGTTGAGCAATCATCTGCGCAAGGCGGCTGGGCTCGCTCCGGTGGCGATTGCCCTGCTGCGCGATTCGGCCGGGGCGTCTCTTCCGGATGAACCGGGCGCGCTTGCTGCCCTGATCAAGGCGGCGCCGCTGCGACTCGAAGCTCCCATGCCGATCGCGCGCGCTATTTCGACGGCCGGCGGCATCGCGCGCGGCGAATGCGACGAGGGCTTCATGCTCAAGCGCCTTCCGGGCGTCTTCGCAGCCGGCGAGATGCTCGATTGGGAGGCGCCGACCGGGGGGTATCTGCTGCAGGCGAGCTTCGCGACCGGTATCGCCGCTGCCGCCGGCATCGAAAGCTGGCTGGCCGATCGAGCTTGAACCTGCCCCGGTCAGGCTCGCGTCTTGGCGTCGACCGAGGTGGACAGGGCGAGCCTCAAGCCTCCGCTTACCCGGTGCCGGTCAGGCGGCGCGCGAAGCTGTGCCCGCTATCGACGGTCGAGATTTCGCCGACCCGCGCCAGCGAGATCAGGATGTCGCGGATGGCGCGCTCCACCTTGAGGCCCTGGCGGAAGCGAGCCGCGATGGTCCGTGCATCGATCGGCGTCGAGGCTGGCGCCAGCGCCGCGAGCACGGCTGCGACGCGCTCCACCGCCTCGGCCGGAAAGACCGGCTTGCTGACGACGGCCGGTATCGGCTCCGGCAGCAGCGCGTCGAGCTGCTCGCCGGTTCTCACCGGGGCGCCGAAGCGCGGCCGCTGATAGTCGGGTCTGAGCCAGCGGATCAGGCCTTGCGCTTCCTCCTGAGCGCGTTGCCGATTGAGGGCGATGAGCCGGGCCAGGACCTCCTCCTCGCCGAGGTCAGCCGGCCAGCCATAGGCGGCGGCGACGGCGGCATCGAGCGCCTCGTGGTGTCGTCGAGGATCATGACGAATCCGCGGTCGCGGATATCCGCCTCTGCGGCCTTGAGCGCATGTCCAGCTAGCAGTGCTTCGCGCACATTGTAGAGCTTGGTCAGTGTGAGATCGGGGTGATCAACCAGAACCTGCTTGCGCAGGGCATCGAGCGCCTCCGCCGGACGGCGGATGGCCTCCCTCTGGTGCTCGGTCGCGTCGGGGAAGGGGAACGGGTCGAAGCAGCGGGACTTCACATAGACCGCATCGCGTTCGTAGATACCGCGCTTGCCGGCACTGGCCAGATACCACGTCTCATGGATGCGGGAGGACAGGACGCCGAGCGTATGAGCGTCCGAGAGAGCGATCGCCAGGATTTTGTTGTCCGGCAGGATCGATGCGTCGAGGAACTGGAAGATGCGGTGCTTGGCGGTTTCAACCGTGGCGATGTAGCGCTGAAGCGGAGCGAGGGCAGGACGCAGCTCGCGTCGCGGTTCGCCGAAAACCCACCATAGTTCGCGGTAGCTTTCGCGCCGGTTCGCATCGCGGCCGATAGGTCTTCCGTTATCGTCCTTTTCCTCTTTCACCGTCCGTTTGATGTGCTGATAGACCTCTGGGAATCGTTCCCGAACCTCTTCTGCGGTGAGGCCCAACAGATCGATCACCATCGCAGCACGCGAACGCGCCGTCAGATCCCGTCCGTTGCGATAGTTGCGGACATGATCTTCCAAGCCCTTCCGGCGGCCGAGGCCGAGAGCCCGTGCCTCGGCCAGCGTGACGATGAAGCCCGAGCCGTGCAGCTTCACGCCGGGCGAGCAGAGCCCGTCATTGCTCCGCAAGGGCGCCCTGCGCCGGCAGCACCTCCTTGGCCTGTCCCTTGAGGCGGCTCTGCTTGGCTTCGAGGACGAAGGCGCCCTTCTTGTAGAGGTCGATCCTGCCGGTCGTGTACCCGCCCCGGCCGTCGGGAAACCGCACGGGATATTCGAAGCGATAGGTCACGGCATCGGTATCGCTGGTCGGCGGTTGCGGCCGCTCGACGCCGATCAACCGGCACAATTCGCTCAGGAACTGCGCATAGGATGCCCGCTCTGCCCCTTCCGACACGCGCCAGCGCGTAATGAAGGCTTCGACCTCATCCTCCACCGGCTCGGCCCGCTCCGTCCCATGTTACGGCCCCACGATTGCGTCTGCCGCGTTTATACAACTGTAAGTTGTGGATTTCTGTCCTGTCAACTCCTGTCATCAATCATGCCCGCGGGGCGCAGCACCCCCTCGCATCATCACGCGTTCCGCCCCATATTGCGGCCATGCCGAAAAGCTCCGACACCACCGCGACCAAGCCGAAAGCGGCCAAGAAGCCCTCTTCGGCCCGCACGCCCAATTCCAAGGCGACCAAGCCCGAGCTGAAGCCGCTCGAAGGCTATCTCGCCGACCTGCTGAACCCCGCGATCAACCGCGGCACGGCGGTTCCCGGCGGCGCCTCCGGCTTCAGCGACAAGCCGCAGGCCGGCTACGAAGCGAAGCAGGACTACGCGCTGGAACGGCCGGGCGGCGAGGAGAGGCCCAAGCGCAAGCTCTCCAAGAAGGCGGATTCCGCCTTCATCGGCGCCGAGGGCGCGGCCGCCGCGACGGCGAGCTCGCTGCAGCATCTGCTGGAGACCGGCAGCCCCTTCATCCAGCCCGGCAAGCCCTGGACGCCGCACCGGCCCGAGCGCCCCGAGAAATCGGAAGGCGGCATCGCCTTCACGATGAAGTCGGACTTCTCGCCATCGGGCGACCAGCCGACCGCGATCGCCGATCTCGTCGACGGCATCCGCCGGCAGGAGCGCGATCAGGTGCTGCTCGGCGTCACCGGCTCGGGCAAGACCTTCACCATGGCCAAGGTAATCGAGGAGACGCAGCGCCCGGCATTGATCCTCGCGCCGAACAAGACGCTGGCCGCGCAGCTCTACGGGGAGTTCAAGAGCTTCTTCCCCGACAACGCGGTCGAGTACTTCGTCTCCTATTACGACTATTACCAGCCGGAGGCCTACGTTCCGCGCTCGGACACCTATATCGAGAAGGAATCCTCGATCAACGAGCAGATCGACCGCATGCGCCACTCGGCGACGCGCTCCCTGCTCGAACGCGACGACGTGATCATCGTCGCCTCGGTCTCCTGCATCTACGGTATCGGCTCGGTCGAGACCTATACGGCGATGACCTTCTCGGTGAAGCTCGGCGAGCGCATCGAGCAGCGCCAGCTCATCGCCGATCTCGTCGCGCTCCAGTACAAGCGCACCCAGCACGACTTCGCCCGCGGCACCTTCCGCGTCCGCGGCGACGTCATCGAACTCTACCCGGCGCACTATGAGGACCGCGCCTGGCGCATCGGCCTGTTCGGCGACGAAGTCGAGAGCATCAGCGAGTTCGACCCGCTGACCGGCCAGAAGACCGGCGAGCTCGAATTCATCAAGGTCTACGGCAATTCGCACTACACCACGCCGCGCCCGACGCTGACCCAGGCCGTGAAGTCGATCAAGGAGGAGCTCAAGGCCCGCCTCGACGAGCTCAACCGCATGGGCCGCTTCCTGGAGGCGCAGAGGCTCGACCAGCGCTGCACCTTCGACATCGAGATGATCGAGGCCACCGGCTCCT
This sequence comes from uncultured Allobosea sp., assembly GCF_945956895.1. Lineage (GTDB taxonomy): Bacteria > Pseudomonadota > Alphaproteobacteria > Rhizobiales > Beijerinckiaceae > Allobosea. Next base: position 672 of record NZ_CAMFJF010000127.1, on the reverse strand, counting down.
GCAACGGCATCGAGAACTATTCGCGCTATCTCACCGGCCGCAAGCCGGGCGAGCCGCCGCCGACGCTGTTCGAATACCTGCCCGACAACGCGCTGGTCTTCACCGACGAGAGCCATGTCACCGTGCCGCAGATCGGCGGCATGTACCGGGGCGACTTCCGCCGCAAGGCGACGCTGGCCGAATACGGCTTCCGCCTGCCCTCCTGCATGGACAATCGGCCATTGCGCTTCGAGGAATGGGACGCGATGCGGCCCCAGTCGGTGCATGTCTCGGCCACGCCGGGCGGCTGGGAGATGGACCAGACCGGCGGTGTCTTCACCGAGCAGGTCATCCGCCCGACCGGGCTGATCGATCCGCCGGTCGAGATCCGCCCGGCCAAGCACCAGGTCGCGGACCTGCTCGACGAGGTCAAGGAGGTCACCGAGCGCGGCTATCGCACGCTGGTCACCGTGCTGACCAAGCGCATGGCCGAGGACCTGACCGAATACCTGCACGAGAACGGCGTGCGCGTGCGCTACATGCACTCGGATATCGACACGATCGAGCGCATCGAGATCCTGCGCGATTTGCGCCTGGGCGCCTTCGACGTGCTGGTCGGCATCAACCTGCTGCGCGAAGGCCTCGACATCCCCGAATGCGGCTTCGTCGCCATCTTGGACGCCGACAAGGAGG
>NZ_CAMFJF010000126.1 GCF_945956895.1 uncultured Allobosea sp. | reverse complement strand
AGGCAGCCCAGGATGATGTACATGCAGGTCAGCGCCAGCACGAGCATATGCGGCGAGAGCGATTGGCCCTTGACCCAGTCGGCCAGCGCCGCCGGGATGCCGGTATAAGCCATCGCCGCGGTGCAGAAGGCGGCGCCGGCCAGGATCAGCATGATCATGCAGGTCAGGCGCGTCGCGCTCATCACGCTTTCGTAGAAGGTCTGCCAGGTCAGAGTGCCGCTCCACCAGGCCAGCACCAGCGCACCGGTGACGCCCCAGGCGGCGCATTCGGTCGCGGTCGCGAAGCCGAGCACGAGCGAGAGGAAGACGGCCGCGATCAGCAAGAGGCAGGGCGCCAGATTGGCCGACTGGCGCACCTTCGCCATGAAGGATAGCGGCGGATCGCGCGGCGGGACCTTGCTCGGGTTCAGCCAGGACCAGATGATGACGTAGCCCATGTAGAGCGCCATCACGAGGAGGCCAGGCAGAAAGCCGCCGAGGAAGACCTGTAGCACCGAGACATTGGCGGTGACGGCGTAGACCACCATCGGGATGGACGGCGGAATCAGCAGGCCGAGCGTGCCGGAGCCGGCAAGCGTGCCGATGCTGATGCCCTCGTCATAGCCGCGCTTCTTCAGCTCCGGCAGGGCGATCTTGCCGATGGTGGCACAGGTCGCGGCCGAGGAGCCGGAGACGGCGGCGAAGATGCCGCAGCCGACGATATTGGTATGGACCAGCCGGCCGGGCAACCATTGCAGCCAGGGCGAGAGGCCCTGGAACATCTGCGCCGAAAGCCGCGTCCGGAACAGAATCTCGCCCATCCAGATGAAGAGGGGGAGCGCGGCCAGTGTCCAGGAGGCGGAGGCGCTCCAGACCGTGGTCGCCAGCACCTGGCCGATCGGGATGTCGGTGACCAGCATCATGGCGAGCAGGCCGACGAGGCCGAGACCGACCGCGATCCAGACGCCGCTGGCGAGAATGAGGACGAGGAAGCCGAGCAGGACGATCGAAAGAACGGGGAGGCTCATGCTCAGACGCCTCCGCCCTGCGCCACGCGCTCGATCAGCTCTTCCGTCGTCGTCGGCGGCTCGGGCTCGTAGGTCGGCTTGCCGCCGCGCGCGACGATGACCCATTCCTCGACGACCGCGACCAGCAGGATCGCGAGGCCGGCGACCATGCCGAGCTGCGGGATCCAGAGCGGGATCGAGACCACGCCCGTCGACATGTCGAAGAACCGCCAGGAATCATAGGCGAGGACGCTGGCCTGCCAGGTGAAATAGCCGAGGAAGGCTGCCGCGATGGTCAGCGAGACCAGCTCGGCGATCCGGCGTGCCGGCCCGTGCAGGCGCTCCAGCAGCAGGCCCACCCGGATCATCTCGCCGCGCTTGAAGGTATGGGCGAGGCCGAGGAAGGCCATGGCGACGAGCGACCAGCCGGTGAAGTCGTCGCCCGAGGGTACGTTCAGGTTGATCTCGCGACCGACCGAAAGCAGCATCATCAGGGCGAAGATCGCGACGAGGAATAAGCCGGCGAGATAGCCCGCCAGCAGATAGAGCGTATCGAGCGTGCGGCGGATCATGGCGCGTGCCGCTCCCGCCGATCACGGGCGCCCGCGCCCCCGGTTGCCAGGGTTGCTCGCATCGTCGCATCCTCCACTTTCGCGCCGGCCCGGCCCCTCAGCCATGTTCCAGCCACAATCGGGATCGTAGCCGGCGGAATTTCCTTGTCAATAACTCATCGACGATTTATCGATGAAATGTCAGCGTAATCATGGCTGGCTTGACGAAGGGGAGAGCGTCTTATGTCGGCGGCCTATTGGGATTTCTGGATCGATCGCGGCGGTACCTTCACCGACGTGATCGGGCGCGATCCGGCTGGCAATCTCCATGCCAGGAAGCTGCTCTCCGAAAATCCCGGCGCCTATCGCGATGCCGCCGTGCAGGGCATCCGTGATCTCCTGGGCCTCAAGACCGGCGAGCCGATTCCGGCCGGGGCGGTCGGCGAGGTGCGCATGGGCACGACTGTGGCCACCAACGCGCTGCTGGAGCGCAAGGGCGACCGCACGCTGCTCGTCACCACCAAGGGCTTTCGTGATGCGCTGCGCATCGGCTACCAGGCGCGGCCCGACATCTTCGCCAAGCAGATCATCCTGCCCGAGGCGCTATATGATGCCGTCGAGGAGATCGAGGAGCGTGTGCTGGCCGATGGCACGGTCGAGCGCGCGCCCGACGAGGCTGCGATCCGCAGCGCGCTTCAGGCGCAATACGATGCCGGTTTCCGGGCCATCGCAATCGTCTTCATGCACGGCTACCGCTACACGGCGCATGAGCAAATCGCGGCCCGGATCGCCCGCGAGATCGGCTTCCCGCAGGTTTCGGTCAGCCATGAGGTCTCGCCGCTGGTGAAGCTGGTGGGCCGTGGCGACACCGCCGTGGTCGATGCCTATCTCTCGCCCATCCTCGGCCGCTATGTGCAGCAGGTTTCGGAGGAACTCGATGTCGCCCGCACCGGCGCGCGATTGATGTTCATGATGTCCTCGGGCGGCCTCACAGCCGCTGAGCTTTTCCAGGGCAAGGACGCGATCCTCTCCGGCCCAGCCGGCGGCGTGGTCGGCCTCGCCGAGACCGGCCGCTCGGCCGGCTTCGACAAGGTGATCGGCTTCGACATGGGCGGAACCTCGACCGACGTCGCTCATTTCGACGGCGAATATGAGCGCGCCTTCGAGACCGAGGTTGCCGGCGTGCGCATGCGCGCGCCGATGATGCTGATCCACACCGTCGCGGCCGGTGGAGGGTCCATTCTCCACTATGACGGTGCGCGTTTCCGCGTCGGCCCGGATTCGGCCGGGGCCAATCCGGGCCCGGCCGCCTACCGCCGTGGCGGGCCGCTCGCGGTGACCGACGCGAATGTCATGGTCGGCAAGCTGATCCCATCCTATTTCCCGGCGATCTTTGGGCCGAAGCAGGACGAGCCGCTCGATGTCGGCATCGTCCGCAACAAGTTCGCGATCCTTGCGGCCGAGGTCGGCGACGGGCGCTCGCCGGAGGAGGTCGCCGACGGCTTCATCCAGATCGCCGTCGCCAACATGGCCGAGGCGATCAAGAAGATCTCGGTGCAGCGCGGCTACGACATCACCCGCTATGCGCTGAACTCGTTCGGCGGCGCCGGCGGCCAGCATGCCTGCCTCGTGGCCGATGCGCTCGGCATCAAGACGGTGCTGCTGCACCCGTTCTCCGGCCTGCTCTCGGCCTATGGCATGGGGCTCGCCGAGATCCGTTCGACTCGCACATCGGCGCTGGACGTCGCTCTCGACGGCGAGGCGAAGGCCGCTATCGACGCCGTAGCCGCGAAGCTTGCTGCCGACACGAAGGCGGAGGTTGCGGGACAGGGCGTGGCCGAGGGCGATATCGCGATCCATGTGCGCGCCCATGTCCGCTATGCCGGCACCGATACGGCCATTGCAGTTCCGGCCGGGACGCGCGCCGCGATGCAGGAGGCCTTCCAGGGCGCGCACAAGGCGCGCTTCGGCTTCATGGACGAGACCAAGGCGCTGGTCGTCGAGGCCGTCGAGGTCGAGGCTGTCGGCGGTGGCGCGAAGTTCGAGGAAGCTGCTGCGGCCGAGCAGGCCGGCGAGCCGGTTGCCGCCGAGCGCACCCGTTTCTTCGCCAAGGGGCAGTGGCACGATGCGGCGATCGTGCGGCGCGAGGCGATGAAGCCCGGCGCGAGCGTCGCGGGACCCGCGATCATCATCGAGCCGAACCAGACCGTCGTCGTCGAGGAGGGCTGGAGCGCCAAGCTGACGGCCAAGGACCATCTCGTCCTCGTCCGCGTCAAGGCATTGGTCCAGCAGGCTGCGATCGGCACCAAGGCCGATCCGGTCATGCTCGAGATCTTCAACAACCTGTTCATGTCGATTGCCGAGCAGATGGGCGTGACGCTGCAGAACACCGCCTATTCCGTGAACATCAAGGAGCGGCTCGACTTCTCCTGCGCGGTGTTCGACCAGACCGGCGCGCTCGTCGCCAATGCCCCGCATATGCCGGTGCATCTCGGCTCGATGGACCGTTCGGTCGAGACGGTGATCGCCAATAATCCGGTGATCAGGCCGGGCGACGTCTATTGCTTGAACGCGCCCTATAATGGCGGCACCCATCTGCCCGACATCACGGTCTGTACCCCGGTCTTCGATGCCGAGGACAAGGACATCCTGTTCTGGGTGGCGAGCCGCGGCCACCATGCCGATGTCGGCGGCACCGCGCCGGGTTCGATGTCGCCGCTGGCGACCAATATCGAGGAAGAGGGCGTCTATATCGACAATTTCAAGATCGTCGATCAGGGCCGCTTCTGCGAGGAGGAGCTGGTCAAGATCCTGACCGGCGCGCGCTATCCGGTCCGCAACGTCGTGCAGAACGTCAACGACCTGAAGGCGCAGATCGCCGCCAACGAGAAGGGTCTGGCGGAGCTGAAGAAGATGATCGGCTCCTTCGGGCTCGACGTCGTGCAGGCCTATATGGGCCATGTCCAGGACAACGCGGCCGAGAGTGTCGCGCGGCTGCTCACCAAGCTGCACGATTCCGAATTCACCTATCCGATGGATCAGGGCTGCGCGATCAAGGTGAAGATCACCATCGACCGCGAGAAGCGCGAGGCGACGGTCGATTTCACCGGCACCTCGGAGCAGCGGCCGGACAATTTCAACGCCCCGGCGCCGGTGACGCGCGCCGCCGTGCTCTATGTCTTCCGGGTCATGGTCGACGATGCGATCCCGATGAACGCCGGCTGCCTCCGGCCGATCAAGATCGTGGTGCCGGATGGTTCGATGCTGGCGCCGCGCTATCCGGCGGCGGTGGTCGCGGGCAATGTCGAGGTGTCGCAGGCCGTGACGAACACATTGTTCGGTGCGCTCAAGGCGATGTCCTGCTCGCAGGGCACGATGAACAACCTGACCTTCGGCAACGACCAGTATCAGTATTACGAGACGATCTGCTCGGGCTCGCCGGCTGGCCCCGGCTTCAACGGCACCTCGGGCGTGCATGTCCACATGACGAATTCGCGCCTGACCGATCCGGAGATCCTGGAGACGCGCTTCCCGGTGGTGCTGGAGGATTTCCACATCCGGAAGGGCTCGGGCGGCAAGGGCGAATGGACGGCGGGCGACGGCACCAGCCGCACCATCCGCTTCCTCAAGACGATGGATTGCGCGATCCTCGCCTCGCACCGCAAGGTCCGGCCCTTCGGCGTGGATGGCGGCGAGCCGGGCGAACTCGGCAAGACGCTGGTACGCAGGCTCTCCGGGACGGTCGAGGAGCTGAAGCCCTCTGACCAGACCCTGCTCCAGGCCGGCGAGGCCGTGACGGTGATCACGCCGACGGCCGGCGGATACGGCAAGGCGAAGGGCTGAAATGGCAGCGGGCTGAGGTCTCTGTCACCTCAGCC
>NZ_CAMFJF010000125.1 GCF_945956895.1 uncultured Allobosea sp. | reverse complement strand
CGCGTCCAGAGGCTTAACGGCAGCGCCGGAAGCGGATAGGGGATCGGATTGATCCCGGTGGAGAGATCGACCCAGGGTCCGGGTGCTTCCGGAAAGAGCGCGCGGGCCGTGGCGAGATCGCCGCCATGCCAGATACCGTCCTCAGCCACGACCCTGCCCCGCGCCCCGCATGAACCTCTCCGACAGCCTGCCGCTGCTCGTGCTCGCACTGACCCTCGAAGCAGCATTCGGCTATCCGCAGCGCTTCTATGCCGTGATGGGCCATCCCGTCACCTGGATCGGCCGCCTGATCGGGATGCTCGACGGGAGCCTCAACCGGGAGACCTCCTCCTTCACCACGCGCAAGGCGATGGGCGTGCTGGCTTTGGTAGCGCTGCTCGCCGTCATCATCACGCTGTCCGTGCTGGTGCAGCACCTGTGCCTGAGCATCGGGCTGCTGGGCCTTGTCCCGCTCGCGCTCATCGCCTCGACGCTGATCGCCCAGCGCAGCCTCTACGAGCACGTCGCCCGCGTTGCCGAAGGTTTGGAGCGGGATGGGCTCGAAGGCGGTCGGCGCGCCGTCTCGATGATCGTCGGACGCAATCCGCAAACGCTGGACGAGGCCGGTGTCGCGCGCGCCGCCATCGAAAGCCTCGCCGAGAACTTCTCGGACGGCATCGTCGCGCCGGCGTTCTGGCTGGGCCTCGGCGGCTTACCGGGCATCGCCGCCTACAAGGCGATCAACACCGCCGATTCGATGATCGGCCACCGCACGCCGCGCCATCTCGCCTTCGGCTGGGCTTCAGCCCGGCTCGACGACCTCGTCAACCTGCCGGCCTCGCGCCTGACGGCGCTCCTGCTGATCGTCTCGGCAGTATTCGACCGACCGGCGAATGCCGAAGGGGCCTGGCGGGCCGTCAGGCGTGATGCCGGCAAGCATCGCTCGCCCAATGCCGGCTGGCCCGAAGCCGCGATGGCCGGGGCGCTGAATATCAAGCTCGCCGGACCGCGCGTCTATGGCGAAACCCCCGTCGAAGATCACTGGATGGGGGATGGCAGGTCTGAGGCCAGCGCGGCGGATATCCGCCGGGCGCTCCGGCTCTACAAGCGCTCCTGCATATTGCTCTGGGCGCTGGCGACGCTGCTGGCGGCCGCGATATTGCTCTGAGCCGGTCCCGACTCGGCACGGGTCCGGCCCGCCTGCTATCGCCCGAATACCGCCCCCCCCCGCGGCCGGGAAGCCCGATCGCCCAGCCGGCGCTGGGCGATGTGGGCGTCCGTTCAGAGCCTCAATTGTCGTTGTCCGAGAAGCTATCCGATTCATCCGCAAGAGCGGCGACAAGCAGCTCGCGCAGTTGTCCGATCGTGCCCAGGCTTTCTCCACAACCAGGGCAGAAAACCTCGGCATCGTCGTGCGACCATTCCGGCAATCGAATCGAAATTCCTTCGGAGTCTCCGCAGCGTATGAGGCGGGAGCCAGCTACCATGCAACGATCGGACATTGCTTGCACTCTGTAGGCACCGCGCCTTCTTAAGCTATCGCGATTTCGACGGCCATCTCCCAAATGGGTTATATCCTGTTCGGAATCTGCCTCTCTGACATGCCCTGCCGAACGAAGCCTCCGTGGCGCCTGCGGTCGGAGCTTCTCCAGCGCCGAAGGCCCGCGCGCTTCTGTCCAGCCCTAGAACTCGATTCCTTCCTGCGCCTTCACGCCCGCCGCGAAGTGGTGCTTCACCAGCGTCATCTCGGTGACGAGATCGGCCGCCTCGATCAATTCAGGCTTGGCATTGCGGCCGGTGACGACGATGTGCAGGTCCGGCCGACGAGCGGCCAGCGTTGCGACGACATCGGCGAGCGGCAGATAGTCGTAGCGCAGGGCGATGTTGAGCTCGTCGAGCACCAGCAGGCGGATTTCCGGATCGTCCATCAATTCCTTCGCCTTGGCGAAGGCGCGCTCGGCGGCGGCAATGTCGCGGGCCTTGTCCTGTGTCTCCCAGGTGAAGCCCTCGCCCATGCTGTGCCAGCTCACCTGGTCGCCGAAAGCCTCCAACGCTCGGCGCTCCCCGGTCGACCAGGCGCCCTTGATGAACTGCACCACGCCGACGCGCCAGCCATGGCCGAGCGCCCGCAGAATCAGGCCGAAGGCCGCCGTCGACTTGCCCTTGCCGGGGCCGGTATTGACGATGAGCAGCCCCTTTTCCAGCGTCTTGGAGGCGACCTCGGCGTCCTGCACCGCCTTGCGCTTCTCCATTTTCGCCTTGTGGCGGGCGGCGTTATCAGTGTCCGTCATCATTTCACTCGCATCGGCAATCCGGCGACCATGAAGATCACGCGGGCCGCCCGCGCCGCAAGCGCCTGATGCAGCCGCCCGGCCTCGTCGCGGAAGCGGCGGGCGAGCGCATTCTCCGGCACGATACCGAGGCCAACCTCGTTGCCGACCAGCACGAGCGGCGCCGAGACGCGCTCGCAGGCGGCGACCAGGGCCTCGCGTGCGATGGCGGTGTCGCGCTCGGCGAGGATCAGATTGGTCAGCCAAAGCGTCAGGCAATCAACCAGGATCGCCTGGCCCTGGGGCTGCGCGGCGATGGCCTCGGCCAGGTCGAGCGGCGCATCGACCATCTGCCAGCCTGACGGCCGGCGCGCCCGGTGCTCGGCAATGCGCTCCCGCATCTCGTCGTCATAGGCCTGCGCGGTCGCGATATAGGTCCAGGGCGCCGGCAGGGCTTCGATCAGCGCTTCGGCATGGCGGCTCTTGCCGGAGCGGGCGCCGCCGAGGACGAGGGTGAGATGGGGGATCGGAAGTGACTGCATCGGCGGCTTGGTTTCACTGACCGTCATCCCGGGCGACCGTAGGGAGACCCGGGATCCATGCCGGAGCGTTTCCGGTAGAGGTTCAGGCATGGATCCCGGCTCTTCGCTTCGCTCCGGCCGGGATGACCGCGTGTATGTGTCGGACCGTTCTTGCATTGCACAGCAGCCCGCCGATGGCTAATGATGATCGCTGACGGTGCCTCCGCGAGGAGGTGAAAAGGGAACGCGGTGCGGGCTTGCTTGGCCCAATGCCGCGGCTGCCCCCGCAACTGTAAGCGGATGTCCTTCGCCATCGGCCACTGGAGCGCATGCTCCGGGAAGGCGGCAAAGGGCGCCAAATCCGCGAGCCAGGAGACCTGCCGTCAACCCGCAGAGATCCAACCGGCTGCCGGCGGGGCGGCCACGGAGAACGCCTATGAACACCGGTTCGGTTTCCACCCCTACACTCAGCGTTTCGGAACGCGTCAAGGCGGTCGCCGCCGCGCTCGTAATCGGCGTCGCGCTGATCTACACGACCGGCTTCGCGGCCTCGACGAACGTCCACAACGCCGCGCACGACACCCGTCACGGCCTCGCCTTTCCCTGCCACTGAGGGAAAGCATCCATGGTCACGCGTGTTCTCACGGTCAGCATCCTGGCCGGGCTTCTGGCTGGCTTGATCGTCGCCGCCCTGCAGCATGTCACCACCACCCCTCTGATCCTCAAGGCCGAGACCTTTGAGGCGGCGCTCGCGCTGAAAGCGCCGACGCTCGCTGCTTTTGACGGCGAGGCGAAAATCATCCTCGCGCATGGCCCTGCCGGCGACGCCCCCGGCCACGACCATGCCGAATGGAAGCCACAGGACGGCCTCCAGCGGACGTTCTTCACCAGCGCTGTGACGATCGCGACAGCAATCGGCTTCGCGGCGCTGCTGCTCGCCGGCATGATCGCGGCGGGCGATACGATCGACCAGCGCAGCGCGCTCGTCTGGGGAGCCTGCGGCTTCCTCGCGCTCGGTCTCGCCCCGGCGATGGGTCTAGCTCCCGAATTGCCGGGTGCCGCCTCGGCCGCGCTGGAGCAGCGCCAGCTCTGGTGGCTTGCCACGGCGATCGCCACCGCGGCCGGGCTCTTCCTGTTCCTGCGTTTCGAGCAGCCCTGGCTGAAGCTCGTCGCCATCGTCCTGATCTTGCTGCCGCATGCCGTCGGCGCCCCGCACCCAGCCGCGCTGGAGAGCAAGGTCCCGGCCGAAGTCGCGGCGCATTTCGCGTCGCTCTCGCTCGGCATCCAGGCGGCCCTCTGGCTCGTCACCGCCTTCATGGTCGGCGCGCTCTGGCCCCGGGTGAGCCGCCGGGCGGCGGAAGCCTGAAGGCAAGCCAATGTCCGAGGGCGACCTCACCATCCATGTCTGCACGGCCTGCCGCCGCGCCCGCGCCGATCTCCCGGAAGGTTACGACCAGCCGGGACTGGCGCTGGCCGAGCGGCTCGCCGCCGAGCTCAAAGCCAAAGGCAGCACGATCCCCGTGCTGCCCGTCGAGTGCCTCTGCGTCTGCAAGCGGCCCTGCACCATCGCGCTCAGCGCCGACGGCAAATGGACCTATCTGATCGGCGACCTCGACACCGATACCCATCTCGACGAGATCGTCGGCGCCGCGGAGGCTTACGCCGCCAGCGCCAATGGCATCGTTCCCTGGAAAGAACGGCCGCAGTCCTTCCGCAAGGGCGTGGTCGCGCGCGTGCCGCCTTTGCCGGCGCGCCAGCAAGGATGACATCATGAACGCTCCGCAGGCCGCGAACCTGGGCAAGACGCCCTGCACGATCATCACCGGCTTCCTCGGCGCCGGAAAGACGACGCTGGTGCGCCATCTCCTTGAGAATGCACAGGGCAAGAAGCTCGCCGTGCTCGTCAACGAGTTCGGCGATCTCGGCTTCGACGGCGAGTTCCTGAAGGGCTGCGGCATTGCCGGCTGCAGCGACGAGGACGTGGTCGAGCTGCCCAACGGCTGCATCTGCTGCACCGTCGCCGACGATTTCGTGCCGGCGCTGGAGAAGCTGCTGAACCGGCCGAACCCGCCCGAGCATATCCTGATCGAGACCTCCGGCCTCGCTTTGCCGAAGCCGCTCGTCACCGCCTTCAACTGGCCGGCGATCCGCTCGCGCGTCACCGTCGACGGTGTCATCGCCGTGGTCGACGGGCCCGCCGTGGCCGAGGGCCAGTTCGCCGATGATCCCGAGGCGCTCGCCGCGCAGAAGGCGGCCGATGCTTCGGTCGAGCATGACAACCCTCTGGAGGAGGTGTTCGAGGACCAGATCCTCTGCGCCGACCTGATCCTGCTCAACAAGAGCGACCTCGTCGACGAAGCCGGCCGGGCGCGGGTCAAGGCCGAGATCGCCGAGCATCTGCCGAAGGCGATCAAGATCGTCGAGACCGCCCATGGCAAGGTCGAGCCGGCGCTGATCGTCGGTCTTGGCGCCGCCGCCGAGAGCGATCTCGCCGCCCGCCCCTCGCATCATGGCGAGGGCGAGCATGATCACGACCATGACGATTTCGACTCGTTCGCCGTACCGCTGCCGGCGGGGCTCACGCCGGAGGAGCTTTCGGCGCGCGTCGCCAAGGCGGCCGAGGCCGAGGGCGTACTGCGGCTCAAGGGCTTCACCGCCGTGCCGGGCAAGCCGATGCGGCTCGTCGTGCAGGGCGTCGGCCGGCGCGTCGGCCATCACTTCGACCGGGCCTGGGGCGCCGACGAAGCCCGTGACGGACGCCTCACCGTGATCGGGCTCAAGGGCTTCGATCTCAAGGCCGTGGAAGCGGCTCTCGCGGGGGCGTAACATCGGCCGATGCA
>NZ_CAMFJF010000124.1 GCF_945956895.1 uncultured Allobosea sp. | reverse complement strand
TTGGGTGCAGGCGTTCTGCGCGTCCTTCGAGTCGTCGAAGCCGACGAAACGGGCCCGGAAGAGGGTGGAGCCGCCCTTGGCGACCTTCTCGGTGAAGGGCGAGGCGCTGGCGAGCGTGCTGGCGGCCTTGGCCCGGGCGCGGGCCAGGATTTCCTTGGCCTTGCCCTCGTCGTCGGTGGCGCCGAGCTGGATCACCCATTTGCCGGAGGCGATGACCGCTGCCTGGTGCGACATCGCGGGGGCGGGCTCGGGCGCCTGAACCTTGGCGGGAGCTGGCTCAACCTTGCGGGCGACGGGGGCAGCGGGAACTTCAACCTTGGCCTCGGCGAGTTTCACCGGTTCGGCCGCGGGCTCGGGCACCTTCGCGATCGAGGAGGTGACGTCGACATTCGCCGGCGGGCGCAGGACCTTGGCATCGGCTGGCTGGGCGCCGATCGACCAGCGCATGGCCGACGGCGTGGTCGTGGCGGTGACCGGGCGCATGCCGGAGATCTGGAGCGGCTGGCCACCGGCGACGGCGACCGGGCGCGGCGGCGCGATCGGCGTGGTGGTCGGCATCGGGGCATAGGCGCGGGCGGCGGCCGGCAGCGGCTGTTCTTCAGCCTGCGGTTGCTGGCGCGGACGCGGCACCGGGATCGGCGCCGGCTCGGCCGCGGCCTGCTGGACCGGGAGCGAACGCGGCCGCTCTTCCGGTTCCGGGGCCTCGGCGACCATCACCGAGGAACGGCCGCTGGTCGAGGCGCGCGGCAGGCTGGCAAGCACGAGATCGGTCATGATCTTGTCGCGCGAGGCGCCGGAGCGGCCGCCGAGCACGACGGAGACGACGTGCCGGCCTTCGGAGCGGGCCGAGGTCATCAGGTTGAAGCCGGAGGCGCGGGTGTAGCCGGTCTTGATGCCGTCGACGCCCTCGACCTTGCCGAGCAGGCGGTTATGGCCGCGGATGGTGCGGCTGCCGTACTGGAAGGCCCGCGTCGAGAACAGCGGATAGTATTTCGGGAAGCGCTCCTGGATGGCGCGCGCGAGGATCGTGAGGTCGCGCGCCGTCGTGATGTTCGGCGGAGAATGGGGCAGACCGTGCGGGTTGTAGAAGCGGGTCGAGCCCATGCCGAGCGAGCGCGCCTTGCGCGTCATCTGCTCGGCGAAAGCCTCCTCGGAGCCGGCAATGTTCTCGGCGACGACGACCGAGGAATCGTTGGCGGAGAGCGTGATCATGCTCTTGATCACGTCCTCGACCGCGATGGTAGAGCCGGCGCGCAGGCCGAGCTTGGTCGGCGGCTGCGAGGCCGCATAGGACGAGACCCTGAGCTCGGAATCCATGGTGAAGCGGCCGCGCTCCATCTGCTCGAACAGCATGTAGAGCGTCATGACCTTGGTCAGCGAGGCCGGGATGCGCGCGGCATCCTCGTTGACCGCATGCAAGGTGCGGCCGGTCTTCGCGTCGACCACCATCGCGGCATAAGGGGGGGTATAGCCGCCGCCGGCCGCGTGACGGCGCTTGCGCGCCTCGGCGGGGGAGGAGGCGATCGTGGCCGCAACGGCGACGACACCGATCAGACCCGCAACGGTCCGCAGACGCGACCGCCGCAACCCAACGCAACCAGACAACATGAACCCGCCTCGAACTCACACATGGGCCGATCCCGCGCCTGGCTCATCGTGGCGCAGGGGACACAGTTGGAGAGGTTAGGCGGATGCGGTTACGGAGCCGTTAAAACTTGAACGGTTGCTAACGGAACGATCTGCGTTTGGTGCATTGCAGCGTTCTCTTGACATTCATGTTGCAATGCACAATATGCGAGCAGTCCCCGGTGGTGATCTCATTCACACGACCTTGGGGCAGCGTATCGGGCCGTCCTGGCCCATTCACCTGAGGCGGCACCGCAGAGTGCCAGGAGACGACCCATGATCCAGCAGTTCGAGACCATCCAGAAGGCTTCCAAAGAGAACGTCGACGCTGCCCTGAAGGCTTTCGGCGCCACCTCGAAGGGCGTGCAGACCATCGCCGTCGAGACCACGGACTATGCCAAGAAGTCCTTCGAGGCCGGCACCGCCACGCTCGAGAAGCTCGCTGGCGTGAAGACCTTCGACAAGGCCCTGGAGATCCAGGCCGACTTCATCAAGACCTCGTTCGAGGGCGCCGTCGCCCAGCTCACCAAGATGGGCGAGCTCTACACTGCTCTCGCCAAGGACGCCTACAAGCCGTTCGAAGGCATCGTCTCGAAGGCCGTCCCGGCTGCCCCGAAGGCGTGATCCCGGCCGGCGGTCGCAGGACCGCCGAGGCTGCGAGAGTTCAGTTGCGTTTGCGAACCCCGGCTGCGAGGCCGGGGTTTTTCGTTGGGCGGAGCCGTTGCCTATTCGGCGCGTGCTGGAATCCGCCTGGCCTGAAAGCCGGTCTTGGATTGCTCGAAGCCGGCAGCCTCGTAGAACGCCAGGGTGGAGGGCTTCTTCGAGCCCGTCATGAGCATCGCCTTGTAGCATCCGGCGACCCAGGCGCGATCGAGCGCAGCCTTGAGGACCTCTTTTCCCAGCCCGCGGCTGCGATGGCCGGCATCAGTGACGACATTCTCGATCAATGCGTAGGGCGTGCCGCCCCGCGTGAGGTTCGGGATGACGATCACGGTGCAACTCGCGACGAGGTCAGTGCCGATGAGGGCGATCAGGACGGCGCTGCCTTCGAAATTCGCGAGGCGTTCCAGGATATCCGCGGCCTTGTCGTCCGGGCAGTGCGCATCTTCCGGGATGAGATGGCGATACAGGTCCAGAAGCGCGGGCAGGTCTGTCTGCTCCGCTGCACGGATGGCGAGCTCGGTCATGCCGGCAGGGATAGACGATCGCGCTCGCAATGAAAAACCCCGGCCAAGGGCCGGGGTTTTCAATAAGGCAAGACGCTGCTGCCGCGCTTGGCTCAGGCCGGCAGGACGACGACCTTCGTCTTGACCGGGGTCTGGTCGTAGAGATCGATCATGTCCTGGCTGAGCAGTCCGACGCAGCCGCTGGTGATGCCGGAGCCGATCGATTCCTCGTCGCTCGAGGCATAGATCGTGTAGAGCGTGTAACGGCCATTCTGGTAGAGGTGCAGGGTGCGAGCGCCGAGCGGGTTGTCGAGCCCGCCGGGCATGCCGCGCGCATATTTCGCCGCTTCGGGCTGGCGCTTGATCATCTCCGCAGGCGGGGTCCAGGTCGCCCATTCCGACTTGCGCCCGACATAGGCGTCGCCGTTCCAGCGGAAGCCGTCGCGGCCGACATTGGCGCCGTAACGGGTGGCGTTGCCGCCGCCCTCGATCCGATAGACATAGTAATTGGCCGGGTCGACGATAATCGTGCCCGGCTCTTCCTTGGTCTCGTAGCGGACGGTGCGGCGCCAGTATTTCCGGTCGACCTTGGTGACGTCGGCTGCGGGAATCGCGAATTTCTTGTCAGGCACGGGCCCGTAGACCTGCTGCGCCTCGGCGAGGCTCATGCCGTCCGTCGCCGCGCAACCGGCGAGGCCCAACGCGCCGACGCTGACGGCCGAGCCGACCAGAAACGAGCGGCGGTCGACAAGGCCCGACCGACGGGCGTCGGCATTCCTACCATCGATGATCATGATCCTGGACTTCCCATGTCCTGCTGCCCGGCGAGGCTCTGCTCCGGCATGCATCGTTGAATGTCTTAGCCGCGCGGAGATTGCCGCCAGATGGCCCGGCTGGCAAGCGCGCCTGCATAGCAGAAAAAGAGCGACGGTTGCCCGTCGCTCTGGAAATCACCACCAGCCGGGAGGCGGCGGGGGCGGAGCATAATAGCGCGGCGGCGGCGGGCCCCAGCCCGGACCGGGGCCGTAGCCATATCCGCGCGGCGGACCATAGCCACGCGGCGGGCCGTAGCCGCGGCCGTAGCGCTGCTGGCGCATGGTCTCTTCCATGATCATGTGCCGCCGCTCGGCCGCCGCCGACCAGGAATATTCAGCGGGCGCCTTGTCGAGGCGTTCGGCCAGGTTCCTCGGCAGGGCCTCGGAGGCCATGGCCGGCGCGGCGAGCGCGCTCCCGATTGCAATCGTGGCGAAAATCAACAGCTTGCGCATGGCAAACTCCTTTCGATACCCTTCAAATCACACAAAAGCTCAACGGAACATGAACCGGTCCGAGGGCTGCCGTTCATCCGGCCGTGCTCATGCAGGCAGCACAGTCACCGGGGTGCCGAGCGCGACGCGCGCGTAGAGATGCGCGATGTCCTGGTTGATCATGCGGATGCAGCCCGACGAGACATTCGTGCCGACCGTGTAGGGCTCGAATGTGCCGTGAATGCGGTAGCCGAGGTCGCGTCCTTCGCCGAAGAGATACATCGTGCGCGCGCCCAGCGGGCTCTTCGAGCCGCCGCGCACGCCGAGCCCGCGCGGCGTCTGCTCGAGCTGGGCTCTGATCTCGGGGTCGCGCGCGATCATCTCCGGAGGCGGGACCCAGTCGGCCCAGTCGCGCTTCATGTTGATCCGGGCCGCGCCGGACCAGCCGAAGCCCTCGCGCCCGACGCCGACACCATATTGCGTCGCCACGCGCGGGGACTCGACGAAATAGAGGTGGTAGCCGGCGGGATCGACCACGATGGAGCCCGGCTTGTCGTCACGGGGAAACGCGACGGTCTGGCGAAGGAAGCGGGGATCGATGCGCTGGTGGTCGATGGCCGAAATCGGAAAGCGCTCGCCGGGATAGTCGGCATAGATCTCGGCATAGTTCGGCCGGGCGAGCGTGCGCGTGACGAGGCCCTGCGGGCGCGGGGCGATCGGGCTTGTGCCGAGCTCTGGCAGCACGACGATGCTGCGCGATCCGCAGCCGGCGAGACTCGCCGCCGCGACGGAGAGGGCAGGCAACGTAAACGAGCGGCGCGTCAGCATCGGGTATCTCTCAGGCAGTCCTGAGCAGATACATCGGCTTGGATGGTTACTGTTGGATGAACCGCGGGTTCGAGCGCTGGTCGCCGATCGTTAAGACGCGCGAGGAGGCGCCTTTCCGACGTCGGTTGCGGGTCGAAAGCGGCCTGTGCCCGCTGTCGGGCTTTCTGCGTTCAGGCGCCGTTCATGCCCTGGGGCAAAATCCTGTGAGGTCGCAACAGGAGGACACCGCGATGCTGAAACCCCAATCGACCCGGCGCGCGCTAATCGTTGCTGGCCTAACAGCCCTCACCTTGGCTGCCGCGCCTGATGTTATGGCCGCTGGTGGAGGCGGAGGAGGCGGAGGAGGCGGAGGCGGAGGCGGAGGCGGAGGAGGTGGGGGTGGTAACGGCGGAGGCGGCGGTAACGGAGGCGGCGGCGCTGGCGGTGGGAATGGCGGTGGCCACGGTGGTGGTCAAGGCGGCGGGCGCGGTGGCGGCTCTTCCGGCGGTCTGGGCGGAACAGCGGGCCGAGGCGCATCCTCTCTTTCGCCGGGACAAGAGATGCAGGCGAAAGGCAGCGTCGCCGGCCATCGTGGGGCCTCGGGATACGCTCCGGGGCATCAGATGCAGGCCAAGGGTAGCGTAAAGGGCCATCCGGGAGCCTCTGGCTATGCTCCTGGGCAACGGGCCAAATCACCCTGACAGTTAAGTTCAGGCCCCGCTGTCTTTGGCCGGCGGGGCCGTTTGCACGCCCGCATTGATCCAGCGAGAGCTAGGCTCAGGACTCATTGATTGAGCCAGAAGATAAAGGTTGCGGCGAAGG
>NZ_CAMFJF010000123.1 GCF_945956895.1 uncultured Allobosea sp. | reverse complement strand
CCTATTTCATCGCGCTCGCCTTCTTCGCGCCGCTGGCCGGGCAGCATTTCCTGCTGAACGACGTGCCGCGCCTGTCCTTCATGAGCCTCATCGGCCACGCGATCTACGGCTACCTCGCAGCCTATGTCTTCGAGGCGCTGGAAGCGCGCGGGAGGTGACGCCATGCTCGACCGACGCGCCTTCCTAGGCCTCGCCGCTGCAGCGCTGCTTGCCGGGGCTGAGGCCAACGCCGAGGTACCACGCCCGGTCAACACGCTCGGCTCGCCCAATGGTGTCGCGATCCGCGGCTACGATCCCGTCGCCTATTTTCGCGACGGTGGCCCGCGGCTCGGCAAGCCGGAATTCTCGGTTCGGCACGGCGGCGCGATCTGGCATTTCGGCAGCGCCGAGCACAAGGCACTGTTCGAAGCCGATCCGGAGCGCTACCTGCCGGCCTATGGCGGCTTCTGCGCCTATGGCACCTCGCGCGGCTATCTCGTGAAGAGCGAGCCGGATGCCTGGTCGATCGTCGATGGCCGGCTCTACCTGAATTACGATCTCGACGTGCGGAAGACCTGGCTCAAGCGGACGAAGACCTATATCGCCCGCGCCGACGGGAGCTGGCCCCGGCTGAGTGCGCGGGATATCCGGTAGCGAGCCCGCGCCTGTGTGGCCTTGGAAGGACCGAACCTGTTCAGGCGGCCTTGTCGCGGCCAATCGCCTGGACCCTGTCCCAGACGCGATCGGATTGCGGGACATCGATTTCGAAGACGCCCTCGAAGATATCCGCGAGTTGGCTCGCGCTGACGATGCGCTCTTCGCTTGCGGCATCCGGGGAGACGCGGCGCAGGCAGTCGTTCTGCAGGGCGATGTAGCCATCCGCCGTATGTCGGAAGACCGCGAGCGCGTTGGTGAAGGGCGAGCCCGGATCCGTCGTCAGCCAGCCATGCGCCATTTCCATGGCGGCCTCGTCACTGTGATCGGCCCGGAAATCGACGCTCTTGGCGATGCCGCGCGGATGGTTGTTGAAGCGCAGCCAGCCGTCGTCGGCCTGCGTGATCGCAAAATCGAACCCGCGCTGTCTGATCGGCCCCAGCGCAAGCGGCACGGGGGCGATAATGGCGTCGGCCAGGCCGACCTCGGCGATATAGGGACGGTCGAGGTCGACGCGCAGGGTGAGGTGATTGCCGATGGCGACGTCGCCCAGAAGCTCGCGATGGACGCCGCCGCAAAGACGGGTCACCCGGAAGCCGAGCGCGGCGAGCGCGGCACCGAACAGGCCGTTCATTTCGAAGCACCAGCCGCCGCGTCGGCCCTCGACCATCTTGGCGAAGGCCGAGGCGGGGGCGATCGAGGAGGGCCAGCCCATGAAGGCGTCGAGCGCCTCCCAGGTGAAGGCCATCAGGTGAGCCCGGTGGAGCTGCGACAGGCTGGCGAGATCGAGAGTGCCGGGCCGTTCCATGCCGATCCTTGCGAGATAGGCGTCGATCTGGCCGGCGCTCAAGGTCATCCGGTTTTCGCTTGAAGGCATATGCGACACCCCATGGTCTCCTTTCGATGAGCCTGGTCGAGAGTTCGCTGCCTGTAGCGCGCCGGGCGATCCGGCGTTCCTAAATGAATGTGCAAGCCCGGGCCCGATATCCTAAAAGCTTGCTAAGCAGCCTGGGGCAGGCGAGGGGGCGGCCGTGCGGCTCGACGACAAGCTTCTCGAATTTCTCGGGCGACCGCTGATGTGCATCATCGCCGGGGCCGATGCGGGCGGGCGCCCATCCGCGGGGCGGGGCGTCGGCTTCGACGTGCAGGAGGACAGGGAGACGATCGACGTGATCTTCTCCGCCTGGCAATCGCCGCGCCTGGAGGCCGATATCCGGCAGACGGGCCGGGTCGCGGCCACCTTCGTCAGCCCGTCGGACTATGTGAGCTTTCAACTCAAGGGGCGCGCCAGCCTGCAGGAAACGACGGCGCGTCACCGGGACTGCGCCGAGCGCTTCATGGCGGCCGCGACGAACGAGCTTGAGGCCCTTGGCGTTCCCCGACACATCATCCCGCCCTGGCTGACCGCTCGCGGAATCCGGGTCGCCCGGCTCGCGATCAGCGAGATCTATGTCCAGACGCCGGGCCCGCTGGCCGGGATGCTGGCGGGCGCGGGATCGCCATGAGCCTGCGCCTGTCCGACCTTGCCTCGTGCTTCGAAGGCGTCATCCCTTCGATCATCGCCACGGCCTCGGCCGATGGCATGCCGAACATCTCCTACCTCTCCCATGTGGTGCGGGTCGACGACGCGCATGTGGCGCTCTCCAACCAGTTCTTCGCCAAGACGGCGGCGAATATCCGCGCCAATCCCAAGGTCACGCTGATCCTGGTCGATGGCTTCACGGGCGCTCAGTTCCTGCTCGATATCGGCTTCGTGCGCTCCGTCGATACAGGCCCGCTCTTCGACAGGATCGCGCTCCAGCTCAAGGCGAGCAGCGCGCAGGTCGGCATGTCCGAGGTCATGCGGCTGCGGAGCGCGGATATCTTCCGGGTGCACGCGATCGAGGCGGTCCCTTCCGATGTCGAGACGATACCGGCCGCCGCCAGCCGGGCGCCCGTCAGCCTCCCCGCCCTGTCGGAGGCGATCAGGGCCGTCGAGCAGGCGGCTGACGCCGGCGGGATCATCGACAGCCTGCTTGCAGCAGTCCGACAGGTGCTGGGATATGGCAACGCGCTCGTCCTCATCCATGACAGCCATCACGGCTGCATGGTCACCGCCGGGAGCATCGGCTACGAACACTCCGGCCTCGGCTCGGAAATCGCTGGCAGCGAAGGGTTGATCGGCTCGGCTGCGGCGACGGCCCGGACGATCAAGGTCAACGACATGAGCCGCCTGCGCCGTTTCGGGGAGGCGATCGGCCAGGAGGCCGAGGCTGCCGAAAACCTGACACGCACCGTCGCCTTTCCGCAATTGCCGGCGGCCATGAGCCAGATCGCGGTGCCCATGATCGCCCGCGGTACGATGAAAGGCGTGCTTTTCATCGAAAGCGCGGAACGGCTGGCCTTTCGCGAGGATGACGAGGCGGCCCTCGAAATCCTGGCAGGGCAGGCGGCCGGCGCTCTCGCCAACAGCGAGCGGGAGGCCGCGGCTGCCGAGCCGGCGCAGGCCGCCCGATCTGCGGCTCCAACTGCCGTGGGACGTGAGATCAGCGTGGTTCATCACCGCTATGACGACAGCGTGTTCGTCGACGGCACCTATATCGTGAAGGGCGTTGCAGGCGCGCTGCTGCGCCTGATGGTGGAATGGCATCTCGCGGAAGGGCGGAACGAATTCACGAACCGGGAAATGCGATTGGCGGCCGGAGCCAGGATGCCCGATATCAAGGACAATCTCGAAACGCGGCTTCTGCTGCTGCGCCGCCGGCTCGAGGAAAAGCAGGCTCCGCTTCGCCTCGTCCGCATCGGCAGAGGCCGCGTCCGTCTGAACGTCGACGGGGCGTTGACACTCGGCACGGCCGGGGCGTAGCGGGCGGGGCGGGGGCGATGGGAAAGGCCCGACCGAGGGTCAGGCTGCCGTCTGCAGCACGGAGAAGATCGCCTTCCGGCCCGGCGCGATCCGGCCATGGCTGCCGGAGAGGCCGAGATAGGTCGCCGGCGTCGTGCTGGCCATTGCCAGAGCCTCCGTCAGCGTGGCGCCGCCATGGCGATGCGCGTTGAGGATCGCGGTGTTCATGTCGAGATGGGCGCCCGCCAGCCGGCCCTCGGCATTGACCAGCCGCCCCTCGCTGACACGGATTGTCTCGCCGAAGAGCTCGAAAGCATCGCGCGGCGAGCCGATCGTCGCCATCGCATCGGTCACCAGCATCATCCGCTGCGGCCCGATGGCGCGGAAAGCCGCCTGGAAGGAGGGCCAGGCGACGTGGTGGCCATCGGCGATGATCCCGGCGGCGAGACCGAGATCGGACATCGCCGCGCCGACCACGCCGGGCTCCCGCGAGCCGAGTTGGGACATGGCATTGAACAGATGGGTGACGCCGGAAAGCCCCTCGGCATGGGCGCGTGCCATCTCCGCCGCGGTGGCGTTGGTATGGCCGGCGCAGACCCTGATGCCGCGTTCGACCAATGCGCGGATGAAGCCCGGCGGAACGATTTCAGGGGCGAGCGTCACCAGGGTCGCGCCCGTCGGCCCCAGCCCGGTGAGAAGGTCGACATCCGACGGCTCCGGCCGCAGCATGTTGGCGAGCGGATGGGCACCGTTGCGCTCGGGGTTGATGAAGGGCCCCTCGATGTGAATTCCGAGAGCGCCGGGCACGCCTTGTGCGATCGCCTCGCGTGCTGCGGCGATCGCACGCGCGATATCGGTGCGGCTGGCGCTGATCAGCGTCGGCAGCAGGAAGCGGGTGCCGAAGCGGGCATGGCCGGCTGTGATCGTGGCGATGCCCTCGACCGTCAGGCTGTCGTTCAGCATGGCGCCGCCGCCGCCATTGACCTGGATGTCGATGAAGCCCGGCGACAGGACGGCGTCTTCGGGCAGCTCCTCGACCGGGCAATCGGGCTTGGCGTCGGTCGGGAGGATCGCGCTGACGATGCCGTCCTCGGCGACGACGATCCGATCGTCCAGGATCTCGGCGCCGTCGAACAGGCGCTTCGCGCGCCAAGCCTGCCGGGCGGCGGCCATCAGAGCGTCTCCGTGACCTTGAGCAGCCCTGGCGGGCTGTCGACATTGCGGCCGAGCCGTCGGGCTTCCGCTTCGAGCGCGCGATAGACCGGCACCAGTTGCGCGATGGCGTCGAGCGCCGGTTCGCCCGGGCCGAGGCCGGGCAGGCTCGGCTGTGCTCCGGTGCCCGAGAAGACCGGGCTGCCCTGCCGGCCAAGCGTCGCCAGCGCGTCCTCGATGCTGTCGGAAACCTCACCGCCGGCATTGAGCCCGAGGATCGGATGCTCGCCGCGGATCGCCGCCTTCGGCCCATGCAGGACCTCGGCGGCGCTATAGGCAAGCACCGGTACGCCCAGGATTTCGGCGGCCTTCAACGCCGCCTCGCGGGCTGGGCCGAGGCTGAGCCCGCGCCCGATCACGAAGCCGGCGGGGGCAGGGGACAGGCGGCGCGCCCAGGGCGACCAGTCGAGGGCGAGCGCCTGCGCCAGCCGCTCGGGTGCCGTCCCCGCTAAGGCGGTGAGCGCCTTATCCTCGGCCAGCATGCCGACCAGCAACAAGCCGGCGAGCATGGTGTTCACCACCGTCTTGGTTGCTGCGACGGCGAGCTCGGGGCCGGCGGCGATCGGGATGACATGGCGGCAGGCGCGCGCGGCAGGCGAGTCCGGGTCGTTGACGATGGCGATGGTCTGGGCGCCGGCCGTGGTCGCCTGCTCGGCCGCGGTGACGAGATCCGGGCTGCGGCCGGATTGCGAGATCAGGATGTAGAGTGCCTCGCCGAGGCGCGGATTCGCGCCATAGCGCGTCACCACGGAAGGAGCCGCGGGCGCTGCGCTCAAACCGAGGCGGGTTTCGATGAGATAGCGCAGATAGGTGCCGGCATGGCCGGAGCTGCCGCGGCCGCTGACCACCGCATGGCTGACGCGGCGCATGTCGAGCGCTGCGGCGACACGCGCGATACCGTCACGCCCCTCGCGCAGGAGGCGCGCAGCCGCCTGCGGAATCTCGCTGACCTCCGCCGCCATGCGGGAGGTGGCAGGTTCCTGCCGGCTCATGATTGCAGCCCCATGGCTTCCCCTTGCAGGGTGGCGACGAAATCATAGCGGTCGCCGCGATAGGCGGAGACCGTGAACTCGACCGGCTTGCCGTTGGCGAGGAAGG
>NZ_CAMFJF010000122.1 GCF_945956895.1 uncultured Allobosea sp. | reverse complement strand
GCAGCGAGAAGCCGACGAAGGCGAGCGTGTTGGCGATCTGGTCGAAGATCGAATAGGGCCGCGTCGCCGCGTAGATGCCGACCGGCAGCGCGACGCACAGGGCCAGGATCTGGGACGAGCCGACGACGAAGAGCGTGGTGGGAACCCGCTGCAGGATCAGCTTGTCGACATTGATGCGGCTGGCGAAGGAGAAGCCCCAGTCACCCTGCGCCATGTTAGAAAGCCAGCGCAGATAGCGAACCATGATCGGGTCGTTGAGACCGAAGCTGGCGCGGATGGCTTCGCGCACCTCGGGCGGTACGTTCGGGTTCGTCGCCATTTCCGAGAACGGATCACCCGGCGCGAGCGCCAGAATCGTGAACAGGATCACGCTGATGCCGAGTAGACTTGGAATGGCGATGAGCAGCCGCCTGATGAGATATGTCGCCATGTATGGGTCTCTGTACGCACGGCAAGGCCGCGAACTGGTGTCGATGACGGTCGGCCCGTCCTGTGGCTGATGAAGCCGCAGGGCGGGCCGGCGCGTTGGCATCCCGTCATGGCGGCTGGCGCCGCCGTGACGGGAATCGGATGTTAGCTACGATACCAGGCCGCGATGTTCCAGCTGTCGACGTCCCAGCCGCTGTGATCATGCGACAGGTTGTTCAACGCGGCGGCGACGCGCGTACGCGACAGCAGCGGCAGGATGACGTTGGCCTCGCAGAAGATCTCGTTGACCTTGATCAGGAACGCGGCGCGCTTGGCCGGGTCCAGCTCCTTCTGCGCGGCCTTGTAGGCCTCGTCGGCAGCCGGGTCGGAGTAGCGCGAGACGTTGCGGCCCAGCCACTTGTTCTCCTTGTTGGCGATCTCCCAGGAGACGAACTGGTTGAGGAAGCGCTCCGGATCGGGCTGCGGCTGCGTCGTCGTGTACATTTCCATGTCCACGTAGAGCTTGGTGTAGGTGTCGGGGTTCGCAACGTCCGACGAGAAGAAAACCGAGGCCGTCACCGACTTCAGTTCCAGATCGATGCCGGCGCGCTGGCAGGCCTGCTTGATGATGGCCTGGGTCTTCTGGCGCGGGGCGTTGATCGAGGTCTGGTAGACGTATTTGAGCTTCTTGCCGTCCTTTTCACGGATGCCGTCGGCGCCCTTCTTCCAGCCGGCGTCGTCGAGGACCTTGTTGGCCTTGTCGATGTTGAACTCGTATTTGAGCTTCGTCGACTTGAACTGCTTGGGCTCGTTCACGAAGCTCGCCGTCGAGGTGCCGCCGCGGCCATAGATGAACTTCTGGACCGAGTCGCGGTCGATCAGGAGATTGATCGCCTGGCGCACGGCCGGGTCCGACAGGGTCGGGTGCTTGGTCTTGGTGCTCGAGCGCTCGCCATCGACCTCGGTCCACGGATCGGTCGTGTTCAGGATGATGAACTCGATATCGCCCGAGGGAACCGCGCTGATCTTGCCGCGGCCGCCGGTCTCCATGCGCTTGAGGACCTCGTCCTCGACCTGCAGGTTCCAGGCATAGTCGTATTCGCCGGTCTGCAGCACGGCGCGCGCCGCCGAGACCGCGTCACCGCCACCCTTGACCTCGATCGTGTCGAAATGCGGCTGGTTCTTGATGTGATAATCGGAGAAGCGCTCGCCGGTGAGGACGTCGCCCGGCTTGAAGTCGACGAACTTGTAGGGGCCGGTACCGACCGGCTTCAGGTTGTCCGGCGCCTCGCGCGACTTGGCGCCGACATAGTCGGCGAAGCGGTGCTTCGGCAGGATCTGGCCGACGGTGCCGACGAAGGGGTCGGCCCAGAACGGCGTCGGCTGCTGGAAGATCACCTTGACGGTGTGGGCATCGACCTTCTCGACCTTGATGTCCTTGTAGGAGCCGGTCGTGTAGGCGGCGGTCGCCGGATCCTTGGCATATTCCCAGGTGAAGACGACGTCGTCGGCGGTCAGCGGCTTGCCGTCATGCCATTTGACGTTCTGCTTGATCTTCCAAGTGACGCTCAGGCCGTCGGCCGAGAGGCCGCCATTGGCGCGGGACGGAACTTCGGCCGCCAGGCACGGAATGAGGTTGCCTTCCTTGTCCCAGCCGGCGAGGGGCTCGTAGAAGATGCGCGAAGCGATCTGGTCCTTGGTGCCCGAGGCGAAATGCGGGTTCAGCAGCGTCGCAGCCTGCCAGAGCAGGATCTTGAGGGGACCGCCGCCGCCAGCCTTGGTCGGCTTGTATTCGAGCGTGGCATCCGCCATCGCGACGTCGTTCCAGATCAGGATCTGGGTTGCGATCGGCGCGGCAATGCCGACCGCCGCCATTTTCTGCATGAAGGAGCGTCGCGACAGCGTGCCTTCCTTCACATCCGCGACCAAGCCGCGGATTTCCTGTTCTTTCATCGAAGCCTCCACCTAAAAAACAAAAATCATCCCCGGCGCCTTCGCACCGTGTTCTCGTTGATGGCCCAGCAAGGCATGTGCCAACGAAAGCGTCAACTGTGCAGCGCAGGGCAGATGCGCGTCTGCCGCGAGGGGCGGGTTTCCGAACGGCGATCATTGCACGAATGCGCCGATTTTTACCGAAGAGAAGCAACGTTATGCCGATTAAGCGACGAAGACGACAGTTTTCTTTTCGTTGAGAACGATGGTGGCCTCCAAAAAATGGAGGATAGGCGGCAGGCGCCGATCGGGCGTGGCTTGTGGCCTCACGGCGGATCCTCTGCGTCGTCGCTGGCATGCAAACGTGGCGGGCACTGTTTTGATCAGGGCTGCGCGCCTCGGCTTGACTCGGCTATGCCAGGAATGGAATGTTTATTCCAACTAGCGGGATGTCTAAAAAATTCCTGCCGTTTCGCCTTGGGAGGCAGGTCTTGTCGCAAGCGGGTTCGTTCGGCCGTGATCTTCACGGCAAGGTTGCCATCGTCACCGGCGGCAGCCAGGGGCTGGGCGAAGCGATCGCCCGCGAATTCGCCGAACGCGGCGCGCGCGGGCTGCTGCTGACCGGGCGCAATGCGGCGCGCGGCGAGGCGGTTGCGGAGAGCCTGCGCACTGCGGGTTGCGAGGCCCGTTTCCACCAGGTCGATCTCGCCGATCTCGACGCGGTCCGGCAGGTCGTGCCGGCAGCCGAGCGGGCCTTCGGCCATCTCGACATCCTCGTGAATGCCGCCGGCGATACCGATCGTGGCACCATCTTCGACACGTCGCCTGAGCTCTATGAGCGCATCATGGCGGTGAATCTGCGCGCGCCCTTCTTTCTGATTCAGGATGCGGCCGATCTGATGCGCCGGCAGGATATTCCCGGCGCCGTCGTCAATATCCAGTCGATGTCGGCCCATGGCGGCCAGCCTTTCCTCTCGGCCTACAGCGTCTCGAAAGCGGCCCTGGCCGCTTTGACGAAGAATGCGGCCTATGGGCTGCTGAAGCACCGCATCCGCGTCAATGGCCTGAATATCGGCTGGATGGCGACGCCGGGCGAGGACGCGATCATGAAGCTGCGCCACGATGCGCAGGATGGCTGGCTAGAGCAGGCCAATGCCTCGCAGCCCTTTGGTCGCCTGATCGATCCGCGCGAGGTCGCCAAGGCGGTCGCCTATCTCGCCTCGGCCGAGTCGGGCCTGATGACCGGCTCCAATATCGATTTCGACCAGACCATTCTCGGCGCGCACGACTAGCCGCCGGATTGCACCGCGGCGCACTGACCGCAAGACAGCCTGACAAGACGTGACGGGAATGACGAAGACCATGAAGATCGGATTGCTGGGCGCCGGCCGCATCGGGCGCATCCATGGGCTGAACGTCGCGGCGCGCGGCGATGCCGAGCTCGTCGCTGTCACCGACGCGATGCCGGAGGCTGCCGCCTCGCTCGCTGCCGCGACCGGCGCGAAGGCTGCGACAACCGAGGCGATCCTCGCCGATGCCGCGATCGACGCGGTTTTGATCTGCACGCCGACCGACACCCATGCCGACCTGATCGAGCAGGCGGTTTCCGCCGGCAAGGCGGTGTTCTGCGAGAAGCCGGTCGATCTCGACGCCGCCCGCATCCGCCGCTGCCTCGCGACGGTCGAGAAGTCCGGCAAGCCGCTGATGATCGGCTTCAACCGCCGCTTCGATCCGAATTTCGCCGCGCTGGAGAAGCGTCTGCGTGCAGGCGAAGCCGGCGCGATCGAGATCGTCACTGTGATCTCGCGCGATCCCTCGCCGCCGCCGGTCGATTACGTCAAGCGCTCCGGCGGGCTCTTCCGCGACATGATGATCCATGATTTCGACATGGCGCGCTTCCTGCTCGCCGAGGAGCCGGTCGAGGTCTTCGCCCTCGGCTCCGCGCTCGTCGACAAGGCGATCGGCGAGGCCGGCGATGTCGATACCGCGGCCGTGATCATGAAGACGGCTTCGGGCCGCATCGCCCAGATCTCGAATTCGCGCCGCGCCACCTATGGCTACGACCAGCGCATCGAGGTGCACGGCTCGAAGGGCATGCTGCGTGCCGGCAATATCCACGAGACGACTGTCGAGGTCGCGACGGGGCAGGGCTTCCGCGCCGATCCCGTGCAGAATTTCTTCCTCGAGCGCTATGCCGCGGCCTATCGTGCCGAGCTCGACGCCTTCATCGCTGCCTGCAACGGCAAGGCCGCGCCGTCCCCGACCGGGCTCGATGGCCTGAAGGCGCAGATCCTCGCCGATGCCGCGACCGAATCCGCCCAGACCGGCAAGCCCGTCCGCGTCGATCTGGGAGCGAAGTGATGACCCCGGCGGAGCGCGATCTGCGCTATTATGCGGCGCTGGGTCTCGCCAGCGAGGCGAGCCATCTGGCGCTGGGCTATTTCAACAAGCGCGAGTCGCTCGGCATCACCATGAAGGGTGCGCAGGACTGGCTGACCGTCGCCGACGGCAAGGTCGAGGACTTCCTGCGCCGCCGCCTCTCGGAGCTTTTCCCGAACGACACCGTCATCGGCGAGGAGGGGGGCGGCCAGGCTTCCGATGCGGTCTGGATTCTTGATCCGATCGACGGCACTGCCAATTTCGCCCATGGCGACCGCAACTGGTGCATTTCCATCGGCTTCCTGGTGAACCGCAGGCCCGAGATCGGCGTCGTTGCGGCTCCCGCTCTGGGCGAGGTCTATGCTGCGCGGCGCGGTGCCGGCGCTAAGCTGAACGGCGATCCGATCAAGGTCTCCGGCGCGGCCGATATTGCCCGCGCTTCGGTCGAGCTCGGTTGGTCGACCCGCGTGCCGGCGCAGAACTATCTCAAGGTGATCGAGCGCGGCTATGCCGCAGGCGCCGCGATGAAGCGGGGCGGCTCCGGCACGCTCGGCCTCTGCCATGTCGCCAATGGCTCAAGCGATGCCTATGCCGAATTGCATATCAATGCCTGGGACGTCGCGGCCGGAATCGTCATCGCCAGCGAGGCGGGCGCCTCCATCAACGACTTCTTCGCCGGCGAGGGCATCGCCAAGGGTAACCCGATCCTGTGCTGCACGCCGGGCCTCGCGGCGCCCCTGCGGGAGATCACCGGAATCATTTAGCCAGCGTCTTATTCCATTGATCTTTCGCAAAAATTCATCTCAGCTTCGTCTCAAGCGACAAGAAATGAAAGATCCGAACAGGGAGGTTCCTATGAAGACGACATCATGGCTCAAGGCGGGGCTTTTCGCCGCGCTCGCCACGGCGGCCTTCGCCGCTACGCCTGCCCGCGCTCAGGGCTCGCTCGTCATGTATTGCGGCGTCCAGGAAGAATGGTGCCGCGCCATGTCGAACGCCTTCGAGAAGGAAACCGGCATCAAGGTCGCGATGACCCGCAAGTCGGCGGGCGAGATCTATGCCCAGC
>NZ_CAMFJF010000121.1 GCF_945956895.1 uncultured Allobosea sp. | reverse complement strand
GACTGGTTCGGTCCGATGATCGGCGGCATCGCCATCTCGCAGGGCACGCTGACGGCGGTCATCGCCGAGATGGTCGACTCGCTGCATCGCAACGGGCTGACCCGGATCATCGTGATCAACGGCCATGGCGGCAATGTCGGCCCGATCTCGGAAGTCGCGCGCGAACTCTACCAGCGCGAGCGCATCGTGCTGCCGAGCCTTTATCTCTGGCGCATCGCCTATGGCATGCTGCCGGGTATCGTCGGCGCCGAGAAGTCGGCGAAGGTTTCCGGCCACGGCGCCGACCCGCTGACCAGCCTCGGCCTGCACCTGTTCCCCGAGCTGATGCGGCCCGACCTCATCCCGGCCGGCAAGCCGATGAAGCGCGACCCCATCCTCGACCTGCCCTTCACGGGGCTCGGCACCGCGAGCTTCGACGGCGCCGAAGTGGGCGTGCCGCATGAGTACGACGAGGTCTATCATGACGGCGTCGGCAAGGGCGATCCGACACTCTGCTCGGCCGAGACCGGCGTGAAGCTGGCGGAGAAGCTGACCGATGTCTGCGCCCGCTTCATCGCGCATTTCGCATCCAAAGTCCCGGCCTGAGCCGACAGCTCGCCAACCAGCCGCCCGAGGCGGCGCCACAGCAGGAGATTTTCATGCTCACCCGCCGCCTCGCCATCCAGTCCGGCCTCGCGACCATCGCGATGCCGGCCGTCCTGCGGGCACAGACGCTCTCGGGGCAGATCACGCTGATGTCCTATGCCGGCATCTTCCAGGACAACTACACCAAGGCAGTGATCGAGCCGTTCCTGCAGGCGCATCCCGGCGTCAAGGTGAACTATGTGCCCGGCGGCACCTCGGCCCAGATGATCGGCAGCGTCAGGGCGCAGAAGGCCGATCCGCAGACTGACGTGGCGATCATGGACATCACCACCTCCAGCATCGGCAATCTCGAGGGGCTGTTCGAGAAACTCAACCCCTCCGAGTTCCCGGTGCTGAACGAGCTTTTGCCGGAAGCGCGCGCGGCCGGCGGCGATTTCGGCCCGGCCGTGACCTTCGACCATCTCGTCATCGTCCAGGACGCGTCGCTGAAGCCCCAGCTCGCGAAGCTCGCCGATCTCTGGCGGCCGGACCTCAAAGGCCAGATCGCCCTCGCCGCGCCACCGAACATCCAGGGCCTGGCGCTGACGGCCATGGTCGAGAAGATGGCGGGCGGCGACTACCGCAAGTCGATCGACGCCGCGATGAAAAAGCTGAAGGAGCTCGCGCCAGGCGTCACCACCTTCGAACCGAATCCCGATGGCTATTCGCTGATCCTGAACGGGGTGGCGAAGGTCGCGACCGGCTGGAACGCCCGGGCTCAGCTCTATTCCGACCAGACCGGCGGCAAGATCAATGCTCTGCTGCCGCCGGAAGGCTCGGTCTTCCAGGTCAACACCATCAACCTCACCGCCGGCTCGAAGAACCGTGCCGCAGCCGCGGCCTTCGTCGCGCATGCGCTGTCGCAGGGCGCGCAGAAGGCTTTCACCGAGCGGATGTTCTATGCGCCGACCAATGCCAAGGCGCAGATCGACGCCAAGGCTCTGGCACGCACGGCCGCCTCGCCCGAGAACCGCGCGCGCATGATCCCGGTCGACTGGAACGAGGTCCTCAAGGTGCGCGACCAGTGGAACAACCGCTGGCGGCGCGAGGTCATTGCGGCGGCACGTTGAGCGGCAGGCGATGAGCTATCTCGAACTCGCCGGGCTGCAGAAGCGCTACGGCAACTCGGTCGCAGTCGACGACGTCTCGCTCTCGGTGGAACAGGGCGAGGCCGTCGCGCTGCTCGGCCCCTCCGGCTGCGGCAAGACCACGACCTTGCGCATGCTGGCCGGGCTGATTGAGCCGAACCACGGCACGATGACGCTCGACGGCAACGAGATCACGCGGCTGCCGGCCCATAAGCGCAACATGGGCTATGTCTTCCAGTCCTATGCGCTGTTCCCGCATCTCTCGGTGGGGCGCAACATCGCCTTCGGGCTGGAGGAGCGTGGCGCCTCCCGCAGTGAGACCGAGAAGCGCGTTCAGGAGGGGCTGGCGCTGGTGCGTCTCAGCGGCCTCGAGCAACGCCGCCCGAAGGAACTTTCGGGCGGCCAGCAGCAGCGCGTCGCGCTGGCCCGCGCGCTGGTGATCCAGCCTTCCGTGCTGCTGCTCGACGAATCCCTGTCCAATCTCGACGCCAAGCTGCGCGACGCGATGCGCCACGAGATCCGCTCGATCCAGCGCACGCTCGGCATCACCACGCTCTTCGTCACGCATGACCAGGTCGAGGCGCTGACGATGTGCGACCGGATCGCGGTGATGCATCGCGGCCGCATCGCCCAGATCGGCAGCGCCGAGGACATTTATGACCGGCCAGCGACGCGCTTCGTGGCCGAGTTCGTCGGGCGTGCCAATGTCCTGCCGCTCGCCCGCGACGCACAAGGTCGCGCGACGGTCTGGGAACAGCTCGTGCCGGTCGAGTCCGCCGAGAATGCCGATCTCTTCGTCCGGCCTCAACGCATGCGGATTGTCCCTGTTTCCGAACCGATCAGCGGCGACACGGCGCGCCTGACCGGACGCGTGCTGCGCAGCGTCTTCGTCGGCGACCATGTCGAGGTGCTGGTGGAGGGGGCCGGCGGCCAGCTCACGGTCGAGATGCCTTCGGGTTCGGCCGCGCCGGCCGAGGGCAGCGAAGTCGCTATCGTCTGGCCGCGTGGCGAAAGCCGAGTCTTCGCACGCGAGGCGTCATGACCGCCTCGCGCCGCCTGCCGCTGCTGCTGATCCCGGCGACGCTTTTCCTGCTCGCCATCTATGTCTTGCCGTCGCTCGGGCTGTTCCGCAACGCCTTCAACGAGGTCGGGCCGACCGGGGCTATGGTCGAGGCCTGGTCGCTGGAGACCTGGCGCGCCACCTTCCATGACAGCTTCACCTTCGAACTGACGCTGAACTCGCTCTGGCTTTCGGCGGTCTCAACGCTGATCGCGCTCTGCATGGCCTATCCCGTCTCGCTTTTCCTGTTCCGTACCGATTCCCGCTTTCGCGGCTTGCTCGCGGTGGTCGCGATCATGCCGATGCTGGTCTCCGGCGTGGTGCGCGTGTTCGGCTGGCTCGCCATTCTCGGCGATCGCGGACTGGTCAACACGACGCTGCAATCGCTCGGTCTGATCTCGACGCCGCTGAAGCTCGTCTTCAACTGGACCGGTGTCACCATCGGCCTCGCCGAAAGCATCATGCCCTATATGATCCTGGCGCTGCTCGCCGGCTTCGGCCGGCTCGACCGCACGCTGGAGGAAGCGGCGCGCTCGCTCGGTGCCTCGCCGTTCCGCACGTTCAGGCGCGTCACGCTGCCGCTCAGCCTGCCGGCGATCGCGTTGGCGGCGGGCTTGGGCTTCGTTCTGTCGATGTCGGCCTATATCACGCCCAAGCTCTTGGGCGGCGGGCGCGTCTTCGTGCTGGCGACGGAGATCTTCGAGCAGGCGACGACCAATACCAACTGGCCGGTCGCGGCGGTGCTGGCGATCTACACGCTGGTGCTGCTGCTGGCCCTGCTCGTGGTCTCCAACCTGGTGGCACGGAGGCTGCAGCGATGACCGGGGCGGGGCGCGTTCTCTCCAGCTTCGCGGCGCTGGTCTATGCGATGATCCTGGCGCCGATCGTCGTCGTCGTCATGCTGTCCTTCTCGGCGGACAATTTCATCCTGTTCCCGCCCTCCGGCTATTCGCTGCGCTGGTTCAGGCAGCTCGCGGGCAACGGACCGCTGCTGGCGGCGCTCTGGCTCAGCGTGCAGGTCGCGGCGGTGGTGACGCTGCTGTCGCTCGCGGTCGGCGTGCCCTCGGCGCTCGCGCTCGCCAAGGGCCAGTTCTCGGGCAAGACGGCGTTGACGAGCTTCTTCCTGGCGCCGCTGCTGCTGCCGACCTTGATCACCGGCCTCGCATTGCTGCTGTTCTTCTCGCCGTTGAAGCTGACCGCGACGCTGCCCGGGCTCGTGTTCGGCCATATGACGGTGACCGTGCCCTTCGTGATCCGGATGATGACGACGGCGCTCGCCAACCTGCCGGATGATATCGAGGCGGCCGCCGCGACGCTCGGCGCCACGCCCTGGCGGGTGGTGCGACGGGTGACGCTGCCTCTGGCGACACCCGGCCTCATCGCCTGCGCCTGCCTGTCCTTCCTGCTCTCCTTCGACGAGACGGTGATCTCGCTGTTCATCGCCGGCCCGCGTGCCTCGACCTTGCCGGTCGAGATGGTGCGCTATGTCGAAGGGCGCACCGATCCGCTCATCGCGGCCTTGTCCGTGGTGCTCATCGTCGCGACGCTCGCCGTCGTTCTCGTGGTCGAACGCCTGGTCGGCGTCGCCCGTGCTGTTGGAAAGTAGGAGAAATTCATGCCCGATTATCGCATCGAAGCCATGCCTGAGCAGCTCCCGGCGGCGCTGGTCGAGAAGCTGCAGAAGGTCGAGACCGCGACCATCGGCCATTCCCAGCACTGGGGCTTCATGGATCGCCGTATCCAGCCGCTGCTGCGCGGCAAGCGCATCGCCGCCGCGGCGGTGACGCTGGCGATCCCCGGCCAGGATTCGACCCTGCTGCATCACACGCTCGGCCTGCTGCGCCCCGGCGATATCCTCGTCGTCGACCGTCTCGGCGACGACAAGCATGCCTGCTGGGGCGGCGGCGTCACCGTCGCGGCCAAGGCGGCCGGCGCGGTCGGCGGTATCGTCGACGGACCCTGCACCGACCTCACCGAGATCGAGGATTCCGATTTCCCGATGTGGTGCCGCGGCATGTCGCCGATCACGACAAGGCTCTACAATCTCGGCGGCACGCTCAACCTGCCGATCTCCTGCGGCAATGTCCCGGTCAAGGCCGGCGACGTCATCCTTGCCGACGAATCCGGCGTGCTGGTGCTGCCCCGCGCCGAGGCCGAGGCGATCGCGGACGCCGCCATCGCCCGGCAGGAGCGCGGCGAGAAGACGCAGAACCGGGTCAAGATGGGCGAGAAGCTCGGCGACATCTCCGGTGCGACCAAGATGGTGCTCGACGCCATCGCCGCGGCGAAGGGCTGACGAGGCCGATCATGAACGCTCCCGTTTCCGTCCCGCGCGTCGCCGATTTCACCTGCGAGAAGAAGCCGGCGACCGGCTCGCGCGGCATGGTCGTCACCAACCATCCGCTCGCCTCGGCGGCCGGCGCGCAGATGCTGCTCGCCGGCGGCAATGCCATCGATGCGGCCGTCGCCTCGCTTTTTGCGCTGACGGTGGCCGAGCCGATGATGGTCGGCATTCTCGGCGGTGGCTTAAGCCATATCCGGCTCGCCGACGGGCGCCATGTCGTGATCGACAATCTCTCGACCGCGCCGGGCCAAGCGACGGCCGACATGTATGAGTGCCTGTCCGACGAGATCGGCAAGCAGCGCGACACGCGCGACCGCGAGAACGTGGTCGGCGCCAAGGCGGTCGCGGTTCCCGGCGCGCTCAAGGGCTGGTGCGAGGCGCTTGCCCGCTTCGGCACGCTGGCGCTGGCCGATGTTCTCCAGCCGGCGATCGGGCTGGCGGAGCGCGGCTTCGTGGTCACGCCCTATCTCTCGAACTGCATCACCGACAATGCGGCCGATCTCGCCCGCGATCCCGGCCTCGCGGCGATGCTGTTGCCGGGCGGACAGCCGCTCCAGCCGGGCATGCGGCTGGTTCAATCCGACTATGCGGCGAGCCTGAAGTTGATCGCGGCGGAAGGGCCCGAGGCGCTCTATGGCGGCAAGCTCGGACGGGCGCTGACCGACTACATGGCGGCGAATGGCGGGCTGATCGACCAGGCTGATCTCGCGAATTACCGGATCGAGTTGCGCGAGCCGATCCGCGGCTCCTATCGCGGCTACGAGATCATCGGCC
>NZ_CAMFJF010000120.1 GCF_945956895.1 uncultured Allobosea sp. | reverse complement strand
ATGGACGGCATCGAGCTGGCGCGCCGCGCCACCGAGCTCGATCCCGACATCAAGGTGATGTTCATCACGGGCTTTGCCGCCGTGGCGCTCAATCCCGATTCGCAGACGCCGAAGGATGCGAAGGTGCTCTCCAAGCCCTTCCACCTGCGCGAACTCGTCAGCGAGGTGGAGAAGCTGCTGGCCGCCTGAAAGCCGGTTCGGCATCTCGCTCCGGCAGATGCCAACAGCCTCGTGAGAATTTATGCGGCAAACGCCTTGCCACCCGCGAAGCGAGCCGCTATAGCCCCCTCACTCGCAGCGTGATCGCGGCCCACACGGCCCGGACACGCTTCCGGAAGCCACCTCAGGGCGGCGACGGGCGCGTAGCTCAGCGGGAGAGCACTACGTTGACATCGTAGGGGTCACAGGTTCGATCCCTGTCGCGCCCACCATTTGATGCCCTTGCAATACAGGGACGAAAGGCCGCCTCACCGGGCGGCCTTTTTGCTTTTCGGGGTCTTCTCACCTCACCGTCATTGCGAGCGCAGCGAAGCAATCCAGGGGGACTGGGTGGAACACCTGAGCCCAGTCCCCCTGGATTGCTTCGTCGCTTCGCTCCTCGCAATGACGGCGGACGAGGCCTGCGCACGGCTCCTCAATCCGCTTCGCTCGGCGCGAGCTGGCGCACGAAGCGGCGCAGCAACCCCTCGAAGGCAGAGAGCGCCGGCGAGGCAGAACGCCCGCCAAGGCGAATCATCACGATGTCCCGCGCGATCGACGGCTCGGTCAGTGGCCGCACCAGCACCGAGGCCGGCGCCACCGCCCGCGCATAGGTCGGCAACACCGCGATGCCGAGCCCGGCCTCGACCAGCGCCAGCGCGGTCGTGATCTGCGTCACCTCATAGGCCGGCTTCAGCGTGATCTCGGCGGTCTCATAGCCGACCTCGGCGAGCAGGCGGATGCCGCTGTCGCGGGTCAGCGTCACCAGCGGCTCGTCGGCGAGATCGCGCCACGCCACCGAATCGCATGCGGCGAAGCGACTGCCCCGACCGCAGAACAACATCAGGCTGTCGCGGGCGAGCGTCGTGCGCTCGATCGTGTCGTCGAGCGCCGGGAAAGTGCCGACGCCGCAATCGGCCTTGCCGAAACGCACGGCCTCGACGACGAGGTCGTTGCGCGCATCGATGATCGCGACCTGCAGGCCGGGATATTTCTGCTGCAGCGCCACGATCGTCGGCGGCATGATCACCGCCGCGAGCAAGGGCGGCACCGCCACCACGATCCGGCCTCGACGACGCTCGGCCAGGCCATTGGCATTCAGCACGGCGGTATCGAGATCCTGCACGATCTTCAGCGCAGCCCCATGGAACTCGCGCCCGCCCTCGGTCAGCTCGACGCGCCGCGTCGTGCGGTCGAGCACGCGGATGCCGAGTTCCCGCTCCAGATCGCGCACGAGCTGGGACAGGGCCGGCTGCGCCATGTTCAGGCGCTCGGCCGCCTTGGTGAAGGTGCCCTGCTCGGTCACGGCCAGGAAGGCCTGGATCTGGCGCAACGTGATCGCCATGGATTTTCCGATTTATAAGAATAGCTTCCGAATTCATACGAATGTTACGAGTTGCCGTATACCCCGGCTCTCATGCCATCATCCCTCATCGCCCGACATGCATGTCGGGCTGCCTGGGAGAGGTTGTCGGGCAAGGGCATTTCGGATGATGGCGCGCAAGGGGCGCGTCTCACGAAAGCCGCTTCCGCCCGAACCGCTCCGGAATGCGGGAGCCGGCCTGATGAAATACGCCAAGAAGGACGCCAAGGCCTATGCCCGCGCCCATATGAAGGGCATCTGGGCGGCCGCGCTCACGCCCTTCACCGATACCCTCGCGATCGACGAGGACGGCTTCAGGCAGAACATCCGCCACTGGCTCGAAGACCTCAAGATCGACGGCCTGTTCATCGCCGGCAAGCAGGGCGAGTTCTTCTCGATGTCGATCGAGGAGCGCAAGCGCAATTTCGAGCTGGCGGTCGAGGCCTCCGCCGGCCGCGGCCAGACCATCATGTCCTGCTCCGACCAGAACATGGACGTCGTCATCGATCTGGCGAAGCACGCCCAGAAGGTCGGCGCCGACTACATCGTCGTGCACGCGCCGATCCTGCATTTTTTCAAGGCGCAGGACGAGACGCTCTACGAATATTACCGGACCATCGCCGAGAAGATCGATATCGGCATCGCGCTCTGGAGCCACCCGGATTCCGGCTATCTGATGAGCCCCCAGCTCTGCAATCGGCTCGCCGATATCGAGAACGTCGTCGCGATCAAGTACAGCGTGCCGCGGCCGATGTATGCGGAGCTGACGCGGCTCGCCGGCGACCGCATCCTGGTCAGCACGGCGTCCGAGGAGGAATGGCTCGACAACATCCTCGAGCTCGGCTGGCAGCTCTATCTCTGCTCCTCGCCGCCCTACCTGATCCAGACGGCGAACGACCGGCGCATGCGCGAATACACCGATCTCGCCTTCCGCGGCGAGGCCGAGAAGGCCCGCGCCATCCGCGACAGCCTGGACCCGGTGCGTGAGGCCCTGCGCGGCACGCGCCCGGCCGAGAAGCCGCATGCGCACCAGAAATACTGGCAGGAGCTGCTCGGGCAGGTCGGCGGACGCGTCCGCCCGCCGATGCTGGAGCTGACCGAGGCCGAGAAGGCCGCGACGCGTGCCGCCTTCGAAGCCTGCGGCCTGGGCAAGGCGCCGCTCGCCAAGGCCGGCTAGAGGCATGTTGGCGCCTGTCGGAAAACACGGGTCATCCCGGCCGGAGCGAAGCGTAGAGCCGGGATCCATGCCTGAACCTTCTTCGGAAGCGCTCCGGAATGGATCCCGGGTCAAGCCCGGGATGACGGCGTGTTTCCGAGCAACCAATCGATATCTGAGACGACAGCGGGAGAGGTGAGATGGCGACCGAAGGACGGCTCAAGGCCTTCAACTTCAAGAAATGGATCGCGGAGCACCAGCACCTGCTCAAGCCGCCCGTCGGCAACAAGAAGGTGTTCGACGACGGCCAGATGACCGTGATGGTCGTCGGCGGCCCGAACCAGCGCGCCGACTATCATGACGACCCGGTGGAAGAGTTCTTCTATCAGCTCAAGGGCGACATGATGTTGAAGCTGGTCGACAACGGGAAGCACTACGACGTGACGATCCGCGAGGGCGACGTCTTCCTGCTGCCGCCGCATGTGCGCCATTCCCCGCAACGCCCGCAGGAAGGCTCGATTGGGCTCGTGGTCGAGCCGGCGCGCCATGCCGGCCAGGTCGACGGCTTCGAATGGTACTGCTTCGAATGCCAGGGCCTCGTGCACCGCATCGAGGTCACGGTCGAGGACCTCGTGAAGGACCTGCCGCCGCTCTACGAAGCCTTCTTCGCGGACGAGAAGGCCCGCACCTGCAAGCATTGCGGCGCGCTCCACCCCGGCCGCAAGCCGCCGGCCGGCTGGGTTGCGCTCTAAGGGCGCCGCATCGAAAGGCGAGCTCCCCGTCGCGGGCGAGTCCGTGCTTGGATAACGGGCAGCAGCGCCTTGCGTCCCGCTCGGGGCGCGGTGATGTTGCGCGGGAACAGGCCTAAGCGCGGTGGCGCAGAAATGCCGCGTCGAACCATCTCAGAGGCAAAACGGAACGACTGGAGTCCATGATGAAACTGCGCGGATTGCTTTTCGGCATCGCGACGACGCTGGCGGCCTCCACGGCGCTGGCCCAGCAGCCGGTCAAGATCGGCATGATCACCACGCTCTCAGGGCCGGGCGGCTATCTCGGCCAGGACATCCGCGACGCGTTCAAGCTCGCCATCGACATGGAAGGTGGCAAGCTCGGCGGCGTGCCGGTCGAGCTCGTCGTCGAGGACGATGCGCTCAAGCCCGGCCAGGGCAAGCAGATCGCCGAGAAGATGCTGAAGACCGACGGCATCAAAATCCTGACCGGCATCGTCTTCTCGAACGTCGCCGGCGCGACCGTGCCGGATATCGTCGATTCCGGTGCACTCTATGTCAGCCCCAACGCCGCGCCATCCAATTTCGCCGGCAAGGAGTGCAACGCCAATTATTTCGTCGTCTCCTGGCAGAACGACAGCCTGCACGAGAGCGCGGGCCAATACGCCACCAATCTCGGCTACAAGAAGGCCTTCATCCTCGCCCCGAACTACCAGGCGGGCAAGGACGCGCTGACCGGCTTCAAGCGCATGTTCAAGGGCGAGATCGCGGGCGAGGTCTATACCCGCCTCGACCAGACCGACTTCGCCCCCGAGATGGCGCAGATCCGCGCGGCCAATCCCGACGTCGTCTTCCAGTTCCACCCCGGCGGCCTCGGCATCGCCTTCCTGCGCCAGTACCAGCAAGCCGGCCTGCTCGGTAAGACCCCGATGGTGCTGGCCGAGCCCTCGCTCGACGCCACCACGCTGAAGGCGGTCGGCGAATCCGCGCTCGGCCTCAGCGTCACCGCGCACTGGAATTCGGATTTCGACAACGCCGCCAACAAGAAGTTCATGGAGGCCTGGACCAAGGCCTATAATCGCGCCCCGACCTATTATGCCAGCCAGGGCTACGACGCCGCACTGGCCATCGCCTCCGCCCTGAAGGCAACCGGCGGCAAGACCGATGTGCCCGCGCTGCGCACGGCGCTGGCCAAGGCCGATTTCCAGTCGGTCCGCGGCGCCTTCAAGTTCGGCCCGAACCAGCACCCGGTGCAGGATTGGTACGCGCTCAAGGTCGAGAAAGGCGCCGACGGCACGCCGATGCTCAAGACCACCGGCACCAAGGTGCTGAGCAACCATGGCGACGTCTACGCCAAGGACTGCAAGCTCTGAACCGGTAATCCGGATCGCACTGGAAACACACCGTCATTCCGGACAAGCCGCGAAGCGGCGCTGATCCGGGATCCATCATAAGGCTCAGCGCCCAACGATGGATCCCGGGTCGAGCCCGGGATGACAGTGCGGTTCCGTCGCAAGGCAACCGGCGGACTTATGGAATCTTGGCCTGCGGCTCCGCAGGAGCGCACACGGCCCGAATGTAACAGCGATGACCCTCGTTCTCGAACAATTGCTCAATGGCCTGCAGTTCGGCGTGATGCTGTTCCTGCTCGCGGCCGGGCTGACGCTGATCTTCGGCATCATGGGCGTGATCAACCTCGCCCATGGCTCGCTCTACATGGTCGGCGCCTATGCCGCTGCCTTCGCCGCGGCGCAGACCGGCTCCTTCCTGATCGCCATGCTCGCCGGCCTCGCCGCCGCCGCCTTCATCGGCATGGTGATGGAGCTCGTCGTGCTGCGCAGGCTCTATGCGCGCGACCATCTCGATCAGGTTCTGGCGACCTTCGCGCTGATCCTGATCTTCAACCAGAGCGTGACGCTGCTCTTCGGCCGCCAGCCGCTCTTCATCTCGGTTCCCCCGGCGCTGAACGGCTCCGTGCAGCTCCTGCCCGGCCTGACCTATCCGGTCTATCGGCTCGCGATCATCGCCGTCGGCCTCCTGGTCGCGCTCGGGCTCTATCTGCTGATCAACCGCACCCGCGTCGGCATGCTGGTGCGCGCCGGCGCCACGCATCGCGAGATGGTGCGTGCGCTCGGCGTCGATATCCGCCTGCTCTACACCGCTGTCTTCGCGCTTGGCGCCCTGCTCGCCGGCCTCGCCGGGCTGATGGCCGGGCCGATCCTTGCCGTGCAGGTCGGCATGGGCGAACAGATCCTGATCATGACCTTCGTCGTGGTGGTGATCGGCGGCGTCGGCTCGATCCGCGGCGCCTTCTTCGGCGCGCTGCTCGTCGGCCTCGTCGACACGTCCCTGCGCGCCTTCATGCCCGGCCTGCTGCGCCATGTCATGACCGGCTCGGAGGCCGATGCGCTCGGCGCCGGCCTCGCCTCGATGGGCATCTACCTGCTGATGGCGATCGTGCTGCTGGTGCGGCCCAAGGGACTGTTCCCCGC
>NZ_CAMFJF010000119.1 GCF_945956895.1 uncultured Allobosea sp. | reverse complement strand
CTGATCGGGCTGATCGAGGTGATGTGGTCGGCCTATTTCACCATCGACTACAAGGACGTCGCCGCCTTCTGCATCCTGGCGCTGGTGCTGGTCTTCATGCCCTCCGGCCTGCTCGGGCGCCCGGAAGTCGAGAAGGTCTGACACCATGGCAAGCAACCCGACCGCAAACACGGCCGCTCCCGGCCGCGACCTGAAGGCGGCCCTGAAGGAAGCCGGCTTCGCCGCCTTCGTGACACTGGGCCTCTGCATCCCGATCATCGCCTGGGGCACGCGCCAGAACATGGACAATGTCCTGGTTCTGGACCCGCGCTGGGATGCGGTCGCCTGGGCCGTCGGCATCGTCTTCCTCGGCCGCTTCCTGGTGGCTTTGCGCAAGCAGGGCCGGCAAGAAGGCAAGGCTGCAATACGCATCCTGCCGCACGGCACCATCGCCTTCTTCCAGCGCCATTCGCGCGTCTTCTCGCTCTTCGGGCTGGGTTTCCTCGTCACCTTCCCGGCGATCGCGATCGGGCTGGCCGGCTGGGGCGGCGCGCTGAAATGGATCGACAATTTCGGCGTCCAGATCCTGATCTACGTCATGCTCGGCTGGGGCCTGAACATCGTCGTCGGCCTCGCCGGCCTGCTCGACCTCGGTTATGTCGCCTTCTATGCCGTCGGCGCCTATTCCTATGCGCTTCTGGCCAAGAATTTCGGTCTGTCCTTCTGGCTGCTGCTGCCGCTCGCCGGCATCCTGGCCGCCTTCTGGGGCATGCTGCTCGGCTTCCCCGTCTTGCGCCTGCGCGGCGACTACCTCGCCATCGTGACGCTGGCCTTCGGCGAGATCATCCGCCTCGTGCTGGTGAACTGGACCGAGTTCTCCAACGGCTATGCCGGCATTTCCGGCATCCCGCGCCCGACCTTCTTCGGCATCCCCTTCACGGCGGCGGATAATGGTTTCGCCGCTGTTTTCGGCCTGGAGTTCACGCCGCTCTACCGAACGATCTTCCTCTATTACCTGATCCTCTGCCTGGCATTGTTGACCGCCTTCGTGACGCTGCGCCTGCGGCGCCTGCCGGTCGGCCGCGCCTGGGAGGCGCTGCGCGAGGACGAGATCGCCTGCCGCTCGCTCGGCATCAACACCACCAACACCAAGCTCACCGCCTTCTCGATGGGCGCGATGTTCGGCGGCTTCGCCGGCGCCTTCTTCTCGGCGCGGCAGGGCTTCATCTCGCCCGAGTCCTTCGTCTTCATGGAATCGGCGGTGATCCTCGCCATCGTCGTGCTCGGCGGCATGGGCTCGCTCTGGGGCTGCGCCATCGCGGCAATCGCGATGATCGGCGGCACCGAGCTCCTGCGCGAGCTCGAATGGATGAAGACGGGCATCAGTCTTTTCGGCCTGCAGATCCCTGGCCTCGGCAACGACTTCGACCCGACGAAGTACCGCATGCTGATCTTCGGCTTCGCCATGGTGGTGATCATGATCTGGAAGCCGCGCGGCCTGATCTCGACCCGCGAGCCCACCGCCTTCCTCAAGGAGAAGAAGAAGATCTCCGCCGACATGGTCCAGGAGGGGCACGGCTGATGGCCACGATCGCTCCGCAACCCGCTCCGCAGGGCCGCGCCCTGCTGGAGGTCGAGCAGGTCACCATGCGCTTCGGCGGCCTCACCGCCGTCAACGCCCTCTCCTTCCAGGCCCGGAAGGGCGAGATCACGGCGCTGATCGGGCCGAACGGCGCCGGCAAGACCACGGTCTTCAACTGCATCACCGGCTTCTACAAGCCGACGCAGGGCATGATCTCGCTGAATCATGACGACGGCTCGAGCTACCTGCTCGAGCGCATGCTGGACTTTCGCATCTCCTGGAAGGCCAAGGTCGCCCGCACCTTCCAGAACATCCGCCTCTTCGGTGGCATGACGGTGCTGGAGAACCTGCTCGTCGCCCAGCACAACCCGCTGATGCTGGCCTCCGGCTTCACCTTCCTCGGGATACTCGGCGTCGGCGGCTACAAGGCCCGCGAGAAGGAGGCGATCGAGAAGGCCAGGTTCTGGCTCGACAAGATCAACCTGACCCACCGCGCCGACGATCCCGCCGCAGACCTGCCCTATGGCGACCAGCGCCGGC
Source organism: uncultured Allobosea sp. (assembly GCF_945956895.1). GTDB lineage: Bacteria > Pseudomonadota > Alphaproteobacteria > Rhizobiales > Beijerinckiaceae > Allobosea. The sequence goes on along the minus strand of NZ_CAMFJF010000119.1, from coordinate 3,993 downwards.
TGGAGATCGCGCGGGCCATGTGCACCGACCCGGTCCTGCTTTGCCTCGACGAGCCGGCAGCGGGCCTCAACCCGCGCGAGAGCCACGATCTCAACACGCTGCTGCTTTCGATCCGCAAGGACCTCGGCACGGCGCTGCTGCTGATCGAGCATGACATGTCGGTCGTCATGGAAATTTCGGACCACGTCGTGGTCCTCGACTACGGCACCAAGATCGCCGACGGCACGCCGGCCGAGGTACAGGCCGACCCGAAGGTCATCGCCGCCTATCTCGGCGTCGATGATGAGGAGGTCGAAGAGGTCGAAGCGGAGGTCGGCATCTCGTGACTACAGCCCAGCCTCTTTTGGCCGTCCGCGGCGTCAAGACCTATTACGGCAAGATCATCGCGCTGAAGGGCGTCGATATCGACGTCAACGCCGGCGAGATCGTCACCATGATCGGCGCCAACGGCGCCGGCAAATCCACGCTGATGATGACGATCTTCGGCAATCCGCAGGCGCGCGAGGGCTCGGTCACCTATGAGGGCCGGGACATCACGCGCATGCCGAGCCACGAGATCGCGCGCCTGGGGATAGCGCAGTCCCCGGAGGGAAGACGCATCTTCCCGCGCATGACCGTGTTCGAGAACCTGCAGATGGGCGCCGCCGTCCGCGATTTCGAGCATTTCGACGAGGATATCGAGAAGATCTGCGTGCTCTTCCCGCGCATCAAGGAGCGCTTGCAGCAACGCGGCGGCACGCTCTCGGGCGGCGAGCAGCAGATGGTCGCGATCGCGCGCGCCCTGATGGCGCGCCCGAAGCTCCTGCTGCTGGACGAGCCCTCGCTCGGCCTCGCACCGCTGATCGTGAAGCAGATCTTCGAGGCAATCCGCGAGCTCAACCGGACGCAAGGCTTGACCGTCTTCCTGGTCGAGCAGAACGCCTTCCATGCGCTGAAGCTCGCCCATCGCGGCTATGTGATGGTCAACGGCGTCATCACCATGAGCGGTACCGGCAAGGACCTGCTCGCCAATCCGCAGGTGCGCGCCGCCTATCTCGAAGGCGGCCGGCACTGATCCACGACGGCGGAAGGCGCGTTGCCTTCCGCTGCAACTTTTTGATGAGAGACGGCCGCACGCCACCCATGCCATCGCTGTGGTGATGTCAGCCGCTTCCAACCCTAGCATCGGACCGAAAAGTGGAACGCACTTTTCGGACCAACCCGATGCTGAAACAAAGAGATAGATCGCAACCTCGCGTCCGGGAGGTCGCACGGCGATCTAGCCTGAAGCCGGGAGCACCAGATGCAGGGCATCCTCTACGAAGAACCGACCATCTGGCTCTTCCTGCTGGTCACGGTCGTCATGGGCGGCTGGCTCGCCTGGATGGCCGGCCGCGCCATCGCGGTGACCTGGCGGCCGAACTGGCAACTGGTCGTCTACATGCTGATCCTCGGCCTGTTCGTGCGCTTCATCCATTTCGCGCTGTTCCAGGCCACGCTGCTGACGCCGCACTACTATATCGTCGATACGATCGTGCTCATCGCCTTCGGCTATGCGGGGTGGCGCTACACCCGCGCCAAGCAGATGACCCGGCAGTATCACTGGCTGTTCGAGCGCGCCGGCCCCTTCGGCTGGAAGCCGCGGGCGGGCGCCGAAATACGACCTGAATTGCTCTGAAGGAGCTCATGAGCTTGGTGCGTGACAGCCCCCCGAAAAAGCGCAAGACTGTTGCTTGGGGTGACGAGAACGCACCGAGACGGGTGGACCGTCCAGCCCGTTGATCAATCAATACAGGGGAGTTGCATCACATGAAGAAACTGCTGTTGGGCGGCATTGCGCTCGGCGCGGTCCTTGCCTTCTCCGGCATGGCCAACGCGCAGATCAAGCTCGGTGTCGGCGGCCCGATCACCGGCCCTAACGCCGCATTCGGCGCGCAGCTCAAGAACGGCGCCGAGCAGGCTGTCGAGGATATCAACGCCGCCGGCGGCGTCCTCGGCCAGAAGATCACGATCTCGGTCGGCGACGACGTCTCCGATCCGAAGCAGGGCGTCTCGGTCGCCAACAAGTTCGTCGGCGACGGCGTGAAATGGGTGCTCGGCCACTTCAACTCCGGCGTCACCATGCCGGCCTCGGAAGTCTATGCCGAAAACGGCATCCTGATGATCTCGCCTTCGGCCACCAACCCGAAGATCACCGAGCGCGGCCTGTGGAACACCTTCCGCACCTGCGGCCGTGACGACCAGCAAGGCAGCGTCGCCTCGGCCTATCTGCTGAAGAACTTCAAGGACAAGAAGATCGCGATCGTCCACGACAAGACGACCTATGGCCAGGGCCTCGCCGACGAGACCAAGAAGGGCCTCACTGCCGGCGGCGTCAAGGAAGTGCTCTACGAAGGCGTGAACGCCGGCGAGAAGGACTTCTCGGCGCTCGTCTCGAAGATCAAGGCCGCCGGTGCCGACTATCTCTACTGGGGCGGCCTGCACACCGAAGGCGGTCTGATCGTGCGCCAGATGCGCGACCAGGGCCTGAAGACCGTGCTCGTCTCGGGTGACGGCATCACCACCGACGAGTTCGCCACGATCGGCGGCCCCGGCGTCGAAGGCACGCTGATGACCTTCCCGCCGGACCCGCAGAAGCGCCCGGAGGCGGCTGCCGTCGTCCAGAAGTTCGCGGCCAAGAACTTCAAGCCGGAAGCCTACACGCTCTACAGCTACGCCGCCGTCCAGATCATGGCGGAAGGCGCCAAGCGCGCGAACTCGGTCGATCCCAAGAAGATCGCCGCCGCGCTGCATGGTGGCCAGCCGGTCAAGACCGTGATCGGCGATATCGGCTTCGACAAGAAGGGCGACATCACCCGTCCGGACTACACCGTCTACACCTGGAAGAAGGGTGCCGACGGCAAGATCACCTATGTCGAGAATTGATCTCGGCGGCTGATCCGGCTTCTTGAACGACAGAGCCCGCCCCGGAGCCTCCGGGGCGGGTTTTCTATTGGGCGGGAGAGCTTTGATTTGAGCGCTGGTCAACGGCCGAGATGGGTCATTACCAGACTCGGCCATTGCCGCTGCAACGCGCAGCCAAACGGGGCGGGATTACGAATCTTCCCGGCTCCGAACCAATCGGACGATTCCGATCGGAATCAGAGAGGTTACGACGACGGGCAGGACAATAACATAGAGTAAACTCGGCAGTTTCGGCCAACCGTCACCGCCATGCATATTCACGAGGAACACAATAAGAATGCCTGTCGAAATTGAGAGCGCGATCAGGTGAAATTTACTTGGCAGCGAGGCGATCACGAAACCGACGACTAGCGCTGGAATCCCCCAAAGTGCCAAGATAATCATCCAAGCGGCGGCCACAGTCGGTTTTCCAATCTTAGTGCTCATCAAAGGATGCATATATTAGATAAGCCAAGTTGCTTAAATTCCGATAAGGCGCATCGTCGTGAATCAACTCCCAATTAGCGAGATGTTGCGCCTGCAATGGGCCGGAAGCGGGCGAGATGACGCTTTGACGGTTGAGAAGATACCTTTAACTCATCTGACGAACGATGAGGTGCTTTAGTTGGAGATTATTTGATATGGCGCTGATCTACATAATTAATATGGCTTTTATATTCATATCTTTATACTTGTTAGTTTTTGTATTTATAGAAATTCATCCTTGGGTCGGCGTATTGGCGGTCTTTTTGGCAGCATGCGCTCTGCATTTTGCATTACTATACGCAAGAAAAATAAAATAGAGATCCGCTATCGCCGGATGATCTGGTGGTTTATACGGCGACGCAACGTCAGCAAAGGGTCGCGAGCAGACAAAAATTATTTTCGCACTCGCGCGAATGATGGAGTCCGGCCATTAATTCTTGATAGATGATTTATATTTTGACGAAATCGCTACATCTAAGAAATACCCAACCAAACAACATAAAATCAATGCAGAAATAGCTGTGAATTTATTCAACAAATCAAAATATGACAATAACAGAGATATCAATAACAACAGTATGCTAG
>NZ_CAMFJF010000118.1 GCF_945956895.1 uncultured Allobosea sp. | reverse complement strand
CAGTTGCGGCATCCCATAGACCCCGGCTATTGCAGTCTGGTCTGAAGCCGGGAGTGGCCGCGCATGTTCTCGAAGATCCTGATCGCGAACCGCGGCGAGATCGCCTGTCGTGTCATCAAGACGGCGCGGCGGATGGGCATCAAGACGGTCGCCGTCTACTCCGATGCGGATCGCGATGCGCTGCATGTCGAGATGGCCGACGAGGCCGTGCATATCGGCGCCGCGCCCGCTGCCCAGTCCTATCTGCTGATCGACAAGATCATCGCTGCCTGTAAAGCAACGGGCGCGCAGGCCGTTCATCCCGGCTACGGCTTCCTGTCGGAGCGCGAGGCCTTCGCCCAGGCGCTCAAGGATAACGGCATCGTCTTCATCGGCCCCAATCCCGGCGCGATCGCCGCGATGGGCGACAAGATCGAATCGAAGAAGGCGGCGGCCGCCGCGAAGGTCTCCACGGTTCCCGGCTTTCTCGGCATCATCGAGAGCCCCGAGCACGCGGTGACGATCGCCGACGAGATCGGCTATCCCGTGATGATCAAGGCCTCGGCCGGCGGCGGCGGCAAGGGCATGCGCATCGCCCATTCGGCCGGCGAGGTGGCGGAGGGCTTTGCCCGCGCCAAGTCGGAAGCGGCCTCTTCCTTCGGCGACGATCGCGTCTTCGTCGAGAAGTTCATCGTCGATCCGCGCCATATCGAGATCCAGGTTCTCGGCGACAAGCACGGCAACGTCATCTATCTCGGCGAGCGCGAATGCTCGATCCAGCGCCGCAACCAGAAGGTGCTGGAGGAGGCGCCATCGCCGCTGCTCGATGAAGCCACGCGCCGCAAGATGGGCGAGCAGGCTGTCGCGCTGGCCAAGGCGGTGAACTACGACTCGGCCGGCACGGTCGAGTTCGTCGCCGGCCAGGACAAGTCCTTCTACTTCCTGGAGATGAACACCCGGCTCCAGGTCGAGCACCCGGTGACCGAGATGATCACCGGGATCGATCTCGTCGAGCAGATGATCCGGGTAGCCTATGGCGAGAAGCTCGCGATTACGCAGGCCGATGTGAAGCTCGACGGCTGGGCGGTCGAGAGCCGCGTCTATGCCGAGGACCCGACCCGCAACTTCCTGCCCTCGACCGGCCGGCTTGTGACCTATCGCCCGCCGAGCGAGGGGCCGGATGGCGAGGCCGTGGTGCGCAACGATACCGGCGTCTTCGAGGGCGGCGAGATCTCGATCTATTACGACCCGATGATTGCCAAGCTCGTGACCCATGCGCCGACGCGCGAGGCCGCGATCAAGGCGCAGGCGCGCGCGCTCGATGCCTTCGCCATCGACGGCATCCGCCACAACATCCCCTTCGTCGCGGCGGTGATGCAGCATCCGCGCTGGATCGCCGGCAATCTCTCGACCGGCTTCATCGCCGAGGAATTCCCCGAGGGCTTCTCGCTGCCGGTGCCGCAGGGCGAGACCGCGCAGCGCATGGCCGCGATCGCGATCGCCTGCGACCACCGCATGAACCAGCGCAAGCGCAACGTCTCGGCGCAGATGGAGGGCTGGCGCAAGGTTTCCTTCGATCGCCTGCGCATCGTCCAGCTCGGCGCAGAGCGCTTCGAGGGCCAAGTGACGGAAAGTGTGACGGAACAGGGTGGGGCGGTCGTCATCGCCTTCCCGGGCCGCAGCGTCAGCGTCGTCAGCGACTGGGTGCCGGGCGAGCCGGTCTGGCACGGCACGCTCGACGGCGTGAAGGTCGCGGCGCAGGTGCGGTCGATTCTGAACGGCGTCGCGCTCGGCCATGCCGGCGCCTACGCCAACGCGCATGTCTACACGCAGCGCGAGGCCGCGTTGGCCGCGCTGATGCCGGAGAAGGTCGCGGCCGATACCGGCAAGTTCCTGCTCTGCCCGATGCCGGGCCTGGTCAAGTCGATCGCGGTCGCAGTGGGGCAGGAGGTCAAGGCCGGTGAACCGCTTGCCATGGTCGAGGCGATGAAGATGGAGAACGTGCTGCGCGCCGAGAAGGACGTCACGATCGCCAAGATCCTGGCGAAGGAGGGCGACTCCCTTGCCGTCGACGCCGTGATCATGGAATTCGCCTGAGCGATCGTTTGAAAACCCGCGAGCCCTCATCCTGAGGAGCAGCCGAAGGCTGCGTCTCGAAGGATGATCCAGGTGGCTCCTGCGCTCTCTGGAGTATCCTTCGAGACGCCGCGTGCCGCGGCTCCTCAGGATGAGGGCTGTGGTCATGGAGTTTCGTCTGTCGTCGGCGGCGGGCGAAGTGGTTGAGGAGCCTGTCATGCTGACGATCTGGGGCCGGTTGAGTTCGATCAACGTCCAGAAGGTGGTCTGGGCTGCCGGGGAGGCGGGGCAAGCCTTCGAGCGGATCGATGCCGGCGGGCCGTTCGGCGGGCTCGACACACCCGAATTCACAGCAATGAATCCGAACCGGCAAATTCCCGTGCTGCGCGATGGCGAGCTCGTCATGTGGGAGTCGAGCAGCATTCTGCGTTATCTCGCGGCCCGCTATGCCTCTGGCCTGCTCTGGGAAGAGGACCCGACACGGCGCGTGCTGGCCGATCGCTGGGTCGACTGGATGCAGTCCGAATTGCAGCCGGCGCTGGCGCCGGTGCTCTGGGGCGTGGTGCGCAAGGTGCCGGCCTTCACCGAGCCGAAGGTCATCGCCGAGGGCATCGCCAGGGCCGAGGCGCTGATGACCATCCTTGAGGGGCAATTGGCGGACCGACCCTTCCTCGCCGGGGAGCGCTTCGGCATGGCCGATATCGCGGTGGGCTGCGGCGCGCATCGCTGGCTCAACATGCCGGTGGAGCGGATTGCGCGACCGCGCGTCCAGCAATGGTACGAAACGCTCTTCGCCAGGCCGGCGGCACAGGCTGCACTGCCGTTGCCGATCGCGTGAGGTCGCAACGACCTGCTTGATCCCAATGCAGCCGCTGGCATGATGACGGCATGAGCGCTTTTCGGACGATCCTGCTCCTGTGCAGCCTCGCGGCCGCCGCTCCGGCGGTGGCGCAGAGTTCACCGACCCTGCGAGCGGACCTTGCTGCGCTTTCGGGCTGTTTGCGTGACAGCGGTTCCTCTCCTTCGGCCTGTATCGGCGCGGTTGCCGTGGCCTGCGTGCGCGCCGCCAGCAACGATCCGCGCGGCGCCGAGGCTGCCTGCGCGCGGCGCGAGGAGGCGGCATGGCGCGAGCGGTTGACGCTCGCCCTGCAGGTCGCCGGGCGGTCGCTCGACGCCGGCCAGCGCAGCCGGCTCGCGGCGCTGCAACTCGCGTGGGAGAGCTACGTCACCCAGAAATGCGCTTTCTACGGCGCGACGCAACGCGAGGCGCTGCAAGCCGGCCGGCAAGCCGGTTGCGAATTGCGCGAGGTCGCCGGCCGGGCGATCGAGCTTGCGAAGGCCTTGCCGCGGACGGGCCGCGAGCGTCCCCAATCGCCGCCGCAGATCATTCGCTGAGCTTCCCCCCCGCCACAAGCCCTCATCCTGAGGAGCCATTCCCTTGGGAATGGCGTCTCGAAGGATGGTCCAGGAGGTTCGGAAGCCCGCTGGAACATCCTTCGAGACGCCGCTGTCGCGGCTCCTCAGGATGAGGGCTAGCGGAGCCAATGGGTCGGCATTGTTTTCCGGTTCAGAAAGCCGTCAGCATTTCCCGATAGGACTTGATCGACCTTCCCTCCGCCCGAGTGCCCGATGTTCTTCGTTCTCTCAAAGCTCGTCTGGTTCGTCCTGTCGCCGGTCAATTTCGCCATCCTGCTCGCAGGGCTTTCAGCGCTGTTCGCCTTCACGCGCTTCGCCCGCCCGGCGCGCTGGGTCGGCTTGATCTCGCTTGTCGCGCTCGGCCTGATGGCGTTCAGCCCGTTGCCGCGCGCCGTGCTCCGGCCGCTGGAGGATCGTTTCCCGCAGCAGGATGCCCGCAAGGGGCCGGTGACCGGCATCGTCGTGCTGGGCGGCGCGATCGGCGTGGCGCGCGGCGATGTCGCGATGAACTCCTCGGCGGCCCGTATGACCAAGGCGGTGGAGCTGGCGCGGCTGCACCCGCAGGCGAAGATCGTCTTCACCGGCGGCGCGGCCAACCTGATCTCGGAAACGACCGTGACCGAAGCGGACGGGGCGAAATTGCTCTTCGAGGGACTGGGGCTCGATCCCGCTCGGCTGATCCTCGAGGACAAGTCACGCAACACGCGCGAGAACGCGACCTTCACGCGCAAGCTCGTCGATCCGAAGCCCGGCGAGCGCTGGCTTCTGGTGACCTCGGCCTGGCACATGCCGCGCTCGATGGGCGTCTTCCGCAAGGCCGGCTTCGCCGTCGAGGCCTTCCCGGTCGATTACTGGACGAGTGGCCAACCCGGCGATTTCATCCGACCCTATAGCCGCGCGCCGCGCGCGCTTGAAATCGCCGATAACGGCTTCAAGGAATGGGTCGGCCTCGTTGCGTATCGGCTCGCGGGCTATACGGACGAGCTGTTCCCGGCGCCTTGAGCCAGGCCAATCGCCCTGCTTGGGAAACGCGGGTCATCCCGGACGTAGCGAAGCGAAGAGCCGGGATCCAGGCCTGAACCTTCATCGGCAGCGCTCCGGCATGGATCACGGGTCAAGCCCGGGATGACCCGCGTGGTTCCCCGTAAAACTGGATCAGTCTCAGGGCGCCGCCGGCAGAACCAGCCGATAGACACCGCGAAAGTCGTCGGGGTCGACCGGGCGGCCCTTGCGGGTGATGACGAGCCGGCCTTCCTTCATCAGCTTCACGGCGGCCCGGCGCACCGGCTGCATCAACGGCCCCCAGCCGTCCGGATGGTCGCCGCCGAGCCGGCGGGCGACATCCATCGGCGAGATCGTCAGGCCCGCTTCCCGCCGGGCCAGCAGGTCGAGGATCGCGCTCTCGATCGCCTCGGGTTCGATGCTCATGGCTGGTCCGGATATGTGAAGACGCGGGCGGCGTCGGAGGCGTATTGGCGGCGATACATCGCGATCAGCACCGCGCCGGTGAAGCCGATGAAGGTGACCGGGCCGAGGAACCAGCCGAGATAGGCAAGCGCGAAGAAGAAGGCGCGCTGGCCGCGGTTGAAATGGCGGCCGGCGGCAATGTTCATCTCGACCGTTTCGTGCACGGCATAGGCCATCGCCTTCTCGTCCTTGCTGTCGAAGGGCGGCAGGGCGCCCACCAGGATGACGCAGTAGTTGAACAGCCGGTAGGCCCAGGCGAACTTGAAGAAGGCGTAGCCGAACACGCCGGTGAGGCCGATCACCTTCATCTCCCAGACCGAACGGAGGGTCACGGGCACGAAGGGCAGGTCGCTGAAGATCGCCACCACGCGCTCGGTCGAGTTCAGCAGGGTGAGCGTGCCGCCGATCGCGAGCAGCGAGGTCGAGGCGAAGAAGGCCGTGCCGTTCTGGAGCCCGTTCATGACCTGCGTGTCGACGATCCGCACCTCGCGGCCGGCCGCCTCGTTGATCCAGCGGGCGCGGCGCAGGTTCATCCGCATGTTCAGCGTCTTTGCGGCGTGCGGGCCGAGCTCGACGGCAAAGTGATAGCCGATCCAGGAGGCGGCGAAGAACGCGAGCGCGATGACGTCAAGATTGCTGAAACCGAGCATGCTGCCGCTCTGCCATTTCGGGAGCCGGAGAGGCAAGCAGCTTGTGACGAACCCGTGCGAGCGACAAGCCGGACGGCATTGACGCTGCAACGGCGAGCCGCCACGGTGCGGCCGGAATCGGGGAGGGCGTTCGCCATGCCGCAGACCATCACCAAGGGCTATAAGGCGCTGGTCGCGGAGGCCGAGAGCCGGATCGAGACGCTTTCGATCGAGCAGGCGCAGGCGCTGCACGGCAGCGATGACGTGGTTTTCGTCGACCTGCGCGATCCGCGTGAATTGGAGCGGGAAGGCCGGATGCCCGGCGCCTTCCATTGCCCCCGCGGCATGCTGGAATTCTGGATCGATCCGGAAAGCCCCTATGCCAAGCCGGTCTTCCAGCAGGATAAGCGCTTCGTCTTCTTCTGCGGCGGCGGCTGGCGTTCGGCGCTTGCGGCACAGGCCGCCCAGGAGATGGGGCTGAAGCCGGTCGCGCATGTCGCTGGCGGATTCTCGGCCTGGAAGAAGGCTGGTGCGCCGGTCGATATGACCGCCAGCGACAAGAAGGGCTGAGACCGAACCTTGTCGCATATCATCATCGTATTGCTGGTCACGGCCTTCATCTTCCGCAAGCCGCTCGGCAAATTGCTCGCGCGACGCTGGCCCAATCACGCCAAGCGCCAGCAGGTGCTGGG
>NZ_CAMFJF010000117.1 GCF_945956895.1 uncultured Allobosea sp. | reverse complement strand
GATGCATCGGCAGCGCGACGACCTCCTGCGCGACGCGCTCGGAGATCGGCAGGCCGTTTCCGGCCACGGGATCGTGCTTGTAGGCGGTCTGCTGGTGCAGCGGCTTCGGATAGTACACCGTGGTCGGCACGCCCTTGGCCTTCAGCGCCGCCTGGAAGGCGTCGCGACGATCCGCGGCGACGCGGATCGTGTACTGGGCCCAGGTCGAGACGCAGTCGGCCATGACGTGGGGCGTCACGACGACGTCCTTGAGCGCGGCGGTGTAGCGCTGCGCCACGACCTGCCGCTTCTCGATCTCCTCGGCATAGACCTTGAGCTTCTCGATCAGCACCGCGGCCTGGATGGTGTCGAGCCGCGAGTTCACGCCGACGCGGACATTGTCGTACTTGTACGAGCCCTTGCCGTGGAAGCGCAGCGACATCAGCAGCGCGGCATGCTCGTCGCTGTCGGTCAGGATCGCGCCGCCATCGCCGTAGCAGCCGAGCGGCTTGGCGGGGAAGAAGCTTGTCGTGGCGAAATCGCCGATCGCGCCGGCGATGCGGCCCTTGTAGCGCGCGCCATAGCCCTGCGCGGAATCCGAGATCAGGATGAGGCCGTTCTGCTTGCAGAAGGCTTCGATCGGCTCGTAGTCGCAGGCTTGGCCGAAAAGATCGACGCTGATCAGGGCGCGGGGCGTGAGCTTGTGTTGTTTCGCGGTCTCGAGGGCCGCACCTAGGCTCTTCGGATCGATATTGTAGGTCGCTTCGTCGATCTCGGCGAAGACCGGCGTCGCGCCCATCCAGGCGACGACCTCGGCGGTTGCAGCGAAGGTGAAGCTCGGACAGATCACGGCGTCGCCAGGGCCGATGCCGAGCGCTTCCAGCACGAGGATCAGCGCATCGGTGCCATTGGCGACGCCGATCGCATGCTTCGCTCCGCAGAAGGCGGCGAGTTCGGTCTCGAACTGCTGGACCTGCTGGCCGAGGATGTAGTTGCCGTCATGGACGACCTTGAGGATGGCCTCGTCCATCGCCTTGCCGATATGCTGGCGCTGGGCCTTGAGGTCGATGAACTCGATCCTGGGACGCTCGCTCATCAGGCAATCTCCTCAAGCTGCTCCGGGCTGGTTTCCCGGTAGCGCGTTCCAGTCAGCGGGCAGGTCAGGTTCGGGCCGAGTTTCTCGCCTGCCTTGCTCATCCAGCCGATCCGGCGCGCCGGAACTCCCGCCATCAGAGCATAGTCGGGCACGTCCTTGGTCACCACCGCGCCGGCGGCAATGAAGCAATACGCGCCGAGTGTATGTCCGCAGACGATGGTCGCGTTCGCCCCGATGCTCGCGCCGCGCTTCACCAGCGTGCGGCGAAACTCGGCCTTGCGGTTCATGAAGGCGCGTGGGTTGTTGACGTTGGTGAAGACGCAGGAGGGGCCGCAGAACACGTCCGCCTCCAGCTCGACACCGTCATAGAGCGCGACATTGTTCTGGATCTTGCATCCGTCGCCGATCGTGACCCGCGGCCCGGCCATCACGTTTTGGCCGAGCACGCAGTCGCGGCCGATCGTAGTCTGGCCGAGCACATGCACGAAATGCCAGATCTTGCTGCCGGCGCCGAGCGTCGCGCCCGCGTCGACATAGGCGCTCTCATGGACGAGCGCGCCGGGGAAGCGCGGGTCTTCCCGCATCTGCGACGCGCCGGCCATGGTCAGCCCTTGAGGTATTTGGCGACGAAGGGATGCGTCTCGCCGGCCGTCACGACCGGCGAATTGCGGAACTGCGAGACGACCTCGATCGAGAACCGGACATCTTCCAGCCCATAGCCCTTGCCGGCCAGGATTTCCTCATAGCTGCGCGTGTGCAGGTCGGTGAAGCCCTCGGAGAACTCGACCTCCTCGCCGTCCATGGTGATCGAGCGATAGGTCGTCTTCTGACCCTTGACGCTGTCGGGCAGGTCGTTTGCATCGACCGAGAGGAACCAGCGCACATCGGCCTTCTCGTAGGAAAGCAGGCCGCCGGCACGCTCGCCCTCGCGCAAGTTCGCGGTCTGCGACTGCAGCGGGCCGAAGACATAGGCGAGCATGTCGAAGAAATGCACGCCGATATTGGTGGCCACGCCGCCGGATTTGGCGTCGTCACCCTTCCAGGACGCGTGGTACCAGCGCCCGCGAGAGGTGATGTAGGTCAGGTCGACCGAATGGCGCTCGTTGGAGGTCGCGATCCGCTCCTTCAGAGCCTGGATCGCCGGGTGCAGGCGCAATTGCAGGATGGTGTTGACCTTGCGGCCGGAGTCGCGCTCGATCTCGATCAACCCGTCGATATTCCAGGGATTGAGGACGAGCGGCTTCTCACAGATCACGTCGCTGCCGGCACGCAGGCCGAAGCGGATATGCGCGTCGTGCAGGTAATTGGGCGAGCAGATCGCGACATAGTCGATGCGCTCGTCGCGACGGCGCAGCTTGTCGACATGCCGGTCGAAGCGCTCGAACTCGGTGAAGAAATGCGCCTGCGGAAAATGGCTGTCGATGATCCCGACGGAATCGTTGGGATCGAAAGCGACCTTGAGATCGCCACCGACGGCCTTGATGGCCTTCATATGGCGCGGCGCGATATAACCGGCGGCCCCGATCAGTGCGAATGACGTCATGGCGTTGGTCTCTGGCGTTTCCCGGGTGTCTCAGCTCAGGCCTTGACGATGTTGTCGCCGGTCAGGCCGGCCTTGGCGCAGGCATTGCGCGTATCGACCACGAGGCGGGCAGCAGCGACGAGCGCCTTGTAGTCGACCGCGTCATGATCCGTCGCGATCAGCACGGCGTCATAGCCCTTGATCGTCTCGGGCGAAAGCGCGGCCGATGCGCGGCCGGTCAGGTTGGCATGCTCGCGGGTCGGCGGGATCACCGGCACATGCGGATCATGATAATCGGCTTTGGCGCCGCGCTCCTCGAGCAGCTCGATCAGGCGCAGCGAGGGGCTCTCGCGCATGTCGTCGATGTTCTTCTTGTAGGCGATGCCCATCACCAGGATCTTCGCCTTGCTCAGGCCGCGGCCCTGCTGGCGGTCGAGCGCCTCGGCGATGCGGTCAATCACCCAATGCGGCATGGCCGTGTTGATCTGGCCGGCGAGCTCGATGAAGCGCGTGGTGACGTCGAACTCGCGGGCTTTCCAGGTCAGGTAGAACGGATCGATCGGAATGCAGTGGCCGCCGAGACCGGGGCCGGGATAGAACGGCATGAAGCCGAAAGGCTTGGTCTTGGCGGCGTCGATCACCTCCCAGACGTCAATGCCCATCTTGCCGTAGATCACCTTGAGCTCGTTCACGAGCGCGATGTTGACGGCGCGGAAGATGTTCTCGGTCAGCTTGACGGCCTCGGCCGTGGCCGAGGAGGAGACCGGCACGGTCTTGACCACGAGCGCGCTATAGACGGCGTTAGCCAGTTCCAGCGCATCCGCGCCATCGCCGCCGACGACCTTCGGGATCGTCGAGGTGCCGAAATCCGGATTGCCGGGGTCCTCGCGCTCGGGCGAGAAGGCGAGGTAGAAGTCGACGCCGCTCTTCAGGCCGGTCTTCTCGAAGATCGGGCGCATGATCTCGTCGGTCGTGCCGGGCCAGGTCGTCGATTCCAGCACGACGAGATGGCCCTTGCGCAGGCGTGGCGCGATTGCGCGGGCCGTCGCCTCGACATAGCTGAGATCGGGTTCGCGATGCTTGGTCAGGGGCGTTGGCACGGCGATGATGATGGCGTCGACTTCGCGCAGTTCGTCGAAATCGGTCGTGGCGCGGAAGCGTCCTTCCTGGCGAGCAGCGGCGATAGCTTCAGTCGGGATATGTTTGATGAAGCTCTCGCCGCGATTGATCTGCCCGACTCGTTTGGTGTCGATGTCGAAGCCGACGACCTTGAAGCCGGCCTTGCAGGCGGTCAGCGCTAGGGGAATGCCGACATAGCCGAGGCCGATGATGCCGATACGGTAGTCTTTGGCGGCAATGCGCGCGAGCTGCTCGGTCAGCTTCTCAGGAGCGGCCGAGTCGGAACGAGCGTTCGTCGAGGCAGACATGAACTGCTTTCTACCTGGGGGAGCGCGTAGGCGCCGGAACGAGAATGACGGGTCGCTTTGCCGCTGTGTTAGAACGATGTCAACCTTTGCTGCCAGCGGAACGGCTGGTAATCGTTCATTTCGCAACGGTATTCAAATGCCCTGTGCTGGGAGTATTTATCGCCGCTCCATTCCGATAAGTGGGATCGGGCTGTCATACCGCTTTGCACGGCCCGTCACGGTGGCTGCGGCCGAATCCGCTCATTCGTCGCGGCGTCCTTCATGCGCAGCAACATGGCGATTGTTCTGTAGAGCCGCCGCTCCTTTGAAATCCCTCCACAGACGCTATCTGGAAATGGCAGGGCGGTCGCTAGAGAACCGCCCTTGCCCGCTCCGTTCCGCCTGCGCGATAAGCGGGCGTCTGGCTGTTTGGGCCGATGCGACGAGGATTGCATGAGTTTCCGCAACATCCACGCTCACGGTCTCGTTCGCATCGCCTGCGCCGCGCCCCGGCTCAAGGTGGCCGATCCGGCCTTCAATGTGGGCGAGACCATCGCCTTGTTGCGGCGGGCGGAGGAAGGTGGCGCTTCGCTCTGCCTGTTCCCGGAGCTAGGCATTAGCGCCTATGCGATCGACGATCTGCTGCAGCAGAACGCCCTGCTCGATGCCGTGAAGGATGCTCTTGAGCGGCTCGTCGCGGAAAGCCGCAGCCTGCGTTGCGTTGCCGTGGTCGGCGCGCCCTTGCGGGTCGATGGGCGGCTGTTCAACTGCGCGATCGCGATCCATCGCGGGCGCATCCTCGCCGCCGTGCCCAAGACCTATCTGCCGAACTATCGCGAATTCTACGAGCGCCGCCAGTTCGCCTCGGGCGAGCGTGCCAGCGCGCTCTATATCGATCTCTGCGGGCAGGAGGTGCCATTCGGCACGGATATCCTGCTGGCGGCGACGGATATAGAGGATTTCGTCGTCCATATGGAGATCTGCGAGGACGTCTGGACACCGATCCCGCCCTCGTCCTATGCCGCGCTCGCCGGCGCGACCCTGCTGCTCAATCTCTCGGCCTCGAACGTCACCATCGGCAAGTCCGACTGGCGCCATGCGCTCTGCAAGGCCCATTCCGGCCGCTGCATCGCGGCCTATGCTTACTCCGCCGCCGGCACGGGCGAATCGACCACCGATCTCGCCTGGGACGGGCAGGCGATGATCTACGAGAACGGCGCGTTGCTGGCCGAGGCCGAGCGCTTCGCCGCCGAGCCGCAACTCATCCTCGCCGATATCGATCTTGAGCGGCTGGCGATGGACCGCATCCGCCAGAATACCTTCGGAGACAGCGCCGACCTCAACCGCGAGCGGCTCCGCTTCCGCCGCATCGAATTCGCGCTGGAGCCGGATCGCGACAGCGATCTCGGCCTTGCCCGCGAGGTCGAGCGCTTTCCCTTCGTGCCCAATGACGATGCAAGGCTGAACGAGCTCTGCTTCGAGGCCTACAACATCCAGTCGCACGGCCTGCGCAAGCGGCTGGAGAGCACGCGGCTCGACAAGGTCGTGATCGGCGTCTCCGGCGGCCTCGACTCGACGCAGGCCCTGATCGTCGCCGCACACACCTTCGACGCGCTTGGCCTGCCGCGCGAAAACATCCTCGCCTTTACATTGCCGGCCTTCGCCACCAGCAAGGACACCAAGGACAATGCCTGGCGATTGATGCGGGCGCTCGGCGTCAGCGCCGAGGAGATCGACATGACGCCGGCCTGCCGGCAGATGCTGATCGATATCGGCCATCCCTTTGCCAAGGGCGAGCCCGTCTACGACATCACCTTCGAGAACGTGCAGGCGGGCGCGCGCACGTCGGTGCTCTTCCGCCTTGCCAACCGGCACAATGCGCTGGTGATGGGCACCGGTGATCTCTCGGAGCTGGCGCTCGGTTGGTGCACCTATGGCGTCGGCGATCACATGTCGCATTACAACGTCAACGGCTCGGTGCCGAAGACGCTGATCCAGCACCTGATCCGCTGGGTGGCGCAATCCGGTCGCTTCGGCGCGGAAGCCTCGGACGTGATGCTCGACATCCTAGCGACCGAGATCTCGCCTGAGCTGGTCCCTGGCGATGGCGACAAGCCGGCCCAGAAGACCGAGGATTTCGTCGGCCCCTATGCGCTGCAGGATTTCAACCTGTTCTACACGACGCGTTACGGCTTCCGCCCGAGCAAGATCGCCTTCCTCTCCGAGCATGCCTGGCGCGACGCTTCCGCCGGGGATTGGCCACCGAACATGGAGGCGGCCAAGCGCGTCGCTTACGATCTGCCGGTGATCAAGCGCT
>NZ_CAMFJF010000116.1 GCF_945956895.1 uncultured Allobosea sp. | reverse complement strand
CAAGAACCCGCAGCACGAGCGCACCAAGCTCTTCCTCAGCCAGATCCTGCACTGACGAGGAGCGTGCGAAAGGCGCTTGACCTTCCCATTGTGGGAAGCTGCAGGCTGCTGCGATCGTCAACGAGGGACATTGCAGTCATGTGCGCCTGCCAGCAACATTCGGACGCTGCCGCCAAAGCGCCAACCGCCGCTGAGGGCGCGATCAGCTTTCGTGTCGAGGACATGACCTGCGGCCATTGTGCCGGCACGATCAAGAAGGCGATCGAGGATCAATTGCCCGGAACCGCTGTCACCGCCGACCCGGTTTCGAAGCTCGTCAGCGTCGTCGGTGCGGCCGACTTCTCCGCCGTCAGGTCGATCGTGGCGGGCGCTGGGTACACGCCGGGCGCGGATCGCGTTGGCTGATCGCGGTGGCTGGCGCGGACCCGCCGGCCGCTCCTGCATTGGCAAGGCGAAGGGGCAGAAGGGCAAAACGGCGAGCCATGGCAAATCATCAGCGTCACGCCGGCCATCGGCAGGATGACCATGCACACCACCACGGTCATTCTCATGGTACAGGGGCGAGTGTGAAGGACCCGGTCTGCGGAATGACCATCGATCCCGCCACGGCAGAGCATCAGGCCGCCCATGCGGGGAAGACCTATTTCTTCTGCTCAGCAGGCTGCCAGAACCAGTTCGAGGCTGATCCGGCCGCCTATGTTGGGGAGAAGGTCGAGACGCCCGCCGCCAAGCCAGCGCCCGAGGGCGCGATCTACACCTGCCCGATGCATCCCCAGATCCGCCAGCCTGGCCCGGGCAATTGCCCGATCTGCGGAATGGCGCTCGAACCTGAGATCGCGACGCTCCAGGAAGGGCCCAGCGCTGAGCTCGTCGACATGACCCGCCGGTTCTGGGTGGGCCTCGCGCTCGCCCTGCCGGTGTTCATGCTAGAGATGGGCGGGCATCTTGTCGATCTGCATAGGTTGCTCAGCCAGCAGAGCTCGAACTGGCTGCAGCTGGTCCTGGCGACGCCCGTCGTGCTCTGGGCCGGCTGGCCGTTCTTCCAGCGAGCCTGGGCCTCGCTCGTCAACCGCAGCCTGAACATGTTCACGCTGATCGCGATGGGCACCGGCGTCGCCTGGGCCTACAGCGTCATCGCGACCGTCGCTCCCAACCTGTTCCCGGAAACGCTTCGTTCCGCGGAAGGCGCGGTCGCGGTCTATTTCGAGGCGGCGGCCGTGATCACCGTTCTGGTGCTGCTCGGCCAGGTCCTCGAATTGCGGGCCCGCGAGCAGACCGGCGGCGCGATCCGGGCCTTGCTCGACCTCGTACCGAAGACGGCCCGGCGGGTGCGCGACGATGGCGAGGACGAGGATATCAACCTCGACGCGGTCCATGTCGGGGACCGCCTGCGGGTCCGCCCGGGCGAGACGGTCCCGGTCGATGGCGAACTGATCGAAGGCCGCAGCTCGATCGACGAATCCATGGTCACCGGTGAATCGATGCCGGTCACCAAGGAGGTCGGCGCGACCCTGATCGGCGGCACGCTCAACACCACCGGCGGCTTCATCATGCGCGCCGGCAAGGTCGGCAGCGACACCATACTGGCCCGGATCGTCTCGATGGTGGCGGAGGCCCAGCGCTCGCGGGCACCGATCCAGCGCCTGGCGGACCAGGTCTCCGGATGGTTCGTTCCGCTGGTCATCGTCATCGCCATCGTCGCTTTCGCCGCCTGGATGGCGTTCGGGCCGGAGCCGCGCTTCGCGCATGGGCTCGTCGCCGCCGTCGCCGTGCTGATCATCGCCTGCCCCTGCGCACTCGGCCTGGCGACGCCGATGTCGATCATGGTCGGGGTTGGGCGCGGCGCGCGTCTCGGCGTGCTGATCAAGAATGCCGAGGCGCTGGAGCGCTTCGAGAAGGTCGATACCCTCGTCGTCGACAAGACCGGTACTTTGACCGAAGGCAAGCCGCGGCTGACCGGGCTGAAGCCGGTCGGCGCAATCGCGGAGAGCGAGTTGCTGCGACTCGCCGCTTCGCTGGAGCGGGCGAGCGAGCACCCGCTCGCCGCCGCGATCGTCGATGCCGCCAAGGAACGCAGCATCGCCCTGCCCGAGGCGCAGGATTTCGACAGCCCGGTCGGCAAGGGGGTGACGGGGACGGTCGAAGGCCGCGCGCTGGTGATCGGCAGCCATCGGATCATGAGCGAAGCCGGCATCGACACCGCTGCGCAGACGGCCGAGGCCGAGGCTCTGCGTGCCGAAGGCGGCACTGTAATCTTCGTCGCGATCGATGGCCGCGTCGCCGGATTGCTGACGATCGCCGATCCGGTCAAGCAGACCACACCGAAGGCGATCGAGTCCCTCAGGGCCTCCGGCATTCGGGTGGTGATGCTAACCGGCGACAATAAGACGACGGCACAGGCGGTCGCGCGCCGGCTCGGTATCGACGAGGTCGAGGCCGAGGTTCTGCCCGAGGACAAGAGCGCAGTCGTCAGCAAGTTTCGTTCGCAAGGCAGGGTGGTCGCGATGGCCGGCGACGGCGTGAACGACGCGCCTGCGCTGGCGGCGGCGGACGTTGGGATCGCGATGGGCACGGGCACGGACGTCGCGATCGAAAGTGCCGGCGTGACCCTGCTCAAGGGCGACCTGGAGGGTATCGTGCGCGCGCTGCAGCTCAGCCGGGCGACGATGAGCAATATCCGGCAGAACCTGTTCTTCGCCTTCATCTACAATGCGGCGGGCGTGCCGATCGCGGCAGGCGTGCTCTATCCGATATTCGGATTGCTGTTGTCGCCGATCATTGCGGCGGCGGCGATGGCTTTGTCCTCGGTCAGCGTGATTGCAAATGCCCTGCGGTTACGCACCGTCTCTCTGGAATAATAGCAGTCCGTGAACGGCGTGATGGAACTGCATTGATTCCGTCCAGCACCTGGCACTGGACGGTTGCCTCCCGCTGATGCCCGACCCACCCTGCGCCATTCAACCGAACGTGCCTGAATCGTGAGCTTGTTGCAAAGCGTCCTTGTTCCCAAACTCAGCCCGACCAAGTCTTTCGGTGTCTACCAACGCTGGATCCACTGGCTCGTGCCGTTGTTGTGCATTGCCCAGGTCCCGACATCCTGGGCAATCCAGCGCACCCACATGGCACATGGCTTCACGAAGCCTGTCCCGTTCGATCTGTTTTTGCACCAGGTCCATGCCTGGATGGGCTGGCTGGTCATGGGGCTGGCGCTGACCCAGATCGCGCTGCGCTATCTCTATGGCCGGCCTTCGCTTGAAGGCTTATCGCCGGTCGAACGCTGGGCTGCGTCCGGCGTTCACGTTGTTCTGTATGGTCTCTTGTTGCTTTTGCCGTTCACGGGCACGGTTGCGATGTATCTGAGCTTCCGCGCCGCGCCCGTGCATCGATGGCTCAGCTGGACGCTACTGGTGCTGGCACTGATCCACGTTGCCGGTGCGCTGTGGCACCATTTCTATCGTCGCGACGACATCCTGCGCCGTATGCTGACCAGCCAAAGGTGAGATCACGAAGCCGCGACTTTGATTGCTCCCGGTCAAACAGCCGCAGCTTCCGCTCTTTTGCGATATCTGACGGAGTGTCAGAATAGTGCTATGAAGCTTCGACTTCTCGCGAATGTGTTGGTCTTGGGGCTGTTCGTCACGGCCACGATGTTGGTTGCCCTGGTGGCGCCTGCAAAGGCCGGCTATGCCCACATGGACAGCGAGACGATGGCGGCAATGTCGCCTGAGATGCCGTGCTGCCCCAATCCGAAGGACAAGCAACCGGATTGCACGACGAACTGCCCAGCCGTGAGCTTCTGCCTGGCCAAGAGCTTTGCGAACGAAGCCACGGCGTCTGACCTGGTTGTTCAACCTGTTGTCGTAATGCTCGGGCTTGCGGGCAATGAGGCCGCACGCCTCTCACAGCCGAGCGAGCCACCCGCCCGACCTCCACGAAGCTGAGACATAGCCGGCGCTCATGCGCCGGTCGCGACCGCACGGTAAATCCGAGCGGTCGGTGCGCCGTGGCTTACGCCACGTTTGGAACTGCACGCGCAGGCGCAGCAGTCTTACCGTCTCAGGATCTCGACAATGATTTTCACCCGCACTTCGCGCGCGCTTATCGCCGCGTTTCCGCTCGCCGCCGTTGCGCTTCCAGCTCTGGCGGAGGTCAAGGATTACGAATTCCGCCTCACTCAGAGTGAATTCAAGCAGGGCAACGGTGTTGTCGTCACCGTCAGGCTGATCGACAAGCGCTCTGGCAAGCCGGTGCCGGATGCCGTCATCTTCGCCAAGCGCATGGACATGGAGCCGGAGGGCATGGCCACGATGGCCTCTCCGATCGAAGCACTCCCTGCTCCGGAAGCAGGAACCTACAGCTTCAGGACCAATTTGGTCATGGAAGGCGGTTGGCGCCTGTCGCTTGGCGCCAAGGTCCAGGGTGAAACCGGCACGCTCGAAAACAAGCTGATCCTCAAGGCCCTGCCATGAAACGCCTCGCCCTCACGGGCCTCGCTCTCGCCGCCATTCTGGCGACGGGAGGTGCAGGCTATTGGGCCGGGCATCGCGGTGTCGCGGTGCCAGGTCTACGCACTCGGTTCGGCATCGACGGTTCGCTCGCCGCAACCGAGCCCGTCGGAAGCGGCCCGGTAATCTACTATCAGGACCCGGACCGGAAGCTGGTTTATTCGGCGGGGCCGCGGCAGACTGAGGATGGCAGGTCTTTCTCCGCCGTCCGCGCGAGCCAGGACATCAGCTTCGAGGAAAAGCAGCCAGGCGAGGAGCGGACGGCCCGGGCCGATACGAGGCGCATCCTCTACTACCGCAACCCCATGGGTCTCCCGGATACGTCGCCCGTGCCGAAGAAGGACTCGATGGGGATGGACTATGTCCCCGTCTACGAAGGCGATGCGAGCGAGGACGGGATCATCAAGCTCTCGCCCGGCCGCATCCAGCGCAGCGGTGTGCGTTCCGAACCAGTCCGTCGCCAGACCATTGCCCAGACCATTCGTGTTCCGGGCGCGGTGCAGCTCGACGAGCGACGTATTTCTGTGGTGGCTATCCGCGCGGACGCCTTCGTCCAGGAGGTCGCGCCGGTTACGACCGGCGATCGCGTTGCTAAGGGCACGCGGCTCGCGCGCATATACTCGCCTGACATCAGCACGGCTGGCGCCCAGTTCATCACCGAGCTCAACGCCGCCGGGCGCGGCGTGCCGGAGGGCGGCGCAAGGCAGCGCCTCGAGAACCTCGGTGTTCCGCCCGAAATCATTGCCGAGATCGAGCGCAGCCGGAAGGTGCCCCCGACGATCAACTGGTCAGCACCGCGCGACGGCATCGTGCTGGAGCGAAGCGTCAGCGACGGCATGAAGATGGCGGCCGGAACCAGCCTGTTCCGGCTCGCCGACATTTCGACAATCTGGGTTCTGGCCGACGTGCCGGAGCGCGAGCTATCCGACATACGTATCGGCGCGCCAACGACGGTCCGACTGCGCGGGCGTCCTGAGGTCGCGTTCGAAGGGCGCGTCAGCGTGATTTATCCGCAGATCGCCGAGGCGACGCGCACTGCCAAGGTCCGCATTGAGCTCGCCAATCCCGATGGCGTCTTGCTGCCGAGTATGTACGCCGATGTCGAAATCGGCGCAGGCGATGCAAGCGCCGAGCTCGCAGTTCCCAGTAGTGCCGTCATCGACAGCGGTACACGGCGCGTTGTCATTCTGGATCGCGGCGAGGGCCGGTTCGAGCCACGTGAGGTCAAGCTCGGCCGCCGCGGCGACGGCCTGTTCGCGATCAGCGAGGGTATCTCCGAGGGCGACCGCGTCGTCGTCTCGGCCAACTTCCTGATCGATGCCGAGAGCAACCTCAAGGCTGCCCTGAGCGGCTTCGCGCAGCCGGAGGCCAAGCCATGATCGCCCGCTTGATCGCCTGGTCGGCGCGCAACCTGATCTTGGTACTTGTGGGAGCAGCCTTCGCTGTTGCTGCCGGCACCTATGCACTCAGGACTTTGCCGCTCGACGCCATCCCCGACCTCTCCGACGTCCAAGTCATCGTCTACACCGAATATCCCGGACAGGCGCCGCAGGTGATCGAGGACCAGGTCACCTATCCGCTGACGACCTCGATGCTGACTGTGCCCAAGGCGCGCGTCGTGCGGGGTTTCTCCTTCTTCGGCGTCTCCTTCGTCTACGTGATCTTCGAGGACGGCACCGATCCCTATTGGGCGCGCTCGCGCGTGCTGGAATACCTCAACACCGCGGCGCGCCGTCTGCCGTCAGGGGTGACGCCGACGCTCGGGCCGGACGCGACCGGCGTCGGCTGGGTCTATCAATACGCAGTGATGGCCAAGGATATGTCTCTGGCCGAGCTGCGCTCCTTACAGGATTGGAAGATCCGCTTTGCGGCTTCACGTGCCGAGGGCGTGGCCGAGGTCGCCAGCGTCGGCGGCTTCGTCAAGCAATACGCGATCGT
>NZ_CAMFJF010000115.1 GCF_945956895.1 uncultured Allobosea sp. | reverse complement strand
ACGGCAAGACCGTACGCCCGATCGTCGCGGAAGCGGGCGTCCTGCCGCGCACCCATGGCTCGGCGCTGTTCACCCGCGGCGAGACCCAGGCGCTGGTCGTGACCACGCTCGGCACCGGTGAGGACGAGCAGTTCATCGACTCGCTGGAAGGCACCTACAAGGAAACCTTCCTGCTGCATTACAATTTCCCGCCCTATTCCGTCGGCGAGACCGGCCGCATGGGTTCGCCCGGCCGCCGCGAAATCGGCCATGGCAAGCTCGCCTGGCGCGCCATCCACCCGATGCTGCCGGCCAAGGGCGAGTTCCCCTACACGCTGCGCGTCGTCTCGGAGATCACCGAGTCGAACGGCTCCTCCTCGATGGCCACCGTCTGCGGCACCTCGCTGGCGCTGATGGATGCCGGCGTGCCGCTGCGCGCTCCGGTCGCGGGCATCGCGATGGGCCTGATCCTGGAAGGCAAGCGCTTCGCCGTGCTCTCCGACATCCTCGGTGACGAGGACCATCTCGGCGACATGGACTTCAAGGTGGCCGGTACCGCTTCGGGCATCACCTCGCTGCAGATGGACATCAAGATCGCCGGCATCACCGAGGAGATCATGAAGGTCGCCCTCGAGCAGGCCAAGGGCGGCCGCGAGCACATCCTCGGCGAGATGTCGAAGGCCCTCTCGGCCTCGCGCAGCCAGCTCGGCGAGTTCGCGCCGCGCATCGAGACGATGAAGATCCCGGTCGACAAGATCCGCGAAGTCATCGGCTCCGGCGGCAAGGTCATCCGCGAGATCGTCGAGAAGACCGGCGCCAAGGTGAACATCGAGGACGACGGCACCATCAAGATCGCCTCGGCCGACGGCAAGTCGATCGAAGCCGCGATCAAGTGGATCAAGTCGATCGTCTCGGAAGCCGAAGTCGGCGTGATCTATGACGGCACCGTCGTCAAGATCATGGAGTTCGGCGCCTTCGTGAACTTCTTCGGCGCCAAGGACGGCCTCGTCCACATCTCCGAGCTCGCTGCCAAGCGCGTCCAGAAGGTGCAGGACGTCGTCAAGGAAGGCGACAAGGTCAAGGTCAAGTTCCTCGGCCAGGACGAGCGCGGCAAGATCCGCCTCTCGATGAAGGTCGTCGACCAGGCCACCGGCGAGGACATCACCGAGAAGCTCAAGGCCGAGCGCGAGGCCGAGAAGGCCCGCGAGAAGCAGGGCGCGGCCGAGTAATCGGCCCGCAAACCAGCTTTGCGTGAAACAGGGCGCCCCGCATCGGATGATGCGGGGCGTTTTTCGTTTCACGCTTCGCAACCTCGCACGGAGCCGCGGTCAGCCCCGCGCGTCATGCTCGGGCTTGCCCCGAGCATCTCTTGCCGCGTGAGGCTCCCGCATCTCCTCGTCTGGAGATTCCCGGGTCGCCGCTTCGCAGCGCCCGAGAATGACGGACTGGCTCCTGATGACGCGTCGCCCGTAATAGTCTAGACATATGCCGATCCATGGAGACCGGCATGTCCGACCACCGCATCGCCTCGCTCGACGACCTCGCCCGCGCCTATCCCGCTCCCGTCGCGCCGGCATCGACCTTCAAGGAGATCGATCATGTCGACGCGAACTATGCCGCGCTGATTGCCGCCTCGCCGTTTTTCGTGCTCGCGACAGTCGGTCCGGAGGGGCTGGATTGTTCGCCGCGTGGGGATCTGCCGGGCTTTGTCACGGTCCGGGACGCGAAAACGCTCCTCATTCCCGACCGAAAAGGCAATAACAGACTGGATTCATTAAAGAATATCCTGTCCGACGATCGAATCGGAATGCTCTTCCTGATCCCCGGTTGCGGCGAGACGCTGCGCGTGAACGGACGCGCGGAGATTTCCTGCGACCCCGAGTTGTGTTCGCAGTTCGAGATGGCCGGGAAGCTTCCGGCGAGCGTCATGGTCGTCCATGTCGAGGCGGTCTACTTCCAGTGCTCGCGCGCGGTGGTGCGGGCGGAGCTCTGGAACCCGGACCGGCAGGTCGACCGACGCAACCTGCCCTCGCCCGGCACGATCCTGCGCGACATCACGGCGCGCAATGCCAAGGTCGAGATATTCGACGGCCAAGCCTATGACGCGGCGCTGCCGGGCCGGGTCAAGGCGACGCTGTATTGAGAGAAGCAGCCCCACCTGTCATTCCGGGGCTTCGCCCTCGGGTCCGACCTCCGGTCGGCCCAAGGATAAACTCCGCGAAGAGCCCGGAAGCAACGACGGGGTGAGACCGGGCGTTCGGCGATGCGGCACGAATTGTAATTCGGACGTCACCCGGTCGTGGGTTCCGGGTTCGGCCCAGAGGGCCGCCCCGGAATGACAATCGCGGCGTCCTCCGCAAGGCGCTCTCAGAGCAGCCCTTCGTTGCCCGCCAGCGTCTTCAGGCTGACATCGGGACGAGCGCCGACATGGGAGATGATCTCGGCTGCGGCCAGAGCGCCGAGGCGCAGGCAGTCGCGGGTCTCGCGGTTCGAAGTCAGGCCGTAGAGGAAGCCGGCGGCGAAAAGATCGCCGGCGCCGGTGGCATCGACCACGCGATCAATCGGGAAGACCGGCTCCTCGACGATGCCATCCGGCGTCACCGCCAGCGCGCCCTTCTCGGAGCGGGTGACGACGGCCAGGATGTTCTCCGAACGCAGCCAGGACAGCGCCGTGTCGAAATCCGAGGTCTCGTAGAGGCTCTTGAGCTCGTGCTCGTTGGCGAAGACGAGATCGACCATGCGGTTACGGATCAGGCCGACGAACTCGTCGCGATAGCGGTCGACGCAGAAGGAATCCGACAGCGTGATGGCGACGCGGCCGCCGGCCTTGTGCGCGATCTCGGAGGCCTTGCGGAAGGCTTCCTTGGCCGCCGGCGGATCCCAGAGATAGCCTTCGAGATAGACGATATCGGCGGCCTCGACGGCCTTGGCGTCGACATCGGCAACGGAGAGGCCCTGGCAGGCGCCGAGATAGGTGTTCATCGTGCGCTCGCCGTCAGGCGTGACGATGATGAAGGAGCGCGCCGTCGCCGGGCCTTCCATCGCATCGGTCGTGCCGAAACCGACGCCGAGCGAGGTCAGGTCATGGCGATAGAGCTTGCCGAGCTCGTCGCCCCGGACCTTGCCGATGAAGGCGCCCTTGCCGCCGAAGGAGGCGAGGCCGGCAATGGTGTTGGCGGCCGAGCCGCCGGAAATGATCCGGGCCGGGCCCATGGCGGCATAGAGGGATTCAGCGCGGGTCTCGTCGATCAGCATCATCGCGCCCTTGGTCAGCTTCTGGGCGATGAGGAAGTCTTCCTCCGCCGTGGCCAGCACGTCGACGATGGCATTGCCGAGGGCGAGGACGTCCGTGCGGGTCTGGGTCATGGCTGCATTTGTCCGGATGGCGCGGCCCGTCGGCCGATGGGAAAGGTGCTGGCCCTGTCGCATCCGCATGCCGTGCGGTCAAGCCGGGCGTTTCAGGCGCATCCCCGAAAACTCAGCCCTCATCCTGAGGAGCCGCGCAGCGGCGTCTCGAAGGATGTTCCAGGTGATTCCGGAGCCTCCTGAAGCATCCTTCGAGACGCAAGCCATTGGCTTGCTCCTCAGGATGAGGGCTCGCAGGAGACTTCCAGGCCGGCTTCACCTCAGGCCGGGTCGCGGCGGGCGACAGCCTCGTCGAGCGCGGCGGCGAGGCGGCGCAGATCCTCGCCCTCCAGCAGGCCGATCTCGCGCGACAGGCGGTTGGCGAGCAGCGTCGCTTCCGGATCGAGCCCGGCGGTATCGATGATCACGCGGGGATGCGAGAGATCGGCGAGGCGAACGAGCTCGTCGGCCTCATCCCAGATCACGCCGAGCAGATGGATCGCGCCCTGGATCAGGGTGAAGGTCGGGCGGCCGCGCTTGCCATGCTCCAGCGCCGAGAGATAGGCCGGCGAAACCCCAAGGCCTTCCGCCATCTGCGCGAGGCTCATGCCACGCGCCTCCCGCAAGGCCCGGACACGCTGGCCGAAGGGCGTCACGGCCCATGCTCCCTGAGGCGGCGCAGGCGGACATAGAGCGCGCCGGAGCCGCCATGACGCTGCTCGGCCTCCTCGAAACCAAGGACCAGCGTGCGCAAGTCGGGGAGGCGCAGCCAATGCGGCACCATCCGGCGCAGCACGCCGCGCTCGTCTCCGAACAAGGCCGGCGCCAGCGCGCCCTTCCCGGTGACCACCAGCGCGATGCGGCAACCGCGTCGTTGCTCGCGGCGCAGGAAGGCATGGAGCGCCAGATGCGCCTCATCCTGACGCAGGCCGTGCAGGTCGATGGAGGCGTCGACGCTTTGCTGGCCGCGGCGCAATTGCGTGCGCAAACGCCGCTCGATCGGCGCCAGCGGCGGGGCTGACGGAGGGGTGGCTTTGACCGGCAAAGCAGCCGCGACGGCGCGCGGCGCGGTCTCAGCCGGCACCGGTACGGCCTGTTCGGGAACCGGCTCCGGCTCGATCGGTGCCCGGCCGGGCAGCGGCTTGACCGAGCGCGCGACCTGGCGCCAGAGCGCGATATCGGTCTCCGTCAGGGTCTTTCCGCGGCGAGACCGCATCTCAGCGCGGCCACAGCACGGTGAAGGCGACGGGATGGCGGATCAGCCCGGCGCGATGACCGGCCGCAGCGCCCGAGCCAACGAAAAGGTCCATGCGGGCGGGCCCGAGGATGGCGGAGCCGGTATCCTGCGCGATCATCAGGCGCGCCAGATGCTCTTCGCCGCCAGTCCCATCGGGGATCGTGGTGTCGATCCAGACCGGCAGGCCATAGGGCCAGGCCGTGCGGTCGACCGCGATGCTGCGCAGCGGCGTCAGCGGCAGGCCGGCGCCGCCGACCGGCCCGCTCTCGGCCGGCAGGTCGTCGCGCCGGGCGAAGAAGACGAAAGACTTGTTCAGGCGGATCAGGTCGCGGGCAAAGCCGGCATCGGCCTTCAGCCGGGCGATCAGCCGGTCCATGGTCATCTGCTCGGGCGGAATGCTCTCGCGCTGACTGAGCACGCGGCCAAGCGAGGTATAGGGATGGCCGTTGCGGCCGGAATAGGTCAGGCGCGTCACCGAGCCATCCGGAAGCCGGACGCGGCCGGAGCCCTGGACCTGCAGAACGAAGCGGTCGACGGAATCCCGCAGCCAGAGGATTTCGAGGCCCTGGCCGTCGAGCGCGCCCGTCTCGATCGCGGTGCGATCCGCGAAGGGCTCGAACCCATTGGTCGTGCGGCGCGCGGCCGAAAGCCCCTTGTCGAGACCCGGCCAATCGTCCTGGGAAAAGCGCGTCACCAGATCCTTCGGCCGGTCGTAGAGCGGCGTCGGGAAGGCATCGGAGCGCGTCAGCGAGCCCTCGAACTCAGGCTCGAAATAGCCGGTGGTGAAGCCGGTTCCGCCGCCTTCGGGCCGGATGCGCCAGAAGGAGAAGTTCTGCTCGAAGAAGGTCTTCGTCTGCTCGCGCCCGACCGGCCCCGCCGCAGCGAGCATCTTCGCCTTGTCGCAGACGGCGATGAGCCGTTCAGGCAGCTGCACCCCCTGGCGCAGGGGCGGATCGGCCATGCAACCCTGCGCGAAGATGGCGAAGGCCTTGCCGTGATCGTCCTGCGCCCAGCCGGGGATCGCGGCCAGCGACAGCGCTTCGGCGCGGGCTCCTGGAGGCAGCGGGGGCGGCGAGGCCATGGCAGTCACTGATGCAAGGCCCAAGGCTGCGGAGAACGCCAGTGCGACACCGGCGCCGCCACGCTTCACGCGGCGGATTCGGTGGCGACGAGCAGCCAGTTGGGATCGCGGCTGCCAAGCTGGCGCGAGAAGGTCCAGATGTCGTTGACCTCCGAGACCTGCTCGGCGCTGCCATCGACGACCGCGCCCTGAGCGTCGCGCGTGACGCTGATGAGCTGCGAAACGAAGCCGATCGTGATCTGCGCGATCTTGCCCTTGACATCGACGGCGGCGAGATCGGCCTTGTCGATCGAGACGAAATTCGATTCCGCCTTCTCGCCACGCTTCTCGCGCTCGGTGATCGCCTGCTCGAAGCCGTCATAGACCTCCTTGGCGAGCAGGCCCTTCAGCATCTTGCGGTCGCCGCGGGCGAAGGCGGTGACGATCGCCTCATAGGCGGCCTTGGCGCCGCCGACGAATTCATGCGGATCGAAAGCGGGCTCCTGGCGGATCACCGCCTCGATGCCGGCGCTGACCGCCGAATCCGGCGCGGCCAAGTCTTTCCAGCGCTCGGCAGCCGGCGGTTCCGGCGCGACGGGATCGTTCGCGGCGCCCGGCAGGCGGATCACGTTGTCGCGCTTCTCGGGCGCCTGCGGCTGGTCGGGCCGCATGGGCGGGGTCTCGCGGCGGGCGAAGGGATCCTTGGGCTGTTCGTGACCGGTCTTCTGGCCGAGCACGGAACGCAGCTTCCAGGCCACGAAGACGGCGAGGACCAGGAAGACCAGAGTCTGCATGTCGAAGGAATTTTGCATCGAAAGCTGAC
>NZ_CAMFJF010000114.1 GCF_945956895.1 uncultured Allobosea sp. | reverse complement strand
CGCCAATGGCGGCAACGGCCGGGCCAGCGATTCAGGTTGGGAGGAGTTCTGAGGCCGCAGCCTCGGAGCTATCCTCGCACACGATACGCGCGGCGCCCCCAAAAGGGCGCCGCTGGCGTTTCCAGAACAGCCCACGGCATCCGACTTGGCTCGGAACCACCAGCGTCATTGCGAGCGCAGCGAAGCAATCCAGGGGTACGTAGAACTCTGCCGCCCCTGGATTGCTTCGCTGCGCTCGCAATGACGAAGGAGGATCAAGGCATCACCCCGGCAGCCGGTAATCCCTGAACATCTCGCGCAGCTTCGTCTTCTGGATCTTGCCGGTTGCCGTATGCGGAATGGCCTCGACCAGCACGACATCGTCCGGCAGCCACCATTTCGCGATCTTGCCGGTCATGAAGGCGAGCATCTCGTCCTTGCCCGGCGAGCGGCCGGGCTTCGGCACGATCACCAGCAACGGCCGCTCGTCCCATTTCGGATGCGCGACGCCGATCACCGCGGCCTCCGCGACATCCGGGTGGCCGACGGCAAGGTTTTCGAGATCGATCGAGGAGATCCACTCGCCGCCGGACTTGATCACGTCCTTCGAACGGTCTGTGACCTGCATGTAGCCGGCGGGATCGATCGTCGCGACATCGCCGGTGTCGAAGAAGCCCTGGTCGTCGAGAATATCGTCCTCGCTGCGGTAATAGGCGCCCGCGACGGCCGGACCGCGCACCTTGAGCCGGCCGAAGGTCTGGCCGTCCCAGGGCAGATCGCGGCCGGCATCGTCGGTGAGGCGGAACTCGACCGTGAAGGGCGGATGGCCCTGCTTCATCTTGAGATCGTAGAGCGCATCGCCTTCCAGCCCCTGATAGACCGGCTTCACCGAGCAGAAGGAGCCGAGCGGACTCATCTCGGTCATGCCCCAGGCATGGGCGACGGTGACGCCGTATTTACGCTCGAAGACCTCGGTCATCGCGCGCGGACAGGCCGAGCCGCCAATGATGACGCGCTTCAGCGTCGAGAGCGTGCCGCCGGTCGCCTCCAGATGCTGGAGCAGGCCAAGCCAGACGGTCGGGACCGCCGCGGTCATCGTCACGCGCTCCTCCTCCAGCAATTGATGCAGCGAAGGTCCGTCGAGCCTGGCGCCGGGCATGACCAGCTTGGCGCCGGTCATCGGCGCGGAATAGGCCAGCGACCAGCTATTGGCATGGAAGAGCGGCACCACGGGCATCACCGTGTCGCGCGCCGACAGGCCCATGAAATCCGGCGCGGCGCAGGCGAGCGCATGCAGTACGTTCGAGCGATGCGAATAGAGCACGCCCTTCGGCCCGCCGGTCGTGCCCGAGGTGTAGCAGAGCCCGGCCGCCGTGTTCTCGTCGAAGCGGCCCCAGGCGAAATCGTCATCGGTCTCCGCCAGCCAGTCCTCATAGGCGACGGCGCCCTTGAGGCCGCACTGCTGCAAATGCACGGCATCGGTCAGGACGATGTAGCGCTCGATCGTCGGCAGCTTGTCCTGAATCGCCTGGATCATCGGCACGAAGGTGAGGTCGAGAAAGAGCAGACGATCTTCCGCGTGGTTGATGATCCAGGCGATCTGTTCCGGGAAGAGCCGCGGATTGACCGTATGCGTGATCGCGCCGATGCCGCTGATCCCATACCAAAGCTCGAGATGGCGGTCGGTGTTCCAGGCCAGCGTCGCGACACGGTCGCCGAGCGTGACGCCGTCTCTCTGCAGGCGTTTCGCCACCTTCAGGGCGCGGCTGCGGATCTCGACATAGCTGCGTCGCCTGAGCGCGCCATCCTCGACGGCACGACTCACCACCTCGCGCGTGCCGTGCTGGATCGCGGCGTGGTCGATGATGCGATGGAGCAGAAGGGGCCAGTCCTGCATCAGGCCGAGCATGCGCTTATCCTCCCGAGATCATTTTATCACGGAGGATAGCGACGGGCTTCGACGAAAGGGAAGTCATCCCATCGAAGGCTCGCTTGCGCGCGCGAGATGGTTTAGGTCTGATCCTTCAAGAGCGGGGGGAAACGCCATGTCCGCACCGAAGATCGTGCCACACGCCCCGACGGAACCGGACCGGGTCTGGTTCCGCTTCATGCGATTGCACCAACGCATGCTGATGCAGATGACGGCACGCATCCGCATGCTCGGGCTCTCGATCCCGCAATTCGACCTGCTCTCGACCCTGACCGAGCAGGAAGGCATCAGCCAGAGCGAACTGGCCGAGCGGCTCTATGTCACCAAGGGCAATGTTTCCGGGCTGGTCGACCGGCTCGTGCAGGCCGGGCTCGTCGAGCGCCGCGCCATCGCCGGCGACCGGCGCTCCTACGCGATGCACCTGACGCCGGAGGGCCGCCGCCTCGCCGAAGCCGGCATCGCCGCCCAGCGCGAATTCGTCGCCAGCACGCTCGGCAAGCTGAAGCCGAACGATCTCGCCGAGCTCGACCGACTCGTGCTGCTCTGGCGCGACCTCGCCCGTGCCACCGATGCCGAGTGACCGCGGATGGCCGACAGCATCGACCTGACCGCCTCCGCCACGGCCTTGCGTGAGGCGCTGCTCACCCGCGAATTCACAGCGTCAGACCTTCTTGAAGCCAGCTTCGCCCGCATCGATGCGCTGAACCCGCGCCTCAATGCCATCGTGGCCGAGGATCGCGAGGCCGCCCGCGCCATGGCGAAGGTTTCGGACGCGCGCATCGCCAACGGCACCGCAAGGCCGCTCGAAGGGCTGCCGATCACGATCAAGGACGCCTTCGACGTCGCCGGCCTGCCCTCCTCCGGTGGCCTGCCGGCCTATCGCGAACGCGTGCCGACTGAGGATGCCGCTGCCGTCGCGAGGCTGCGGGCAGCCGGTGCCGTCATCACGGCCAAGACCAACGTCCCGGTCTTCTCCGGCGATTTCCAGAGCTACAACCCGGCCCATGGCGTGACCAACAACCCGTGGGACGAGGCGCGTTCGCCCGGCGGCTCCTCGGGCGGCGCTGCGGTTGCAGTCGCCACGGGCATGAGCGCCTTCGAGCTCGGCTCCGATCTCGGCAGCTCGATCCGCTGGCCGGCTCATGCCTGCGGCGTCTTCGGGCTCAAGACGAGCTGGGGGCTGGTCTCGACCTGGGGCGCGATCCCGCCGCCGCCCGAGCGACGCACCTTGCGCAATGTCGACCTGATGGTCGCCGGTCCGATCACGCGCGCCGCTGGGGATCTCGACCTGATTCTGCCGGTGATCGCCGGGCCACGCGATACCGCCCTGCCCGCGCCTGCCCAGCCGGAGCCGCGCCGGACCGGCCCGAAAGGCCTGCGCGTCGCGCTCTGGGCCGACGATCCCTTTGCTCCGGTCGACCGGGAGGTGTCGGATGCCGTGCGCGAGGCCGCGCGCCGCCTGGCCGAGGCCGGCGCGATCATTGACGAGACGGCGCGCCCCTCCATCCGCTTCGCCGATGCGTTCGAGGTCTATGCGCTCTTGAACCATGCCGTCGTGGCCTATGGCCTGCCGCCGAAGGTACGCGCCCGCATCCAGGCGCAAGCCGCCCGCTTCAGCCCGAACGACCTGTCGCATCAGGCCCTGCAGGCGCGCGGCGCCCGGATGACGCCGGGGCTCTACCAGCAGGTGAACCAGCGCCGCCTCGCCCAGAAGCGGCAATGGGCCAGCTTCTTCACCCGCTACGACGTGGTGCTCTGCCCGCCGGCGCCGGTCGCTGCGATCCCGCATGACCATGGCCCGGACATCCATGCCCGCCGCCTGATCGTGAACGGCGAGCCGCGACCCTATCTCGATTTCCTGCTCTGGGCCGCGCTGGCGACCGGCGCGGACCTGCCCGCCTTGTCGGCGCCGATCACGCGCTCACGGGAGGGTCTGCCGCTCGGCGTCCAGATCATCGCGCCGTTCGGCGAGGACCGCACGGCCGTTGCCGTCGGCGCGATGCTGGAAGAGTTGGGCGGCGGCTTCTCTCCGCCACCGCTTGCGCGTTCGTAACGTCACATGAAAGCACGCCGTCATCCCGGGCTTGACCCGGGATCCATCGAAGGGCGCTGGAGCTCTACGATGGATCCCGGATCTCCGCTTCGCTGCGTCCGGGATGACGCGCGTTTTCACCGAGGCTCGGCTTGTTTTCAGCTCGCGTGAGCGGCCGTTACGCCCGTTTGGCGCGAAGCCTTTCCGTTTCGCTCGCCCTGCGGCAGAGTCTACCGTCCCCTGCGCCAAAATCGCTCAACATTTGCGGTCATATCGGCGTATGCTGGAAAGAATATTAAACAGAGCCGGGAGCCCATCATGCTGTCGAATGTCGCCGTCAGGGATATCGAGACCCTCGTCCATCCCTATACCAACCTCGCCACGCATCGGCAGACGGGCCCGCTCGTGCTGGAGAGCGGCAAGGGCATCTATGTCTACGACTCCGCCGGCAAGGAATATATCGAGGGCATGGCGGGGCTCTGGTGCACCTCGCTCGGCTATTCCAACCAGGAACTGGTCGAGACTGCCTATGAGCAGATGAAGAAGCTGCCCTTCACCCATATCTTCGGCGGGCGCAGCCATGATCCGGCGATCGAGCTCGCCGAGAAGCTGAAGGAGATCGCCCCGGTTCCGATCTCCAAGGTGTTCTACGGCGCCTCCGGCTCCGACGCCAACGACACCCAGGTCAAGATCGTCTGGTACCTCAACAACGCGCTCGGCCGCCCGCAGAAGAAGAAGATCATCTCCCGGCTGAAGGGCTATCACGGCGTCACGGTCGCCTCGGCCTCGCTGACCGGCCTGCCGAACAACCATATCGATTTCGACCTGCCGCTGCCCGGCATCCTGCACACCTCCTGCCCGCACCACTATCGCTTCGCCGAGCCGGGCGAGAGCGAGCAGGACTTCTCGTCGCGGCTTGCCGCCGAGCTCGAGGAGATGATCCTGCGCGAGGGTCCGGATACGGTCGCCGCCTTCATCGCCGAGCCGGTGATGGGCGCCGGCGG
The DNA here is from genome assembly GCF_945956895.1 of uncultured Allobosea sp. GTDB lineage: Bacteria > Pseudomonadota > Alphaproteobacteria > Rhizobiales > Beijerinckiaceae > Allobosea. The sequence goes on along the minus strand of NZ_CAMFJF010000114.1, from coordinate 1,790 downwards.
CGCGATCATCCCGCCGGCAGGCTATTTCGAGAAGATCAATGCCGTGCTCGCCAAGTACGACATCCTGTTCATCTCGGATGAGGTCATCACCGGCTTCGGCCGCACCGGCAAGATGTTCGGCACCGAGACCTACGGACTCAACGCCGACTCGATCTCGCTCGCCAAGCAGATCACCTCGGCCTATTTCCCGCTCAGCGCCGTGATGATGAACGACAAGATCTATGACGTGCTCGTCGACCAGAGCCGCAAGATCGGCACCTTCGGCCACGGCAACACCTATGCCGGCCACCCGGTCGGCTGCGCCGTCGCGGTGAAGACGCTGGAGATCTACCAGCGCGATAAGATCGTCGACCATGTCGAGAAGGTCTCGCCGACCTTCCTGCGCCGCCTCACCAAGCTGAACGAGCATCCGCTCGTCGGCGAGGCCAAGGGCGTCGGCCTGATCGGCGGCGCCGAACTGGTCAAGGACAAGCAGACCAAGGCCGCCTTCGAGACCAAGAAGGGCGTCGGCGCCAAGGCCGTCGCTTATGCGCTGGAAGAGGGCTTCATCACCCGCGCCATGGGCGATCGCCTCGCCTTCTGCCCGCCGCTCGTGATCAACGAGGCCGAGATCGAGGAAATGTTCAACCGCTGCGAGCGCGCGCTCGACAAGACCCTGAACTGGGCCAAGGCCGAAGGCCTGCTGGCCTGATCGCTCCGAGATCGTAAGAGACAGAAGGCCGGGCGGCGACGCCCGGCCTTTTCTCTATTCAGCAATATGGCGAAACCGTTCCTCTCGCCTGAAATCGCCACGAACAGATCACAGAGGCGCCCCGGCGCCGTCCCGATCCGCCGTCAGACAGGTGAGGTCGGCCGGCGCGAGCCAGCGACACGAGGTCCATCAGACGAGTCAGGAGCCATGCTTCAACGCGACACTCATTCCCCGACACCGGCCAGCAAGGGTTTCCATGACGCCACGGCGCGGGCGACCTATGCCTCCCGTTTCCGCCCGATCGCGATCCGGGCAGTTGCCGCGGGAACCCGACAGGTGCCAGCTACGTTGAAGCTGCAGGGCGAAGGACGCAAGGCCGAATTGCCCGGCGTCCTCCGACACGGTTTCTACGACTGAAACCTCCCCTTCGAGACCCATGACTTGGCCGGTGCGGAGCTTGCTCCCACCGGCCTTTTTCTTGGGCGGCCCTCTGACCATCGTTTGCACGGAATCTCTGCCGTCATTCCGGGGCAGGCCGCAGGCCTGAGCCCGGAACCTAGAACCGATGCCGCCATGAATTCGAGCGCCGACCTAATAACCTCTTATGGAAGCGGCATCGGTTCTGGATTCCGGGCTCTTCGCTGACGCGAAGCCCCGGAATGACAGAGTGGCTCAACCCAAAACACCGCCAAAACAAAACGGGCGGCCCGGAGGCCGCCCGCTGAATTCTCCGGATCATCCGATCGATCAGACGACGATGACCTTCGCGCCTGCGGGAACGCGGTTGAAGAGGTCGATCACGTCGATATTGCGCATGCGGATGCAGCCCGACGAGGCCGAGCGACCGATCGTCTCCGGCTCGTTGGTGCCGTGGATGCGGTAGAGCGTGTCCTGGCCGTTCTGGTAGAGATAGAGCGCACGCGCGCCGAGCGGATTGTCCGGGCCGCCCGCAAGGCCGCCGGCAACCGGCTTCAGATGCGGCCACCGCTTGATCATCTCGGCCGGCGGGGTCCAGCGCGGCCATTCCGCCTTGCGCTGGACCACGGCCTCGCCGGTCCAGCCATAAGCTTCCTCGCCAGTGGCGACGCCGTAGCGGATC
>NZ_CAMFJF010000113.1 GCF_945956895.1 uncultured Allobosea sp. | reverse complement strand
GCTGGAGGTTGTCGAGGCGCTGGTCGGCCGAGATGATCTTCTGGGCGAGCGCGGTGTCGCGGCGAACCAGCGCGACCGTGGAATCGCCCAGCATGCGCTCCGCCATGCCGCCCATTTCGGCGAGGCTGCGGCGGATGCCTTCGAGATCGGTGTCGTAGGAGCGGACGATGTGGTCGGTCATGGCGGCGTGTCCTCTAGATCATTGGCGCCGGTGCAGCGTCGTCTTGTTCATCCTTCAGCCCTCATCCTGAGGAGCAAGCAAAGCTTGCGTCTCGAAGGATGGTCCAGACATCTCCGGAACCTCCTGGACCATCCTTCGAGACGCCGCTGACGCGGCTCCTCAGGATGAGGGCTGCTGGTTTGAAACCGGTCCTCAGCCGAAACGGCCGGTGACGTAGTCCTGGGTCTGCTTCTTGGCCGGGTTCATGAAGATCGTGTTGGTCGGCGCGAATTCGATAACCTCGCCGAGATACATGAAGGCGGTGTACTGCGAGATGCGCGCGGCCTGCTGCATGTTGTGCGTGACGATGGCGATGGTGAAATCGCTCTTCAATTGCTCCAGCAGGTCCTCGATCTTGCCGGTCGAAATCGGGTCGAGCGCCGAGGTCGGCTCGTCGAACAGGATCACTTCCGGCTTCTGCGCGATGGTGCGCGCGATGCACAGGCGCTGCTGCTGGCCGCCGGAGAGGCCCATGCCGGAGCTCTTGAGCTTGTCCTTGACCTCGTCCCAGAGCGCGGCGCGGCGCAGGGCACCCTCGACGCGATCGTCGAGCTCCGACTTCGGCGGCTTTTCGTAGAGGCGGATGCCGAAGGCGACGTTGTCGTAGATCGACATCGGGAACGGCGTCGGCTTCTGGAAGACCATGCCGACGCGCGAGCGCAATTCGTTCACGTCGACGTCGTTGGAGATGATGTTGCGGCCATCGAGCATGATCTCGCCTTCGGCGCGCTGCTCCGGATAGAGCGAGTAGATCCGGTTGAAGATGCGCAGCAGGGTCGACTTGCCGCAGCCCGACGGGCCGATCAGCGCCGTGACGTGGCGGTCGCGGAAGTCGAGATTGATGTTCTTCAGCGCCTTGTGCTCGCCGTAGTAGAAATCGAGGTTCTTCACCGCGATCCGGACGGGCGCCTCGGCATCGAGCGACTGGGGGGAGAGTTCAAGGGTCGAAAGCATCGACATTAAGTCCTCAAGGTCGGTCGCGACCGGGTTGGTTTCAAGCTCTACTTGCTGCCGGCGACGATACGCCGGGCAACGAGCGAGAGCACGAGGATCGAGACGGTGATGATGAGCGAGCCGGCCCAGGCGAGCTGCTGCCAGTTCTCGTAAGGGGCGGAGGCGAACTGGTAGATCGTCACCGGCAGGTTCGAAACGCCGCCGACCAGCGTCGGCGAGAACCAGAAATTGTTGTTGAGCGCGGTGAAGAGCAGCGGCGCGGTCTCGCCGGCGATGCGGGCGAGCGCCAGCAGGATGCCGGTGACCATGCCGGCCTTGGCTGCGCGCCAGGTCACCGAGGTGATCACGACGGAGGGCGGTGCGCCGAGCGCCGCGCCCGCCTCGCGCAGATGGCTGGGAACGAGGCTGAGCATGTCCTCGGTGGTGCGCACGATGACCGGGATCGCGATGATGCCGAGCGCGACGCCGCCGGCCCAGCCGGAATAGCCGCGGAAGGGCTCGACCAGGATGACATAGACGAACAGGCCGATCAGGATCGACGGCGCCGAGAGCAGGATGTCGTTGATGAAGCGGATCAGGTTGGCGAGCTTCGAACCGCGGCCATATTCCGCGAGCCAGGTCCCGGCCAGCACGCCGATCGGCGTGGCGATGGCGATGCCGAGGAAGGTCAGCACGAAGGAGCCGACGATGGCGTTGGCGAGGCCGCCGCCTTCCGTGCCGGGGCCGGGCGTAACGGCCGTGAAGGTCGCAAGCGAGAGCCCGCCGATGCCCTTCACCACGAGCATGCCGAGGATCCAGAACAGCACGAAGATGGCGGTGAAGGTGAAGCCGGTGGCAATGATCTTCATCATCCGGTCGGCGGCGCGGCGCGACTGGCGCACACGCCCCCAGGGCTGATGAGGCAATTCGCGCGGCGAAGAGGTCGTCATGGTCATGGGGTTGAGCCTCAGTAGCGCTTGACGCGGGCGACCAGCAGTCGCGCAATGACGAGGACGACGAAGGTGACGAAGAACAGGATGCAGCCGAGTGCGATCAGCGCGTTGAGCTGCAGGCCCAGCGCCTCGTTGAACTCGTTGGCGATGCGCGAGGCGATGGTCGAGCCGGGATCGAGGATCGAGGCCGAGAGCCGGTTGGCGTTGCCGACGACGAAGGTGACGGCCATCGTCTCGCCGAGCGCGCGGCCCAGGCCCAGCATGACCGCGCCGATGATCGAGACGCCGGCCTGCGGCACCAGGACGTGGCGCACGACTTCCCAGGTCGTGGCGCCGATGCCGTAGGCGCTCTCGCGCAGCACCGAAGGGATCTGCTCCAGCATGTCGCGGGTGATCGAGGCAATGAACGGCACGATCATGAAGGCGAGGATGATGCCGGCGGTGAAGATGCCGAGCCCCGAGGGCGAGCGCGAGTAGAGCACCGTGCCGACGATCGGCATGCCCTCGACGATGTTCGAGAGCGGAATCTGCACATAGGCCGCGAAGAGCGGCACGAAGACGAACAGGCCCCACATGCCGTAGATGATCGAGGGCACGGCGGCGAGCAGCTCGATCGCGGTCGCGACCGGCTTCTTGAACCAGGCCGGCGCGAGCTGGGTCAGGTAGACCGCGATGCCGAGCGAGAGCGGCACGCCGATCACCAGCGCGATCAGCGCCGTCGAGAGCGTGCCGACGATCGCCGGCCAGGCGCCGTATTGGTCGTTCTGGGTGTCCCAGACGCTGGAGGTGATGAAGCCGAGGCCGAACTCGCGGAAAGCCGGCCAGCCGCCGATGACCATCGAGACCATGATCGCAGCGAGCAGCACCAGCACCAGCAGCGCGGCGGCGAAGCTGGCATTGCGGAAAACGAGATCGAAGGTCGCCTTCGGCGCCTTCCGCACGATCGGCGTCGCGCCGGGAATGCTCGTCATGTCGGTTGCTGCGGTCATCCGCGAAGGCTCCGGTGGCGTGGCTGAGGCTGTCTGCGGCCGGTCGCCCGGCCCCGTCAACCTCAGCCCTCATCCTGAGGAGCGCTCCGCAGGAGCGCGTCTCGAAGGAGGCTCCAGTGCGCTCTGGATCATCCTTCGAGACGCCGCGTGCCGCGGCTCCTCAGGATGAGGGCTGAATGTAGATGTCGGCGAGGCGGGTTGGACCCGCCTCGCCTGTTCGTTGGCCGCGATCAGAAGATCGGCTTGCCGGCGCTGTCGGTCACGCCCTTCCAGGCGTTGCGGACCTGGTCCTTCACATTCGCCGGCAGGGCGACGTAGTCGAGGTCGCTGGCGAGCTTGTCGCCGGACTTGTAGGCCCAGTCGAAGAACTTCAGCGCGGCCTGGGTCTCTTCCGGCTTCTCCGGCTTGGCATAGACCAGGATGAAGGTCGCCGAGGTGATCGGCCAGGCCTGCGCGCCCTTCTGGTTGTTCAGCGAGATGCCGAAGCCGGGCTGCTCCTGCCAGTTGGCGTTGGCGGCGGCGGCCTGGAAGGCCTTCTCTTCCGGCGCCGGGAAGTTGCCGTCCGCATTCTTCACCAGAGCATGGGAGAGCTTGTTCTGCTTGGCATAGGCATATTCGACATAGCCGATCGAGTTGGCGACCTGCTTGACCGAGGCCGAGACGCCCTCGTTGCCCTTGCCGCCGATGCCGACCGGCCACTGCACCGACTGGTTGGCGCCGATCTTGGACTTCCAGTCAGCCGAGACCTTGGAGAGATAGTCGGTGAACACGAAGGTCGTGCCCGAGCCGTCCGAACGGTAGACGGGGTTGATGTTCGCGTCCGGCAGGGTGAGGCCGGCATTGAGCGCGGCGATCTTCGGGTCGTTCCACTTCTTGATGTCGCCCAGATAGATCTGCGCGATGATCTCGCCCGAGAGCTTGAGCTTGCCGGGCTCGACGCCGGCGATGTTCACGGCCGGCACGACGCCGCCCATCACGGTCGGGAACTGGATCAGGCCGTCCTTGGTCAGGTCCTCGCCCTTGAGCGGGGCGTCGGTGGCGCCGAAGGCGACGGTCTTGGCCTTGATCTGGCGGATGCCGCCACCCGAGCCGATCGACTGGTAGTTCAGGCCGGTGCCCGTCTCCTTCTTATAGGCCTCGGCCCACTTTGCGTAGATCGGGAAGGGGAAGGTCGCGCCGGCGCCGGTGATGTCGGCAGCCTGGGCGGAACCGGCGATCCCGGCGGCAACGGCCGCGAGAACGAGAATCTTGCGCATGTGAGATGTCCTCATTGGGTCGCTATATGCAACGGCCCTGTCAGAACACCCTCAGTATGACAGCCAAATGACAATCCGTCATGAAAGCTGTCATGAAGGCTCTCAGGGCGCGCTCGCATCGGCATCGCAGGCTGTAGAACGGCACCTGTCTGCGCAAGATTTGGCAGCCCTCGGATTACGTTCGGCTTCAATGCCCGTGTTGCGCCTTCGGGAACCGACAGCACCATGACCGCCGCGTCGCTTGGCCACCCGGAATTGGAGGGAGACCGACGATGATGTAAGGTATTCTGAAGGGTTGCGGCTGGCCGGCCGTCAGGCCGAAGGGGTCGCGTTCGAAGGAGAGCCTTCGATGCTGCGTTGGACCTTGATGGCCTGGTTGACACTTGCGGCTCTGCCCCATCCGGCCGAAGCGGCGGGAGATCCGGCCGCGGGCGAGAGGATTTTTCTGAGATGTCGCGCCTGTCACCAGATCGGAGAGACGGCCAAGAACACCGTTGGTCCGAAACTGAACGGCCTCCTCGGTCGGCAGGCGGGATCGATCGAGGGCTATAGCTATTCGGCCGCCAACAAGAATTCCGGCATCCTGTGGGACGAAGCCACATTCCGGGATTACATCAAGGCGCCGCAGGTCAAGATTCCAGGCACGAAGATGACGTTTCCGGGCCTGAAATCCGACCCGGAAATCGACGATATCGTTGCGTTCCTCAAGCAATTTGACGCGGACGGAAAGAAAAAATAACCGGATTGGCGCTCGATTGCGGCCGTAACGAAACCGGACAGCGACGCGGGATCGATTGACAACTTCCACGAGCAGATGACAACATGAAGCGATGGGCTGAAGGCTTGAATATCCTGTGGCCCGGCTTAGCGTTTTCAGCGTCGGATGTGACGCGGTCGTCCCGGCGAACCCAAGGTTCGGCAATGGCGAACAGGAAGCAAAACGTGAAGTCTTCCGCCGCGCCCGGCAAAGTTGGCGCCCGGCCGTCGCCTTGCTCGAATCTTGTCGCTCCCGCTCGTTTTAAGCCGAGGACCTGTTCCGCCTCGGGCCGCAACGTCGTTCTGATGTCGAAGATGCGTTTGCTTGCCTAGCGCCGCGACGTGCTGCCTGCGCCGCGGCATTGCCTTGCTCCTGTTCATCGCCGCCCTCGGCATGGATGAAAAAGGATGGGTATCGCGGTCGTCCTGGCTCTGGTCGTCGTCGGCTCGGTGGCTTTCCACTTCCTGAGTCCGTGGTGGTGGACGCCGATCGCCTCCAACTGGGGCTATATCGACGACACCATCATCATCACGTTCTGGATCACCGGCGCCGTCTTCACCGCCGTCGTGCTGTTCATGGCCTATTGCGCCTTCCGCTTCCGCCATCGCGAGGGTAACCGCGCCGCCTACGAGCCCGAAAACAAGCGACTGGAATGGTGGCTCGCGATCGGCACAGGCGTCGGCGTGGCGGCCATGCTCGCACCGGGGCTGGTCGTCTGGCACCGGTTCGTCACGGTGCCGAAGGACGCGACCGTCGTCGAGGTCATCGGCCAGCAATGGCAATGGGCCTACCGGTTGCCGGGCGCCGACGGCAAGCTCGGCGCTGCCGATGTCAGCCAAATCACGCCGGAGAATCCGTTGGGCGTCGACCCGAAAGACCCGCACGGGCAGGACGATATCGTGATCCAGGGCGACAGCCTTCATCTTCAGCTCGGCAAGCCCGTGAAGATGCTGCTGCGCGCCGTCGATGTCGTGCACGACTTCTACGTGCCGGAGTTCCGCGCCAAGATGGACATGATTCCGGGCAGCGTGACCTATTACTGGTTCACGCCGACGCGGGCCGGCAGCTTCGACGTGCTCTGCGCCGAGCTCTGCGGCACCGGCCACACCTTCATGCGCGGCAATGTCGTGGTGGAGCCTGAGAGCCAATATCACGCCTGGCTGCAGCAGCAGAAAACCTTCGCCCAGCTCCAGGGGCCAACCAGGGCGCAGGCGAAGAACTAGGGACGAGATGGCGGGGCGAGCCCCGAACGAGGGCGCCCTGCGACGAGTGGGAGACGGCCTATGGTCGACGTGATGCACGGCATCCCCGAACCGCTACCGGCGGCCGAGATCGACGATGTCGAACTCTATCACCCGAAGAGCTGGATCACGAGATATGTCTTCTCTCAGGACGCCAAGATCATCGCCATCCAGTACGCGATCGTGGCGCTGTCGATCGGCCTGGTCGCCCTGGTCCTGTCCTGGCTGATGCGGCTGCAGCTCGGCTTTCCCGGCGCGCTCTCCTTCATCGACCCGGATCGCTACTACCAGTTCATCACCATGCACGGGATGATCATGGTGGTCTATCTGCTGACGGCCCTGTTCCTCGGCGGGTTCGGCAACTACCTGATCCCGCTGATGCTCGGCGCGCGGGACATGGTGTTCCCCT
>NZ_CAMFJF010000112.1 GCF_945956895.1 uncultured Allobosea sp. | reverse complement strand
CGGCTGCGGCTCGGCCGGCCCCGGAAGCGTCGGCGCGGGCTGCATCGGCTGCGGCTCGGCCGGCCCCGGAAGCGTCGGCGCGGGCTGCATCGGCTGCGGCGTAACCGGGTTCGGCGGCGGCGGAGCCGGTTGGACCGGCTGCGGCCCCGGCTGGGAATCGGGCACGGGCACAGGCGGCGTCTGCGCCGGAGCCGACGGCATCTGGGCAGGGCTGGCGCCGGGCGGCGGGGCGAGAGGCGCGGACTCGACGGCAGGCGGCGGCGCCACGCGCGTCTGTGCGAGAACCATTCCGCTCGACAGGCTCGTCAAGCCGGCAAGCGCCAGAGCACAAATCCGCAAATACCGCCGAGAATCACGCATTGTCACGGCCTTAGAGTTTCATCCGATTCGCGCCCTTGCGGCGCAACATAGAATGTCCACCTTCTCTCAGGAACGGGGACGAGGGTGGCTTTTTCACGTCGCCTCGGCCATAGACCCACTATTCACGGGACGTGTGACCAAATGAACGCTCTGGCCAATCGCCGGTTCCTGAAGATGAACGGGCTCGGCAACCAGATCACGGTGCTGGACCTGCGCGGCAGCAAGCATGTGATCAGCGAAAGCGAGGCCCGCGCCATCGCCTCCGAGCCCCGCGCCCGTTTCGACCAGCTCATGGTCCTTCACGATGCCGCGACGCCCGGCACCGACGCCTTCGTGCGCATCTACAACACCGATGGCTCGGAAGCCGGCGCCTGCGGCAACGGCACACGCTGCGTCGCCTGGGCGATGATCGCCGACCCGCAGATGGGCGATCACAACAAGACCCGGCTCGCGCTCCAGACCAAGGCTGGGCTGCTGCCGGCCGTCCGCGAAGGCAAGAGCGTCTTCACCGTCGACATGGGCGCCCCGCGCCTCGCCTGGGACCAGATCCCGCTGGCCGAGCCCTTCGAGGACACCAGCCGCTTCGAGTTGCAGATCGGGCCGATCGATAACCCGATCCTGCACACGCCCTGCGCCGTCAACATGGGCAATCCGCACGCGGTCTTCTTCGTCGAAGACCCCTATGCCTACAATCTCGAGCAGATCGGCCCGCTGCTCGAGAACCATCCGATATTCCCCGACCGCGCCAATATCGAGCTCGCCGCGGTCAAGGCGCCCGACCATATCGTGCTGCGCGTCTGGGAGCGTGGCGCCGGTATCACCCAGGCCTGCGGCTCGGGGGCTTGTGCGGCGCTGGTCGCGGGCGTGCGCCGCGAGCTCACCGCCCGCAAGGCCACCGTCAGCCTGCCCGGCGGCGATCTCGCCATCGAATGGCGCGAGCGCGACGGCCATGTCCTGATGACCGGCCCGGTCGAGTTCGAATGGGAAGGCACGCTCGATCCGGCGTTGTTCACGAGCGCCGCCTGATGGCCCTTGAGGTCGCCACCTTCGGCTGCCGCCTCAACATCGTCGAGAGCGAGGCACTGAGGCTCCAGGCGGAAGCCGCCGGGTTGAAACACGCCGCCATCGTCAATTCCTGCGCCGTCACCGCCGAGGCGACCCGGCAGGCGCGGCAGGCCGTGCGTCGCCTCAAGCGCGAGCAGCCGGACAGGCCCGTGATCGTCACCGGCTGCGCCGCGCAGATCGAGTCCGCCCGCTTCGCCGCGATGCCGGAGGTCGATCGCGTCCTCGGCAATGACGAGAAGCTGCGTCCCGAGAACTGGGCGGCACTTGCCCGTTCCAACAGCCTCGGCCACCCCGACACCGTTGCCGCGGACAAGCTCGATGTTGGCGACATCATGGCCCACACCGCCATGCGTGCGCCGGTCACCGGCCGTTTCGCCAGCCATACGCGCGGCTTCGTCCAGGTCCAGAACGGCTGCGACCACCGCTGCACCTTCTGCGTCATCCCTTTCGGACGCGGCAATTCGCGCTCGCTCGCCATCGCCGATGTCGTCGCGCAGTGCCGCACGCTGCTGGAAGCCGGCGCCCGCGAGATCGTCCTGACCGGGGTCGACCTCACCAGCTACGGCCGCGACCTGACCGGCGAGCCGACGCTGGGTGCGCTCGCCGGGGCAATCCTGCGGACCCTGCCCGAATTACCGCGCCTGCGCCTCTCCTCGATCGACGCCGTCGAGGTCGACGACGCCTTGCGAGACCTGCTGGCGACCGAGGCGCGCCTGATGCCGCATCTGCATCTCTCCCTTCAGGCCGGCGACGACCTCATCCTCAAGCGCATGAAGCGCCGCCACAGCCGTGACGACGCCATTCGCTTCTGCGCCGAGATCCGCTCCTTGCGCCCCGATATCGTCTTCGGCGCCGATCTCATCGCCGGCTTCCCGACCGAGGACGAGGCCATGTTCGCCCGCTCGCTCGATCTCGTCGAAGCCTGCGGGCTCAGCTTCGTCCATGTCTTTCCCTACTCGGCCCGCCCGGGCACGCCGGCCGCGCGGATGCCGCAGCTTTCGGGAGAGATCGTCTCGGAACGCGCCGCGCGGCTGCGTGCAGCGGCAGGAGCGGCGCAGGCGCGGCATCTCGCCGAGCGCATTGGCCGCCCGCTCAGCGTGTTGACCGAACGCGGCAATACCGGCCGGGCCGAGGATTTCACGCTGGTTCGTTTCGCCCGCGACATCGCGCCGGGTGAGATCATGCCAGTCACCGGTCATTCTGCCGACGGCAAGGCGCTGCTGGCGGCCTGACCGGCCCCGTCATTCCCGGGCGCAGCGCCCCAAGAATCTCTTGCAGGATAGGGCGCCGCTTCCGGCCGGAGATGCTCGGGTCAAGCCCGAGCATGACGAGCTTGTTCGACCGAAGATTGGTGGATCGGGAGAGAAAGCCGCCTCGGTCGCCGATGGGAGGAGGAGTGACCGAGGCGGCAGAGCCATGCCCGAAATGGCAGACCCAACCCTTAGACGCGGCAACCCGCCAAAAGGTTCAAAACCTCAGGCGACGATCGAGCCGCGCACGCACTGGACCTGATTGTTGCAATATCCACGTGGGTTCCAGACTGGCTCCAGCGGCTGGACGCCGCCCTCGGCATCGCGCGCTCGCGCCATGACGACGAACGGTCCTGACTGTCCGGCAACGATCTCCGCCTCGAAGCGCCGCCAGGCGAAGCGCCCCTCGCCCGCTTGCAATGCGACATCCTGCCAACTCTCGCCACCATCCCCGGAGATCGCGACCGCCTCCAGCGGCACCGCACCGCTCCAGGCGAAGCCGGCGACCTTCAGTGCCTCACCCTGCTTCACCACGAAGCCGTCGAGCGGTGCGGTGAGCAGCGATTTGACCGGCATGTCGGTGATGACAGCGAAATTCTCAGGGTCGAGCGGCTCGCCGAGACGGACCGGCCGAATCGGCAAGCGATAATCCGTCCCGCGCATCTTCTCGCCGTCATGCTCGATATCGCGCAGGCTGATCCGGTCGAGCCATTTCTGCCAGGCCGAACCGGGATAGCCCGGCGCGACGATGCGCAACGGTCCGCCATGCAGGCGCGGCAAGGGCTCGTCATTCATGGCGAAGGCGATCAGGGTCTCCGCAGCCACCGCCTTGGCCATCGGCAGGCCGCGCGAGAGCGCAGCCTTCTCCGGCTTTCCGATCTGCCGGTCCGGCGCGTGATGCGCGGTATAGACAGCACCCGGCCTGGGGCCGGCATGTTCCAGCACATCCGCCAGCCTGACTCCGGTCCAGCGCGCGCAGCCGACGGCGCCAAGCCGCCATTGCAACCCGTCGGTCGCCGGCGAGAAGCGCGAGCGGCCATTGCCGGCGCATTCCAGGACAGCGGTGACCGTGACGGTCTCGAAGCGCTGGCGCAGGCCCTCGACGGTCCAGACGGCCGGGCGCTCGACCTCGCCGTCGATCGTCAGCGTCCAGCCTGTCTCGTCGATCTCCGGCAGGTGACCGTTATTGCGGATGAAGAAGGAATCGACCGGCGTGATCGGCTCGTCGAGCAGCGCGAGCGCCGGCTCGGCATTCAGCGCCTCCTCCTCGTAGACATGGAGGCCGGGCTTCAGGCGGCGCAGCAGGGGCAGTTCGACGAGACGATGAGGCAAGCGGCGATGATCCCCGGCGGCACGAGACGGTCACCCGCCGTCGCAAAGACCTGCAAGAGATGACACGTCGCTCGCCCGCCTGTCGACCGTCGCCCAGCGTCAGCGCTTGGCGACGACCTCCTCGCGCAGCGCCCGGCGCAGCACCTTGCCGACATTGGTCTTCGGCAGGCTCTCGCGGAAGAAGATCTGCTTGGGCACCTTGTAGCCCGTCAGGTTCTCCTTGCAGTAGGCCCGCAGTGCATCCGCCGTCAGCGTCTGGTCCTTGCGCACGACGAAGGCGGTCACCGCCTCGCCGGAATGCTCGTCGGGCAGGCCGATCACGGCCGATTCCAGCACGCCCGGATGCGAGGCCAGCACGTCCTCGACCTCGTTGGGATAGACGTTGAAGCCGGAGACCAGGACCATGTCCTTCATCCGGTCGACGACCTTGACCTGCCCGTCCGGCAGCATGACGCCAACATCGCCGCTGCGGAAATAGCCGTCGGCCGTCATCGCCTTGGCGGTCTCGTCCGGGCGGTTCCAGTAGCCCGCCATCACTTGCGGCCCGCGGATGCAGATCTCGCCGGCCTCGCCGAGCGGCATGTCATTGCCTTCGGCATCGCGGATCGCGACATCCGTCGAAGGAATCGGATAGCCGATCGTGCCGCTGAACTCGGTCAGGTCGGGCCGGTTGATCGTCGCGATCGGCGAGGTCTCGGAGAGCCCGTAGCCCTCGATGATCGGGCGCCCGGTCACGGCCTTCCACTGCTTGGCGACCGCGGCCTGGGTCGCCATGCCGCCAGCGACCGCGAAGCGCATTTCCGAGAAGTCGACCTGCCTGATCTCGGGGTGGTTGGCGAGCGCATTGTAGAGCGTGTTGACCCCGGAGAAGAGCGTGAAGCGGCTCGCCTTCAGCGTCTTGATGAAACCGGGGATGTCGCGGGGATTGGCAATCAGCAGGCTCTTGGCGCCGATGCGCAGCATGAACATGCAGCAGCAGGTCAGCGCGAAGATGTGGTAGAGCGGCAGCGCCGTCACCATGACATGCTGGTAGTCGCTGCGGCCGAGCGGCGGCTCCAGCACCCATTCGAGCCAGAAGCCGGCCTGCTGCACATTGGCCGCGACATTGCGATGCGTCAGCGTCGCGCCCTTGGCGACACCGGTCGTCCCGCCGGTGTATTGCAGGAAGGCGACGTCCTCCGGCACGACCGTCACGGGCGTCATTCGGGCCCCGCTCTGCAGGATCCGCTGGAAGCCGATCGCCCCCGGAAGATCGAACGGCTTCACCACCTTCTTGATCCGGCGCGCGACGAAATTGACGATTCTGCCCTTGAATCCCATCAGGTCGCCGGCCGTGGCGATGACGATGGCATCGAGCTTCAGATTCGGCTTCGCCTCCTGGACGACATGGGCGAAGTTCTCGATCACCACGAGCACGCGCACCCCGGCATCGTTGATCTGGTGGGTCAATTCACGCGCCGTATAGAGCGGATTGACGTTGACGACGGTGAAGCCGCCGAGCAGCACGCCGAAGATCGCAGCCGGATAGGCCAGGATATTCGGCATCATCAGGCCAACGCGGTCGCCCTTCTTCAGGCCCTTGGCCTGGAGCCAGCCGGCAAAGGCTTCGGCCGCGCGGCGCGTCTCGGCGAAGGTGATCGTCTTGCCGAAGCTCTCGAAGGCCGGGCGGTTGGCATGGGTCGAGCAGGCGGAGCCGATCAGGTCCGCCAGTGTCCCGATCTTGGCCTCGTCGAGCTCTGGCGGAACGGCCGGCGGATAATGCGCGAGCCAAGGGCGCAAGGCGTTCCTGGCCTGCGTGGCGCCGGTCGCAGTCATATTTCCCTCCCTCTCGCCCGGTTAGCCGCCCTGGAAGGCGGGTTCCGGTGCATTTTCATGTTTGTACAGTGCGAAACAGCGGCCGGCAGTGCAAGCGCCGGTCACCATAAGCAGCAGAATGTTTATATCTAAACAGTCCACATGGCACGAAATCAAGCCCGAACCGGGAGCCGAATGACGGCTCCCGGCGGGAGATGGGCTTGAATGGCGAGATCAGCGCCCTTGCGCGAGGGCGAGCGCCTGCGCCGAGACCACCGCCTCGGCCGGCCTGCCAGCGAGTTCCGCGAGATGGTCGAAGCGCGCACTGAACGAACCGACCCCCGATGTGGCCGAGCGCAATTCGACGATCAGCCCGGTCATCTCGGCTTCCGGCACCAGTGCCTTGATCTGGTCCCAGCCGCGCCAGCCGGGGCGCGTGTCATAGCCGAGAATCTGGCCGCGCCGGGCGGAGATCAGGGCGGAGGCCCGCGACATCGCCTCGGAGGGAATCACCACGTCGACAGAGAGGATCGGTTCGAGCAGAACCGGCTTCGCCTGAGGCATCGCCTCGCTCATGGCGAGGCGCGCCGCCTGCCGGAACGCCATGTCGGAGGAATCGACGGTGTGATAGGAGCCGTCCGTCAACATCACCGCGACATCGACGATCGGAAAGCCGAGCGGCCCCTTCTCACAGAAATCGCGCATGCCGGCCTCGACCGAGCCGATATACTGGCGCGGCACGACGCCGCCGGTGATCTTGTCGACGAACTGGATGCCCTCCCCGCGCGGCAGCGGCGCGACCTCGATCACCACGTCGCCATACTGGCCATGGCCGCCGCTCTGCTTGCGATGCCGGCCGCGCGCCCCGGCCTGACCGCGGATGGTCTCGCGATAACCGACCTGCGGGGTCTTGTTCGTCACCGTGACGCCATAGCGGCCGGCGAGCTTTTCGAGCGCGACGCGCAGATGCATCTCGCCCTGGCC
>NZ_CAMFJF010000111.1 GCF_945956895.1 uncultured Allobosea sp. | reverse complement strand
TCCCTCCGTCTCCGCCACTCTTTTCTCTTTATTTTTTAACCTCTTAACCTGAGACTTGCAGCGTTTGCGGAGCAAAGCCATGAGCGCTTTTGTGTAGCGGCGAGCGGCCTCGCCTGCCTATGAATAATCCACCGCGGCGCTGCCACGCCCTCGCTCTCCGGTATCCTCGATTCGCCCACTAATGACTGAGGGCAAGGCTCGGATTTCGAGCGGGTCGGATGTTTCGGCCAATGCCCAGCCAGAGTCGCGCTCCGACGCCTCTACCCGCCCGCAAATGCCTGTTGCCCGGCAAGGCGCCGACCTCGGCTCCTGAAGATCTCAAGAACCGCGCGCCTATTCGACCAGCAACCGATCGATCCCCGCGGCGCAGAAGCTCGTCAGACGATCCAACAGAAGTCCGGCAAGGCCGGCAGCGGACAGCACACGGCGCTCCTCGTCGAGGCGCGCGGCGCGGTCGCCTGCGGCCATCGTCATGACCAGCGCCCCGACCATGAACAGATAAGCATCCACCATCGCAGCGTGCGAGGCCTGCGGGTAGAGCTTCGCGAAGGCCGCCAGGAACTCCGTCGCAGTCGGATCGAAATGCTCGGTGAGGACCCCGCGAGCGGATTCACGCGGATCGACCGCCTCCCGCGCCGTCATCAACGCGAAGGCAGCGCCCTGGACGCCTTCGGCGAAACGCTGCCGCACGGAAGGACCGATGAAGGCCTCGACCACGGCGCGGATATCCGGAGCGGGCGCCGCCATCGCCTCGGCGAGCGCAGTGCCGCGCGCCAGCGCCAGTGCATCTGCCCGGCGGGCGAATACGGCGCGATACAGAGCCTCCTTGGAGCCGAAATAATAGCTGAGTTGCGACAGCCGCACCTCGGCCGCGGCGGCGAGATCGCGCATCGAGGCGCCGTCGGCACCGCCGCGCTCGGCGAAGGTCCGCTCGGCTGCGTCGAGAATGCGCTCGCGCGTCGGCGCCGCTGCCATCGAATCCCTCCTTCGCAGCGCCCCTGCCCTGCGTGACTTGGCTCTTACCAGAAAGCGCATTCTACGCTATTGGTCGGACGTTCGTCCAAATCCATGCCGATAGAGCGTGGCGAGACGGCAGGAGGAAACCAGCATGATGCTGACCGGGCGCTTCGTCGATCTCTCGATTCCGCTCGAAAACGACGTGCCCGCCGATCCGCCTTTCCAGAAGGTCAGGATCGACTACCGCACCCATGAGGGCACCGCGACGGACATTGCCGCCGCCTTCCCGGGCCTGAAGCCCGAGCAATTGCCTGATGGCATGGGCTGGGCCGTCGAGCTTGCGACAATCTCGACCCATAACGGCACCCATGTCGATGCGCCCTGGCACTACCACCCGACACAGGATGGTGGAGCCCCTGCCCTCAAGATCGATGAATGCCCGCTCGAATGGTTCCTGCAGCCCGGCGTGAAGCTCGACTTTCGCCATCTGCCCGATGGCCATATCGTCACGCCTGCCGAGATCGACGCCGAGCTTGAGCGCATCGGCCATCGTCTCAGCCCTCTCGAAATCGTCGTCGCCAACACCCGCGCAGGCCAGCGCTACGGCGAGGCCGACTATATCGATTCAGGCTGCGGCTTCGGCCGCGAGGCGACGCTGCATCTCGTCCGGCAAGGCGTCAAGGTCGTCGGCACCGACGGCTGGAGCTGGGATGCGCCCTTCAGCCACACCGCTCGCCGCTTTGCCGAGACCGGCGATGCCTCCCTGATCTGGGAAGGCCACAAGGCCGGGCGCGAGGCCGGTTACTGCCAGATCGAGAAACTGCACAATCTCGAAGCCCTGCCGGCGACCGGCTTCATGATCAGTTGCCTGCCGGTGAAGGTGCGCAACGGCTCCGCCGGCTGGACGCGGGCCGTTGCCATCCTGCCGGCCTGAACAGACAATCCAGGGAGAAGCGCATGAGCAAGGTCATCATCACCTGCGCGGTCACCGGCGGCATCCATACGCCGACCATGTCCGACCATCTGCCGATCACCCCCGACGAAATCGCCGAACAGGCCATTGCGGCGGCGGAAGCCGGCGCCGCCATCCTGCATCTTCACGCCCGCGACCCGAAGGACGGCCGCCCGACGCCGGACCCGGCTGTGTTCATGGAGTTCCTGCCGCGTATCAAGCAGGCGACCGATGCCGTGGTGAACATCACCACCGGAGGCGGCCTCAACATGAGCGTCGAGGAGCGGCTTGCCGCGCCGCTCAAGGCCGCGCCCGAGATGTGCTCGCTCAACATGGGCTCGATGAACTTCGCGCTGCATCCACTGGCGGAGAAGTACAGCAACTGGAAGCATTCCTGGGAGCAGCCTTATCTCGCCGGCACCAAGGACTTCATCTTCCGCAACACCTTCGGCGACATCGAACGCATCTACAAGATTCTCGGCGAGGGGCACGGCACCAAGTTCGAGCACGAATGCTACGATGTCGGCCACCTCTACAACCTCGCGCATTGCCTCGATCGCGGCTGGTTCAGGCCGCCGGTCTTCCTGCAACTGATCTTCGGCATTTTGGGCGGCATCGGCGCCGATCTCGACAATCTGATGTTCATGAAGCGCACCGCCGACAAGCTGTTCGGCAAGGACTATCACTGGTCGGTGCTCGCCGCCGGGCGCCACCAGATGGCCTTCTGCACACAGGCCGCGATGATGGGCGGCAATGTCCGCGTCGGGCTGGAGGACAGCCTGTTCATCGGCCGCGGCAAGCTCGCGACGTCCAATGCCGAGCAGGTCGCCAAGATCCGCCGCATCGTCGAGGAACTCGGCTACGAGATCGCCACCCCGGACGAGGCCCGCGCCACGCTCGGCCTCAAGGGCGGCGACCGGGTGAATTTCTGAGGCGCACGGCATGTCGGCTCGCCCCAACCCGCTCGACGGCTTCACCGTCGATCCCACTGCGATCCGTTATGTGGGCGAAGGCCTGCAGCGGCCTGAATGCATCCTGGCCGAGCGCGACGGCTCGCTCTGGAGCGCCGATGCGCGGGGCGGCGTCGTCCATATCCGCCCGGACGGCACGCAGCGCCTGATCACCCAGACCGCGAGCCAGGGCTTTGCCGAGGCAGCCGACGAGGAGGCGCGTTTCGTCTCGGGCACGCTGCCGAACGGCCTCGCCTTCGCAGGCAATGGCGACATCCTGATCTCCAATTTCGGTACGGACCGGCTGGAGATCATGACGCGCGACGGCGCGACGCGCGTACTGGTCGACACGATCGACGGCGAGCCGATCGGCAAGGTCAATTTCGTTCTGCGCGACAGCAGGGACCGCATCTGGCTGACGATCTCGACCCGCACGAAGAACTGGATGAAGGCGATCAGCCCGCATGTCCGCGACGGCTATGTCGCGCTCTATGACGGCGGCCGCCTGCGTATCGTTGCCGATGGCTTCGCCTTCACCAACGAGATCAGGCTCGATGCGAAGGAGGAATGGCTCTACGTCGCCGAGACCTGCGCGCGGAAGGTGACGCGCCTGCGCGTCCTGCCCGATGGCAGCCTGACCGATCGCGAAACCTTCGGTCCGGAGGATCACGGCGCCTGCATCGACGGCATCGCCTTCGACGCCCATGGCAATCTCTGGGGCACCCATGTCTTCACCGACCGGATCTTCGCGATCACGCCGGACGGCGAATTGCGCATCCTGCTCGACGACGACCGCGGCAGCGCGGCCGGGCAGGCTTTCCTCGCAGCCTTTGCTCGCGACGAGGCGACACCGGAGCTGATGCTCGCCTGCGGCGGGACGATCGCGCCTTGGTGCGCCAGCATCACCTTCGGCGGCCCGGACCTCCGGACCGTCTATCTCGGCAGCCTGAAGGGCTCGCGCATCCCCTTTTTCCGCTCACCCGTCGCCGGCTTGCCGATGGCGCATTGGTAGGTTCGGCGCCGCTCCACCACGGCACGCCGCAATCAGAACAGAATTCGCAAAACAGGATTCGGGAGGAACCATGAAACGCATCATTTCCGCGCTCGCCGGCGTCTCGGCCCTCTGTCTCGCAACCGCGGCACAGGCCGAAATCTCCGGTGGCACCGTCAAGATCGGCGTGCTCACCGACATGTCCGGTGTTTATTCCGACATCACCGGCAAGGGCTCGATCGTCGCCACGCAGATGGCCATGGACGATTGCCTGAAGGCGGAATGCGCCGGCATGAAGATCGAGATCGTCTCGGCCGACCACCAGAACAAGCCGGATGTCGGCTCGACCATCGCCCGCGAATGGATCGACCGGCAGGGTGTCGATGCCCTCGCCGACATGTCGAACGCCTCGCTCCAGCTCGCCATCCCGCCGCTGCTCAAGGAGAAGAACCGGGTCGGCCTCTTCCCGGGCGGCACGGCGCGCCTGACCGGCGATGCCTGCCAGCCCGACCATATCGTCCAGTGGATGTGGGACACCTATGTCCAGGTCGCCGGCATCGCCAACTATCTGACCAAGCCCGGCACGAAATGGTACCTCGTCACAGCCGACTACGCGCTCGGCCACCAGCTCGAGGCCGATGCCAAGACGCTGGTCACGGCCAAGGGCGGCAGCTATGTCGGCTCCGTCCGCCATGCCTTCCCAGCAGTCGACCTCTCCTCGCAATTGCTGACGGCGCAAGGCTCGGGGGCCGACTACATCGCGCTCGCCAATGCCGGCGGCGATACGGTCGCCGGGATCAAGACAGCGCGCGATTTCGGCGTCGGGCAGGACAAGCAGAAGCTCGTCGCCTTCTTCCTGACAGCCATGGACGTGAAGAGCGTCGGCCTCGCCGCCGCGCAAGGCACGGTGCTGACCGAGGGCTTCTACTGGAACCTCGACGACCGCACCCGCGCCTTCTCGGAGCGCTTCAAGGCCAGGCACGGCGCGGTACCCTCGGCGATCCAGGCCGGCATCTACTCCTCGGTCCGGCACTATCTCAAGGCTGTCGCAGCCGTGAAATCGGACGAGGCCAAGACGGTGATCGCGAAGATGCGGGAATTGCCGATCGAGGACGAGGTGGTCCGCAACGCCAAGCTGCGCGCGGATGGCCGCATGGTCCACGATTTCTACGTCTTCCGTGCCAAGCAGCCCTCGGAGTCGAAGGGCGAGTGGGATCTCTACGATCTCGTTGCCACGGTCCCCGGCGACCAGGCTTTCCGCCCGTTGAGCGAAAGCGCCTGTCCCGCGATCAAACGCTGAGGCGAGAGATCGGCGCTGCGGCCGAGTTGAGCATTCAGCCGCTGCGCTTCCGGCACGGACGACACCGCGGTTCGCGCTGCGGCGTCGCAGGGTAGAGAACGCGTACGCGTTCCCTACCAATAGAGCCGATTGCGGATTGGCAGAGGCGCGCGATCCTCACTTCTGGATCTTGGTCACGGTGAGCTGGCCGTTGACGCGGTCGGCGGTGAACCTGACCTTGTCGCCCGGCTTGACCGTCTTCAGCATGGCGGGGTCGCCGGCCTTGAACACCATGGTCATGCTGTCCATGTCGAGATTCTTGATCGGGCCGTGGTCGAGGGTCAGCTTGCCCTGGGCGGCATCGATCTTCTTGACCGTGCCGGTGGCGAGCGGGGCATCCTGCGCGGCGGCAGGGAGAGCCAGCAAGCCGATGAAGCCCAGGACGGTGAGTGGCAGGCGCATGTCGATTTCCTTCCTTGAAAGTCGGTTCGTGGTCGTCACTTGACGATGATCTTGCCGGTCATGCCGGCTGCGCGATGCCCGGGGATCAGGCAGGAGAAATCGAACTCGCCAGCCTTGGTGAACTGCCAGACGATCTCGCCCGTCTTCTTCGGCATCAGGCGCTTGGCGTTCGGATCGTCATGCTCCATGTCGGGGTTTTTCTGCATTTCGATCGCGTGCTTGAGGTTCTCCTCCAAGGTCGCCAGCACGAGCTCGTGGTCGAGTTCGCCATTGTTGCGGAGCGCGAGTTTGATCTGTTCGCCGCGCCGCACCTCGACGCGATCGGGGATGAAGGACATCTTGCCGTCCCTCTCGCTCATCACGACCTGGACCAACCTTGCCGGCTTCTTCGGGTCACCCGGCTTGCCGTAGGCCGTCTCATCGCCGTGGCCATGTCCGGCGCCGCCGGGGCCGGCGAGGACGGCGGTCGCCGGAAGAGCCATGGCCAGCATGACGCTCAGGCCGATCATTCTGCTGCGCATCTCGATATTCTCCTTGGGCGGATGATCAGTGATTGGAATGACCGCCGGCCTTGACGGACAGCGGTTTGCCGTTTGGACCGAGGCGAGGCTTGCGCGGGTCCTTGACGGACCAGTCCAGCGAGTCACGCCCGCTGTCTGGCGCCGTCCCACGCTGCGCCTCGGCCAGGCTCTCGCCCTTGTATTCGTAGGCGACGGTACCCGCGGGGTTCTTGAACCAGCCGGGATCCTTGTAGTCGCCGGCGCTCAGGCCCTCGCGCACCTTCACGACCGAGAACATGCCGCCCATCTCGACAGGCCCGAACTGGGCGTAGCCCGTCATCATCGGCAACGTGTTGTCGGGGCCCGGCATCTCCATCGAGCCCATCTCGCCCATCCCGTTCGAGCCCATCGGCATGTAGCCGGGCGCGATCCTGGCGATGCGCTTGGCGAGATCCTTCTTGCTGACGCCGATATAGGTCTTCACCGAATGCCCCATGGCGTTCATCGTGTGATGCGACTTGTGGCAGTGGATCGCCCAATCGCCCGGCTCGTCCGCGACGAAGTCGAAGGCGCGCATCTGGCCGACGGCACAATCGATCGAGACCTCGGGCCAGGCTGCCGCCTCGTCCACCCAACCGCCATCGGTGCACGACACCTTGAACTCGTAGCCGTGCATGTGGATCGGATGGTTCGTCATGGTCAGGTTGCCGAA
>NZ_CAMFJF010000110.1 GCF_945956895.1 uncultured Allobosea sp. | reverse complement strand
GGCGTGCAGTTCATCATGATCACGCTCGCCTTCGCGCAGATGCTGTTCTTCCTCTTCGTCTCGCTCAAGGCCTATGGTGGCGATGACGGCATGACGATCCGCCGCCGCAACGCGCTGTTCGACCTCAACACGCGCGACGACGTGACCTTCTATTTCATCTGCCTCGCCATCGCGGCGCTGGTCTTCCTGGCGCTCTGGCGCATCGTCGGATCGCGCTTCGGCCTGGTGCTGGCCGGCATCCGCCAGAACGAGCGGCGCATGGCCGCGATCGGCATCGCGCCCTATCGCTACAAGCTCGCCGCCTTCGTCATCTCCGGCATGGGCGCAGGGCTGGCGGGCGCGCTGATGGCGAATTACCTGCGCTTCGTCAGCCCGGACATGCTGCACTGGACCAAGTCCGGCGAGCTGATGATCATGGTCATCCTCGGCGGCGTCGGCACGCTGCTCGGCCCGCTGCTTGGCGCCGCCGCCCTCGTCATCCTCGAAACCGTGCTGACGAGCTGGACCGAGCATTGGCAGCTCGTCCTCGGGCCGATCCTGCTCCTCGTCGTGCTCTTCACGCAAGGCGGTCTCAACGGCCTGCTCGCTCGCCTCGGCCTCGGCAGGAGCGCGCCATGACCGCGACGCTCCTCTCCGTGCGCGGCCTGCGCAAGCGCTTCGGCGGGCTCGTCGCCACCGACGGCGTCGATCTCGACGTGCGCGACGGCGAGATCCATGCGCTGATCGGCCCCAACGGCGCCGGCAAGACCACGCTGCTGACCCAGCTCTTCGGCGAACTCTCCCATGACGAGGGCGCGATCACGCTCTCCGGCGAAGACATCGGCGCCCTGTCGACCGCCCAGCGCGTCCGGCGTGGCCTCGCCCGCACCTTCCAGATCACCCAGCTCCTGCCGGACTTCACGATGCTCGACAATGTCGCGCTCGCCGTGCAGGCCCATCACGGCCACAGCTTCCGCTTCCTCGGCAATGCGCGCCGCGACGAGGGTCTGCGCAGCCGCGCCCGCCAGCATCTCGCCACCGCAGGCCTCAGCCACCGCGCCGAAATCAAGGTCGCCGACCTCTCCCATGGCGAGCAGAAGCAGCTCGAATTCGCGATCGCGCTCGCCTGCGAGCCGCGCCTGCTCCTGCTCGACGAACCGATGGCGGGGCTCGGCCATGCCGAAAGCGAGCAGATGGTCGCGATGCTCTCAGGCCTGAAGGGCCGCGTCACCATGCTGCTGGTCGAGCACGACATGGAGGCCGTCTTCGCATTGGCCGACCGCATCTCCGTGCTGGTCTATGGCCGCGTCATCGCGACCGGCATGGCCGAGGAGATCCGCAACAATCCGGAAGTGCGCACCGCCTATCTCGGAGAGGGAGACGCCTGATGCTGAGCGTGCGCAACCTGCAATCCGCCTACGGCCGAAGCCAGGTCCTGTTCGATGTCGCGCTCGACATCGCCGAGGGCGAGGTCGTGACCCTGCTCGGCCGCAACGGCATGGGCAAGACCACGACCGTGCGCTCGATCATGGGCCTGCTCGCGCCGAAAGGCGGCGACATCCGCTTCGAAAACCAGGACGTCCGCGGCATCGCGCCCGAGAAGATCGCCCGCTGCGGCATCGGCCTCGTGCCGGAAGGCCGGCAGGTCTTCCCGACGCTCTCCGTCCGCGAGAACCTCGTCGCCACCGCCTCGAACCGATTGAAACGGTCCTCGCCCTGGACGCTAAGCCAAGTCTACGCCCTCTTCCCCCGCCTGCAGGAGCGCGCCGGCCAGTCCGCCCGCACCCTCTCGGGCGGCGAGCAGCAGATGCTGGCGGTCGGCCGAGCCCTGATGACCAATCCCAAGCTCCTCATCCTCGACGAGGCGACCGAGGGCCTCGCGCCGGTGATCCGCGCCGAGATCTGGGGCTGCATCGAGGCGCTGAAGGCGCAGGGCCAATCGATCCTGCTGATCGACAAGAACATCAACGTGCTGAAGCGCATCGCCGACCGGCACTACATCATCGAGAAGGGCCGCACGGTCTGGTCGGGCTCCAGCACCGACCTCACCGATAATGCGGAACTGGTGCATCGCTATGTCGGCGTCTGAAGACCTTTCCGAAATCGTCGCGCACAGCGCCGAGAACGACCCGGTCGAGGCCCTGCGCGATGCGCTGGGCGACATCCTCGCCGGGCTCGTCGCCGCCGGCTGCGGCCCGCATCACCTGCGCGAGATGATCTGGGAAACGGACCGGCCCGAAGCCTTCCACCTCTCCCGCCATACCGTCGAACTGGCCTATCGCGAGACCTTCGCCGGCTTCCGCCCATCGATCCGTCTCGCGCCGAGGCGCGAAGCCGGCCTCACCATCCGCGCCCGCCATGCCGCCGCCCAGTCGCTGCCTGATACGCTCGTCGATGGCTACAGCCTGCGCGAGCTCGGCCGGCAATACAGTCCGCGCCTGCAGGCCGACATGAAGGCGCTGTTCCGGCAATGGAGCCGCGACGGCGAAGCCTTCCGCGCGCAGCATGGCGCTGCCGACCTCGCCTATGGCCCGGACCGCTTCGAGAGGCTCGACCTCTACCGCCCGGCCGGCGTGACCCGCGCACCGACCTTCGTCTTCATCCATGGCGGCTACTGGCAGGCTTCGGACAAGGCCCAGCATGCCCAGTTTGCGCAAGGCCTGCTCGATGCCGGCTATGCCGTGGCCATGCCGAATTACGGGCTGGCGCCGGAAACACCGCTGGAAGCGAGCCTCGCCCAGAGCGTCGCCGCGCTGAACTTCCTCGTCCGCGAAGCCGATGCGCTCGGGCTCGATGCCGGCAGCCTGCACATCTCCGGCCATTCTGCCGGGGGACACCTCGCCGCCATGGCGCTCTGCGCGCCGGATGCGCCGCCGATTACCTCGGCGCTGCTGCTTTCTGGTCTCTATCACCTCAACCCGCTCGGCCATCTCCCCCTCGGTCGCCTGCTCGGGCTGGACGATCCAGCTCGCGCCACGAGGCTCAGCCCCATCGCCCAGCCGCGACCACAGGCGACGCGGATAGCCTTCGCGGTCGGCGAGGGCGAGAGCGACGCCTTCAAGGCGCACTCGGCTGCGCTGGCCGCGGCATGGCAAGCGCCGGCGCCCCTGATCTGCCCCGGTCATCATTTCAGCATGCTGGAAGGCCTGAACGGCGGCGCCCTGCTCGATCTGGCCTTGCGCACGGCGGAGGGCCCATGACGAAGCCATCGCGCAAGCCGCTACGCCTCGCCCTGATCGGCTGGGGCGCCATCAACCGCCGCGTCGCGGAGCTGCTGGCGGAGCGGGGTGGCGATATCGTTATCGTCGCTGTCGCCGTCCGCAACGCAGCCGCAGCCGGCGACATCCCGCGCGGCGCTAAGCTCATCACGACGCCGGACGAACTGACCAATCTCGACCTCGATCTCATCGTCGAAGCCGCCGGTCGCGAAGCGGTCGGCATCTGGGGTGAGGCGGCGCTCAATCATGCGCCCGCCTTCGCCGTCGCCTCGACCAGCGCCTTCTGCGATGACGCCCTGCTCGCTCGCTTGATCGCTACCGCCGAGAGCAATAGCAGCCAAATCCTGATCCCGCCCGGCGCGCTCGCCGGGATCGACGGCATCGCCGCGGCCTCGCTGCTGCCGCTCGACGAGGTTATCCATCGCATCGTCAAGCCGCCGGCCGCCTGGCGCGGGACCTCGGCCGAGAAGCTGATCGCGCTGGATGAGATCACCAAGGCGACGGCCTTCTTCTCCGGCACCGCCCGGGAGGCCGCTTCGCGCTTTCCGCAGAACGCCAATGTCGCGGTGATTTCGGCGCTCGCCGGCATCGGGCTCGACCGCACCCGTGTCGAGCTCGTCGCCGACCCCGCCGCCGGCGGCAACGGCCATCAGCTCAGCGCGCGGGGCGCCTTCGGCAAGCTCGACATCGCCATCGAGAACCGGCCGCTGGCGACGAACCCGAAATCCTCGGAAATGACGGCGTTGGGGCTGATCAGGCTGATCGAGAACCGCGTGCAAACGCTGGTTCGTTAAAGCCGCCTTCGGTCGAAGCCGGTCGTCATTGCGAGCGTAGCGAAGCAATCCAGGGGGACTGGGTTCAACCGCTCGACCCAGTCCCCCTGGATTGCTTCGTCGCTTCGCTCCTCGCAATGACGGGTCGCGACGCCCGAGAATGACGCATGCAACGAGCGCTGCGCCATTCATAACCATAACAATCTGAATTTATCTGATTTAGCCGACTGGATCACAGAATGACCCGCCACCTATGGTCCACCTCGAGACCGGCGGAAACGCCGCGCAGAGACCGCTGAACGCATCGCCAGCCGAGGCTTCCATGACGACCTATCCCGATCTCAAGCTCTATATCGGCGGCGCCTGGCGGAAGACGGCGGAGGAGCAGCCGGTCATCAATCCGGCCGACGAGAGCGTCATCGGCGCCGTGCCGCTCGCTTCGCAGGCCGATCTCGACGACGCGCTCGCCGCCGCCGCCCAGGGCTTCCGGGTCTGGAGCCGCATGGCGCCGCGCATTCGCGCCGAGATCATGCTCAAGGCCGCAGCGCTGATGCGCGAGCGCGTCGAGGAAATCGCCCATTCGATCACGCTGGAGCATGGCAAGCCGCTGGCGCAGGCCCGGCTCGAAGTGGTCAGGGGCTGCGAGTTCTTCGAATGGGATGCGGCCGAGGGCCAGCGCGCCTATGGCCGCGTCATCCCGAGCGAGCCCGGCATCCGCTATGTCGTGACGCACCAGCCGGTCGGCACGGTCGCTGCCTTCTCGCCCTGGAACTTCCCGATGAGCCAGCCCTGCCGCAAGATCGCGGGCGCGCTCGCGGCGGGCTGCTCGATCATCATCAAGGCGGCGGAGGAAACCCCGGCCGGCGCGCTCCACATCGCCCGAGCCCTGCATGATGCCGGCGTGCCGCCCGGCGTGTTCAACCTCGTCTTCGGCGTGCCCGCCAGGATTTCGAGCTATCTCATTCCGCAGGCCCAGACCCGGCTCGTCGCCTTCACCGGCTCGACCGCGGTCGGCAAGCACCTCTCGGAACTGGCCGCGCGCCATATGACGCCGGTGCTGATGGAGCTCGGCGGCCATGCCCCGGTGATCGTCTGCGACGATGTCGATCCCGTCGCTGCAGCCCATCTCTCCGCCACCCGCAAAGTCCGCAATGCCGGGCAGGTCTGCACCTCGCCGACGCGCTTCTTCGTGCAACAGGACATCTACGAGCGCTTCACCCAGGCTTTCGTCGCGAAGGCTGAGGCCGTGACGGTCGGCAACGGCCTCGATGCCGGGACCGAGATGGGGCCCGTCGCCAACCACCGCCGCATCGAGGCGCTGGAAGCGCTCACTGCCGATGCGCGAGCCCGTGGCGGGCGCGTGCTGACCGGCGGCGAACGCCTCGGCAATCGCGGCTATTTCTTCCCGCCCACGGTTCTAACCGAATTGCCGGACAATGCCCGTGCCCTGCGTGAGGAGCCCTTTGGCCCGATGGCGATCATCAACCCCGTCCGCACGGTCGAGGAAGCGATCGAGAAGGCCAATTCCCTGCCCTTCGGCCTCGCCGCCTACGGCTTCACGCACTCAGCGGCGCGCGCCGACCAACTCGCCGAAGGCATCGAGGCCGGCAATGTCTCGATCAACACGCTGGAAGCTTCCGTCGCCGAGGTGCCCTTCGGCGGGGTCAAGGACAGCGGCTACGGCCGCGAGGGCGGGGCGGAGGGGCTGGCGCATTACATGACAGTCAAGACGCTGTCCCACCGGATGGCGATCTGACGCGTCCCCATTCGGCGTCGAAGCTGATGCCCAGCCTCGACGGCCGGGCGGGCCGGCTCACCCTGTCCGGTGATGGAAAGCCAATCGTGGAGTTGTCGCTGGCGGCCCTCAGGCCGGCTGGGCGACGACGTCGACAGCAACGGCCTTGCGCCGCGTGTAGGCTCCGACGAGGTGCCAGATGCTCCAGGTCAAAGCCATGCTCGCATAGCCGTCGACCGCATAGTGCCAGCCGAGGACGACCGAACCGACCATGATGAACGCCGCGAAGATCCACATGAAGATCCCGACGATTTTCCAGCGCTCGCTGTAATACAAGGCGAACAGGACCGCATTGGCGACGTGGAGGGACGGGAAGGCGCTGATCCCCAGCGAGCCCGCACGCTGGTGCTTGTAGCCTTCCCACAGCATGTCCTGCGTCTTGAGCGCCCAGATCGGCCAGACCTCGGACGAGCGCTCCAATGCATCCATCAGCGGCTTGTACCGATAGCCGAGGCCAAGGTCTTCGAAGAAACAAGGCCCGGCCGAGGAGAAATTGGTTGCGATGAAGAACCCGGCGATGAGCCAGACCGCCATATACGACATCAGATATTGCTGGCGCAGGGGCGTATCTTTACGCGCGGCCGCGACGATCACGATCGTGCTGATCATGATGAAGAACCACATGTTATAAAGGAAGTTGATCGCGAAAATGCCTGCCGGCCACTCGATCAACCACCAGAAATACTCATGCGGCAGGCGTCCGAAATGCAGCCAGCGATCGATGTCGGCAAAGGCGACGTCCCATTTGAAGGGATTGAGCAGCGCTATCGCCCCTTTGAGAACGCCGAAACCCGCAACGAAAACCGTCATTGCGGCCATCGCCACCACGAAATTGACCATGCGCGGGCCATCGAGGAGGAAGCTCTTGAAGGGTGCCAGGAAGGTCTTGAACGGCGAAGGGTCCTTCGCGACCACGGCAAGCCATGCCAGTCGATACGCGCCATAGAGGCTGGCGAGACACCAGATCGCGATCCCCAGATACCAGGCGAACATCTCGACGCCGTCCATATCGAGGCTGTTTTTTGTCTTGTCGCTGACGAAAATGGCCACGCCCAGCGTGAACATGGCGACGATGACAAGGCCGGCGTGGCGGCGCAATGTTTCAATGCAAACGGATGCGAC
>NZ_CAMFJF010000109.1 GCF_945956895.1 uncultured Allobosea sp. | reverse complement strand
GAGCGCGGCGTGCGGCCGATCGGCGACTGGTCGATGTCGATGACCTTGTCGAGATGCTCGATGCCCTCGATGCGGTCATGCGGGGCGGGGTGGTCGATCGAGCCGTTCAGCTTGCGCGCCACCGCCTTGTAGAGCGTGTCGATCACCAGCGTCGACTTGCCGCCGCCGGAGACGCCGGTGATGCAGGTGAACATCCCCAGCGGAATCTCGACATCGACATTGCGCAGGTTGTTGCCGCGCGCGCCGACGATCCTGAGGCTGCGGCCCTTCTGGGCCTTGCGGCGCTTGGCCGGCACCGCGACCGACATCTCGCCGGTGAGGTATTTGCCGGTCAGCGAATTGGGGTCGTCGAGAATGTCCTGCGGCGTGCCCTTGGCGACGATCTCGCCGCCATGGATGCCGGCGCCGGGGCCGACATCGACGACGTAATCCGCCGTCAGGATCGCGTCCTCGTCATGCTCGACCACGATCACCGTGTTGCCGAGGTCGCGCAGCCGCCGCAGCGTGCCGAGCAGGCGCTCATTGTCACGCTGGTGCAGGCCGATCGAGGGTTCGTCCAGCACATAGAGCACGCCGGTGAGGCCGGAGCCGATCTGGCTGGCCAGGCGGATGCGCTGGCTCTCGCCGCCCGACAGCGTGCCGGAGGCGCGGGCGAGCGTCAGGTATTCCAGCCCGACATCGAGCAGGAAGGTCAGCCGGTCGCGGATTTCCTTGAGGATGCGCGGGGCGATCTCGTTCTGCTTCTTCGAGAGCCTAGCGGGCAGGGCGGTGACCCAGTCCAGCGCATCCTTGACCGAGAGCTTCGAGACCTCGCCGATATGGCGCCTATCGATCTTCACCGCCAGCGCCTCGGGCTTCAGGCGATAGCCGTTGCAGGCGGCGCAGGGCGTCTCGGACATGAAGCGGCCGATCTCCTCGCGCGCCCAGTCCGACTCCGTCTCCTTCCAGCGCCGCTCCATATTGGTGATGACGCCCTCGAAGGGCTTCTTCACCTCGTAGGACCGAAGGCCATCGTTGTAGGCCATGCGCACGGGCTCGGTGCCCGTGCCGAACAGGATCGCCTTGCGGGCGCTCTCGGGCAATTCGGACCAGGGCTTGGTCATCGAGAAGCCGAAATGCTTGGCGAGCGCTTCCAGCGTCTGGCCGTAATAGGGCGAGGTCGACTTGGCCCAGGGCGCGATCGCGCCCTTCTTCAAGGTGAGGGAGTGATCGGGCACGATCATGTCCGGGTCGATCCGCATCTCGTGGCCGAGGCCGTCGCAGACCGGGCAGGCGCCGAACGGGTTGTTGAACGAGAACAGCCGGGGCTCGATCTCGGGAATGGTGAAGCCGGAGACCGGGCAGGCGAATTTCGAGGAGAAAGTGACGCGCCTGGCCTCGCCGTTCTCCTCCTTCTCATCGGCATATTCGAAGACGGCGATGCCGTCGGTCAGCTCCAGCGCCTGCTCCAGCGAGTCGGCGAGGCGGGCGCCGAGATCGGGCCGGATCACGATGCGGTCCACCACCACGTCGATGTCGTGCTTGAACTTCTTGTCCAGCGCCGGCGCGTCCGCGATCTCGTAGAACTCGCCATTGACCTTGACGCGCTGGAAGCCGCGCTTCAGCCAGTCGGCCATCTCCTTGCGGAACTCGCCCTTGCGGCCGCGCACGACCGGCGCGAGCAGATAGCCGCGCGTCTTCTCCGGCAGCTCGGTGAGACGATCCACCATCTGCTGCACGGTCTGGCTCTCGATCGGCAGGCCGGTCGCGGGCGAATAGGGAATGCCGGCGCGCGCCCACAACAGGCGCATATAGTCGTGGATCTCGGTGACGGTGCCGACGGTCGAGCGCGGATTCTTCGAGGTCGTCTTCTGCTCGATCGAGATCGCCGGCGAGAGCCCGTCGATCTGGTCGACATCCGGCTTCTGCATCATCTCGAGGAACTGGCGGGCATAGGCCGAGAGGCTCTCGACATAGCGGCGCTGGCCTTCCGCATAGATCGTGTCGAAGGCGAGCGAGGATTTGCCCGAACCGGAGAGGCCGGTGAAGACCACGAGCTTGTCGCGCGGAATGGCGAGATCGACATTCTTGAGGTTGTGCTCGCGCGCGCCGCGCACGGTGATGGCGCGGCTGTTCGGATCGGCCGCGCGGTTGCGGTCGAACATGTCTTCCAGCGCAGCGGCCTGGGCAGCGGCGGTATCGGTCTTGCGGGCCATCGGGGCGTCCGTTGCGGTGAAGCGCTAGATGTAGGGCAAATGCCGGGCCTTTCCAGCCTCGCGGCGATCTGCCCGGCATGAATAGCACGCAGCCGTCCCGGCTGCTGCCGTCTTCCTGACAGGAAACGTCAGGATCGGCGAGGCTCCCATATGGGGATCATCGCGCAGATCGCAATCGACTCCGGCCCACGGCCGAATTATCTATAAATCATGACGAAGCCTGCCGAAGACACCATCGCCGTCCGTATCGCCAGGGCCCTGGCCGAGCGGATCATCGCCGGGACGATCGAGCCCGGCTCCCGCCTGCGGCAAGACCATATCGCCGCGGAATTCGAGACAAGCCATGTCCCGGTGCGCGAGGCCTTCCGCCGGCTGGAGGCGCAGGGGCTGGCGATCAGCGAGCCGCGGCGGGGCGTCCGCGTCGCCTCCTTCGACCTGTCGGAGGTGAAGGAGGTCGCGGCGATGCGCGCGGCGCTGGAGGTGCTGGCGCTGCGCCATGCCGCGCCGCATCTCACCGCCGCCATCCTCGACAAGGCCGAGCAGGCGCGGCGCGATTGCGACGCCGCCACCGATGTCCGGGCCTGGGAGGAGGCGAATCGGCGCTTTCACCGCAGCTTGGTCGCGCCGTGCGGCATGAAGCGCCTGCTTGCGACCATCGACGACCTGCATGCGGCGAGCGCGCGTTTCCTGTTCTCGGCCTGGCGCTCGGAATGGGAAGCCCGCACCGACCATGACCACCGCGCCATCCTCAACGCGCTGCGCAACGGCGATCTGGAAACGGCGATCGCGACGCTGGCGCGGCATGCCCAGTGGATTGGCGAACGGCCGGTCCGCACCGCCTCGGGCGCGACGCGCGGAGCTTTTGCGATCGTTGGGTAGGGGGACGCGCCTAAGCTACGAATGCGGGCTCCTTAAACATGCACATGCCGTGGCCGTCAGGCTCGGGCTTGACCCGAACACCTTCTGCCGAAGAGGGCTGCCCGCGCCTCTTCCGGCAAGAGATTCTCGGGCCTCCGCTCCGCTACGCCCGAGAATGACGCTCTGCTCTGATTCAGAATTTCGGGGCCTGCGGGGACGTCACAGCGAACGGCGCACTTGCCTTTTCCAGCGAGATATGGACTTCCTCATAGATCAAAGATCGAAATTATAGATAATTTGATCGCGACCCTAGGAGTGACCATGACCGATCTTGCCCTCAGCCGCCCGTTCAGCCCGCTGCGGCTGGAAAGCCGCACGCTCGCCTGGCAGGCCGGCGCCGTGATCGTCGGCAGCCTGCTGCTGGCGCTGTCCTCGCAGATCAAGGTGCCGATGTATCCGGTGCCGATGACGATGCAGACCTTCGCTGTCACGCTGATCGGCGCGCTCTATGGCTGGCGCCTCGGCGCGGTCACCGTGATCGCCTGGCTGGCGCAGGGCGCGATGGGCCTGCCCGTCTTCGCCGGCGCTGTCGGCGGCGCGGCCTATTTCGCCGGCCCGACCGGCGGCTACCTGCTGGCCTTCCCCTTCGCTGCGGCCCTGACCGGTTGGCTGGCGCAGCGCGGCTGGAACGGCAGCCGCGTCGGCCTCGCCTTCGCCGCGATGCTCGCCGGCAACGCGCTCTGCCTGGTGATCGGCGTGGCCTGGCTCGCCGTCCTGATCGGCCTGCCCAAGGCGATTGCGTTCGGTGCTGCGCCCTTCATCCTCGGCGCCATCCTGAAGTCGGCGCTGGCCGCTGCTACGCTCAAGGCCTTCGCGCCGCGCGGCTGAGACGGTTGAGCGATCTTACATCGAGAAACCGGCAGGCTTCGGTCTGCCGGTTTTTTTGTTGAACTGTTGGCTTTCGCCTTTTCGCGGCCGCGGTGTCTGGGCCGATACCTAGCGGAGAACGCTCCCAAACGAATCCGTCTGGCGGGCCGGGGCGCCGATGCCGGGTTGCGTATAGGCCGGTCCGTCGGCTCTTGCGCGGGGGACGGTATCCTGCGTGACGCAGCCGACCGGCCCGAGAAGAATGAAGACTAAGGCAACATAGCGTTTCAACACGGCGCCCCCCATTGCTGCGTTCCGGAACCAGAGCCGAGGTGCTTCGGACGGCTTTGCTTTCGCCTCACCTTCGCACGATCCCGATGCCGGACAACAGGCCCTTGGGACAATCCGGGGCATCAGGCCGGCATGCGAGGCCTCGCTGCCGTCCAATGGCAGGCGCCATGGCGGTACTCGAATGCAGCCGCCCACCCCGGCTTGCGCCGGACGGGGGCGCTGCAATATCCGTCAGGGCCGCGTCGTCCCAGTTCGGCAGTTCGAGATTCCCGCTGCTCTTCGGACTTACTTTGATGGCATCCTGGAGCCGGTGTACCTCGGCGAGGTCCTTCGGATCATTTGGGTCAACCAAGGTTCTGACAGCGACGAGGGCATAGCGGGTTCCGACAGACTTCTGCGTCAGCGTGATCGGCTTGGTGCCATAGGCAACGACTGACACATAGTGATCTTGATCGACGACCATCATCGACATGAAGTTCTTGCCCGCGTCGGGCAGCGAAACCGTGGCTGCGCCACCGAGGAGATCGAAGACGGCAAACGAATAGAGTGTGTCGCGGTTCATGCGAATGACGGTCTGGTCATCGACCGAGGCGGGTTCCCGGGCATGGTGAAATTTGCCCAATCCTCCCGCAACCTTCGCATTCGCAGCAAGATATCGATTGGTCTCTGCGCGGGGAAACTTGTCAACGGTAACAGGGACGCTGGCACTTTGCGTCTGAGCGACGGCTCCACTTGCAAGGGCTGTTGAGGCAGCCGTGAGACTAGGGGCCGGACCCTAGAGCAGAAAATGCATCCCGAATCCGAGGATGATGAAGCCGGTCCCGACGACGAGCGCGACGAACTGAGGCTGAAGGCGCGTCCGCTGCTCTGCAAACAGGCCCGCCTTCTCAGCCCTCGACATGCGATCGCGGGCCTTGAACTGCTCGGCGAGGACGGAGGGATGGACGCCGCTCGGGCCGTCTTTTTCCAGGTCCATGCGGACGGTGATGAAGACGATGACGAGGCCGAGGACGCCGAGGCCGAAATAACCCACGAGGCGGATGGCCCCGTAGAACACCCCGATGCCGGCGGCAGCGAGGAATGGGAACGCGATGTAATCCCATTTGGTGAACCGCATGAGCCATCTTGCGGTGCGTCGGAGCGCCTGTCCAGCCGCCGGTCGGCGTGCCGGGACCGGCGCCTCGATCCTGTTGAGCCATCTCACCGCGGGCTGACCAGTCCCCGGTTCGGCGAGGCGGGACGAATGGACTGGCGCTATTTCTCCAGCGCCGTGATCATCTCCACCCGCGTCGCATGCCGGCCGCCTTCGAAGGTTGCGCCCAGGAACGCGTCGACGATCGCGAGCGCCAGCCCTTCGCCAACCACGCGGGCGCCGAGCGACAGCATGTTGGCATCGTTGTGCTCGCGGATCATGCGGGCCGAGAACGTGTCGGAGCAGATGCCGCAGCGGATGCCCTTGACCTTGTTCGCGGCCATCATGATGCCCTGGCCGGTGCCGCACAGGATGATGCCGAGCCGGCAATCGCCGGAGGCGACGAGCCGCGCGGCCGCTTCGCCGTGCTTCGGATAGGGCGTGCTTTCCGGCGTCGTCGGGCCGATATCGACGACATCCCAGCCCCGTGCCGCGACGTGCTTCGCGATGGCCTGCCGGAGCGGGATGGCGGCATGGTCGCTGGAGAGGACGATACGGTTGCTGGCGGTCACGGCGAGGTCCTTCCGTTTCCCAGGGCGATCAGGGGCTTGGTCGCGTTGGATCAGGCGGGCATGATCCCGTCAACGTCATGATGCCGGCCTGCTCGATAGGCGGGCTGGGGCGACCTCCGGAAGGAGGCACATACCGATGAAGGCGAAGCCTGTCGTGAACACAATCCGCATCATCAGCCTGGCGATCGCGCTGGCCGTTTCACCCGCGTGTCATGCCGCCTCCGGCGTGCAGGTCGGCTTTTCGCCGGAAGGGTCGGCGCGGCAGCTGGTGCTGAAGGTGATCGGCGAAGCGACGCGCAGCATCCAGATCCTCGCCTACGCGTTTCAGGCACAGGACATCATGGATGCGCTGGTCGCAGCGAAACGGCGCGGGGTCGAGATCCGCGTGGTCGTCGACAAGGACCGGAACACGGGCAAGGCGAGCAGGACCGCCATGGATCTCGTTGTACGCAACGGCGTGGAGCTGCGCACGAACGATCGCTTCCACCTCCATCACGACAAGACGATCATCGTCGACGGAGACACCGTCCAGACGGGCTCGTTCAATTTCGCTCTCTCCGCGGAGACGAAGAACTCGGAGAATGTCGTCGTCATTCGCGGCATGCCGGAGATTGCGGCGCAGTATCGGTCCCATTGGCAGTCGCGCTGGGATGGCGGCGTACCCTATCGCGGCCAGTGACGCCGCCGGCAGGGCCTTGCGGGGCTGGAGGCTTGCACGGTCCTGACGGGCGCTGACAGGGTCGTGCATCGCTTCACCGCCCCTCTTGAGCGATGCTGCTTCGCAAGGAGCGGGAGGGGCGGATCAATTCGCCCGCCCCCGCGTTACAGCGCGAACCGCCTGCGCAACCGGCCCCGGCGGCTTTTGTCACGATCAATAGGGGGAGCGACGACGATGAAAGCCCTTTTCGGAGCAGCCACATTCGCACTCGGTCTCGCATTGGGCGCGCCGGCCATGGCCTGCGAGCTCGACCGCCCGCTGAAGATCGCCGGGCTCGATTATGACTCCGCCGCTTTCCACACCGCGGTTGCCGGCGCGATCGCGGAGCGCGGCTTCGGCTGCAAGGTCGAGCGCGTTCCGGGCGTGATCGCGCCGCTGG
>NZ_CAMFJF010000108.1 GCF_945956895.1 uncultured Allobosea sp. | reverse complement strand
CGCTGCGCGGGCAGAACAATGTGCAGGGCTCCTGCGACATGGGCTCCTTCCCGCATGAGCTCTCGGGCTATCGCCACGTCTCCGACGATTCCACCCGGCAAGTCTTCGAGATGCTGTGGGGCGTGCCGCTCGATGCCGAACAGGGCCTGCGCATCCCCAACATGCTCGACGAGGCGGTCGAGGGCAGCTTCAAGGGCCTCTATGTCCAGGGCGAGGACATCGCCCAGTCCGACCCCAACACCAAGCATGTCACGGCCGGTCTCGCCGCCATGGAGTGCGTCGTCATCCAGGACATCTTCCTGAACGAGACGGCGAAATACGCCCATGTCTTCCTGCCGGGCGCCTCCTTCCTGGAGAAGGACGGCACCTTCACCAATGCCGAGCGGCGCATCAACCGCGTGCGGCAGGTGATGGCGCCGCTCGCCGGCAAGGACGAATGGCAGGTCACGATCGATCTGGCCCGCGCCCTCGGCTACGAGATGGCATACGGCCATCCCAGCGAGATCATGGACGAGATCGCGCGGCTGACCCCAAGCTTCGCCGGCGTCTCCTACGACAAGCTGGAGAAGCTCGGCTCGGTGCAGTGGCCCTGCAACGACAAGGCGCCGGAAGGCACGCCCCTGATGCATGTCGACCGCTTCGTGCGCGGCAAGGGCAAGTTCATGATCACGGAATATGTCCCGACCGATGAGCGGACCGGGCCGCGCTTCCCGCTGCTGCTCACGACGGGCCGTATCCTCTCGCAATACAATGTCGGCGCACAGACCCGGCGGACCGATAACAATGCCTGGCATGACGAGGATGTGCTGGAGATCCACCCCTTCGATGCGGAGAGCCGCGGCATCCGCGACGGCGACCTCGTCGCGCTGGCCAGCCGCTCGGGCGATATTGCGCTGAGGGCGGTGATTTCGGAGCGGATGCAGCCCGGCGTGGTCTACACCACCTTCCACCATGCCAAGACCGGCGCGAACGTCATCACCACCGATTATTCGGACTGGGCGACGAACTGCCCGGAATACAAGGTCACCGCCGTCGAGGTTCGCCGTACCAACGCTTATTCTGCCTGGCAGGAGAAGAATTTCGAGGAGGATGTGACCTTGCGCCGGATCGCGGAGCGCCTGCCCGATGCCGCGGAATAGCCGGCAAGCCCAGCCGCCGGCCTCGGCCGCCGTCACGGCCGAGGCGTTGCGCTTCGGCGCGGCGGCGGATGGCGCGCGCGAGATCGAGGTCGCGGTCGAGACTCCGATCAACATCGTCTACGGCAACATGCCCTATGCGGTGATGATGGCGAGCCCGTCGGACCTCGAGGATTTCGTCACCGGATTCAGCCTGACCGAAGGCATCGTGCACGGCGCGGACGAGATTCGTTCCGTCACTGTCGAGCCGAAGGACGAGGGCGTCATCGTCACGGTCGAGCTCGCGCCCGGCCGCTTCCGCGAGCATCTGGCCCGGCGGCGCAATCTCTCGGGCCGGACCTCCTGCGGGCTCTGCGGCGTCGAGACCATCGAGGAAATCCCCATGGCCGATGCTGCGACGCGGGCGACGCGCGCCGTACCCGCTTCCGCGATCGAGGCAGCACTCGCCACGCTCGACAGGCTCCAGCCGCTGAATCAGCTCACCCGTGCCGTCCACGCCGCCGCCTGGTGCGATGCTTCCGGCGCGATCCTGGCGGTGCGCGAGGATGTCGGCCGGCACAACGCGCTCGACAAGCTGATCGGCGCGCGGCTCCGCGCCGGGGCGGATGCCAGCGAAGGCTTCCTGCTCGTCACCAGCCGCGCCTCCTTCGAGATGGTCGAGAAGGCGGCGATCTTCGGCGCCGGCACGCTGGTCGCGATCTCGGCACCGACCTCGCTCGCGATCGAGCGGGCGAAGCATCTCGGGCTGACACTCGCCGCCGTAGCGCGGCGCGACGGCTGCATCGTCTTCACCGGTGCGCTTGCGCCCGAACCCGAGACCATCGCCCGATGACGGAGGCCGACCTGACCACCGATCACCACGCGGAGAATGTCGAGAAGCTCCGGCGCATGGCCGGGCAGATCGCCGATTTCTTCAAGGCCTATCCGGAGGCGGAGGCCGCCGCCTCCGTCGCCGACCACATCAACCAGTTCTGGACCGGACGGATGCGCGGGGATTTCCTCGCCGCCTTCGCAAGCCGGCCGGAGGACCTCCCGCCCCTGCTGCGGCAAGCCCTGCCACGGATCAGGCCGGGACGTGGAGGATAGAGCGTCTTCAAGCGAAACGGCCCGGACCGATATCCGCTTCGCCCGCACAGGCTCTATTTCAACGACAGAGCGACCGAGCCGGCGATCGGATCGGTGACGCCAAGCCCGCCGCCGAGATCATCGAGCGTGTGGCGGAAGCTGTTGAGCGTGGCGATCATCTGCGGACGGGCTGCCGCCATCGCCTCGAAGCTCTCCCATTCGGCGATGATGCAGTAGCGCCCTTCGCCGGCCGCGATGATGTTGGCGTGTAGCAAGCCCGGCCAATCATCGACGACATTGCGATGAGCGTCGAGAAAAGCGGTCTCCATCCCCGGTTTGACCTTGAAACGAACGGCATTGAATGCGGTCATGGCGGCCTCCAGCGTTCGGAGCGCTGACCTTACGGCAATTCGGCTTTTTTGTCCTTGGCACGATCGCGTCCCGATGAACCCGGGTCGCCTCGGATCGTTGCGAAAGGGTAGCGTTCTAGAAGCAGAATACCCACCCAAACCAGAACGGGAGGCAGCACCATGGCGATCAACAGAACCGGCTCGGCCCATTGGGAGGGCGGCATCAAGGACGGCAAGGGCACGATCTCGACCGAGACCAAGGCGCTCGATGCCTACCCCTACGGCTTCGCCAGCCGCTTCGAAGGCAAGCCCGGCAGCAATCCCGAGGAACTGATCGGGGCGGCGCATGCGTCCTGCTTCACCATGGCGCTCTCGCTCATCCTGGGCGAGGCCGGTCTCAAGGCCGACGCGCTCGACACCACGGCCCGGGTGACGCTCGACAAGCTCGATGACGGCTACGCGATCACCGCGATCCATCTGACGCTCAAGGGCAAGGTGCCCGGCGCCGACCAGGCGAGTTTTGAGTCGCTGGCCGGCAAGGCCAAGGCCGGCTGCCCGGTCTCGAAACTGTTCAAGGCGCCGATCACGCTTGAGGCGACGCTGGTCGGGTAGGCTGCGTGGGCGACGGCCGCGCCGCCATTTGCAGAACATCACCTTTGTCATTCTGGGGCTTCGCGCAGGCGCGAACCCGGAATGACAATCGAGTGGCGCGAAACGGCTGCGATCGGATCAGCAGCGCAGCGCCTCAGGCGAAGTGGCAGGACACCTCGACACCACCCAACTTCCGCAGCTCCGGCCGCACGACGCGGCAGCGGTTGGCGGCTTGCGCGCAGCGCGGATTGAAGGTGCAGCCGGCCGGCGGGCTGATCGGGCTCGGCACCTCGCCGGACATCGGCCGGCGCTCCCGGTTCGGCCGCTCGACATCGGGAATCGTGTCGAGCAACAGGCGGGTATAGGGATGCTGCGGCTTGGTGAAGACCTGCTCGGCCGGGCCCGCCTCGACGAAGCGGCCGAGATACATGATCGCGAGATCGTCCGACATGTGCCGGACGACCGAGAGGTTGTGGCTGATGAAGAGATAGGTCAGCCCGAATTCCTTCTGCAGCCGGACCATCAGGTTGAGGATCTGCGCCTGCACGGAGACGTCGAGCGCCGAGGTCGGTTCGTCGCAGACGAGAAAATCGGCCTCGGTCGCGAGCGCACGCGCGATCGAGATGCGTTGGCGCTGGCCGCCGGAGAAGGCGTGCGGATAGCGGCTGGCATCGGTGCGCGAGAGGCCGACCGTCTCCAGCAGATCGCCGACGCGCTGCTGGACCGCCGCCTCGTCCGACCTGAGCTTCAGCTCGCGGATCGGCTCGGCGATGATGTCGCCGACGCGCCAGCGCGGGTTGAGCGAGGCATAGGGGTCCTGGAAGATCATCTGCACGCGCGGCGGGCCGATCGTGCCGTCGGCGCGGCGGATGTCGCGGAAGCTGAGCTTGCCCTCGGTCGGCCGCTGCAGACCGACGACCATGCGGGCGAGCGTCGATTTTCCGCAACCGGATTCGCCGACGATGCTGAAGGTGGTGCCGCGCTTCACCGTGAACGAGACGTTCTCGACCGCGCGCAGGATG
Organism: uncultured Allobosea sp.; assembly: GCF_945956895.1. Lineage (GTDB taxonomy): Bacteria > Pseudomonadota > Alphaproteobacteria > Rhizobiales > Beijerinckiaceae > Allobosea. The sequence goes on along the minus strand of NZ_CAMFJF010000108.1, from coordinate 2,937 downwards.
CGCCGCGGCTCGTGCGAAAACAGGCGCGAGAGCGCCGGCGCCGAGACGTCGAAGCGGCAGCAGGCCGCAGCGACATCGAGGATGATGTCGTCGCCAGGGGCCGTCTCGATCATGACCGGCTGCGGCATGGCCTGATCCTGCGTGAGCGTCGTCACGTTATCACGCATGGGCCGCCTCCTTCAGGGGGAAATGGCAGGCTGCAGCGTGCCCGGAGAGGGGCAAGCCGGGCTTGTTCTCGCGGCAGAATGCTTCGGCCCGGCCGCAGCGCGGGTTGAAGGCGCAGCCCGGCGGGATCGCGTTGAGGCGCGGCATGGCGCCGTCGATCTGGTTGAGATGCTCGTGGCGGACATGGACGCTCGGGATCGAGGCCATCAGGCCGGCGGTGTAGGGATGGCTCGGCCGGCGCGTGACCTCCTCGACGGGGCCGATCTCGACGATGCGGCCGGCATACATCACCGCGACCCGGTCGGCGGTCTCGGCGATGACGCCCATATCGTGGGTGACCAGCATGATCGCCGTGCCATGCTCGCGGCAAAGCCGCTTCAGCAAGGTGGTGATCTGCGCCTGGATGGAGACGTCGAGCGCGGTCGTCGGCTCGTCGGCGATGATCAGCGAGGGCTCGGCGCAGAGCGCGAGCGCGATGACGACGCGCTGGCGCATGCCGCCGGAGAACTGGTGCGGGAAATGGTCGATCCGCGTCTCGGCGGCGGGGATGCCGACCTCCTTGAGCAGGTCGAGCGCACGCTTGCGCGCCTCCGCCCGGCTGACCGGCAGATGGGTCAGGATGGTCTCGACAAGCTGGTCGCCGACCTTGAGCAGCGGGTGCAGCGAGGTCAGCGGGTCCTGGAAGATCGCGCCGATGCGCCGGCCGCGCAGCCTGCGCATCTGCTCGGCCGGCAGGTTGTCGATGCGCTGGCCGGCGAGATGGATCTCGCCGCCGGCGATCCGGCCCGGCGGCTCGAGCAGGCCGATCACCGCCGTACCGGTCAGGGACTTGCCCGCCCCGGACTCGCCGACCATGCCGAGGATTTCCCCCGGCGCGATGTCGAAGGAAACACCGTCCAGCGCGGTCAACGGGCCGTGGCGGCCATCGAAGACGATGCGCAGGTCGCGGACGGACAGGAGAGGCTGGGCGGCGGATGCGGTCATGCAGAGGCCTCGCTGCGTTCGATCGCGTAGCTCGACGAGAAGATCTCGCTCATCGGCGGGTGGCCGAGCGTGCGCTCGGGATAGCGCGCCATCACGCCCTCGAACTGCTTCTGGGCGCGGGCGTTGTCGGCGGCCTCGTCCTGGCCGGGGATCGCCCGGCTCTCCATGACGAAGCGGCCGTCGATCACCACGGTCGCGAAGTCGCGGCCATGGCCGGTGAGCATCATCGTCTGGATGGGGTCGATGACCTGCCCGCTATGCGGCCGGTCGAATTCGAAGACGGTGATGTCGGCGCGGGAACCCGGCTGGAGACGGCCGAGATCGGGCCGCTGCAGCGCATCGGCGCCGCCGATGGTCGCGGCGTCGTAATAATCCTCGGAGCGCACCGCACCGACATTGCCGGCCACGGTGCGGGAGAGGATCATGCCGGTCTGCATGTTCATCACCATGTCCGGCGGGGCGGTGTCCGTGCCCATGGCAATGTTGAGGCCCATGGCGCGATAGCTGCCGAAATGGTTGATCGTGTTGCCGTGCCGGCCCGAGACAAGCGGGCAATGCACGATGCTGGCGCCGGAATCGCGGATGATCTCGAGATCGCGACCGGGGCGATCGATCAGGCGGCTGCCGGAGACGACGGTGCCATGCGGCAGCAGGCAGCGCTCGTTGAGGAAGCCGAGGCTCTCCAGCCATTCCGGCGGGCTCATGCCGTGCTGGGCAAGGACGAGGTCGTACTCGATCTTCGACTGGCAGCAATGCAGCCGGACGGGGATGTCGAGCTCGCGCGAGGCTGCCGCCGTGCGGCGCAGCAGCTCGGCCGTCGAGGTCTCGATGCGGTCCGGCGCAAACATCGCGCGGATCAGGCCGCCGGCCTGCCCCTCATGGCGCTTGGCGAAGTCGATGGCCGCATCGAGCTCGGCGAGACCGCGGTCTTCCTCGTAATAGGTGACGACGCGGCCGTCGCTCTCGACCACCTGATTACCGGTGCGATAGGCCGGGCCGAGATAGGCGCGCATGCCGAGATCGGCAGCCGCTTCGGCCGCATCCTCGAATTCCTGCACCGTCTCGCCCCAGGCGCGGTAGAACAGCGAGGCGATCGGCAGCGCCGTGGTGATGCCGTTGCGGATCAGCTGCGAGAAGGCATAGCGCTTCTGGAAGGCCAGCTCCTCGCGCGTATACATCTCGTAGGGACCGGCTTCGAGATAGCTGCGCGGCCAGACGCGGCCCTTCTTCCAGGCCGGCTGGTTATCATAGCCGAGGATGGTGGTGTCGAGATCGGACAGCGCATCGCAATCGACGAAGCCCGGCCCGATCAGGGCGTGGCCGTAGTCGATGCGGCGGGCGACTTCGCCGGGGAAGCCGTGGCCGACGAAGACGATTTCGCCGTTCTCGAACACGACCTCGCCGTTCTCGTAGAGGCGATGGCGGCCGTCCTTGTGGCCGACCACCCAGCGCGCGGTCATCAGGATGCGGCCTTCGGGCCGCTTCTTGGCTTGCAGGCTCACGGGGCAGTCCTCACCGAAACGCCGTCACGGGCGACGATCTTGCCGCGCTTGATCACGCGGCGCTTGGGCGAACGGGTCACGACGATATCCGTCAGGCTCTGTCCGGGCATGATGACGAGATCGGCGATCTTGCCTTCGGCGAGGCCGTAATCGGCGATCTCCATCACCTGGGCACCGCCGGTCGTGCAGACATGCAAGCCGAGCTCGACCTCGTCGTCGCGGCGGAAATTATTGCGCAGGCCGATGAACATGGCGCGCTCGACCATGTCGGCATTGCCATAGGGGC
>NZ_CAMFJF010000107.1 GCF_945956895.1 uncultured Allobosea sp. | reverse complement strand
TCTTCCTGGCGCACGAAGCCCTTGGCGGGCAGCTTGCCGGCGAGGAAGAGCTCGACCATGGCGACGCAGCCGGCGGCGGTGGTGAGCTGGATCGCGCCGAGCTCGTCATTGCCGTCATAGCGCAGCACGACGCTCTCTTCCTCGAGGCGGCCGTTCCGCTCGCCGACGCCGGTCACGAAGATCACGACCACGTCCTTGCGGGTGAAGGGCGCGGAATGCGTCAGGATGCGGCGCAGCGTCTCGCGATCGTCGGCGAGGTCGAGGTCGCGCAGCAGGAGCTTCATGATCTCGGCATGGCCGGGATAGCGCAGCGTCTTGTAGCTCATGTTGCGGACCTTGCCGGCGAGCGTCTCGGTCAGCGTGCCCAGGCCGCCCGAGGTGTTGAAGGCCTCGTAGGCGACGCCGTCGATCATCACGCTCTCGATGCCTTCCAGCGCCGGCACCAGGGTTGGCTGGCCGTCGAAGACGATCTCGCAGGGGTTGCAGTATTCGTTGATCAGGCCGTCGACGGACCAGGTCACGTTGTAGCGCAGCGCATTGGTCGGATAGAGCGGCAGCGCGCCGACGCGCATCTTGATGGCGCGGACGTTCTCGAAGCGCGCGGCCATGTCGGCGCCGAGGATGCAGATGAAGCCCGGCGCCAGGCCGCATTGCGGGACGAGCGCGACGTCGGCGGTCTTGCCGAGTTCCTTGATGTAGGAAGTGGTTGCGACGTCTTCGGTCAGGTCGAAGTAATGGGTCTTGGTCTCGGCCGCGACCTTGGCGATGCCCTTGTTGAGGAAATAGGGGCAGGCGCTGACGACGATGTCGCGGTCCTTGAGGAAGGTGCGCAGTGCGTCGAGGTTGGAGGCGTCAACGGTCTCGGTCGCAAAGCGGCTGCCGGCCGCGTGCTTGAGCTGCGCCGCGGAGGCGTCGGCCAGCGTCACCTGATGGCCCTGCTCGGCCAGCATGCCGGCGATGATGACGCCGATCTGGCCGGCGCCGAGCACGGCAATGCGCTTCTGGATGGTCATGTCGCGATCTCCTGGTTGAGTGTCGGGTCGGCCAGGAGCCTCCCCCTCGATGCGGAGCATCGCCGCAAGCCGTGCAGGCTTTAACGGGCGGATCGTCGGGGGATCGCGTTATTGTGCTTTAATGCGATGGGGAATGAGCGAATACGACGGGAAATTCTTGAGGCCAGTCCGCTCCGCCTTCAGCGCTCGAATTTGCGGGCCAGAATCACCGAGGAGGTCGTCCGCCGCACGCCCTCCATCTCGGCGATCCAGTCGATGATCGTGTCGAGGTCGCTGGAGGTCTCGCATTCGATCTTGACGCTGAGGTCGAAATGCCCGCTCAGCGTGTGGCATTGCACGATTTCCGGCCGCTTTTTCAGCGCCGCGACGACGCCGCCCTGCTGTTTCATCTCCAGTTCGATCAGGATCAGTGCCGAGATCGTGGTCTCTGGCCGGCTCGCCTTGCCGAGGATCGTGGTGTAGCCGGCGATCACGCCGTCGCGTTCGAGCCGGCTCAATCGCCCTTGCGCCGTCGCGCGGGAGACGCCGAGCTGCTTGGCGATCTCCGACAAGGGCAAGCGGGCATTCTCAGTGAGGATGCGGATGAGTTCGCGGTCCTTCGCGGCGTCTGACGGCCGTGCCATGTCGTCTCCCGTGGTTCGGCAGGCCGTCATATAGCAGGGAAATGATGCGGTCTCGCAAGGGTTCGGCTTATTTCGCTATCCGCGAGCTGTTCAGGGGCTATCGAACGAGAATCCGCCCGAAAAGGAACATCTTGTCGTTCGAAGCATTGCTCACGCGCCGGAGGGGACTTGCTTCGGGGCGCAAATCGGAGTGGCATGCCGACCGGCGGCAGCACGCTTTGCCATGGAGAACGCCATGTTCAGGACTCTTATTCTCGCATCCGCATCGGCCTTCGCGCTTGTCTCCTTCTCCGTGGCGCCCGCCTCGGCGCTGAGCATGAAGGAATGCAGCGTCAAGTATCAGGACGCGAAGAAGGCCAACACGCTGAAGGGCCAGAAGTGGAACGACTTCCGCAAGGCTCAGTGCGGCGACGACGACGCCGCTGACGACGAGGCCGCGGCTGCGATGCCGGCCGAGCCGGCCAAGCCAGCTGCTGCCGCCACGGCGGCCGCTCCCGCTGCCAAGCCCGCCGCGATGCCGGCCGGCAAGGCCAAGGCTGCCGTCTTCCCGAAGGCGGTTTCGCAGAAATATTCGAGCGAAACCGCCGGCAAGGCACGTCTCAAGACCTGCGTCGATCAGTACAACGCCAACAAGGCAGCCAATGCCAATGGCGATCTCAAGTGGATCGAGAAGGGTGGCGGCTACTGGAGCCAGTGCAACACCAAGCTGAAGGGTTGACCCTCAGCAGGGTATCTGTTTCGGGAACGCCGCGCCGGAAGGCGCGGCGTTTCGCGTTTCTAAAGCGACTGGGAGGGGCGCGATCCCGGCTCGGCAGGCCGGCTCGGCGCCGGATTGCCGGGCCTCTGCCCCTTGCCGATCATCTCGCCGCGCGAGCGGATGACATGGGCAGTCACCACCTCCTGGACCCGCTTTTCCGCGGCCTCGCGCACGGCATTGCGATTGGTCGGCCGGCCGTCCTCAGTTTCAATGATCTCGATCGTGGCATGGGTCAGGGCGTCGACATCGCCCTTGCAGAACAGCATGGCGGCCTTGGCGACGACCTCTGCCTTCTCGTCCGTGAGCAGCATCGGCGCGCCCTCGCGGCCGATGCAGGCCAGCATCTTGCTGCGGATCAGGTCGCGTGTCTTCTCCAGCAAGGCCTTCTTCTCGGCCCACGCCGCGCGCTCCTTCTCCGTGGCTTCCGGTGTCTGGGCGCGGACGGGGGCGCCGGGTGAGACCGGCCCGCGCACATTGGCGCTCTGCTTTACGCATTCGACCAACGCCGGCAGCATCTCGCCGGTCGAGGTCAGCGCGAAAGTATAGCGAGCGTCATTGGCCTCCAGCTCGAGATAGCGGCCCTGCCGGAAGGCATTGATCAGGGTGGACTGCGCCGGCATGGCGATCGTGACGAGCGTCGGCGACTTGATGTTGGCGGTCACCTCGATGGTCGAGCTGCGGTCGAAGACGAGCCGGAGCTTAAGCGTCTCGCCGGTTCTCAGCTTCCATTCGGGCTTCGAGAAGCCGAGCAGCCAGGAGAATTGCGCGGTCACCGAGGTCAGCATGGTGACGCCGCTCTTGTAGCGGGCGCTGACGGCGCAATGCGAGAAGGCACCGCTCTGGTCGTTGGTGAAGGTGCCGCCCGACCAGTTGCCGACGACGATCTTGCCGAAAGGACCTGCGGCTGCCGCCGGCAGCGACAGAAGGCAGCTCAGGGCGACGATCGCAGCCCGCATCAGGATTCCTCCGTTGATATCCCGCCACAAGGCTAGAGCAGGATGGCAGCCGGGGGAAACCCGCTTTTTTAGGCCGCTTCACGCCGGAGCGGTCGCAGCAGCATCGCCAGAAGATCGCTCTGGCTGACGAGCCCGACCAGACGCTCCTCGTCATCCACGACGATGACGGCGTGGTGGCGGCCATCGGTGAGGGCAGCGATGAGATCGACGGCTGGTTCGTTCGGGCGTGCGATCACGGCCGGGGACATCACGTCGCGGACGCGCAGGCCCGGATGAGCGAGCTCGCGCAGGCCGACCGTACCGAGCACCCGGTTCTCGCGATCGATGACGGGCAGCGTCCGGATCGCATGGTCGAGCAGCAGGCGGCGGGCGGTTGCGATATCGTCATGCTGATCGACCCGGACGAGATCACGCGACATGATATCGGCGCAGCGTGGCAAATCGCGCTTGCGGGCGAGCGCATGCAGTTCGACGCGTCGCAGCAACCGGTCGAGATCCTCGCGGTCGATGTCGAAGGCCTCGCCGACATCGTTCAATGCGGCGTCGATATCGGCTTCGATGAAGCCGACGCGTTGTGCGGAGGGCGGGTCCTTCGTGCCGTGAGCATTCGCCGGCGCCTGCGCGCGATGCGGATAGCTGTGGCTGGAGAAGCGGTGGAAGGCGATGCCAAGCAAGGTCAACACCAGCGCATTGAGCCCGACCGGAACGAAGGCGAAGCCGAGCCCGTAGGTCGCGACGGCCGGCCCCCCGAGAGCGGCGGTCAGCGCCGCCGCTCCGCCCGGCGGATGCAGGCAACGCAATAGCGACATCGCCGCGATGGCGAGTGCGACCGCGCATCCTGCCGCGACCGCTGGTTCCGGGACATAGCGGCTGACGAGGAGGCCGATCAGCGCCGAGACGGTGTTGCCGCCGACGATCGGCCAGGGTTGCGCCAGCGGGCTCGACGGTATCGCGAAGAGCAGGAGTGCGGAGGCGCCCATCGGTGCCACAAGAAGCGGCAAGTGTGGATCATTGCCAAGCAGCAGGCCGCAGATCAGCCCGGTCGCGCCGACGCAGACGAGCGCCCCGGCACAGGCGACCAGACGGTCGCGCCAGGTCGCGCCGGCCAGGATCGGCGCGAAGAACCGGAAACGCGAGCGCTCCGGGGAGGGAGGAGAAACGGAACTCATGAGGCCGATTGGGCTGCTTAAATATAAGGCAGCCTCAATAGGCGGATCGCGATTGTTGGGGCAACGCTATTCTGCCCTCAGGCTGGCCGCTTTCCGGAAAAAGGTAGAAACGTCTTTCTGCGCGGCGCGATCGGGGAATTTCAATCTAGCGATCGTTCATGGTTCCCGAAACCACGGCGTCATCCCGGGCGACCGGAGGGAGACCCGGGATCCATGCTGGAGCGCTTCCGAAGAAGGTTCAGGCATGGATCCCGGATTTGCGCTTCGCTGCGTCCGGAATGACGCGCATTTTCATGAAAAGCAGGGTGCCCCGGCGGGGCAACCTGCTCCGCGTCAATCGACGACGCGCACCGCGCCCTTGGCCGCGCTCGTGGTTGTCGCGGCATAGGCCTTCAGCGCGGTCGAGACCTTGCGCTTGCGCGGAGCGGCCGGCTTCCAGGCATCCTTGCCCTTGGCTTCCATGGCGGCGCGGCGGCGCGCCAGTTCCTCGTCGGAGACCTGGAGCTGGATGCTGCGGTTGGGAATGTCGATCGCGATGATGTCGCCGCTCTCGACCAGGCCGATCGCGCCGCCTTCCGCCGCTTCCGGCGAGACATGGCCGATCGAGAGGCCGGACGAGCCGCCCGAGAAGCGCCCGTCGGTGATCAGCGCGCAGGCCTTTCCGAGGCCTTTCGACTTCAGATAGCTCGTCGGATAGAGCATTTCCTGCATGCCCGGCCCGCCGCGCGGCCCCTCATAGCGGATCAGCACGATATCGCCGGGCGCGACCTTGCGGTTGAGGATGCCGTCGACCGCTGCGTCCTGGCTCTCGAAGATCACGGCCGGGCCGGCGAACTTGAGGATCGAGGCATCGACGCCCGCCGTCTTCACGATGCAGCCGTCGAGCGCGATATTGCCGAACAGCACGGCGAGACCACCATCCTTGGAATAGGCATGCTCGGCGCTGCGGATCACGCCCTTCTCGCGGTCGGCGTCGAGCTCGGCGAAGCGGCGGTCCTGGCTGAAGGCGGTCTGGGTCGGCACGCCGCCCGGTGCGGCGCTATAGAAGGAGCGCACGGCCTCACTCTGGGTCTGGGTGATGTCCCAACGCGCCAGCGCGTCCGCCATCGTCGCGCTGTGCACGGTCGGCAGCGAGGTGTCGATCAGCCCGGCGCGGTCGAGCTCGCCGAGGATCGCCATGATGCCGCCGGCGCGATGCACGTCTTCCATATGCACGTCGGCGACGGCCGGCGCGACCTTGCACAGCACGGGCACGCGCCGCGAGAGCCTGTCGATATCGGCCATGGTGAAGTCGATCTCGGCCTCATGCGCCGCCGCCAGCAGGTGCAGCACCGTATTGGTCGAGCCGCCCATGGCGATATCGAGCGTCATCGCGTTCTCGAAGGCCTTGAACGAGCCGACATTGCGCGGCAGCACGCTCTCATCGTCCTGCTCGTAGTAGCGGCGGGCAATGTCGACGATCAGGTGGCCGGCTTCGACGAAGAGACGCTTGCGGTCGGCATGGGTGGCGAGCGTCGAGCCGTTGCCGGGCAGAGCGAGGCCGAGCGCCTCGGTCAGGCAGTTCATCGAGTTGGCGGTGAACATGCCCGAGCAGGAGCCGCAGGTCGGGCAAGCCGAGCGCTCGATCACATCGACTTCGGCATCGGTATACTTGTCGTCGGCGGCCGCGATCATCGCGTCGACGAGGTCGACCTTCTTCAGCACACCCTCGGCGATGAACTTGCCGGCCTCCATCGGCCCGCCCGAGACGAAGACGGTCGGGATGTTCAGGCGCATCGCCGCCATCAGCATGCCGGGCGTGATCTTGTCGCAATTGGAGATGCAGACCATCGCGTCGGCACAATGCGCGTTGACCATGTATTCGACGCTGTCGGCGATCAGCTCGCGCGAGGGCAGGCTGTAGAGCATGCCGTCATGGCCCATGGCGATGCCGTCATCGACCGCGATCGTGTTGAACTCCTTGGCGACGCCGCCGGCCTTCTCGATCTCGCGCGCCACGAGCTGGCCGAGATCCTGGAGATGGACATGGCCCGGCACGAACTGGGTGAAGGAGTTCACCACCGCGACGATCGGCTTGCCGAAATCGCTGTCCTTCATGCCGGTGGCGCGCCACAGGCCGCGGGCGCCGGCCATGTTGCGGCCATGGGTGGAGGTGGCGGATCTCAGGCGAGGCATTGCTAAGCGTCTCCGGTCTCGGGCTCGGCGGTTCGGGCTTGGATCTGCCCGTTGGGCGACACGCTATCGCCCGCGCGCCCTGCGACAAAATTGAATTCTTCGATTTCCATGATCGGCGCCGCGCATGGCGGCGTCGATTTCAACTCCACCGTCATCCCGAGGCGTTTCCGGAACGGTTCAGGCATGGATCCCTGATCGACGCGGCTTTGCCGCTTGTCCGGGATGACCTGCGCTTTCTAAAGGGAGGTTGGGGTTCCAAGGAACGGGTGGAGGATACGCGCCATGCTGCGTAATATCGATGTGGACCTGTTGCGCAGCTTTGTGACGGTTGCGGAGCTCAAGAGCTTCACGCGCGCAGCCGCCGCGCTGTTCCGCAGCCAGTCGACGGTCAGCACCCAGATCCGCCGCCTTGAGGAACTCGCCGGCCAGACCTTGCTGCAGCGCTCGCCGCACGAGGTTCTGCTCACGCGCGCGGGCGAGCAGTTCCTTGGCTATGCCCGCCGCATCGTCGCGCTGCATGACGAGGCGCTCGACGTCATCAATG
>NZ_CAMFJF010000106.1 GCF_945956895.1 uncultured Allobosea sp. | reverse complement strand
TGGCGCGTTGCAACCGGTTTCGGGATGCGAGTGATTTCCGAAGCCATCATATGACTTCGGATCCCCCCGGATCGCGCGCTCTTCGTACGAGCTTCGAAAGCCTGGTGGTGGGAGAGCGCAACTATCATGGCAGGGCGCGGACCGCTGCCCCGATGCAGATGATCAACATCATCGCCGGCACAGCCCAGCGCAGATGCCAGCGCAAATCGGCGGCCTGGTCGCGCCAGCGGAAACTGGGGTGAGCGATCGCGACCGACAGCGCGATCTCGAACATCAGCACCGTGACGAGATAGAGGTAGCCCAGCGATATCATCTCGGCGACGGGGGTATTGAGGGAGATCGAGCCCGGAAACGAGGATTCGAAGGTGAAACTGATCGCGGCGAGAGCCAGTAGCGAGGAGAAGATCAAGCCCCCCTTGTCCTGCTCCTTCAGCCCCGGGGACCACAGCACGAACAGCGAGACCGCGAGCACCGCGATGATGGGAACGAAGATGCGCAGGTGGTAGCGCTCCGCATAGCGCGCGATCGTCACGGTCGCGTTGAGGCGCGAATAGGAGCGCGCGTTCCAGCCGATCGCGAGATCGTTGGTGAAGCGTAGGCCGACGGGCCGCCAGTCGACGACCGAGAGCGTATCCTCAAGGCCGGAGAAGGGGCGGTCGGCCTCTGTCGTCAGAACGATCGCCTCCTGCTGCGCATAACGCGGCAGCGAGAGTCCGATCGTCAGGTTCTGTCGGTCGAAGGGGAAGGCGTCCATGTTCATCCGAAAGCGGAAATCGCTTTCGAAGCGCTCGATCAACACCACCTCGCCATCGGCATGCACTGAAAGAGCGACGATGCGGGCGTCCTTGTCTCCGATCTGGTTGTCGAGCGCGAGGCCGGGCGACCAGATGGTCTTGAGATAATCGTCGGCCTCCTCGCCGACCCGATCCTCGCGGGCAAGTCCGCGCGCGACCGCGTCGAAGGTCAGGCGCGGGTCCTGCCAGCGCTGCGTCAATTCGAGATGCAACCGCCCTTGCCCGGAGACTTCCTTGATCTCCAGGACGTTGAGCACGCGCAGCGCGATATGGACACGTACGGGCAAGCCGAAGGCCTCCGGCAGCGTGGCTTTGCCATTGCCCGTCCTTTCTTCGCCCAATGCGCCTTGAGCGAGGCCGAGGAGGATCAGGGGGAGGAGAAGCAGGCGGCCGATCATGGAACGGCCCGCCGTGGGCGCGACAACATGAGAAAGCCGACAAAGGCGAGTATTCCGCTGCAAAGGGCGATGACCCATAGTTCGGTGCTCAGGCGGCGCCAGTCGGACCGGGGCTCGTCCTTGAGCATCAGGATGGTTCCGACCAGCTTGCCGGAGAAGTCGACCAATGGCTGGCTCATGAATGCGTAGCTGCGCTCGCCGATCTGCCTGCGGCCGAACTCGATATCCCGCTGCGGCTGCGTTCCCCGGGTGCGTAGCAGATCCAGGAAAAGCTGGTCGTCGGTCGATGCCATGATGCTGAGGCCACCGACCGAAGGCAGCTTCGGGTCGAGCGCGACGCCAGTGAGCGAGGCCGCAGCGACCACCGCGATCTCGCTGTTGGTCGCCGTCTTGACGAGCTCGATCAAGGGCCGGAGGTCGAGCCCAACCTCCATCGTCCCGAAGAACTCCGAACCACGCTGGACCAGCGCGACGCCGCGGATACCGATGCCGGCGATGCCGATCTCGATTCCTGTCTGGGCGCGCCGCAACCGGTTGGCTGCGACGATCATGGCCCGGAAGGCGGATATGTCGTCGCCATGTTGATCGGGGCGATGCATGCGCAGCAGGTAACGCAGCTCCTTGTCGTGAAAGCCGAAGATCTGCACGTTCGCCTGTCGGCTGAGATACTGGTAGGCGTCCTGGGACAGAGCCTGCAGCCGCGTGCGGTCTTCAGCGGCGAGCGCATCGCGAATCTCGGCATTGCGCGCAAAGGATTCGGCGAGCGAGAGCGAGAACTTGGCGGCTTGATCGAAGCTCGAACCAAGCAAGGTGCCGACCAGCCGCATCTGCTCCTCGCGGCTGCGGGATGCGACCTGCTCGACGCTGCGATGCTGGTGCCACAGCATCGCCCCGAGAATGCAGGCGAGGAGGAAGGCGGGCAGGCCGGCACCCAGCTGGCGTCGTCCGAAGGGGGGAAGCATGGGTATCTCCGGTCGGCCTACCAGCGGGTCATCGCCTGGAAGGAGAAGCGGTGGGTCGTGGCGCCCGGGCGCAAGTCGCCGTCGTAGGAGCCGGCTACCTCGATCTGCGAGGTGACGAAGCCAGACAGGCTTGCGCCGATCACCGCTCCGTCCCGCGCCGCGCCCGGGCTTCGCGTCACGACGCTCGCACCCAGCAGGCTGGCCTGCAGAATCGCGACGTTGTCGGCGAACTCGTGGGACCAGTAGGCCTTGAGGTCGAGACGCAGCTTCGCGTCGCCGGCCAGGGGCGTCGACAGCCGTGCGCCCGCCAAGGAACGCGCCGAGGTCTGGTTCTGGCCGCGCAGGGTAAGCGCGAAAGCTCCGGCCTGCGTTTCGGTCAGGCCATCCTGTCGGGAATGGTGCAGGCTGATCCCAGCTTCAGGCAACAGATCGAGGCCGGCCACGGTGGCAAGGCGATATCCGGCGACGGCATTGCCGAAGAAGCCGTAACTGTCGGCCTCGCCATGCGCGCCCCGCTGGGCATTGCCGAGCTGGATCGTCCTGTGAATATCCGTTTTGCCATAGCTGGCGCCGATCGAGCCGCGCAGGATCAGGGCACCGAAATCGGCGCGGCCATAGGTCGCCAGGCTATAGCTGTCGAGCGCGACGCGGCCGGCCGCATCGGCCTTCGGGTCTCCGTTCGAGCGGGTGTATCCCAGGGCGGCGCCGATCATTCCGGTCCGGGAGGCGGCGGTTTCCGCACCGATCACGGCGCCGGCAAGCCCGAAGCTCGAGCCCGTTCCATTGGCGTCGCCTCCCGTGCGCCCGAAGCCGTAGAGAGCCTGCCCCCAGAGCGCGCCCTCCCCGGCCGGCTGCACTCGCCCAGGTTCGACCGAAGCGCTGCCAAGGCTGGCGTAGCCCGCTGCCCCCAGCCCAGTGAGCTGGTCATATCGGGAGGACCAGCCGGCCGTCAGGCGCTGATCGAGGGTTGCGCTGATCGTCCGCTGGGCGTTCATCATCGCCATGCGGGCATCGGCATAGCTCTGCCCTGACAGCGAGCTCAGCGCACCGGGAAGCGCGCCTGACACAGCCGTGTAGAGCGCGTCGAACACCTCCTGCCGGGCGGCATCGGGGCGCGTCCCGGCGGCTGGCCGTACAGAGTCGAGCGCCCTTGCAACGGCGGAGCCATTGCCGTTCAGGCCCGCGAGCGCGGCATAGGAGCCGGGTGTCACGACCAGCGATAGCCCGGTGGCACCATAGAGGGCGTCGAAGCGGGCATTGGCAGGCAAGCCATTGGCCGGCTGGTCCAGCCCGGTGAAGCTGCCGCTCAGGCCTCCTTCGGCCACCAGCACCCGGAAGACGGTTCCGGACACGGGCGTAAAGCCGTTGCTCGCATCGCCGGCGATGCCACGCAGCACGGGGGCTATCCGTCCATCCACGGTGACATGTCCCGACGCGGTCTGTGCGACGAGACGCGAATAGTTGCCCGCGCCGTTGCCTGTTCCGGTCCCGTCAATGTCGAGCACGAAGCGGTTTGTACCACCGAAACTCACGGGGCCCTTGACGAACAGTGTTCCCGGCGAGTTGCCGGGCATGACCGTACCGACACTGAACAGGCCGGCCTCGATCGCTCCGGTGCCGCGCAAGGTGCCCTGCCGGCCGACGGTGACCGCGGAGGCAACGGAGCCATTCAGCGCCAGCGTTCCACCTATGACGGCGGTGCCGCCGGCATAGGTGTTGCGGCCACTCAATTCGAGCCGGCCATCACCTCGCTTGACCAGCCCGCCCGCGCCGGAGATGTCGTTGCCGAACGTCCCCGAGTAGCCTTTCGTGTCGACGTCGAAGGTCTGCACGAACTGGCCGGGGCCGCGCGCCGCCTTGCCGACATTGAGCAGGCCCCAGCCATAGATCTCGGGCGAGCCCAGATCGGTCGCCGTGGTGAGGATGGACTGGACCACCTGCGGCGCTGTCATGAACGGGAACGCCTGGCGTACGAGGGCGGCTGCCCCCGCCACATGCGGAGCGGCCATCGAGGTTCCGCTGGACAGATTGTACGGCTCGGTCGGAGAGCTGCCATTCGCCGGGGTCACGGTCGAGAGGATGCCGACACCGGGCGCCGCAAGGCACCAGGCGGCGGCGATGCCGCAATAGTTGCTGAACGACGCGATCCTGCGATCGCGATCCACCGCGACGACGGCAATCGTGTAGGGCTGGAGATCCGAATAATTGAGGCCGCTAGCGTTGATCTGGTCGCCATTGCCGTCGAGGAAGACATAGAGATTCTTGCTGGCGTTCTCCGGGCGGATCGCGGGGTAGAAGGCCGCTCCCGTCGGATTGCGCGCGATCACCGGCTGGTCCTCGCGCTCGTTGCCTGCGGCGAAGACCATGACCATGTCCGCAGCCCCGGCCTGTCGAATGGCCGAGACTTCGGCAGAAGTACCGTCGATATGGTAGGGCTGGATCGGGACGACGCTGTAGTCCGGGTTTGGGCTGCCGTCCGGCAGGGTCAGCGAGGGATAGGACGGGCCGTAGCTGCCGTTCAGGACCTTCGCACCGTGCTCGCTCGCATAGCGGATGGCGGCGGCGACATCCCCGCCGCCCGGGACGATCGCGCGCAAGGCCAGGATCTCGGCATTATAGGCGACACCTTGCATGCCGATGCCGTCTCGCGCGGCGGCGATCGTCCCGGCCACATGGGTTCCGTGCGACGTCCTGTCCCGATCGAGGATATCGGTGGGATCGGGCAGGTCGAAGCCGAAATTGCGGGATAGCGGCGAGAGCCTGCCGGCGAATTCGGAATGCGACGGGTCGATGCCGCTGTCGATCACCGCCACCAGCACGCCCTTGCCGCTGAGCCCGAGCGCATAGGCGTCGGCGGCGTTGATCTGCGCGAGGCCGTAACTGGCGTTGTATTCGGGCGTCGCGAAATACGCCGGTGCCGGGGTCATCGCGACACGCGGGAGATTGCGGGCTGGGCGGCCGAAGAACGCGTCCGGCAGCGAGGGCAGGTCCGAGGCCGAAGCGACAACCGGCATGAGAGCGGCAAGGAGCGTCGCCGCGGTCGCGTTGAGGAAGGCGGAGCGAAGAAGGATGCGGCGCGCGGCGATGGTCGGCATAGGCAAGGCTCGTCAACGTCGTCCAGCGGGCGTGGACTGGTTGTTCGGCGCCTAACATGGAACGAAAACCGGGGAGACGGCGGAGAGGCGACGCTGCGTCCCAATCATCCGGGGCGGCGTATCAGCGTTCTCCCATGGCCTCTTTACGTTATCGCAGCTCTCTTCCGTCTAGAAAAACGTCGCGGATGCCTGGTAACGGGCGGTGCTGCGAGAGGGTGGGCAGGCTGACCATGGGCAGGGAAAGCGATCACGCGCGGCAACTTTTCGGGAGCTGGCGCGAGACCATTGCGCCGATCTTCGATGTCCGGCCGCTTGCGGGAGACTGGGATGCCGGATTTCATGCCGAGCTCGACCGGCACCACCTGAACACGGCACTGGTCGGGCAGGTGGCGACGAGCGCCCAGCATTACGAACGCTCGGAAAGCCTGATCGGCGCGGTCGGCGTCGATCACCTGCTGATCCAGCGATACGAGGCAGGCCATACGACGCTCGACCTGGGCGGGAAGGAGGTCCATGCCGGTCCGGGCGACGTCCTGATTTTCGACCTGTCCCGTCCGGTGCGGTCGCATGCGACCGATATGCGGGCGGTCAGCCTGGTGTTGCCGCGCAGCCTGCTCGCGCTCGACGCCGTGAGTCTGGATCGCGTGCATGGCACCGTCCTTTCCGGGGCGAGTCCGCTCGGCTCGCTGGCGGGGGACCATCTGCGCAGCCTGCTGAAGGCGGCGCCCACGCTCGAACCCACGGCAACCCCCGACATCGCCAAAGCCAGCGCGCAACTGCTGTCGGCCTGCCTGTCGCCAGCGCTGATGCGCGATAGCGAGGCCCCGGCAACGCTGACGGCGAGCGTGGCCATCATCTGCCGCTTCATCGATCGCCGGATTGGCGATCCCGCTCTCGATGCCAGAATGCTTTGCAGCGCGTTCGGCCTGTCGCGCTCAGCGCTCTACCGCCTCTTCGCCCCGATCGGCGGCGTTTCGGACTATATTCGCCAGCGCCGTCTGGCGCGAGCCCGTCTGGCGCTCAATACGTCGACGCGCGGAAGAGGCGGCATCGGGAAGATCGCACGTCAGTTCGGCTTTTCGAGCGACGATGCCTTCTCGCGCGCCTTCAAGGCTCAGTTCGGCGTCACGCCGCGCGACGTCGCGCATCTGCGCCTGTCGCCATCGCTCGAAGCGGGCGATGGCAGTCTGGCGAACTGGCTCCGGCACCTGGTCTGATTGTCGGCTTTCAGCTCGGCTCCCAGAGTCCGGTATTGGCGCGCCCGTCTCGCTGCGAGTGCCCACCGAAATTGAGCAAAATCCCTCATTGCCGCCCGGCATCGACGGCTTAGGGTGCAGGACATCGTCATTCACGATGAAGGAGGATGCCGTCGCCAATCCGCAGACCAACGACAAGCGCCCGACTCCGGATCCTGCCGAGGACAATGCGTTTTTTCCTTCCCCCTATTCGCTGAGCCAGTTCACCGCACCGAGGTCGAACCTGAGCGGTGCCGACTATCCCGATCCCTAGAAGGGCGGGCGCTGGAAGATCCTGATGATCGGCGCTGACGAGCGCTACCTGCTCACCGATAACGGCACGTTTTTCTCGACCGGAAACCATCCGGTCGAGACGTTGTTGCCGATATATCATCTCGACAAGGCGGGCTTCGCCTTCGACGTGGCCACCGTGTCGGGGAACCCCGTCAAGTTCGAGTTCTGGGCGATGCCCTCCGAAGATCAGGAGGTGAAGGGCCTGTTCGCGACGTAGCGCAACCAGTTCAAGCAGCCTCTGAAGTTGTCCGAGGCGATCGGGAAAGGTCTTGACGACTATGTCGCGATCTTCATCCCCGAAGGGCATGGCGCCCTGATCGGCCTCCCCGAGAGCGAGGACGTCAAGGCCGCCCTGGAATGGGCCGCGGTGAAGGATAGGTTCGTCGTCTCGCTCTGCCATGGGCCTGCGGCTTTCCTGGCGGTCGGCGACAGCAACATCTACCGGGGTTACAAGATCTGC
>NZ_CAMFJF010000105.1 GCF_945956895.1 uncultured Allobosea sp. | reverse complement strand
AGGCGCCCTCGCTCATCGCGCCGACGGCGGTGGCGATATCGGCATGGCCGGAGATGATGATCACCGGGATATCGGGGTCGAGCGCCCGCAGGCGCCGGAACAGTTCGATCCCGTCCATACCGGGCATGCGGATATCGGTAACGACGATACCGGCATAATCGGGGCCGATGCGCGCCAGCGCCGCCTCGCCGGAGGGCAGCGCCACCACGCGGAAGCCGGCAAGACGCAACGCCTGGACATTGGCGTCGCGCAGGTCGGAATCGTCGTCGACGAAGGAGACCTCGATCGCGGCGGGTGCTTCCGACTCGCTCATGCCGCAGCCCTTTCGAGGTTGATGACGAAGCTCGCGCCGATGCCGGGCCGGCTCGTCGCGGTCAGCGTGCCGCCGAATGAGACGATCATGTCCTGCGAGATCACCAGCCCAAGGCCCAGCCCCTTGGGCTTCGAGGTGCTGAACGGGGTGAAGAGCTGCGCCAGCGCCTGCTCCGACAGGCCAGGGCCACGGTCCGTAATCGCGATCTCGACCCGGTCGTCACCTGGCGTAACCGTGATCGCCAATTCAGGCTCGCCGCCCGGCCCGCCTTCCATCAGCGCTTCGATCGCGTTACGCAGCAGGTTGACGAAGACCTGTTCGAGTTCGATCGGCCGGGCGATGACGTGGACCGGCTCCGGCGGCGCCGTCACGAGCGGCGTCACACCCGCCTGCCGCAAGGGGCCTTCGAGCAGGGTCAATGCGCCCTCGATGATCGTGCCGATCGGAACCGGGGCCAACGGCTCCTTGCCGCGGCGAGCGAAACCGCGCAGCGCTTCGGTGATCGCGCCGATCCGATCGGTCAGCGAGACGATCCGGACCAATGCGCCGTCCGCATCCGCGGGCTCGGCGCGCCTGAGGAAGGCGCGGGCATTCTCGGCATAGGTGCGCAGCGCCGCGAGCGGCTGGTTGACCTCATGGGCGACGCCGGCCGTGATCTGGCCGAGCGTCGCGAGGCGGTTGGCCTTGGCCAACTCCTCGCGGAGATTGGAAAGGCGCTCCTGCGCGAGCGTCCGCTTCGCCATCTCGGCGACGAGGCGTTCATTGGCGCCGGCAAGCTCCGCCGTGCGCTCGTCGACGCGCTCCTCGAGCTCGGCCTTGGAGCGGGCATCGGCCTCCTGCCGCGCGAGATTGCGCTGGCGGCGATAGAGGGCGAAGCCGGCCAGCGCCGCCCCCGGCATCAGCAGGAGCGCGACCAGCGCCTGCAACTGCGAACGTCCGCCGGTGATCGCGGCATCGACGGGCTGGAGCGCCTCCAGCGCCCAATTCGTGGTCGCGACGGGCTGGCGGATCCGGACATAGCGGCCGGCGAAGGCTCCTGCCCCTTCGAAGAGGTCGCCGCGCTCGCGCAAGGGCAGCAAGGTCAGCGGTGCCGCGCCGAACTGGAGCGTGTCCCGGATCGTGGCTGCGGTCGCTGCGTCGAGAGGGGCCTCAACGCGGAAGCGCCAGTCGTCGACCGTGGAAAGCAGCACGACGCCGCGCTGGTCAACGACGAAAGTCTGGCCGCCAAGCGCGCGCCAATCCGCCTCGACGCGGTCGAACTCGGCCTTGACGACGATCACGCCGAGGCTGCGGCCGCCCTCCTCGATCCGCCGGGTGATGTAGAGGCCGGGGCGCTGGCTGACCGTGCCGAGCGCGAACTGCTCGGCGGTGCCGTTTGCGACGGCGCCCCTGAAATAATCGCGGAAGCTGTAATCGTTGCCGACGAAGCTCGTCGGCTCGTTCCAGTTGCTGGCTGCGATCGCGACGCCGTCCGGGCCGAGCAGATAGATCACCGCCGTGCGGGCTTCCTTCGCAATCGCTTCGAGCTTGAGGTCCAGCCCGTGGCGGCTGCCGCCGGTCAGGGCCTGGCGGACATCGGGGTCGCGGGCGAGGATCACCGGCAGGGCGCGCTGCTTCTCCAGCTCACCGCGCAGAATGGCGCGCGCCAGCGTGCCGCTATCCGTAGCCCGGCTTTCGGTCGCAGCGATCGCGCGGCCGCGGCCGATCTCACCAGCGGCGAAGAGCCCCACGATGGCGAGCGTCGCCACGACCAGCCCGAAGACCAGCCAGCGCAGCGTCGCGGCACTCTGCCATGGATCGCGCCCGGAACCGCTCATTCCCCGTCGTTGTGCGGAATCCCGCACAAATCAAGAGGCCGCGTGCGGAATTCCGCCGATGGCGCTCGCAAATTGATTCCAGATGGAATCACAATCGATTGTTTTTGCTGGTGAATTCTTACCTCAGCGGGTTGGCACGCAGGTTGCGAAAGAGGGGCAGCGGTTTCGAACAAAACCAAGACGACCGCCGACCCAAGGAGCAGACCATGGCGACCCCGATCATCGCGCCCGCTCAGCCGGCGCGCCCGAAGAAGTTTTACCAGCATCTCTATGTGCAGGTGCTGTTCGCCATCGCGGCGGGCATCCTGCTCGGTCATTTCTGGCCGGAACAGGGCGCCGCCCTGAAGCCGCTCGGCGACTCCTTCATCAAGCTGGTGAAGATGATCATTGCGCCGGTGATCTTCCTGACGGTCTCGACCGGCATCGCCGGCATGACCGACATGAAGAAGGTCGGGCGCGTCGCCGGCAAGGCGATGATCTATTTCCTCTGCTTCTCGACGCTGGCGCTGATCGTCGGCCTGGTCATCGGCAACCTGATCCAGCCCGGCACGGGCCTGCACATCAATCCCGCCAGCCTCGATGCCAAGGCCGTCCAGGGCTACGCCGCCAAGGCGCATGACACGAGCGTCGTCGGCTTCCTGCAGAACATCATCCCGGACACGATCGTCGGCGCCTTCGCCTCCGGCGACATCCTGCAGGTGCTGTTCTTCTCCGTGCTGTTCGGCCTGTCGCTCGCGATGGTCGGCGAGCGCGGCAAGCCGGTGCTCGACTTCCTGCAGGCGCTCTCGACGCCGATCTTCAAGCTGGTTGCGATCCTGATGAAGGCCGCCCCGATCGGCGCCTTCGGTGCGATGGCCTTCACCATCGGCCGCTACGGCATCGGCTCGGTCGCCAATCTCGCCTTCCTGATCCTGACCTTCTACATCACGGCGGCGGTCTTCGTGCTCGGCGTGCTCGGCATCGTCGCCCGCTATAACGGCTTCTCGATCCTGGCGCTGATCCGCTACATCAAGGACGAGATCCTCCTCGTCATCGGCACCTCCTCCTCGGAAGCCGCGTTGCCGAGCCTGATGGAGAAGATGGAAGCGGCCGGCTGCAAGCGCTCGGTCGTCGGCCTGGTCATCCCGACCGGTTATTCCTTCAATCTCGACGGCACCAATATCTACATGACGCTGGCGGCCCTGTTCATCGCACAGGCGATGGATATCCACCTGCCGCTCGGCGACCAGATCCTGCTGCTGCTCGTCGCCATGCTGTCCTCGAAGGGCGCGGCCGGCATCACCGGCGCGGGCTTCATCACGCTCGCGGCGACGCTCTCCGTCGTCCCGGCCGTGCCGGTCGCGGGCATGGCGCTGATCCTCGGCATCGACCGCTTCATGTCGGAATGCCGCGCGGTGACCAATTTCATCGGCAATGCCGTCGCCACGGTCGTGGTGGCGCGCTGGGAAGGCGAGCTCGACGAGAACCGCCTGAAGGCGGCGCTTACCGGCCAGTTGCCGGACTTCCTCGACGAGCCGCTGATGGCCCCGGCCGAGTAGTCCGGGCACCCACGAAAATAGCTGCCGCCGCCGGCATCCCGGCGGCGGCTTTTTGTTTGGGCCGAACAACCTTTGTCATTCCGGGGCTTCGCGCAGCGAAGAACCCGGAAGCCACGACTGGGTGCACTACCCTGCAACCACAAGTCTAAAACGCTCACCCGGTCGTGGGTTCCGGGTTCGCGCCTGTGGCGCCCCCCGGAATGACAAGCGTTCCGCTTCAAGCCACGATAATCCTCAGAGCGTCGAGCGGCGCACGGTCAGATCGGAGCGCTCGTAGACGGCCGGCAGCAGGTCGACGCCGAGGCCGGGGGCCTCCATCGGATAGACATAGCCGCCCTCGATCCGCGGCATCTCGGTGACCAGCTCCAGATACCAGCCGCGATAGAAGGCGCGCACCGATTCCTGGATCAGCGTGTTCGGCTGGCTGAAGGAGGTATGGATCGCCGCGACGAAGCCGACCGGACCGATGCAGTCATGCGGCGCGAAGGGGCGGTGCCAGGTCTCGGCGAGCGCCGCGATCTTGCGACCCTCGGTCAGGCCGCCGGTCCAGCACAGGTCGACCATCACGACATGGGCGGCGTCGCGCTCCAGCATGTCCTTGTAGGGCCAGCGCGAGCCCAGCGTCTCGCTGGCGCAGACCCAGACATCGGTCGAGCGGGCGTATTCGGCCAGCGCCTGCGGCGAGTTCATCCGGATCGGGTCCTCGTACCAGGTCGGCTTGTAGGGCTCAAGCACGCGGGCGATCTGCTTGGCGGTCGGCAGGTTCCAGAGCGAGTGGAACTCGACCATGATCTCCATCTTGTCGCCGACCGCCTTGCGAATCTTTTCAAAGGGCTCGACGGCTTTCTTCATCTGCTCGGCGGTGATGTAGAGACCCTGGTTCTCGATCGCGGCGGGGTCGAAGGGCCAGATCTTCATTGCGCTGATGCCCTGCTCGAGCAGGCTTTCGGCAAGGACATCGGCGCGGTTCATGAAGCCGTCGAGGTCCTCGTAGGGACTGTCCTCGTCGCCCAGGCTCCAGTTAGAGACCGGCTTGATGTTGCTGGAGCGGACATAGCGGGTACCGGCGCAGGTATTGTAGATGCGCTGCTTGTCGCGGCAGAGCCCGCCGAGCATCTGGTGCACCGGCTGGCCGCAGACCTTGCCGAAATGGTCCCAGAGCGCGATGTCGATCGCCGAGGTCGCGCGCGATTCCGCGCCGGTCGAGGATTGCGCCATCGGCAGGTTTGTCATCTCGCGATGCAGCGCCTCGATATGCAACGGGTTCTTGCCGAGCAGGCGCCCGGCCAACGTGTCGTGGATATGAGCCTCGACGGAAGCAGCGCCATAGAAGGTCTCGCCGAGCCCGATATGGCCGGAATCGGTGTGCACGCGGACCCAGAGCACGTTGCCGAATTCCTCGGCGCGCAGGGTTTCGATGGCGGTGATCTTCATGGCGTTCCGTCCTGTTCAGTCTTTCCGGGAGCGGGCGCAAAGCCCCTCGCCGCCTGTTGTTCTTGAAGCTCACAGCACCGAGATCATGCCGCCATCGACATAGATGATCTGGCCGCTGACATAGTCGGAGGCGGAGGAGGCAAGGTAGACGCAGGTGCCGGCGAGCTCGTCCGGACGGCCCCAGCGGCGCGCCGGCGTGCGGCCCTTCACCCAGGCGTCGAAGGTCGGGTTGTCGATCAGCGCCTGGTTCATGTCGGTCAGCATGTAGCCGGGGCCGATCGCATTGGCCTGGATGCCGAGCTCGCCCCATTCGGCCGCCATCGCCTTGGTCAGCATCTTGATGCCGCCCTTCGCCACCGTGTAGGGCGCGACCGTGGCGCGTGCGAGCTCGCTGGTCAGCGAACCGATATTGATGACCTTGCCGTGGCCGCGCCTGGCCATGCGGCGGGCGGCCTCGCGGCCGACTATGAAGGCGCTGGTCAGGTTGGTGTCGAGCACGCGGCGCCAGTCGGCCGTCTCCAGTTCCAGCATCGGCTTGCGGAACTGGATGCCGGCGTTGTTGACGAGGATGTCGACCGCGACGCCCTCGGCATCGAGCGCGGCGAAGGCAGCGACCACAGCCTGCTCGTCAGTGACATCGAAATTCAGGCCGCGCGCCTTGTGGCCCGCCGCATTCATCGCTGCGACCGCGTCGGCAAGGCGCCCCGCATCGGCACCGTTGAGGATAATGCTCGCGCCCGCGGCCGCGAGCCCCTCGGCCATGGCACGGCCGAGCCCGCGCGAGGAGCCGGTCACGAGCGCGGTGCGCCCCGAAAGATCGAAGGGAGAGCTCACGATCGGCGTCCTATGTCGGCGGGATCTGGAGGGCCGGATGGGCCGGCATCGAAACGTTCGCGGCGAGCTGGGCGGCGTAGCGGCGATAGGATTCACCGATATGCTTGCGCATCGCCTCGCCTGCCCCAGCCGGGTCTCTGGCGCGAATGCGGTCGAGGATCGCGGCGTGATCGGCACGGCGGATCGCGATGTTGGAATCCTTGCCGCGATCCTTGTCGCGCATGCTGCGGATCGAGTTGAGCAGCGGGCTGGAGACGAACTGGAGCACGGTCAGGAAGAGCGGATTATGCGCGGCCGTGGCGATGGCGAGGTGGAGCGCGAGGTCATGGGCGGCGCTGTCCTCGCCCGCATCGTCGGCGGCGTTCAGTGCAGCCTCGGCCGCGTCCATCCGCGCGAGATCGTCGGCAGTATGGCGTAGCGAAGCCAGCTGCGCCGCCTCCACTTCCAGCCCGAGGCGGAACTCCAGGAATTGCAGGATCGACTGCTCGGAGGCCGCGATCTCGGCGCGCCGCAGCCGTAACGAATCCTGCTGGTTGACGAAGAGCCCGAGCCCGCGCCGGCTTTCGACGATGCCGTCGGCCTTCAGATAGGCGATCGCCTCGCGCACCACCGGCCGGCTAACACCGAGCTGGCGAGCGAGCTCCGCCTCCGAAGGCAAACGCGCGCCGGGCTGCAAGGCGCCTGAACGGATCGATGTCGCCAGCGCGGTGGCGGCGTCGCTCGCGAGATTGGGCCGTGATCCGATGGCTGAGAGCTGCATGACGGGTTCCTGTTGCACACAGCATTGTCATGCTATCAGTTGTCTGACAACCTGACTTCTACGCTTTGCAGGCATGCCGGCGCTAGCCTGCTCGCCGTTGGGGATGGCCTTCTTCATTCCGGGCCGGCCTTCAGGCCGAGCTGGAAACCCGCAAACAGGGCGCGCTCGTCATGGTCGGGCTTGTCCCGACCATCCACGTCTTCCTTCAGGCTATGCGGTGTTCAAGACGTGGATGCTCGCCACAGGGGCGAGCATGACGGAAACGGGAGCACGCACGGTGCTTCCGGAGCCCGGGGCTGAGGCCTGCGTCGGAATGGCGGCAGAGCCTTGCCGGAATGTAGCGCCGCCTACCGCCCGCCCGCGCCATCCACGATCTGCCGGATCGCGATGCGGTCGAAGAGCGGTTCGCAGTCGCCTTCCTGATCGACGGCGATCTCGCCGTCCTTCACACGGAAGCGGATTACGGTCGCACCGGCCCCGCGCCAGTCGGCAGTGTCGCCGTCATCTTCATAAAGCTCGCCCGACGCGCCCTCGACGGGGCCGCAGACAAGGATCTCGCGGAGATCGTCGATGCCTTGGGGGTTGCCGAGCGGGATCAGCGCGCCGGCCCTGGCGAAGACCGGCAGGCGGCCGAGCGGCGCCGCGACCGTCACGACCGCGCCGCCGTCGAAGTGCTGGC
>NZ_CAMFJF010000104.1 GCF_945956895.1 uncultured Allobosea sp. | reverse complement strand
TGGTCAGCGATGCGCCGAGCACCGCCGAGACGACCATGGCGAGCACGATCGACGGGAACGCCATCAGCGCATCCATGATCCGCATGATCGGCTGGTCGAGATGGTAGAAATAGCCGGCGATGGCCCCGCTCAGCGTACCCGCGATTCCCGCCAGCACGACCGTGCAGGCACCGATGGCGAGCGAGATGCGGGCGCCGATCATGACGCGCGAGAGGATGTCGCGGCCGAAATGATCGGTGCCGAACCAGTGCACGGCGCTGGGCGCCGCGAGCCGTGCCCGAACATTGCTCTTGAGCGGATCGAAGGGTGTGAGCCAATCGGCGGCGAGCGCGACCGCGACCATCAGCAGCACCAGCACGGCCCCGATCACGAAGGAGCGGTTGCGCAGCAGGCGCCCCCAGAGCGCGGGGCCGACGAGTGGCGTGCCCTGCATCAGGCCAGTCTCACCCGCGGGTCGACCACGGCGTAGAGGATGTCGACGACGAGATTGATCGCGAGATAGACGACCGCGAGGAAGAGCAAGCCGCCTTGCAGCACCGGGAAATCGCGCGAGGCGATGGCGCCGACGATCAGGCGGCCGATGCCGGGGATCGAGAAGACCTGCTCGACGATGACGGCGCCGCCCAGCAGAGCGCCGGAGACGATGCCGATCACGGTGAGGATCGGGATCATCGCATTCGGCAGCGCATGGCGCAGGACGACATGGAGCTTGGCCAGCCCCTTGGCATCGGCGGTGCGGACATAGTCCTGAGAGAGCGTGTCCAGCATCGAGGCGCGCGCCATGCGGGCGATGAAGCCGACCTGGACGAGGCCGAGGGTCAGGGCCGGCAGCACCATGCCGCGCAGCCATTCGGTGGGTGATTGCAGGAAGGGCGTGAAGCCGCCGCTCGGCAGCCAGCCGAGCGACACCGCGAAGACCAGCACCATGACGAGGCCGAGCCAGAAATCCGGCACGGAAAGCCCGAGCAGAGCCGTGGTCATCACCGCCTGATCGGGCCAGCGATTGTGATTGACGGCCGCGACGATGCCGGCCGCAACGCCGAAGAACACGGCGAAGGCGAGCGCCAGCGCCGCCAGCGAGAGCGTGACCGGCAGGCGCTCGATCAGCGCCGCCGTCACCGAGCGGTTGAGCAGGATCGACTGGCCGAGATCACCGCTGAGGATGCGCCCATACCAGCCGAGCATCTGCTGCGGCAGCGAGAGATCGAGCCCGAGCGCGCTGCGCAGCTTGGCGACCTGCTCGGGCGTCGCCGAGGCGTCGAGGAAGGCCGCCGCCGGATCGCCTGGCACCAGCCAGATCAGCGCGAAGGACATCAGCGAGACCAGGACGAGCACGAGAAAGGCGCCCGCGAGCCGGCGGATCAGGAAATGCCCCATGCCGCCCTCCTTTCGAGCGTTAGGCCTTAGTTCTGATAAGTACGCGTCATCCCGGGCGACCGGAGGGAGACCCGGGATCCATGCCGGAGCGCTTCCGAAGAAGGTTCAGGCATGGATCCCGGCTCTTCGCTGCGCTCCGGCCGGGATGACATCGTTCTGGGTGCCCCGGAGCAGCAGCCCTCAAGGCTCCAGCCAGACGCCCCACATGCGCGGGATGCGATAGGGCTTGAAGTTCTTGAGCTTGGCCGTCGAAGCCTGGAAGACACCGTAATTGCCGGCCTTCATCGCCACGGCCGCGTCGTACATGTGCTTCTGGAAGGCGTCGAAGTGGGCCTTGCGCTTGCCTTCGTCCATCTCGGCGTTGAAGGCGGCGGCGATGCGGTCGATCTCCGGGTCCTTCGCCTGCTGCGAGAGGCCGTTGACCCAGGGCGCCATCACCGAACCCGGCCCTTCATAGGGCTCGATGCCGAAGCCGTGGGTCCAGAAGGTCCAGCCGGTCGGGGTGAAGCCGATCTTCGAGACGGTCGGCCAGTCGGCGACGGTGATATCGACCTCGACGCCGATCTCCTTCAGCTTCTGCTGGACCAGCGTCGCGGTGTCGACATTCGGGCGCAGATTGTCGGTGATGAAGGTGATCTTGCCGCCCTTGTAGGACGACTTTGCGAGCAGCTCCTTGGCGAGCTTGATATCGCTTTTGTTGTACTTGTCGCTGCCGACCGTCGAGTGGAAGGCCGCGCCCGGATAGAGCCAGCTCGGATCCATCTGGTAGATATCGGCATAGGAGATCGCCATGATCTCCTCCATGTCCAAGGCCGCCTGGACGGCGAGCCGAAAGTTCACGTCGTTGCCCGGCCCCTGCGCCTGATTGAACTTGATCACCTGCAGGCCGAACGGCATCACCTTGTGGATGGTGAAGCGAGAGTCAGAACTCAGCCGTTTCGCCGTCGGCCCGTCGACAGTCTCGTTGAACTGGATCTGGCCGGCCTCGAGCGCGGCGCTGCGGGCGCCGCCTTCCGGCATGAAGCGGAAGGTGACGGTGTCGAGGAAGGCCTCCTTCCTGCCGGCGAAGCCGTCGCGGCCGGTGCCCTTCGGATTGGGCGCATAGCCGTCATAGCGCGTCAGCTTGACGTGGCTGTCCGGCCTGTACTCGACGAACTTGTAGGGGCCGGTGCCGATGACCTCGATCTTGCCGGCTTCCTTGGCCGCTTCGCTCGCCGGATAGATCGCGATCGGCGCGCGGGGCGAGGAGAGATTGTCGAGGAAGGTCGATTGCGCCTGTTTCAGCGTGACCGTGACCTCGTGCTCGCCGCTGGCCTTGATCGTGTCGATGGCGGCGACCAACGCGGGCGAAGCGCCGATCTTGCGGTAGCGCTCCAGCGAGGCGACGACATCGGCGGCATCGAGCTTCTTGCCGTTATGGAAGGTCACGTCCTTGCGGATCGGGAAGACATAGGTCTTTCCATCCGGCGAGACCGTCACGCCCTCGGCCAGTTCCGGCACCGGCTTGGCGTTCTCGTCGCGGGCATAGAGCGTCTCGAATATGTGGAGCGTGACGTTCCGCGAGGCCTGCGCCGAGGTGATCTGTGCATCGAGCGAAGGCGGCGCCTGGCTAATACCGATGACGACGTCGCCGCCCTTGCGCTGGGCCAGCACGCCTTGCGCCCCTCCCAGCATGAGCGTCGCTGCAAGCGCAGCGCCGAAGATGATGTGCTTTGCCATGTTCTTGTCCCCTCAGGATTGATGGTCAGGCACGTATGGTCAGGCGTAGATTTGCTCAGGCGGCGGCGCGCACCGCGTCGTAATCCTCCATCAAGACAGCGACCGCATCGCCGCGCTGGACGCGGCCGGGCCCCGCCGACATCCACAGCACGCCATCGCGCCGGTAGCGCACCTCCAGCGGGTCGCGGTCGATGTCCTCGATGAAATGCAGGTAGCCGGCGAGATCGCCCGCCCGGCAGACATCGCCGACGACATTGCGCGGCTCGAACAGCCCGCCGGCCGGCGCGAAGGAATAGCCGGCGGCATCGCGCACCATCATGTGGCGGGTGCCGGGCGAGCCGTCGCGCTGCGTCGTGTCGGGCTTTCCGTCCATCAGGCCGCAATGCTTGAGGATATTGGTCAGCGCCCGGTCGGCGATGCGCACGCCCTCGACATTGACCCGGCCCCAGCCGCCAAGCTCGGTCCCGAGCGAAAGGATGCCGCGACGCTCGACCGAGGAGGTCAGGGTCGCGCCCTCGTCGACGCCCCAGAACACGACGTTGTAAGGCGCTCCAAAAGCGGCGGCCGCCGCCATGGTGCGCTCGCGCAATTTGGCATCGGCGACGTAGTGCATGTTGGTCGAGAGCGCCGAGTCGCCGGAATGGCCGGCAGTGTGGAGATCGACGGAGACATCGACCAGCGGCAGCACCACGCTATCGACGAAATGCGCCAGCATCTCCGAGAAGGTGCCGCGCGGATTGCCGGGAAAGCAGCGGTTCATGTCGCGGTTGTCGACCGGCGACAGCCTGGTGTCGTTGAGCACGGCGGGCATGTTCAGTGCCGGGATCATGATCACCCTGCCCTGCACCTTGGCCGGGTCGAGGCTGCGGGCGAGGCGAGAAACCGCAATCTGGCCCTCGTACTCGTCGCCATGCACGCCACCGGTGAACAGGATGGTCGGGCCGGAACCGTTCTTCACGCTGATGACGGGAATTTCGACGACGCCCCAGCCGGAGGTGTTGCGCGACAGGGGTGCCCGCAGATAGCCGGCCTGCCGCCCCGAAGCTTCAAAGTCGATCTCGCACCGAACCCGACTTTCCGACGCCATGGCGATCCCCTCTCGCTCTTGCATTTCGTATGATTGTATACGATCATACGACCTGTCAAGCGAAGGGCAGAGAGCCGGATGACTGAAGCGGGCGAGCAAGTGCAGGCGATCGAGCCAACGACACAGGAGCGCGCGAAGAGCGCCGCCCCTGATTGGCAGCCCCTGCAGCCGCAGACGCTCGTGGATCACGCAATAGAGGCGATCATCGCCGGCGCCGCTGCCGGGCTGATCCTGCCGGGCGACCGGATCGTCGAGGTCGATCTCGCCCGCAAACTCGGGGTCAGCCGCGTACCGGTGCGCGAGGCGCTACGCCTGCTCGAAAGCCAGGGCGTCGTGGTCAGCGAACCCTATAAGGGTATCCGCCTACGCCCGGTGACGAACGAGCGTGTCTCGGACCTGATCGAGGCGCGGATCGCGCTCGAAGCCAGCGCGGTCGTGCGCGCCGTCGCCACCGGCCGCAATCGCGGCGCCCATCTCGATGAGTTGCGTGCCGCCGTGGCGGAGATGGAGCTGATGGCGGCGCGCGGCAGCGCCTATGGGGTCGCGGTCGCCGATACCGCCTTCCACCGCGCGCTCTGCCGGCTCGGCGGCAACAGCGTCACCTTCGACCTGTGGGAGACGCTGGCGCCGCAATGCACGATCATTTTCGGCCTCGCCACCTTCGGCAAGCCGATGGCCGGCGTGGTCGAGGAGCATGTCGACCTGCTCGCCGCCTTCGAGGCCGGCGACATCGCGGTGATCACGCGCACGCTCGACGAGCACATCACCGTCATGAACCACGCGATGGACTACGAGGCCATCGTCGCCCAGCGCCGCAGGGAAAGGGATATGCCGTGAACCACCAGCCGATCCAGACGCGCGCAGCCGGGCGGACGGCGGGGCTCCCGCCCTTCCGCATCACCCGCGTCGAGGCCGCTCCCCTCTTCGGCGAAAGCCCGAAGGGCGGCTGGTCGGCCGAGATCCGACCGGAGGATTCGATCCATGCGCTGATCGCGGTGCATACCGACCAGGGTCTCACCGGCTATGGCAGCGTCTTCACCGATGGCCGCCTCGTGCAGGCCGGCCTGAAGGTGCTGGAGCCGCTCTTTCTCGGGGCTGACGCGCTCTCGCCCGATTTCGTCAGCGAGAAGCTGCACCAGAACACCTTCTGGATGGGGCGCGGCGGCACGCTGACCCATACGATCAGCGGCATCGACATCGCGCTCTGGGACATTCTCGGTCAGGCGACGGGATTGAGCGTCGGGCGGCTGCTCGGCGGGCGCTATCGCGAACGCGTGCAGCCCTATTGCTCGCTGCTGATGGAAGAGCCGGCGGTGATGAAGGATGTCGTCGCCAGCTATCGCGACAAAGGCTTCAGCGCTTTCAAGATCGGCTGGGGGCCGTTCGGGCGGGCGCTCGACGTCAAGCTCGACGAGGCGATCGTCCGTGCGGCGCGCGAGGCGGCCGGCGAGAAGTCCAAGCTCTTCGTCGATGCCGGCGCCAGCGACGCGCTCTGGCCGCATGGGCTGAAATGGGCGAAGCGCACCGCCGAGATGCTGGCGGATTACGAGGTCGGCTGGTTCGAGGAACCGGTCAGGCCAGACGCCATCGACGATTATCGCGAGCTGCGCCGCTCTTCGCCTGTGCCCATCGCCGGCTGCGAGGTGCTGACCCGGCGCCAGAGCTTCATTCCCTGGCTGACGACCGGCGCGCTCGACATCGTCCAGCCCGACGTCACCAAGGTCGGCGGCATCTCCGAGCAGCGCCGTATCGCCTGGATGGCCTATGATCTCGGAGTCAAATATGTCGGACACGGCTGGAACACGGCGCTGGGCCTCGCCGCCGACCTGCAGATGGCCTCAGCCTTCCCCGATGCCGACCTCGTCGAGTTCATCGGCGGCAGCCCCTATGTCGACGGCATCCTGGCCAAGCCCTTCGCGCTCGATGCCGAGGGCTGGCTGACGATTCCCGACCTGCCGGGGCTCGGCGTTACGATCGATCGCGACAAGCTGGGGCGGTATACACCGGAACCGGACGCGCTGTTCGGCTGACACCAAGAGGAACCGACATCGTCATTCCGGACAAGCCGCGATAGCGGCGCCGATCCGGAATCCATCATAAAGCTCCGCGCTCTACGATGGATTCCGGGTCAAGCCCGGAATGACGGCGCGGTTCCGTGAACAATCATCGAGCGTCTGCGAGGCCTCGCTTACTCCGTTATCGCATAAGCCGCCCGGTCGATGCCGTGGCGGGCGAGCTTGTCGTAGAAGGTCTTGCGGGGGATGCCGAGCATCTCCAGCGTCGCGCGGACATCGCCGCGACTGGCCTCCAGCGCCTCGCGGATCAGGTTCGCCTCGATCGCATTGAGGCGATCCGGCAGGCTGGCAACCGAAGCGTCGGGGCGGTCTGATTGCGCCGGCAGATCGCTAGAAAGGCCGAGCGCGACCCGCTCGGCGAAATGGACGAGTTCGCGGACATTGCCGGGCCAGTCG
Organism: uncultured Allobosea sp.; assembly: GCF_945956895.1. Lineage (GTDB taxonomy): Bacteria > Pseudomonadota > Alphaproteobacteria > Rhizobiales > Beijerinckiaceae > Allobosea. The sequence goes on along the minus strand of NZ_CAMFJF010000104.1, from coordinate 824 downwards.
TTCTCGACCAGATGGCGCTCGACAGCCCGATCGAGCGTCGGCAACGGCCGGCGGTATTTCTCGGCCGCCCGGGCCAGGAATCGCGTGAACAGCAGCGGGATATCGCGGCGACGCTCGCGCAAGGGCGGGATGCGCAGCGTCACGACGTTCAGGCGGTAGTAGAGATCCTCGCGGAAATCGCGGCGCTGGGCGGGGTCGCCGAGATCGACCTTGGTGGCGGCCACCACCCGGAGATCGACGCGGCGCAGGTCGTTCGAGCCCAAAGGCGCGATCTCGCGCATCTCCAGCACGCGCAGCAGCTTGATCTGGGCCGAAGGCGGCATGCTCTCCAGCTCGTCGAGGAAGAGCGTGCCGCCGCTGGAATGCTCGATGCGGCCGATCCTCCGCTTCTGTGCGCCGGTGAAGGCGCCGGGCTCATAGCCGAAGAGCTCGCTCTCGATGACGCTGTCGGGCAGCGCGCCGCAGTTCAGCGCGACGAAGGACTTGTCGCGGCGGCGTCCGAGCCGGTGCAGCAGGCCTGCAACGACCTCCTTGCCGGTCCCGGTCTCGCCGAGCACGAGCACGTCGACATCGACATCGGCAAGCTCGCGGACGGTCTGGCGCAGGCGCGCGATGGAGGGCGTCTCGCCGATCAGCGCGGTCTCCTCTTCGCCCTGCTCGGCCAGCGCCCGCAGGCGCCGGTTCTCGAGGACGAGCGCGCGCTTCTCCACGGCGCGTTTCAAGGTCTCGACGAGGCGCTCGCCGGCATAGGGCTTGGCGATGAAATCATAGGCGCCCTCGCTCATCGCGCCGACGGCGGTGGCGATATCGGCATGGCCGGAGAT
>NZ_CAMFJF010000103.1 GCF_945956895.1 uncultured Allobosea sp. | reverse complement strand
GACCGTCATGCCCGGCCTCGAGCCGGGTAGCCGCGCCTTGCGCGGCGGGTGGCGAACGCGAGCTTACAGGAAAGGCTCCTCCGGTAGGCCCGGCTTGAAGGCGTGGATGGCAGCCACAACGGTGGCCGTGACGGGCGCGCGCAAGCCTAAGCCTTCATCTTCACATAGGTCCCGGGCGCATCGGCGAGTGCCTCGAGCTTGCCGCCCCCCGGCTCGCGGGCCGCGACCTTCTTCGGTGCCTGCGCCTCCAGCCAGGAGAACCAGTGCGGCCACCAGGACCCGGGATGTTCGTCGGCCTTGGCGAGCCAGTCGGCATAACGGCCTTTCGCGGAGCCGCCGGTCCAGTACTGGTACTTTACCTTGGCAGGCGGATTGACGACGCCGGCGATATGCCCCGATCCGGCGACGACATGCTCGACCGGCCCGCCGAAGCATTGCGAGCCGTTGAAGACCGACTGGGCCGGGGCGATATGATCCTCGCGGGTGGCGAGGTTGTAGATCGGTATCGTGACCAGCTTGAGGTCGAGCGTCTTGCCGCCGATCCGCATCTCGCCTTTGGAGAGCTTGTTGTCGAGATAGCAGTTGCGCAGATAGAAAGAGTGGTTCGCCGCCGGCATCCGCGTCGAATCCGCATTCCAGTAGAGCAGGTCGAAGGGCGTCGGCGCCTTGCCCTTCAGGTAGTTGTTGACCGCATAGGACCAGATCAGGTCGTTCGGCCTGAGCATGTTGAAGGCGCCCGCCATCCGCGCTCCGTCGAGATAGCCGGTCCGGGCCATCTGCTCCTCGATAGCGCGGATCTGCTCCTCGTCGACGAAGACCGAGAGCTCGCCGGCCTGCGAGAAATCGACCTGCGTGGTGAAGAAGGTGGCGCTCTCGATGCGCTTGTCGCGTACCGCCGCCATATAGGCGAGCGTCACGCCGAGCAGTGTGCCGCCGACGCAGTAGCCGATCGCCGAGACCTTCTTTTCCCCCGTCGCTTCCTCGATCGTGTCGAGCGCGGCGAAGATGCCTTCGCGCATATAGCTCTCGAAATCCTTGGCGGCGTGGCGCGCGTCCGGATTGACCCAGGAGATGCAGAACACCGTCAGCCCCTGCTCGACGCACCAGCGGATGAAGCTCTTCTCGGGGTTGAGGTCGAGGATGTAGAACTTGTTGATCCAGGGCGGCACGATCAGCAGCGGCCGCTTCAGCACCTGCGGCGTCGAAGGCGCGTACTGGATCAGCTCGATGATCTCGTTACGGAAGATGACCTTGCCCGGCGTCGTCGCGATATTGACGCCGACCTCGAAGGAGCTGGCGTCCGACTGGCGGATCTTGAGCTCGCCGCCGCCGGCCTCGACATCCTCGGCATACATCTTCATGCCGCGCACGAGGTTCTCGCCGTTCTGCTGCATCGTCTCGCGCAGCAGTTCGGGATTGGTGGCGACGAAATTGGTGGGCGAGAGGGCGCCGGCGATCTGCTTGATGTAGAAGCGGGCCTTCTCCCGCGTATGCGGATCGAGGTCGTCGGCCTTGTCGACCATCGTCTCGGCCCAGCGCGAGCCGATCAGATAGGCCTGCTTGATGAAGTCGAAGGTCGGATGACTGGTCCACTCCGGGTCCTTGAAGCGGCCGTCGCGCTTGTCCGGCTCGGCGATGGGAGCGACCTCCTCGCCGCCGGCCCGCTTCAGCGCCGCGCTCCACAGGTTCATGAAGTCGCCGGTAAGGGAGGCCTGCGCCTCGATGATCCTGGAGGGATCGTTGACCCAGCGCTCGGCGACGCGGCCCAGCGTCTTGACCATGTCGCTGGCCTCGTCGGCCTGGCCGGTCTTGGCCTCGCCGCGTTCGAGCGGCTTCAGATAGGCGGCGGTGACCTTGCCGTATTCCTCGACGAGCCGGCCCATATTCTGCGCGAACTGGTCGAAGTCGGGAGCGGCTGCTTCGGCCGGGCCGGTGGTCTCCTTCGCCTTGTCGCTGTTCCGGCTCATAATGTCGCCCTTTGCCCCTGTTGTTATAGGGTAGCGCATTGCGCTCCATTTTGGTCCTATTAAGGACGCAGCCGCTGTGCTTTACCAAGAAAAATCGTCGAACAGCCGGAAGTCCTCATGCCGACCGATCTCTCTGCGAAAAAGCCGCTTCTCCTGTCGGCCGCGCTCCTGGCAGGGGCTGTCCTGGCGGGGTGCGCGGGCGAGGGCGGCCTGAAGGGGCCGGCCGAGGCCGTCGGCATGGCGACCACGCCGCAGGAATCGAAGGCCTTCGTCCGCGAAACCCGCCCGGCGGGGACGGAGTATATTCCGGTGGGGACGAAAATTCCGGTGGCGCAGCTCTGTGCCGGCCCGACGCCCCCGCCGGCCTATGTGCCGACCGGGCAGGCGGTACGCTTCGCCACGCCCACGCCGATCTACGACCCGAAGGAAGCCTGCAAGCCGCGCTCGGACTTCAAAGCTATCGAGACCCGTCTCGACGGCATGCAGAAGACCAACCAGGCTGCGGGCGAGACGGCCAAGGCGTTGGGCGCATCGACCTCCGCGCCGAAGCCTGCGGATATTCCGCCGAAAAACTGATGCTCCTCCAGCCTCGGAGGTTCGCGGCCGGCAGGCCGTGTCCATTGCCATAATCTGCGTATCGCAATTTATTGCGTTTTTATCTCTGTCCTGACGAAAGATGCGATGCTAAGCAGCCTCGACGCAAGGATGTAATCCCGGCGAAAACATGACACCGCTCCCGGGCGGCCGAGGATCTGTTCGAGATGACCGATTTCCACCGTATCAAGCGCCTGCCGCCCTACGTTTTCGAACAGGTCAACAAGATCAAGGCTGCCGAGCGCGCCAAGGGCGTCGACATCATCGATCTTGGCATGGGCAATCCCGACCTGCCGGCGCCGAAGCACGTCATCGAGAAGCTGGTTGAGACCGCCGGCAAGCCGCGCACGGACCGTTATTCCGCCTCCAAGGGCATCGGCGGCCTGCGCCGCGCCCAGGCGAATTATTACGAGCGCCGCTTCGGCGTGAAGCTGAACCCCGAGACACAGGTCGTCGCGACCCTGGGCTCGAAGGAGGGCTTCGCCAATATGGCGCAGGCCATCACCGGGCCGGGCGATGTCGTGCTCGTGCCGAATCCGAGCTACCCGATCCACGCCTTCGGCTTCCTGATGGCGGGCGGCGTGATTCGCTCCGTCCCGGCCGATCCGACGCCGGCAATGTTCCCGGCGTTGGAGCGGGCGATGATGCATTCGGTGCCCAAGCCGATCGCGCTCGTCACCTGCTATCCCGCCAATCCGACGGCCTATGTCGCCTCGCTCGATTTCTACCGCGACCTCGTCGCCTTCGCGAAGAAGCATGAGCTCATCCTGCTCTCCGATCTCGCCTATGCCGAGGTCTATTTCGACGAGAACAACCCGCCGCCGTCGATGCTGCAGGTGCCGGGTGCGATCGATGTCGCGGTCGAGTTCACTTCGATGTCGAAGACCTTCTCGATGGCGGGCTGGCGCATGGGCTTCGCCGTCGGCAACGAGCGCCTGCTCGCGGCGTTGGCACGGGTGAAATCCTATCTCGACTACGGCGCCTATACGCCGATCCAGGTCGCGGCGGCGGCTGCGCTGAACGGCCCCGACGACTGCATCCGCGAGATGCGCGAGATCTATCGCAAGCGCCGCGACGCGCTGGTCGAGAGCTTCGGCAAGGCCGGCTGGGAGTTTCCGGCGCCGGAGGCCTCGATGTTCGCCTGGGTCGCGATCCCCGAGAAGTTCCGCCATCTCGGCTCGCTGGAATTCTCGAAGCTGCTGATCGAGAAGGCGGAGGTCGCGGTCGCGCCGGGCATCGGCTTCGGCGAGCATGGCGACGACTATGTCCGCATCGCCATCGTCGAGAACGAGCAACGCATCCGCCAGGCCGCGCGCAATATCGGCCGCTTCCTCAAGGGCGCCGACACGACGCTGCACAACGTCATCCAGATGCCGAAGGCGGGGTAGGGCGTTATCCAGATCATCATGCTCGGGCTTGACCCGAGCATCTCGGAAACCAGTGTCATCTCGTCACGAGATTCTCGGGTCTGCGCTTCGCTCCGCCCGAGAATGACGGCTAGGGCTCTGGACCGCGGCCGCAAAACATGGGAACCGATGCGATGCGGACGGCTTGCTCCGCATCGCGCCCGAGGCTCGTTTCCATGTCACGCAAAGGCCGCCTGCTCGGCGTCGCTTTCGCCGTCTTCGCGCTGGTCTGCCTCGTCGCGACATATGACTATTCGAGGGGCCGCATCCCGCAGACGCGCTCGGCCCTGATTTCGGACGTGCTGACGGTCACCAATGGCCGCGAATGCGCCCGCGACGCCACCGATATCGTCGCCCGCTACATTCCGGTCGGAACCAGCCGGGCCGATGCCGAGCGCGTTCTCTCGGAAGTCACGATCGATCCGCCCAAGCCCTGGTTCTGGACGCCTGTGGTCGAGAACAGCACCGTCTCCGAGGGGGCGAGCATCGAGGCGCTGCACACCATCAAGGCGACCGCCTTCGGCACCAACCTGCTGCGCATCTATCTCGGCTTCGAGGATGGCAAGGTGAAGCGCGTCGCCGCCGAGGTCGTCTGCCACTTCGGTTGAGCAGGCGCCTCGTCGCGAGGAGACCGAACAAGGTCGTTTCGTTAGGTCAGTCGCTGCGCTATCCTGAGACAGGGCTGCAACGACAGGTGCCGCCATGGAAGCGACGGACAAGGTTTTCGCCGGCCCCGTTCCGCGGATCTACGACCGGCTGCTCGTACCTCTGATCTTTCGACCCTATGCCGAGGACCTGGCTGCCCGCGTCATGGCCGGGGGGCCCAGGCGCATTCTCGAGATCGCGGCGGGAACGGGTGCGCTGACACAGGAAATGGCGGCGCGCCTCGACGGGGCGAGCATCGTCGCGACGGATCTCAACCCGGCGATGCTCGACCTTGCCGCCGCGCGGTTCCCGGGCGACGACAGGCTCGTCTTCCGGCAGGCGGACGCGCTCGACCTGCCATTTCCCGACGAGAGCTTCGATGCCGTCGTCTGCCAGTTCGGGGCGATGTTCTTTCCCGACAAGCCGAAGGGCTATGCCGAGGCGCTGCGTGTCCTGAAACCGGGCGGGCGCCTCCTGTTCAATGTCTGGGACACCGTAGAGACGAACGATTTCACGGCGGTCATGCTGGATGCGCTGGCCGAGCTGTTTCCCGACGACCCGCCACGCTTCCTCGCGCGCACCCCGCACGGCTATCATGATGTCGGCATGATCGAACTCGACATCATGGCCGGCGGCTTTCCACGGCCGGAGATCGAGCGCGTCGAGAAGCGCTCCCGCGCCGCTTCAGCGACCGATGTCGCGATCGGCCTCTGTCAGGGGACGCCGATGCGTGGCGAGATCGAGGCGCGCGGCACGCCTGGGCTCGAAGTGGCCACCGAGGTCGTGGCGAAGGCGCTGGAGCACCGCTTCGGCTCGGGCCCGATCGAGGGAGCTCTCTCCGCCTTCGTGGTTTCGGCCCGGCGAAGCGAGGTCTGAGACGATTTCGCAGGCGTCGGAGCACCACTCTCCGTTGACTCGCACCGCGCCGCATGCGACCCCGCGCCCATGACCAGCGCTGCCCTTTCGAACGCCTCCCAGCCTCTGCGCATCGGCCTTGCCGGTCTCGGCACGGTCGGCGCCTCGGTGCTGAAGATCCTGCAACGGCAGGAAAATGCTCTGGCTGCCCGCTGCGGTCGCGCCATCCGGGTGGTTGCGGTCTCGGCCCGCGATCGCAAGCGTGACCGCGGGGTCGATCTCGGCGGCCTTGCCTGGTTCGATGATCCGGTCGCGCTGGCAAAATCGGACGAGGTCGACTGCGTGGTCGAGTTGATGGGCGGTTCGGACGGTCCGGCCAAGGCGACCGTCGAAGCCGCGCTCTCGGCGGGCAAGCCTGTTGTGACGGCCAACAAGGCGTTGCTGGCCGCTCACGGCGTCGCCTTGGCCGAGCTGGCAGAGAGTAAGGGCGTGGCGCTTGCCTTCGAGTCGTCCTCGGCCGGTGGCATCCCGATCGTGAAGACCCTGCGCGAGGCGCTGGCCGGCAACAATGTCAGCCGCATCTCCGGTATCCTCAACGGCACCTGCAACTACATCCTCTCGCGCATGGAGCAGGAGGGGCTGACCTTCGAGGCCTGCCTGAAGGACGCGCAACGTCTCGGCTATGCCGAAGCGGACCCGACCTTCGATGTCGAGGGCTTCGACACCGCCCATAAGCTCGCGATCCTGACGAGCCTCGCCTTCGGTACGAAGATCGACGCCGAAGCGATTCATGTCGAAGGCATTTCCGCGATCACGCCGCTCGACCTGAAGATGGCCGACGATCTCGGCTATCGCATCAAGCTGCTCGGCGTCGCCGAGCGCACCAAGACCGGCATCGAGCAGCGCGTGCACCCGACCATGGTGCCGAAATCCTCCGCCATCGCGCAGGTGATGGGCGTGCTCAACGCCGTCAGCGTCGATGCCGATGCGGTGCGCGAGATCACGCTGGTCGGCCCCGGCGCCGGCGGTGATCCGACGGCCTCCGCCGTCGTCGCCGATATCGCCGATGTCGCGCGCGGCACCGCCGGTCTGCCTTTCGGCCTGCCGGTCGCCCGCCTGGAAGAGGCGAAGCGCGCGCCGATGCAGCGCCATGAGGGCGGTTACTATGTCCGTCTCGCCGTCGCCGATCGCCCCGGCGCCGCTGCTGCCATCGCCACCCGCATGGCCGAGGCCGATATCTCGCTGGAGAGCATCGTCCAGCGTCGCTCGCCCGAGGCGGCGACGCGCGATCCCGGCGGTCGCTCGGGCGCGCCGGTTCCGGTCGTGCTCATCACCTACGCCACCAGCGAGAGTGCCATCCGCGCCGCCCTCGAAAAGGTCACCGCCGACGGCCATGTCGCGGAACCGCCACAAGTTATTCGGATTGAACGCGAACAGGTCTGAGAAGACCTCCTTCCATCTCCCGATTTCAAAGGGGACTAGAATTTCATGTCCGTCGATCTTCGCATCTCTCCCGATCAGATCATCGAGCGCTATCTCTCGATGGAACTCGTGCGCGTCACTGAGCGCGCTGCCGTCTCCGCCGCCCGCTGGCGCGGCCACGGCAACGAGAAGGCGGCCGACCAGGCTGCGGTCGATGCGATGCGCCGTGAACTGAACCGCCTGCCGATCGATGGCGAGATCGTCATCGGCGAGGGCGAGCGCGACGAGGCGCCGATGCTCTTCATCGGCGAGAAGGTCGGCAACAAGCAGGGCCCGAAGGTGCATATCGCGGTCGATCCGCTCGAGGGCACCACGCTCTGCGCCAAGGACATGCCCGGCTCGATCGCGGTGATGGCGATGGCCGGCGCCGGCAGCCTGCTCTACGCCCCCGACGTCTACATGGACAAGATCGCGATCGGCCCCGGCTACCAGCCCGGCGTCATCGATCTCGACGCCTCGCCGGCCGACAACATCAACGCGCTGGCCAAGGCCAAGGGCGTGAAGCCGAGCGAGATCTCGACGCTGATCATG
>NZ_CAMFJF010000102.1 GCF_945956895.1 uncultured Allobosea sp. | reverse complement strand
TGCCAGCTCTCCCAGGCATCGTCATGGAAGCGCATGTTGTCGACGATGGTGCCGTCCATGTCGAAAATCAGGGCGCGGGCAGGCCTATGGCTTCTCATTGTCGGGCTCGAACAATCCCAGGGGGGGCTCGACCTCGATCTGGCGCGCGGCGATGTCGATGCGCGGCGCAAAGGCCTTGGTAAAGGGCATCAGGATGAAGCGCCCGTCCGGCGTCTTGATATCGAGCAGGTCGCCGGCCCCATAATTCTCGACCATGGTGACGGTGCCGAGCACCGCGCCGTCCGGCCCGACCACGCTGCAACCGATCAGGTCGGCATGCAGGAATTCGTCTTCGTCCGCGTCCGCTGAAAGCTTGTCGCGGGCGACGAACAGTTCCGTCCCGTTGAGCGCTTCGGCCTGCTCGCGCGTCGTCACACCCTTGAGCCGGGCGACGACCACTTCCTTGGCCGGGCGGATATCGGTGATCTCGAAGCTGCGGCCCTTGCCGTCGGTCAGCGGGCCGTAATCGGCGATCCCGAGGGGATCGCCGGTGAAGGTCTTGATCCTGACCTCGCCGCGCACGCCATGCGGCGCGCCGACGATACCGAGCAGGATGAGATTGTCGTCAGACATGTTTCGTCATTCCGGCCAAGCCGCGAAGCGGCGCAGAGCCGGAATCCATCGAAAGGCGGCTCCGCTCTACGATGGATTCCGGGTCACCCTTCGGTCGCCCGGAATGACGAAGCCCCGTCATCAAGACGAAATCACGCCTCGGCGGCTTCTTCGGCAGCCGGAGCAGCGGCCTTCTCGGCCTTCTTCTCGGCGCGCTCCTTGGCCTTCTCGCCGGGAACAGCCTTGTTCGGGTTGTTGCGGGCAGCGCGCTTGACGAGGCCGGCGGCGTCGAGGAAGCGCAGGACGCGGTCGGTCGGCTGCGCGCCCTTGGCGAGCCAGGCCTGGACCTTCTCGATGTCGAGCACGACGCGGTCGGCGGCGTCCTTGGCCTTCATCGGATCATAGGAGCCGATCTTCTCGATGAAGCGGCCATCGCGCGGCGAGCGCGAGTCGGCGACGACGATGCGGTAGTAGGGGCGCTTCTTGGCGCCGCCGCGGGTCAGGCGAATCTTGAGGGACATGGGTCTTCTCTTTCTCTGGTCTTGGTTGGTCTTACCGGCTCGCGCCGGGCACTCGTCCGTCATGCTCGCCCTCGTGGCGAGCATCCACGTCTTCACCCGCCCGCCACGTCGCGAAGACGTGGATGGTCGGGACAAGCCCGACCATGACGGCGCCCGTCACGGTCGAACGATTTCTCACTTCTTCTTGCCACCGAAGGGGCCGCCCAGGCCGGGCAGGCCACCGCCGCCGAGGCCCGGCAGCTTCGGCATCATCCCGGCCGGCGGGGTCACGCCCTTCGGCAGGCCGGGGAAACCGCCCGGCGGCATCGAGGGCAGGCCGCCGCCCGCGCCAAGCTGCTTCTGGAGTTCCGCAAGCTGCGCCGGGTCCATCTTCGAAGGGTCGGGCATGCCGGCCGGCAATCCAGCGCCCATGCCGCCGCCGAGCCCGAACATCGAGCCGAGCTTGCCGAGCATGCCGCCCTTCTGCTTGCTCATCATCTTCATGGCGTCGGCCATGCCGCGATGCATCTTGAGCAGCTTGTTGATCTGCTCGGCCGTGGTGCCGGAACCCGCCGCGATGCGCTTCTTGCGGCTGTTCTTGAGCAGGTCGGGATTCTTGCGCTCGGCCGGCGTCATCGAGTCGATCGCGGCGATCATGCTCTTGAACATCTTGTCGCCGACGCCCGCGCTGGCGAGCTGCGACTGCGCCTGCTTCATGCCGGGCAGCATGCCCATCACGCCGCCGATGCCGCCCATCTTCTCCATCTGCTGGAGCTGTGCGCGCATGTCGGAGAGGTCGAACTGGCCCTTGGCCATGCGCTGCGCGGTGGCCTGGGCCTGCGCGGCGTCGATCGTCTGCGCCGCCTTCTCGACCAGCGAGACGATGTCGCCCATGCCGAGGATGCGGTTGGCGACGCGCGAGGGGTGGAACTCGTCGAGCTCGTCGACCTTCTCGCCGATACCGACGAGCTTGATCGGCTTGCCGGTGACGGCGCGCATCGAGAGCGCCGCGCCGCCGCGCGAATCGCCGTCCATGCGGGTCAGCACGATGCCGGTGAGGCCGACGCGGGCATCGAAGGCGCGGGCCGTGTTGACGGCGTCCTGACCGGTCAGCGCGTCGGCGACGAGCAGGACTTCATGCGGATTGGTCGCGGCTTTGACCTCCGCGACCTCGGCCATCAGCGTGTCGTCGAGCGTCACGCGGCCGGCGGTGTCGAGCATCACGACGTCGTAGCCGCCGAGACGGGCGGCCTCGACCGCACGCTTCGCGATCTGCACGGCCGACTGGCCGGCGACGATCGGCAGCGTCTGCACGCCGACCTGCTGGCCGAGGATAGCGAGCTGCTCCATGGCGGCCGGACGTCGCGTATCGAGCGACGCCATCAGCACCTTCTTCTTGTGGCGCTCGGTCAGGCGCTTGGCGATCTTCGCCGTCGAAGTCGTCTTACCCGAACCCTGAAGGCCGACCATCAGGACCGGGACCGGCGGCACGGCATCGAAATTGATGCCCTCGCCCTCGCCGCCCAGCGTCTCGATCAGGACATCGTTGACGATCTTGATGACCTGCTGGCCGGGCGTGACCGACTTCAGCACCTCGGCGCCGACGGCGCGCTCGCGCACCTTGTCGGTGAAGCTGCGGACGACCTCGAGCGCGACGTCGGCCTCGAGCAGCGCGCGGCGAACCTCGCGGAGCGCCGCGTTGACGTCCTCCTCGGTCAGCGAACCCCTGCGGGTCAGCCCCGAGAGGATGCCGGAGAGCCTGTCGCTCAGCGTGCCGAACATGCGGACCTGCCTGCTTGCCTCAGGAAGCCTTCAAGGCCACAACCTCATCGCCAAGCGGTTTCGCGCCCGAGGGCGCAATCGCGCTGTCGGGCGTTGACCTCCGGGCTCATGGAAGCGGCTTGCGCGGCCCGGTCGGCGGATGTGGTTTCGGCGATGTCGGCGAAACGAATGCGGTCTTAAAGCGGAAGACTGTGGCGAAAGTCAAGTTTGGTGCGGATTTGCGGGCCGGCTGAACTGCCTCGCGGCCGTCTTGCTCGGGCTTGACCCGAGCATCTCCCTCCAAAGCAGACTCCCACGGCTCACCTTCCCGAGATTCTCGGGTCAAGCCCGAGAATGACGCCCCGTCCCAGAGCAACGCCCTTCCACCACATGCGATTCAAGCTCGGCACGGGATTGTGAGATTTGGCCGCAGAACGGCCCTGATCGGTCGGCATCGCTGCAGGCTCGATTCGCAAACGTGCCGGCCCATGAAACTGAAACCTGCCTCGACCCTGCTGGCCCTCACGCTCCTCCTCGCCGCATGCGCCGGCGATCCGCGTCGCGAAGGCCCGCTCGATCCGCGCATGGTCGAGAAGGTCGCGGCCGTCTCTCTCGACCCCGCCCAGGCCGGGCGCATCCTCAACGCCTACCGTGCCAGCCAGGGTCTCGGCACGGTCCGGCCGGACCCGCGCCTGATGGCGATGGCCCAGCGCCAGGCCGATGCCATGGTTGCCGCCAACGCGCTCTCGCATGACGCCGGCGGCAGTTTCAGCGCCCGCATCCATGCCGCCGGCATCGACAGTGCACGGGCCGCGGAGAATCTCGGCGGCGGCTATTTCTCGGTCGAGGAAGCCTTCGACGGCTGGCGCAAGTCGCCGGGCCATGACGTCAATCTGCGCATGAAGGAAGCCACCCGCTACGGCATCGCGCTCTCCAAGGATCCGCGCACCAGCTATCGCGTCTGGTGGGCGCTGGTGCTTGCGGCGGAACCGGAGGTGCACCGGTACATGGGTGACAATGACAATCCGCCACAGCCTCGCTAACCAGCGACATCCGTCACTCCCTAGCGAGCGTCCAGATGTCCATTCGGTCCTTTATTCCTTTCGTCATTGCCGCATCGGCCTCTTTCGCTAGCCTGAACGGCGCCCAGGCCCAGCCCTGCGCCACCAATTTCACCTCGTCCGGCGTGCCGATGGTCTCGCAGATCACCTACCGGACCTGGGACCTTTCGAAGAAGCCCCCCGCCGCCGTCCTGCCCGTGATCCTCCGGGCGATCGAAGCGGACGGCGATTTCGGCGACATCCGGACCGACAAGGCGGGCACCATCACCGCCATGCAGGAAGTCACCGGCTCGGGCCGCCCGCAGATCCTGAAGGTGACGGCACGCAAGCAGCCGACCGGCACGCGCATCGACATCGCCTTCACCGTCCAACCCGGCCAGGTCGCGCCTGAAGACGCCGTGAAGAAGGCTCTCTGCAACTTCCTCAAAGGCACGCGCTGAGCGGGCCTCAAGCCAGGTCAACTCGGCTCTTTACAAACACCCGCTTCTGGTGATGGCTCTCGTCTTTAACGGAGCCATCACCACCATGACCTTCGAAGCCTGGATCGCCTTCACCGCCGCCACCGCGGTCCTTCTGGTCATCCCCGGACCGACCATCCTCCTCGTCATCTCCTATGCCCTCGGCCAGGGCTGGCGCACCGCCTTCCCGATCGCCGTCGGTGTCGCGCTCGGTGATTTCACGGCGATGACCCTCTCCATGCTCGGTGTCGGCGCACTGCTCGCCACCTCCGCGCTCGTCTTCACCACGCTGAAATGGATCGGCGCGGCCTATCTGATCTGGCTCGGCATCAAGCTCTTCCGCGCCGGCGGCACGCTCGACGCCAAGCCGCGCGAGGACGCTGCTCCCGGCTGGAAGATGCTCGGCCATGCCTGGCTGGTAACGGCACTGAACCCGAAGAGCATCACCTTCTTCGTCGCCTTCCTGCCCCAGTTCCTGGACACCAAGGGCGATTTCTGGACGCAGATGCTGATCTTCGAAGCGACCTTCATCACGCTCGCCTTCGCCAATGCCATGGGCTATGCGCTGATCGCCTCGCGGGCGCGGGCCGTGATCGGCAATCCCCGCGCGATCGGGCTGTTCAACAAGGCTGGCGGCACGCTCCTGATCGGTGCCGGCGTCGCGACCGTCGCGATCCGCTCCGGCAGCAACTGACGCCGATCATGTCGAGCAAGGACGACCAGACGCTCGGCTTCTATGCCGAGGAAGCCAGCGCCTATGCCGGGCGGGACCGGCTGGCCGAGCACCGCCGCATCGATCCCTTCGTGGCCAAGCTCAAGCCCGGCGCACGGGTGCTCGAACTCGGCTGCGGCGGTGGGCAGGACAGCGAGGAGATGCTGCGGCGCGGTTTCGATGTCGTGCCGACGGATGGCTCACCGGAGCTGGCCCAACAGGCCGAGCTACGGCTCGGCCGCCCGGTCGGCGTCCTGCTCTTCGAAGACCTTGAGGAGACATCGGCCTATGACGGCGTCTGGGCGCATGCCTGCTTGTTGCATGCGCCGCGCCCGGCCCTCCCAGGCATCATCGATCGAATCCACCGCTCCCTGCGGCCGGGCGGCGTCTTCTATGCCAGCTTCAAGGCCGGCGAAGCCGAGGGGCGCGACGGCCTCGGCCGCTACTTCAATTATCCTTCATCTGCCGAACTACGCGCTGCCTACGGTTCAGAGGAACGCTGGCAGTCCCTGTGGATCGAGGAGGACATCGGCTCCGGCTACGACCGTCAGCCGACACGCTGGCTTCACGCCCTGGCGATCAGAACGCCGGAGCCTTGACCAGACGCCGCGGCAGCCTACCTCTTCAGCACCATGACCCGCCGCAAGCTTCTCTCCTTCGTCGGCCTCGGTACACTGCTCGCTTCGACCGGCGCCGCCTGGGCCGCGATCTCCCGCTCGCGCAATCCCTATTACCAGGGCCCGGTGAGCGGCCATTTCAACGGGCTCGTCTTCAGCGACGGCCGTCCCGTAAACAAGGGCCTCGCCGACGTGCTGCGCTGGCAGACCGGCAGGCGCGAGCGCGAGGCCTTTCCCTCTGCCTATCCCGCGCCGCCGCAGGACAAGCCCTCGGCGCGCGTCGGGGGCGCCAGGATCGTCCATCTCGGCCACGCTTCTTTCCTTTATCAGGTGGCCGGCCTGAACCTCCTGGTCGACCCAGTCTTTTCCGAGCGCGCGAGCCCCTTCTCCTTCATCGGTCCCAGGCGCGTAAACGCGCCGGGCGTCGCCTTCGCCGACCTGCCGAAGATCGATGCGGTGCTGGTCACGCACAACCATTACGACCATCTCGACATCCAGACGCTGGCGCTGCTGCACGACCGCGACCAGCCACGCATGATCATGCCGCTCGGCAATGACTCGATCGTCCGGGCCCGCATCCCGGATGCCCGCGCCGAGGCGCATGACTGGCACGCCCGGCTCACACTCTCGGATACCGTCGCGGTCACGCTGGTACCGAGCTACCACTGGTCGGCGCGCGGCGCCTTCGACCGGCGCATGGCGCTCTGGTGCTCCTACATTCTCGAAACGCCCGCCACGAAGATCTTCCATATCGGCGACACCGGCTATCACGACGGCTCGCTCTATCGGGAACTCGGGAGCCAGCACGGGCCGTTCGATCTCGCCGTGCTGCCGATCGGCGCCTATGAGCCGCGCTGGTTCATGTCGGACAACCACATGAATCCCGACGAGGCGGTCAAGGTGATGCTGGCGCTGGGTGCCAGGCAGGCGATCGGCCATCACTGGGGCACCTTCCAGCTCACAGACGAAGGCGTGGAGCGGCCGCCCGAGGCGTTGAAGACAGCACTTGCTGAAGCCGGCTTGCCGGAAGAGCGCTTCAGGCCGATGCGGCCGGGCTTGAGCTGGAGCGTTTGAGAGCCCCCACCGTCATTGCGAGCGAAGCGAAGCAATCCAGGGGGACCGGGCGAACGGTTCAACCCAGTCTCCTGGATTGCTTCGTCGCTTCGCTCCTCGCAATGACGGCGAGGGTCGACGATCGTTTCAGCCTACTTCGGCTGGACGTAGACGTTGATCTCGAGATTCGGATCGCCGGGATCCTTGAGATCGCTGACATATTCTTCGAGGAAGGCGTCCTTCACCGTGATGCTCTTGGCCTCGAGATAAGCCGTGATCGTCTCGTAGGTGGAATCGATGTCGTCATAGGGCGCGACATGCAGGAAGCGCAGCGCCCTCCCCACCGGCGAAGCGCTCAGCTTCACCCCAGGCCCCAGCGCGGGAGGCAGGCTCCCGGCCGCCACCGCGACGGGCAGCATCGCTTCGAAGCGGAAACCGTCATCGGTCGTCTCGACGAAGAGCGACAGGGGCCGGCCCGCGACAGGCAGCCCCACCTTCTGCGCTTCGGCACGCAGGATGTTGAAGCTTTCCGACAGCCTCTGGAAGCCCTGGTCCCAGCTCGCTTGCCCGGACAGGAGCAGCACCGGCTTAGCGACCAGCGCGACCTCGTCGATATCGCTGGCATCGCCACGCTTGCCGGCGAGCGTCGTATTGGGATCGGGCACGCCGGTCTGCTGCTGCACGGGCGGCGTCGGTAAGGGCTGGCCTGGAGGCGGCAGGGTCGGCGGCGGCTGCACCGGCTGCGGCTCGGCCGGCCCCGGAAGCGTCGGCGCGGGCTGCATCGGCTGCGGC
>NZ_CAMFJF010000101.1 GCF_945956895.1 uncultured Allobosea sp. | reverse complement strand
ATTCCTCGCACATTCACGCCGCGCCCAACACGAGGCGATCGGGGGAGCGCTTACGAATTGAGACAAGAGCGACGCTTCTCACAGAGGCTGGCAAAGGTCGATTGCAATCCAAATTTCATTGTGGTCTTGTTCTTGGGACAATAGTGACAAATGGGGATCGCGTTATGCACGGGTTTAGTCGCCGGTCTCTTCTCCAGGCGCTCGCGGCTGCGGGCCTGACGGCGCCCATGCTTTCGAAGCACGGTTTGGCACAAGGCCTTAAGAAGGCCCGTGTGCAGTTGAGCTGGGTTTCGAACATCCAGTATGCCGGCGACTGGCTCGCGCAAGAAAACAATCTCATGGCAAAATATGGCGTCGAGGTTGCCTGGCAGCCTGGCGGACCCAATGCGCCCGCATCGCTCGTGACACTGGCCGCCGGCAAGGCCGACATCGCCTACTCGAACTGGTTCCAGCTTCTTGACGCGGTCAATCAGGGCAATGACTTCGTGATGATCGGAGCTTCATTCCCCCGCAGCCCGCATGGCCTGCTCTCACTGGCCAAGAAGCCGATCCTGGAACCGAGGAGCCTGGTGGGGGCGAAGGTTCTGGCGCAGGCGCCCAATGACAAAACAGCGATTGATGCAACGCTGGCGCTCGCCGGATTGCCGAACCAGTGGACCTGGGTCCCGACCGGTTTTTCCCCTGAGCCACTCCTGGCCGGCGATGGCGATGCCTTCACAGCGTTCAGCACGAACCAGCCGATCACCCTTGAAAAGATGGGCCTCAAAGCGGGCAAGGATTTCCATTTCGTTTTCTTCGACGATCTCGGTTTCCGCACTTTCGGCTCGATCATCGTCACCACGCAGTCATTCCTTAAAAGCAATAGGGCAGCCGTTGTCGGATACATGCGAGGGCTGATCGACGGGTGGGCAATGAATCGGAAAGATCCGACTGTTGCGGCGCACCTCGTCGTCGAGAAATACGGCGCCGATCTGGGCCTCGATCTCGACCAGCAAATCCGCCAGAACGAATTGCAGATTCCACTGACACAATATGCCGAGCCGGGCAAGCTGCCCCTCTCGCTGGATAAGGATCTCATTGAAGGTCTGATGTTCAAGGCCGCTCGGGCCACCGGCCGCAGCAAACTACCCGATGTCGCGACGATCGCGGACTTCACGGTCGTGCAGGAAGCCTATGAGGGCAGGCAATGACCGCCGTAACCAACGGATCCGATCAGACGTTGCCGATGGACGTCGACCTTCTGATCAGCGGCTGCGACATCGTCACCATGGATGCTGCCCGCACGATTCATAAGGATGGTGCGATCGCCATCAAGGGAAACGCGATCGTTTGGATGGGCTCCGCGACAGAGAGCAAGAAAATCGGTCGGCCCGCTTCCGTGATCGACGGAAGCGGACAGGTAGCGATGCCGGGCATGATCGATGCGCATGTCCACACGGCCCAGCAATTCTTGCGCGGCAAGCTTTCAGAGCTGCGCAGCCGTGGCCCGCTGCGTAACCCGCCGTGGAAGAATTACTATGTGCCCTTCGAAGGCCTGCTTGATCCCGAGGACGTCTATCTGAGCGGCCTCGTCGCCTATACCAATATGCTCACCGTCGGCACGACATGCTTTGCCGAAGCCGGCGGGCCGCATCCGGATGAAATGGCGCGCGCCGCGATCGAGGTCGGCATTCGTGGCTTTGTTTCGCTTTCGACCGTCGACCAGAACCCGGATGTCGCCGGCAGCAGCGTTCCACGCTCGATGCTGATGACGACTAAAGAGGCCTATGACCGCAATATCGCGCTGGTCAGGCAACTGAGCGCGCAGGAGCGTGTCAAGGGCTGGCTCTCGCTGCGCCAGATCATCGTCTGCTCGCCGGAGCTGATCCAGTCGCTCTCGGCCGCGGCCAGAGAGATGGGGGTCAAGATCCATACCCATCTCTCGGAGGGTACTTACGAGGTCGACTACGCGCTGGAGCATTTTGGCAAGCGGCCGACCGAGTATCTCGATGACCTCGGCGTGCTCGGCAAACATCTCCATTGCGCGCATTCGATTATCCTCGCGCCAGAGGAGGTCGACCTCTACCAGAAGCATAACGTTTCCGCCTGCCATTGCGCGCTGGGCAACTACGGCGTGGGAATGCCGCGCCTCCAGGAAATGTGGCGTCGCAGGATCGCTATCGGGCTTGGAACCGACGGCGCTGCATCTGCCGGCTCATTGGATCTTTTTGCTGTTGCCCACGCCGCGCGCATCGGCCAAGCGGCTTCAATCGGCCACCCCTATCATATCAGAGTGCCGATGTCAGCTGAGGAGCTCTTTGCCGTCGCGGTCAATGGCGGTGCGCGCGCGCTTGGCGTCGAGAACGAAATCGGGAGCCTCGAGACCGGAAAGCGTGCCGACATCATCCTGGCCGACGCGAACAACATCGACCAGTTCAGCGCAGGCGACCCTCTGTTCCTTGCCGCCAATCTCGTAGTGGGGCGCGACGTGCGCACGGTCGTCGTCGACGGCCGAACCGTGATGAAGGATCGCGAGATCCTGACCATCGACATGGACGAGCTGCGCCACAAGCTGTCGCGGCGGCTGCCCGGCATCATGGCGCGCTTCGACCAGGCGATCGCGCATTACGGCAAGAGACGATCCGCATGAGCTCTACCGCCGGCTCGGCGCCATCAGTCGCGGTTCGCAACGTCGCGAAGGAATTCCGCCTCGACGACGGCCAGCGCCTCGTCGCGCTCGACGGCATGTCGCTGGAGATCGCGGCGGGGTCCTTCGTCGCGCTGATCGGGCCTAGCGGATGCGGCAAGAGCACCGTGCTGCGCATGATCGCCTCGCTCGACACACCGACCAGCGGCAGCGTCACCGTCAACGGCAAGCCGCCCACCGCGCTCGCCGCCGCCCACCGGCTCGGCGTTGCCTTCCAGGACCATGCGCTGCTGCCCTGGCTCGACGTGCGTCGCAATATCGGCCTGCCCTATCGCGTCGCCGGCCTGCCGGTCGACGAGGACAGGGTGGCGCAGCTCATCGCTCTTGTCGGCCTGACCGGGTTGGAGCGAGCACGGCCGAAGCAATTGTCCGGCGGCATGCGCCAGCGCGTGGCGATCGCGCGCTCGCTGGTGCTGCGCCCGGAGGTGCTGCTGCTCGACGAGCCGTTCGGCGCACTCGATGCCGTCACCCGCCGCCACATGAACCATGAATTGCAGCGGATCTGGACAGAAGAGAAGCTGACGACGCTGCTCGTCACCCATTCCGTCGACGAGGCGCTGTTTCTGGCCGACCGCGTGCTAGTGATGAGCGGACGGCCTGGCCAGATCATCCAGAGTCTCGATGTGCCGTTCGAGCGGCCGAGGACCGTCGAGACCACACGTACCGAGTTGTTCCACCGTCTTCAGGACGAACTGACCGCGGCGCTCGATTCCCGGACGGAGCCCTGAGATGGCCGCGTCCGCCCGGATGCGGGACAACTCTGCACTGCTCGGCGTGCTCGGCATCGCCATGTTCCTGCTCGCCTGGGAGGTAATCGGCCGGAACCGGTGGCTCGGGCTGACCTGGCCCGCTTTGTCAGACGTTGTCACTTTCCTCGTTGCGCCAACACGCCGCACCTTGTTCCAGCGGGCACTCGGTGCCTCGCTCGGCTCGCTCGCCCTCGGCTACGGGCTGGGGCTCGTCGCCGGCATCGCTGCGGCCGTGCTCGCCCATATCGTCACAGCCATGCGCTCCGGACTCGACACGCTGAGCGCCTTCATCCACGCCATCCCGTCAATTGCGCTGGCCCCGCTGTTCATCGTTTTCCTCGGACGGGAGAGCACGCCAGCTGCGCTCGCCGGGCTCGGCACCTTCTTTGTGATGTATGTCACGACGACATCAAGCTTTGCCTCAACACGACCCGAATGGAGCGATCTGATGCGCGTGCTTGGCGCCTCGCGCCTCGACCGGTTGCGGATACTCGACATTCCAGCTGCAATCCCGATCATCGTCGGTGGCATGCGGCTCGCCGTGCCCTCGGCGCTGATCGGCGTGATCATCGGCGAGTGGTTCGGCGCCTCGCGCGGGCTCGGCGTGCTGATGATCAACGCGATGCAGAACTTCCAGATCCCGTTGCTGTGGAGCGCGGTAGTCCTGACGGTGATCGTGTCGCTCAGCCTGTTCGCCCTGTTCGGCCTGCTGCAACGCTATGCCGAGCAACGTTTCCGCTAGAGGCTTCATGCACCGAACCATGACCGCGCGCCTGAAGAGACTGCTCGCCAGCAACTGGATCGTGCTGGCGATTCTGCTGGCCTGGGAGGCGGTGTTTTCGGTCTATGCGATCAACAGCATCGTCATGGTCTCTCCCTCCTCCATCATCAGGGATATCCTGGCGAACGCGGGGGAATTCGGCGTGGCGACGCTGCGAACGGTGCTGCTGGCGGCGGCGGGGCTGGCGCTCGGTATGGCGATCGGCACGGCTCTTGCGGTGGCGACCTGGCTGTCGCGCTTCGTCTCCGGCCTGCTGACGCCGTTGAGCATCATCTTCGCCTCGGTGCCGGTGGTCGCGATCATCCCGATCCTCGCCCGGCTATTCGGCTACGAAACCGGCACGGTTCTCGCCATCGTGGCGATCATCTCCTTCTTCCCGGCCTTCGTCTTCACCACCTCGGGATTGCGGGCTCTGCCGCCCGGCAGCAGCGATCTGTTCCGCGTTCTGGGAGTGGGGAAATTCAGGCGCCTGTGCCACCTCGCCCTACCCGCGGCCATCCCGCAATGGGCGATCGCCTTCCGGCTTGCGGCTGCGAACGCGGTCCTTGCGGCGATCGTCGCCGAGTTCCTGATGGGCACGGGCGGGCTGGGCTATGTCTTCAACGTCGCACGCGGCGATCTTGCCATGAGCCATGCGCTCGGCGCGAGCGCGATCGCTGCGGTTATCTCGATCGCCTGCTTCTTCGCCGCGAGCGCATTGGAGCGCAAGGCAAGGGCCCGCTGGAGCTGACTTCAGGGGCTTTCGATCCAGGGCAGTGTCAGCTCGGCGAAGGCCTCTGCATGCCGGATCGTCGCGGGGTGGGCATGCAAGACCGCCCCCAGCAACGACTCGATGACCGCCAGGATCGCCGCATTGGAAACCGTGCCGAACTGGCGCCGCGCCGCGATGTAGAGATTGACGTCGCCGATGGCGGCGAGCGGCGAGCGATGGCTGTCGGTGATGGACAGCACCGGAACGCCACGCGAGCGGGCGAGGGCAGCCAGCCTGACCGTATCCTTGATATAGCGGGGAAACGCGATAGCGATCACGAGGTCCCGGCCGTCCATGCCAACGATGTGGCGCAGGCCGGCGAAGCCGCCTGAGCCGCCGGATACCGCATGGACATGCGGATTGATCCGCAGCAGGCCGTTGGCGAGGATCTGGGCGAGTGCGGCGCCGTTGTCGAAGCCGTTGACGAAGATCCGCCGCGCCTTCCTGATCGCATCGACCGCCGCCCGCCATGTCGCCGGCTCGACCGAGCCGATGGTCTCGGCGAGGTTTTCGATGTCCTCGCGCAGGATGTTCGCGACAATCCCGTCAGCCGACATCTTCTGCGACATGTCCTGCCTGAGCCGATAGACTGGTTCATAGGCCGCGCCGAGGTTCTGAATCAGGTCGGCACGAAACGAAGCATAGTTTTTGTAGCCTACGCTGCGGACAAACCGGTTCGCCGTCGCCGAGGAGACGCCAGCTTCCTCGACAGCGACATGGATACTGACGCTCGCCATTTTGACCGGATCGGACAGGACGAAATCCGCGAACACCTTCTGCGTTCTCGAAAGCGTCGGGTATTTCTCCTTGATCTTCGTCGTAATCGTGGGTGTCGACATGATGCTGAATTGCGCGGGCCGGTCGGTAGGTTAGTCTGAAATCCGAGTAGACACAGGCGCTAGCCCATTTATCGCTCTTGTCAACGGCGGTCGGATTCCAGGCCATCGTGGCGGAGTAAAAGCAGGCCACTGGCGTTGGGGAGCGGCGGATATGGCGAGGGCCCCGATCGGGGCCCTCGCCATATCCGCTGTCGGGATTGATCAGGGGATGATCTCGCCGGTTTCTGGATCGGCGTTGTCTGGGGTGGCCTGGTTTTGCTCCGCCGCGGCGGTGGCGCGCCGGCGGCCAGCGGATTGCCTGAGGCGGTAGCTGTCGCCGTTCATGGCCAGGATGCTGACGTGGTGGGTGAGCCGGTCAAGCAGCGCGCCAGTCAGCCGCTCCGATCCCAGGACGGACGTCCAGTCCTCGAAGGGCAGGTTCGAGGTGACGATGGTCGAGCCGCGCTCGTAGCGCTGCGAGAAGACCTCGAACAGGAGCTCGGCGCCGGTCGGCGACAGCGGCACATAGCCAAGCTCGTCGACGATCAGCAGCTTGACCGCCTGCAACTCGCGCTGGAGCCTGAGCAGGCGCTTCTCGTCGCGGGCCTCGATGAGCTGATTTACCAGGGAAGCCGCCGTCGTGAAGGCGACAGAGAAGCCCTTCTGGCAAGCGGCCAGCCCGAGCGCGAGAGCGACATGGGTCTTGCCCGTGCCGCTGTTGCCGAGCGCGATGATGTTCTCCCGGCGCAGGATGTAGCCGCAGCGCGCCAGCTCCAGCACGAGCATCTTGTTGAGGCTCGGGATCGCGGTGAAGTCGAAGGTGTCGAAGCTCTTCACCGCCGGGAAGCGCGCCGCCCGGATCCGCCGCTCGACCATGCGCCGTTCCCGGTCGATCAGTTCGAGTTCGACCAGCCGCAGCAGATAGCGGGGATGATCGACGCCGTCCCGGGCGCATTCCCGCGCCACCTTGTCGTATTCGCGCAGCACGGTCGGCAGCTTCAGATGCTTGAGGTGGTGCGCCAGCAGGATCTGCGGCGTTCCCGCGGTGGTCCCCGCCGGCATCGACTCCTTCGCCGCGCCCGTCATGCTGCCGCTCCTGGCAGGAGCACGGCATAATCGGCGGCCGAGGTCGTCTTCACCGACGTCTTCGGCAAGTGCGGATAGGCCGCCAGGTCGAGGCGGGCCGGGCGCCGTTCCAGACGCGCCAGCGCGATCAGCTTCACCGCGTCGAAGCCGATCGCACCGAGCCGGATTGCCTCGCCGACGGCCAAGCTCACGACCTCGCGCGGAAGGGCTTCCATCAGCCGCAGCACCTGGATGAACTCGCGCTTGCCGCGATTGCCCATTCGCGCCTCCAGCAGATGGCGAAGGTGCTGGAAGGTCTCGGGCAGGTCCCAGCCCTGCAACGCCGCCGCCTGGTCGAGCGCGTTCGGCTTGACCTCGATCAGCGCCAGATAGTGCAGCGGATCGGCGACGAACACGCCGGTCCCGTAGCTGCGCGGATGCCGGGCGATCTCCTCGCCCCTGCACAGGACCACGACCTCCTCGACGAAGCCCTTCACCATCACGTCCTGGAAGCCATAGGCCGTCGGCACCGAGTAGTCGTTGGAGCGATAACGGACCAGCGCCGTCGATGAGACCCGCCCGCCACGCTTCTCGCACGGCTCCAGCGGCACCGCCGGCAAGGGGCGCAGGGCCTCACAATCGGCAGCGAGACGGTCGCCGATCATCTGCGCGTGACGACCGGCGCGCTCGTCCTGCCGCCGGCGGCAACGCTCGGCCAACATCGCGTTCAGCTCGGCCAAGC
>NZ_CAMFJF010000100.1 GCF_945956895.1 uncultured Allobosea sp. | reverse complement strand
GCCCCCGCAACCAATATTACCAAAAACCCGTCGCGCGAGCGGCGGGGTTTTGCGTCTGGGGCTCAGCGATCAGGCTCTGCGCTACCGGATCGTTCCCTACGCACACCGTCGGCTTCCGTTTCAGCAACCGTTTCCACAAGTCGGACGGCAAGCACACGCTGCTGTCTCGAACGGATGCGGGCGAAGGCTTCATCCAGTCGTGAGCTTTCCGGAAACGATAAGGGCCTGGCAAGATAATCCGCTGCCGCAGGGTCGGCGAGACCGTGCTTCGAGTGATGTCCGAAAAGACCTTCGAAGAAGAAGCCCGGGTCGACATTCATTTCCCGCGAGAGAACGAAAAGCGCGTCGGCAGACAGCCGATTCGTACCATCCTCGAAATTGCTGACCTGCTGATGGCTGACATCGAGCCACGAGCCAATCTTCTTCAGGGAAAGACCCAACTTGCCGCGCAGGAGCCGAAGCCGGGCTCCGATATGGCGGTTCACGTCTACCATTTCCGGTTTCATCGGAAATTTCCGCTGCAAAGCGACGAATAATGCCCCCCATTATGCCGTAGCGGCATGACGCATCCACCGGGGCGCAGCCAGATCTCCTGACATCTGCCTGTCGCCCACGGGAGTAGCGTCGATCAATGCCGAAAGCGGGTGGCGCCGGACCCGTCATCCGCGCCAGTATCGGTATCGGAAGAACGGAGCACCCCATGGCCCGCGAAGCAGGCAAGATCCATATCGGCATCGGCGGCTGGGTGTTCGAGCCCTGGCGCGGGGCGTTCTACCCGGACGGGCTGCCCCAGAAGCGCGAGCTCGAATATGCCGCGAGCAAGCTGACCTCGATCGAGATCAACGGCACCTATTACGGCTCGCAGAAGCCCGAGAGCTTCGCCAAATGGCGCGAGGAGACGCCGGAGGATTTCGTCTTCGCGCTGAAGGGCTCGCGCTTCTGCACGAACCGGCGCGTGCTGGCGGAAGCCGGGCCTTCGGTCGAGAAATTCCTGACCAGCGGGTTGACCGAGCTCAAGCACAAGCTCGGCCCGATCAATTGGCAGTTCATGCCGACGAAGCAGTTCGACCCCGTCGATTTCGAAGCTTTTCTCAAGCTGCTGCCGAAGGAGCTGGACGGGATCGCGCTGCGCCATGCCGTCGAGGTCCGGCATGATAGCTTCCGCTCGCCGGATTTCATCGCGCTGCTGCGCGAATACGGCATTGCGGCGATTACCTCGGCCGATGCGGACTATACGCAGATCGCCGATGTCACGGCGCCCTTCGTCTATGCGCGGATCATGGGGACCAAGGAAGCCGAGCCGAAGGGCTATTCCGAGGCCGGCCTCGATCGCTGGACCAAGGGCGCGCAGGCCTGGGCCAGGGGCGGCGTGCCGGAAGGGTTGGAGCCGGTCGGCCCGGCGGCGAAGGCCGAGGCACGCGACGTGTTTCTCTATGTCATCAGCGGCGACAAGGTGCGTAATCCCGCCGCTGCGATGGAATTGATCGCTCGGACCAAGGTTTGAGCCTCACTCCGCCGCGGCCGCCTCCTGCGCAGCTTCCTGGCAGGTATCGACCCATTCGGCCCGGGTCAGCTCGGCCATACGCTCAGGCGCGATGCGCAGTGCGCTGTGGGTCGAGCCGGCGGCCGGCACGACGATGTCGAAGGCCTTGAGCGAGATATCGCAATAGACCTTGAGGGGCGTCGCGAGGCCGAAGGGGCAGACGCCGCCGACCGGGTGGCCGGTCAGGGCCTCGACCTCCTCCTGGCCGAGCATGCGCGGCTTGCCGCCGAGCGCCGCCTTGGCCTTCCTGTTGTCGAGCCGCGCATCGCCGCGCGTGACGACCAGCACCACCTCCTCGCCGATGCGCAAGGAGAGCGTCTTGGCGATCTGGCCGGGCTCGACTCCATGAGCGGCGGCGGCGAGCGGCACGGTGGCGCTGCTCTCAGGCGTCACGATGACCGTGATGTCGGGAGCGTGTTCGGAGAAGAAGGTGCGGACGGATTCGAGGCTCATCGGGCAATTCGGGAGGTCAGCCACAGGATCAGCAGGCTGGCGATCGCCGGCACGCCGAAGACGACGAGGAAGATCGGCGCTTCCTCCATGACGGTATAGCCCGCCCGCGCGACGCCGATCCAGAGATTGATCAGCGCGCCGGCGAACCAGAGTGGCAGGAACAGTTTCACGGCGAAGGGGATCGGCCGTCCGGCGGAGATCGAGAGGCGCGGAGCCAGGACGAGCAGGATGCCGAGCAGGGCGAAGCCGATGCCGATGACCTTGATGGTGTGCATGGATCAGGCCTCCTTGGTCCGTAGCGAGATCGCTTCCCAGGTCGCGACCAGGATCAGGATCGCCGTCGCCGCGAGGCTGAAGCCGAGCGGCGGCAGCACCGTCCAGGCCGGCGTGAGCAGCGCGAGCAGGCCGAGGCCGACGAGGTGCGAGAGCGGATACCAGCCGGCCGTGATGCGTTTGAATAGCAGATTGCCGAGCAGGTAGAAGGCCGGGCCGGCGAGGGCGGCGATCGCCGTCCTGCCGTCGGTATGACCGGTGGGGTGCGCGATCACCAGTTCGTCGCCGACGGCGACGAGGATGATGCCGGCGACCAGCAGGACATGCAGATAGGTATAGGCGATCCGGGCGATCCGGCCGGGATCGGAGGTATGGGCGATGAGTTGGCTGCCGCGCTCCGCGCCGATATGGAAATAGATCCACCACATCGCGACCGTGCTGAGGAAGGAATTGAGGAAGGCGGTCAGATTGACGGCGGTCGGCGCCAGCTTCGCGGCGGTGGCGCCGGTCATGATGACGGATTCGCCGAGGGCGATGATGATGAAGAGCGCGCAGCGCTCGGCGAGATGGCCGCCCTCGACATTCCAGTCGCTGGTGAGCGAGCGGCCGAGGCGCAGGGTACGGAAGCCGACGGCCGGTCCGACATATTCAACGCCGAGCGCGACCAGCCAGAACCCGAAGCGCACGGGGCCTTCGCTCAGTCCCCCGGCGATCCAGAACACACCGGAGCAGGCGAGCCAGATCGTGATGCGCTGGAAGTTGCGGTAATTGGCGGGCGAAGCGTCCCTGAGGCTCGCCATCATGAAGATCGAGCGGAGGAGCTGGGCTGCGACATAGGCGCCGGCGAAGGCGAGGCCGTTCGCGCCGAAGGCTTCCGGCAGCGCGCAGGACATCACCAGTCCGAGGAACATCAGGGCGAAGAGCAGGATCCGGACCGGCGAGCGCTCGGGATCGAGCCAGTTCGTCGCCCAGCTCGTATAGATCCAGATCCACCAGACGGCGCCGAGCAGGAAAGCGGCCTGGGCGAGCCCGAGCACGCTGAAATGTTCGAGCAGCGTGTGCGAGATCTGGGTGATCGCGAAGACGAAGACCAGGTCGAAGAACAGCTCCACATAGCTGACCCTCGCATGCTGGTGTTCGACGCGCTCCCTGAGCAGCGCGCCGGGCTTGTGAGTTTTCGCCATGCAGACCCCTGTCCCCTGCCGCGCGGCTTTGCGCACGGCCTGTCAGCGAAGGTGTCCTGCGGCCTGCGCCGCCGTCAATGGCGGAAGTGGCGGTGCCCGGTGAAGACCATGGCGAGGCCGGCCTCGTCGGCGGCCTTGATGACCTCGTCGTCGCGCATCGAGCCGCCGGGCTGGATCACGGCGGTCGCGCCGGCCTCGGCCGCGGCCAGCAGGCCGTCGGCGAAGGGGAAGAAGGCGTCGGAGGCGACGACCGAGCCCTTGGCCAGGCTTTCCGACACGCCCGCCGCCTTCGCGGCTTCGGCAGCCTTCCAGGCGGCGATGCGCGAGGAATCGACGCGGCTCATCTGGCCGGCGCCGATGCCGACGGTGGCGAGGTCCTTCGCATAGACGATGGCGTTCGACTTGACGTGCTTGGCGACGCGGAAGGCGAAGCGCAGATCGGCGAGCTCGCGCTCGCTCGGCCGGCGCTTGGTCACGACCTTGAGCTCCATGTCGTCAACGACGGCATTGTCGCGCGACTGGACGAGGAAGCCGCCGGAGACGGTGCGCAGCGCGAGGCCCGGCGCGCGGACATCCGGCAGGCCGCCGGTCAGCAGCAGGCGCAGGTTCTTCTTGGCGGCGATCATCGCGACCGCCTCCTCGTCGGCGTCGGGGGCGATGATGACCTCGGTGAAGATCTCGACGATCTTCTTCGCCGCAGCCGCATCGAGCTTGCGGTTCAGCGCGACGATGCCGCCGAAGGCCGAGACCGGATCGCAGGCGAGCGCGCGCTCATAGGCTTCGAGCAGCGAGCTGCCGGCAGCGACGCCGCAGGGATTGGCGTGCTTGACGATGACGCAGGCGGCCGAGGCCTCCGGTGCGAACTCGGCGACGCATTCGAAGGCGGCGTCGGTGTCGTTGATGTTGTTGTAGGAGAGCTGCTTGCCCTGGACCTGGCGGGCGGTCGAGACGCCCGGGCGGTTCTCCGGCGTGCGGTAGAAGGCGGCCCATTGATGCGGGTTCTCGCCATAGCGCATCGTCTCGGCAAGCGCGCCGCCGAGCGCGCGGAAGGCCGGGGCGGTATCGCCCAGCTCATTGGCGAACCAGTTCGAGATCGCGGCGTCATAGGCCGCGGTGCGGGCATAGGCCTTCTGCGCGAGCTTGCGGCGCAGCGTCAGCGTCGTCGCGCCCTTCTGGGCCTCGAGATCGGCGAGGACGGAAGGGTAGTCCGCCGGCTCGACCACGACGGCGACGTCGTGATGGTTCTTGGCGGCGGCGCGGATCATCGCGGGACCGCCGATGTCGATGTTCTCGATGCAGTCGTCATAGGCCTTGCCGGCCGCGACCGTCGCCTCGAACGGGTAGAGATTCACGACGAGCAGGTCGATCGGCTGGATGCCGTGGCCGAGCATCGAGGCCTGGTGCTCGGGATGCGAGCGGATGGCGAGCAGGCCGCCATGGACCTTCGGATGCAGTGTCTTGACCCGGCCGTCCATCATCTCGGGGAAGCCGGTGAGGTCGGAGACGTCGCTGACAGGCAGGCCGGCCTCGGCGATCGCCTTGGCGGTGCCGCCGGTCGAGACCAGCGCGATGCCGAGCTTGTGCAGGGCGCGCGCGAAATCGATCAGCCCCGTCTTGTCGGAAACGGAAAGGAGCGCGCGTTCGACGCGGCGAAGCTCATTCGGCATCGGGATCAGGTCCGGCTTTGATTGCAGGAAGGCAGTTTCGGCAGACGCGCGCGGGCTATCATGCTGCGTTGCAAAAGGCAAAAGCTGCCGTCGCAGAACCGTCACGCGTCGGGTGCGGGTTCCCTGGCTTCACGCTCGGCGATCGCGGCGGCGACCGTCTTGCCGGCGCGGGGATTGGCGGCGCTGATGCGGCTGAGGCGCCAGGTGACGCGCGGTGTCGTCACCGCATCGAAGGCGATGACGAGCTGCTCGGTGCGCCGCCTGCCGTCGGATGAGGCGAGGAAGATGCTCTCCTCGATGGCGATCGTCAGGCCGCCGGCTTCGAAACTCCAGACCTCGCCCGAGGCGAGCGCCAACAGGGCGCCGGTGCCGTTGCGCACAAGGCTGGCGCGGACATTGGGATGCAGATGGAAGCGCAAGGCAGCGGCGAGTTCCGTACGCGTACCGGTCAGGGCGATTTCGTCCTCGCCTGCGAGGGCTGCGCCGTCGCGGGCGAGCATCAGGCGGCGGGTATGGATTGCGCCGAGGCTGCGGCGATAGCCGTCATGGCTTGCAACCCATTCAGGCCCTTCCGGAGTGTCCTGGCGTGCGACGCGGACGTCGCGGGGGCCGGCGATGATGCGCATCTCGCCCAGCACCATGCCGAAACTGGCGCTGGAGCGATCGTCGAGGACGAGCGTGGAATGGGCGGCGGTGCTGCGGGCGGCGAGCTTCAGGTCAGGCGGGCCGAAGCGGCTGACGCCGCAATTGACGATGATGCGCTGCGGGCCGCTGGAGAACTCGAAGGCGAGGCAGCCGGCATGGGCCTCGACCGAATAGGCGCCGCGCGGTGGCGGGCCGGCATCGGTGACGACCATGCTGCGTTCGGCCGAGAGGCGGCTATAGCCGGAATAGGCGGCGTGCTCGGTGGGACGGCCGCGTGCGTCGTCATAGGCGGCGAGCGTCGCCATCAGGTCAGGCGGCGTCGTGCCCATGCCGTTGAACAGCGCGAGCGCGCCGTCGCCATGCCGGAACAGGCGCAAATGCGGCATCATCCGCTCGATCGCGGTCATCACCCCGCGCGGCGGTTCGAGCCCGCGGGCGGCGAAGGTCTCGCGCAGGGGCAGGAGGTCGAGCAGGAACTCGATCAGCAGGCGCGGATTGCGCGAGAGATGGCCGCCATCGGGCAGGATCTGCTCGGTGAGCTCCTCGGAAAGCAGGATCTCAACCCGGCGCCGGCGGCTGTCCTGGCCGTCCAGGCAGATCGCAGCGAAGGCGACGGCAATCAGGCCATTCAACCGGTCGGCGCCCTCGACGGCGCCGGCCAGCGCCAGGCTGACCCGGTCGGTGAGGCGCGAGACATGGCGCAGATAGCGCTCGTAGAAGGCGTGGTCGGCGCCTTCCAGCAGCAGCGGGGAATGCGACAGGAAGGAAATGAGTCGGCGGGCCGCCACGGCCGGGCGCCGGGCGATATCGTGGCGGTCGCGGCGCCGGCTGATGAAATCCTCGACCAGGCTGCGGGCATTGGCGCGGGCGATCGCCGTGTCGGCGGCGCGCATGTGGCGCAGCCAGCCGAAGCCGTAGAGTCCTTCCGCCCAGGCATCGCTCGGCGGCGTCGCGTCGAAGGGCGATTCGCCGTGGCTGCGCAGGGTCCGTCCGGCGAAAGCGTAATAGCCGGCGTAGAAATCGCTGGCCGTCGTCGGATCGGCGGTGCGCAGGTCATGCGGGGCGAAGAGCAGGCGGGTGGCGCCGCTGCGGCCGAAGGGCCAGAGCTTGCGGGTCGCCCCGACGAACTGGCCACGGGTCCGCCGTGCCGCCCGTCCGATCGCGGCCTGGGCCAATCCCCGTCGCTCAGACCAGCCGCTCAAATCCCCCGTACGCTCCGTCACCGGGCGCGGCGGCGCGCCGCGCGAATCCCGGTCCCGTCATAGCCTGATCAGGCGGGTTGCGTAAAATCCCGCCCATCCCGAAAGGCGCGGGGTTTCGCCCTTCAACTGGTGCGGCAAGGTGCGGATATCGCCGTTCGCGTCGATCGCATCGGTCAAACCGCCGATTTCCGCAGGCTGGACGGGCTCGCGACGAAACTGGGGATTGCGTGCGAGGAAGGCTTCGGTCTGCGCCTCGCCCTCCTGCGGCTCCAACGAACAGGTGCAGTAGACGAGGCGCCCGCCGGGCTTGGTCAGCGCTGCGGCGGCATCGAACAGGCGGGCCTGCAAGGCGGCGAGACGGTCGCGATCCTCCGGCAGCTTCGTCCAGGCGACGTCGGGGTGGCGGCGGATCGTGCCGGTCGCGCTGCAGGGGGCATCGAGCAGCACGGCGTCGAAGGCTTCCGCCTTCCAGGTTGCGGCGTCGGCGGTGACCACCTCGGCGGAAAGACCGAGCCGGGCGAGATTGGCCTTGAGACGGCGCAGGCGCGGGCCGGAGCGATCGAGCGCGGTGACATGGGCGCCGGCTGCCGCGATCTGGGCGGTCTTGCCGCCGGGCGCGGCGCAGAGATCGGCGATGCGCTCGCC
>NZ_CAMFJF010000099.1 GCF_945956895.1 uncultured Allobosea sp. | reverse complement strand
AGCGTCATCGCGGGCGCGCCGGAGCGGCCTGGACAGGGCGACGTCGGATGAAGCTCGTCATCATGGCACCGTATATGTTCGCGCTTGGGCCGGGTGTCAATCGGCGTTGCAAAGATGGCGTCATTCTCGGGCTTGCCCCGAGAATCTCCTGCAGAAGAAGGCGCAGGAGCCTCGGTGTCATGAGATGCTCGGGTCAGGCCCCGGCATGACGAGGAATAGACCCGAAAACGCGATTCCTCTGAATCGCTTCGCCGCGCTTCCTCGCAAACAGATTCAACCAGCCTTCTTCAGCGCCAGCGCCTGAATGTGATGTTGGACGATGGTCGAGGCTGCGATCGCCGTGATGTCGGCATGGTCATAGGGCGGCGAGACTTCGACCACGTCCATGCCGTGGATATCGAGATCGCGGATCGCCCAGAGGATGCGCAGCGCCTGATCGGCAGTGAAGGCGTGGTCGATCGGCGGCTTGTCGAAGGCTTCGGTCATGAGGGGCTCAGCTGGAGTATCGAGCTCTTTGATCTTGCATCGGCTTTGTCCGAAAATCGCGTGCCACTTTTCGGGCCGATGCTCTAGCGGCGCGCGGTGAACCAGACATAGAGGCACCAGGGCAGAATCAGCGCGAGCGCGGTCAGGACGAGGCGCAGCATCGTCCAGGCATTCGGGTTGTTGAGCGCGCGCCCGTCGAGCTCGGGCACACCATGGATCAGGCCGAGCGCGACAGCCGGCGCCAGGAAAATCAATAGCGCTCGGCCGATGCGCCGCCCGCGCGGCAACTCCTCACGCGCCAGCATCATCAGGGCCGGCACCGCGATCATGCCGAAGGCGATCAGGACGAGAAGGACGCGCATGGG
The DNA here is from genome assembly GCF_945956895.1 of uncultured Allobosea sp. Lineage (GTDB taxonomy): Bacteria > Pseudomonadota > Alphaproteobacteria > Rhizobiales > Beijerinckiaceae > Allobosea. Next base: position 6,799 of record NZ_CAMFJF010000099.1, on the reverse strand, counting down.
TTCTTGCTACATCAGAGCCGGGCGACGCGCGAGAGGTCGTCGTCCTGGCGTCATTCTCGGGTCAAGCCCGAGCATGACGGCGAAGGCACCGCCGACGCTACCGCCCGCCCGCAACCTTCAGGATGACGCCGGTCGTGTAGTTAGACGCGCCAGACAGCAGGAACAGCACCGCCTCGGCGATTTCGTCGGCGGTCGCCGCACGCTGCATCGGAATGAGCGGCGCAAGGCGCGCGACGCGGCCGGCCTCGCCGGTCGAGAGCGCATGGATCTCGGTCTCGGTGATGCCGGGCGCGACCGCGTTCACACGGATGCCGTGCGGCGCGAGTTCCTTGGCGAGACCTATGGTCAGGGAATCCACCGCACCCTTCGAAGCCGCGTACCAGACATATTCACCGGGCGAGCCCAGTTCGGCCGCGACGGAGGAGATGTTGACGATCGCCCTGCCCTCAGCCCCCGCGTTCGCCATGAGCGCGCGGGTCGCCTCACGGGCGACAAGGATCGCGCCGGTGACGTTGACGTCGATGCATTCGCGGATGACCGCAGTCTCCACCTCGGCAAGCGGACCCGACTTGCCGGTGATGCCGGCATTATTGACGACATGGGTGAGCGGCCCCAACGCCGTCTTCGCCTCGGCGAAGACGCGGATGATGTCGGCAGCATCAGCCATGTCGCCCTGCAGCGCGACCGCCTTCGCGCCCTCCGCCTCGCAGGCTGCGACGACCCCGGCGGCCGCCTTCGCATTGCTCTGGTAGTTCACGGCGACATCATAGCCGCGCCCGGCCGCCATGATGCAGGTCGCGGCGCCGATGCCGCGGCTGCCGCCGGTGACAAGAAGAACGGGGCGGCTCATGGCAGGCTCCTGCTGATCTGGCGTGGAAGGGCCAGCCAATACGAAAAGGGCGGCTCTTGCGAGCCGCCCTTCCGCATGCCGGCGATCCCGGAAACGATCGGCGCCTTGAGACGGCGCACGATTCCATCTTCATGGTACGCCTCGCGACCCGACCGCCCGACCGCTCCTCCTCGCCGAAACGATCAAAGACGCGATGTGACGCGTTCAAGCCAGATCTCGTGCCAGAAGATCAGCTCGTTCTGGGGGCATAGCCCGAGATATTCTCCGGTTGCGGATACGCCTGCCAGAACAATGCAGGCACTGCCCATGGTCAGCATTTTTCCGCTGGCTTCGTCGATAATGGTTCGGACAACCGAGGCGACACGAAACTCCCCGCCGCAGAACCGGTGCATTTCACGATCGAACCATAACCCGCGATTTTTCGACACGTTGTTCAATGTTTCTTCGATCTGTCGTCGTGTCTTCACGCGCACGATCTCTCCCGGCTGGAGATCGAGCACTTCCTTTGGACTGGTCTTGCGGTCCGTCGGCTCACGGTAGGGCGCCTCCGCGCCGCGGAGTTGCCGCTGTGCGGTATTGAACAACGCGAGTGCGACGGCCACGATGAAGGGACCGGGACGGACATTACCCGAACGCAGCTCACGCCAGTAATGCCTTGGGTCGCGCCAGCTCAATCGTGCCGTTGCCGCCGGCAGCTCGGTCATTTGACAGGCGTAGCGCTCCTCGCCGTCGGCCGCTCCGACCTTCGTGAATGTGCTCAGCCGCGACGCGTCGGCCGCTTCCGGCGCGGGCAAATCCGCCTCGGCACTGTTGCTGGGGACGAGCCAGGCCTCTTTCCAGATGAGTTGACATCCAGCCTGGCAGCCGCCGTGTCCTGCGCCGTCGCACCGCAATTCACCCAGGAGTACTGCGTCCTGCAAACGCCGCAGGTGAGGTGCCGTAGGGCCGTAATAATGATGGATTTTCTCGACACGCCGAAACACGCGGTGACGTGTTCCGCAGTGACGCACCATCTCGGGCATGAATGGCAAACCGTCCAGCCGGCCCTCCTCATCGAGTGTCCCCGCGATTTCCGCAAAGGGGCGGACCTGGACCCACTCGCCCGGCCAGAGCCGCAATCGAGCCGGCGAGCCCGGAAGCAGGCTCAGCAGCTTCCGTCGCAGGCGAATGACAGCTCCGGCGGCGCATTCGCGCGGGCGCTTGGAATAGTAGGGCTGGCCGCGCAGTTCCATCGTGTCACGGGACAGGCCAATGACCCCGCCAAACACGACGAGACCGGCGACGGATGCGACCGCGCAGCAAAACGCGAAGAACAGGATTGTAACGAGCCAAGGAATGGCAAAAGCCACGCCTCCGGCCAGGATTGCAAACAAGGAAAAGGTCGATGCAGCTAGAACGGTCCGCTGATAACTGCTCCGATTGCTCGACATGCAGCTAATCTCCCGCCAAAATTCAGAAACACCTCATTTTTGAAGATTTATTTTTGCTCATTACTAGATTCTAGATCGACATCATCGATATACTTCCAATTACCGCAGCTCCAATCTAATTCATTCCGCAACTGACTGCAAATTCCGGGCTCCTCACTTATCGCTTCCAGTCTTCTCTGTAACCTTGCGAAACGGGAGTACCCATGAAGGCCAATCAGTGCCTCCATCGGCCTCTCCAAAGATCCTGCCGCCTTATACTCCCCGCAATCCCTGGGTCGCATCGATGCGCTCCACCCGGATTCCAGCCACCGACAGGTCTGGTCGACTGCACGGCAGATGAGCCATGCGGCGCGGCCGGTCCGGCACAGACGATCGCGAAACCTCGCCTGAAGCCCCGCTCTTCCGAGCCTCGGCCAACAAAAAAGAGGGCCGGCATTTCTGCCGACCCTCCGGATTTGAAACTCTTTTGAAGAGTTGGATCAGCGCTTCGAGAACTGGAAGCTGCGGCGGGCCTTGGCCTTACCGAACTTCTTACGCTCGACGACACGCGAATCGCGCGTCAGGAAGCCTTCCTTCTTGAGCGGGCCGCGAAGCTCCGGCTCGTAGAAGGTCAGCGCCTTGGAGATGCCGTGGCGCACCGCGCCGGCCTGGCCGGAGAGACCGCCGCCCTTGACCGAGACGATGACGTCGTACTGGGTCATGCGATCGACGAGCTGGAGCGGCTGCGCCAGCACGAGACGCAGCACCGGGCGAGCGAAGTAGATCTCCTGGTCGCGGCCGTTGACGGTGACCTTGCCGGAGCCCGGCTTGATCCAGACGCGGGCGATGGCGTTCTTGCGCTTGCCGGTGGCATAGGCGCGGCCCTGCGCATCGACCTTCTTGACGTGAACCGGAGCTTCCGGCTGAGCGGGCTTGGCGACGTCGCCGAGCTGGGAGAGAGACTGCAGAACTTCAGCCACGGTCAGACCCTCTTGTTCTTGCTGTTGAGCGCGGCGACGTCGAGCGCCTCCGGCGACTGGGCAGCGTGCGGGTGCTCCGCGCCCTTGTAGACGCGCAGGTTGCCGAGGATCTGGCGGAAGAGCGGGCCACGCGGCAGCATGCGCTCGACGGCCTTCTCGACGACGCGCTCAGGGAAGCGGCCTTCCAGGATGAACTTGGCCGAACGCTCCTTGATGCCGCCCGGGAAGCCAGTGTGGTGGTAGTACACCTTCTGGTCACGCTTGCGGCCGGTCAGGGAGACCTTATCGGCGTTGATGACGATGACATTGTCGCCGCAGTCGACGTGGGGGGTGTAGGCGGCCTTGTGCTTGCCGCGCAGACGCATCGCCACAACGGAGGCGAGACGGCCGACGACGAGCCCGGAGGCATCGATCACAACCCACTTCTTTTCGACATCGGCGGGCTTGAGCGAGACGGTGGTCTTCATCGCGGTACCCTTCGGTTGCGTAAAAAAGGACAAGCCGCCGGAGAGCCCGGCGGCGGTGTGGCGTGGTGACTACGGCGCATCGGCACTCATGTCAAGCGTGAGAGCGCACGCAACATGCCGAAAAAATGTTTGTTTTCAGCGGAATGTCAAAAACGGTAACTGGATACCGCAGTTGCATCCGCCTCTTCAATTCTGCCGTGCCCCGCTCTCTACTACGCGCGCGCACCGACAGGTTCGAACATGGAAGGTGCACCAGAAGTCGCCGAACCGCCCCTGCAGCCGGCCCTTGACTTAGAGTGCGCTCGAAGATGTAGCTAGATCTGCGTCACGACGAACAGGGCGAACCATGAAGATCGGGGATCTCGCGAGGCGCACCGGGTTGTCGGCGCATACGATCCGCTATTACGAGCGAATCAAGCTGCTGCCCTATGCCTCGCGCGCCTCGTCCCAGCACCGTGAATACGACGCCTCCATTCTGTCCTGGATCGACTTCATCGGCCGTCTGAAGACGACCGGAATGCCGATCCGCGACATGCTGCGATATGCGCGCCTGCGCGAACGCGGCCCCGTCACGGAGGAGGACCGCCGCATTCTGCTGGTGGAGCATCGGGCCAAGGTCCGGGCTCATGTCGCCGAGCTTCAAGCCTGCCTTGCCGTCCTCGACACCAAGATCGCCGGCTATGCCGGCTCAGACACGGTGGAGACGAACCATGACGCAGCAACAGAACGACACGAACGAGCGGTTCGAGCGGGGCTGGCAGGCCCTGGCGGCCATTGACGGCGAAGCCGGGACCAGGGTCGTCGACCAGCTTGCCGATATCGCACCCGACTTTGCACGCTACATCGTCGAATTCCCCTTCGGCGACATCTACACGCGCTCAGGCCTCGATCTCAGACAACGGGAGATCGCGACGATTGCGGCCTTGGCAGCACTCGGCAACGCGACGCCGCAACTGAAGGTGCATATCGAGGCCGGCTTGAATGTCGGGCTCAGCCGCGACGAGATCGTGGAAGTGCTGATCCAGATGGCCGTCTATGCCGGCTTTCCGGCCGCCCTCAACGGCCTCTTCGTCGCCAAGGAGGTCTTTGCAGCGCGGGATCTCCAGCAAGCCGCCTGAGGCGGCGAAAAAGCGATCAGCGCTTACCGCTCGGCCGGGATCGAATAGGTCCCGGTCGCGTGGCAGACCATCTCGGCCTCCCCTTGCGAATAGAGGCAGACCTCGCCGACCGCGAGCCGCTTGCCGAGCTTGAGCAGCTTCGCCTCGCCGATCAGCGCCGACTGGCCGGGCTTGCGCAGGAAGTTGAAATTGAGGCTCGTCGTCACCGCAAGGCCAACCGGGCCGATCTGGGCGAGGATCGCCGCATAGAGCGCGAGATCGGCCAGCGCCATCATGGTCGGCCCCGAGATCGTGCCGCCGGGGCGCAGGTGCTTCTCGTGGTAGTCGCAGCGCATCCGGGCCGTCATCGACCCGACCTCCTCGATGAAATAGGTGCGCCCGCCATAGTGGAGCTGGGGGAAGACCTCGTCGAGATAGGCATCGATCTCGGAGGCGCTCATGCGGGTCGTCATGCGGAAAACCGAAGGCTGGAACGGGACTTCTCCCCTTGCAGCATGGCCGCCCGGCTCCGACAATAGGCAGAAATGCCGAAGGGAAGCGCAAGGGGAGCACGATGAACGCCCATCATAAGCCGGAAGCCGCGCCCGTCCTGCTGCGCGAGGATGCCGGGGGCATCGCGACGCTGACGCTGAACCGCCCGCAGGCACGCAACCCGCTGAGCGAGGCGATGCTGGCCGCCCTGAGCGAAGTCTTCATTGCCATCGCGGCCGACCGTTCGGTCAAGGCCGTCATCCTGACCGCCGCCGGGCCGGTGTTCAGCGCCGGGCACGACCTCAAGGAGATGACGGCTCATCGCGCCGACGCTGACCGGGGCCGGGCCTATTTCACGGACATCCTCGGGCGCTGCTCGACCATGATGCAGCAGATCACCGCCCTGCCCCAGCCGGTGATCGCGGCCATCGAGGGCACGGCGACGGCAGCCGGCTGCCAGCTCGTCGCGAGTTGCGACCTCGCGGTCGCAGGCGAGGCCGCACGTTTCTGCACGCCCGGCGTCCATATCGGGCTGTTCTGCTCGACGCCGATGGTCGCGCTCTCGCGCAACCTCTCAGCCAAGCATGCGCTGGAGATGCTGCTGCTCGGCGAGATGGTGCCGGCCGATGAAGCGGCCCGGATGGGGCTGGTCAATCGTGTCGTGCCCGCCGGCGATGCGCTGGCGGAGGCGCAGCGGCTTGCCGCGATCATCGCCTCGAAATCGCCGGCGACGATCAAGATCGGCAAGCGCGCCTTCTACGAGCAGCGCGAGATGGGGCTGAAGGCGGCCTATGACCATGCCTCGGCGGTGATGGTCGAGAACATGCTCGCGCGCGACGCCGAGGAAGGCATCGGCGCCTTCGTGGAGAAGCGCGCGCCGGTGTGGGAGGGGTAGATCAAGGCCGTCATGCCCGGGCTTGACCCGGGCATCTCGGAAACCAGATTTCTTTTCGAAGAGATTCTCGGGTCTGCGCTTCGCTTCGCCCGAGAATGACGCAGAGTATCCGCATGAACCACGACGCCTATCCCGACAGCCTGATCCGCGACATCCTGAAATCCGTGAAGCGGATCGCACTGGTCGGCGCATCCGCCAACGAGGCGCGGCCGAGCTGGATCGTGACGAAATACCTGCTCGATCGGGGCTATGACGTCATTCCCGTCAATCCCGGCCTCGCCGGGCAGGCGATCCTCGGCAAGACGGTCTATGCCGCGCTCAAGGACATTCCCGGCGCGATCGACATGGTCGAGATCTTCCGCAATTCGGAAGCGGCCGGCCCGATCACCGACGAAGCGCTGGCGCTCGATCCCCTGCCCAAGGTGATCTGGATGCAACTTTCGGTGCGCAATGACGACGCCGCGGCGCGGGCCGAGGCAAAGGGCGTCACCGTCATCATGAACCGCTGCCCCAAGATCGAATATGGCCGGCTTTCGGGCGAGATCGGCTGGCAGGGCATCAATTCGCGCATCCTCTCGGCCAAGAAGCCGGTGCTCGCCGGCAAGGGCT
>NZ_CAMFJF010000098.1 GCF_945956895.1 uncultured Allobosea sp. | reverse complement strand
TCGACCTCAAGCATAGCCATGGTTCTGCCCCAGATAGACGCGGCGGACCTCGGGGTCCGTCTGGATGTGCTGCGGGCTGCCATCGGCGATCAGGCGGCCGTGATGCAGCACGAGGATGCGATCGGAAAGTCCGAGGATCATCTTCATCTTGTGCTCGACCAGCAGGATCGTGCGCCCGGCCGCGAGCCGCTCCAGCAGGGCCACCATGTCCTTGGTCTCCTCCGGCCCCATGCCGGCGGTCGGCTCGTCGAGCAGCAGCAGTTCGGGATCGGCTACCAGCGCGATCGCGATCTCCAGCGCCCGCTGCTGGCCATGGGCGAGGAACTTCGACGTCGCGCCGCGACGCGACGTCAGCCCGACGGCGGCGAGCGCGGCATCGGCCCTGTCGTCGAGCTCGGTCATCGAGGCCCGGTTCCGCCAGATGTCGTAGCGCGAGCGGAAGGCCTGGGCCGCCACGCGCACGTTCTCGTGGACGGAGAGCTCCGGGAAGATGTTGGTGATCTGGTAGGAGCGCGCAATTCCCAAATGCGCGAAACGGTGCTGCGGCGTCCCGGTGATGTCGCTGCCCTTGAAGCGGATCGAGCCGGTCGAGGGCGCCAGCACTCCGGAGAGCACGTTGAAGAAGGTGCTCTTGCCGGCCCCGTTCGGCCCGATGATCGCCGTGACCTTGTTCGGCTCGAAGGAAGCGGTGACGCCCTCCAGCGCCACGAAGCCGCCGAAGCGCCGGCCGATATTCTCGACCGCGAGCAGGGGAGCGCTCATCGACCTGCCCTCCAGGCAAGCGCCGTGCCCCAGATGCCCTTCGGCAGGAACAGCACGAACAGGATGAAGACGCTGCCGACGACGATCTGCCAGTGCGAGGTCCAGAGCGAGACCACATCCTCCATCAGCAGGAAGGCGAGTGCACCGACGAAGGGGCCGAAGAAGCTGCCGGCGCCACCGAGCAGGGTCATCATCACGATCATGCCGGAGGTCTGGTAGTGCAGGATGTCGAGCGGCACGATCGCCAGATGCAGGGCCGAGAGCGTCCCGGCCAGCGCACAGATCACCCCGGACAGGGTGAAGGCGATCAGCTTGCTGCGCTCGACGTCGTAGCCGCAGGCGCGCGCCCGGGTCTCGTTCTCGCGGATGGCCTCGATCACCGCGCCGAAGGGCGAGTTCAGGATGCGGGAGACCAGCCACAGGGCCGCCGCCGCGAAGACCATGAGCACGTAGTACTTCTTCAGCGGGTCGAGGAAGTCGACCGTCCAGCCGAAGAGGTCGATCCTGGCGACGGTGAAGCCGCGCAGCCCGTTCTCGCCGCCGGTCAATGAGGAGGCCTGCAGCGCGACATAGTAGACGAGCTGCGACAGGGCGAGCGTCACCATCGAGAAATAGATGCCGCGGGTCCGGATCGAGAGCAGGCCGATGACGAAGGCGAGCGCGCTGCCGGCGACGACACCCAGCGCGACGGCCGCGTACCAGGGCAGGCCGAACTTGCCGATCGCGATCCCGGTGACGTAGGCGCCGGCCCCGAAGAAGGCGGCATGGCCGAAGGAGAGCAGCCCGGTGTAGCCGAACAGCAGATTGTAGCCGACCGCGACGAGCCCGTAGATCAGCACATTGACGGCGAGCGCCTGGGAAGGAAGCATCCAGGGCAGCAGGCACAGGGTCAGGATCGAGAGGGGAACGCGCCAGGCCGTCAGCCTTGCGCGCCAGCCCCTGTGGCCGGCCGGGCCGGCCATGACAGCGGCGACGGAGGAGTCGGAAGCGGTCATCGTCATCTCCTCAGCCACGCACCGGCTTGCCGAACAGGCCATGCGGCCTCACCAACAGCACGAGCGCCATCAGCGCGAACATCACGATCGTCGCCATCTCCGGGGCGAACAGGGCCGTCATGCTGATCGCGACGCCGACGAGCAGCCCCGCGACCACGGCCCCGACGAGCGAGCCCATGCCGCCGATGACCGTGACGACGAAGGCCTCCGCCAGTACGAGCGAGCCCATCTCCGGATTGACGTTGCGCATCGGCGCGGCGAGCACGCCGCCCAGCGCGGTCAATCCGATGCCGAGCCCGAAGACCAGGAGCCACACCTTCGAGATGTCGACGCCGAGCACGCGCATGATCTGCGGATCCTTGGCGCCCGCACGCACGATCAGCCCGAATTTCGTCTTCTCAAGCCCGAGCCAGAGCAGCACGAGGATGACGGCGACGACCGCGACGACGAAGAGCCGGTAGATCGGAAAGAAGCCGATGCCGAGATCGGCGACCCCGGCCAGTTCCGGCGGGGTCTGGAACGGGATCCCGTCGCTGCCGAAGACGATCCGGACAGCCTCGACCAGCACATAGCCAAGCCCGAAGGTCAGCAGCAGCGGGTCGTCGATCGACCGCTTGTAGAGCGGGCGGATCAGGAAACGCTCGATCAGCATCCCGAAGGCGCCGATGGTGATGGGGGCGATCAGCAGCCCCCACCAGAAGCTGCCGGTCAGCGACGCGACCCAGAGCCCGGCATAGGCCCCGATCATGAACAGCGCGCCATGGGCGAAGTTCACCACGCCCAGCATGCCGAAGATGATCGACAGGCCGAGCGCGACCATGATCAGGATCGCCCCGAGCGCGACGCCCGAGAAGAGCTGCATCGCGATGAGTTCGGCGTCCATCACAGACCCTCCATGACGCGTGTGTCGGCGATGCTCAGGCCGGGAAGCCCAGCTCCGCGCAGCTGCGCAGAATGGTTTCCGAAGCGGGCTCCGTGGCGAGAACCTTGAAGAGGTCGGCCTCGTTCTTCATCTCGGCCTTCTTCTTCGACTCGAGCACCAGCACCGACTGCACCGACTGATGGTCGCATTTGCGATAGTGCTGCGAGCCCTTGGCGATGTCGTATTTCAGCTCCTCGAGCGCCGCGATCACCTTGTCGGTGTCGGTCCCGCCCGCTTTCTCCATGGCGAGCAGCAGCGAATAGACGCCGCTGAAGCCATAGGCGCCGTAGTCGGTCGGATAGGCGCCGCCATTGGCGGCCTTGAAGGCGTCGTTGAAGCTCTTCGCCGCCGGTATCGTATCCTCGAGGCCCCAATAGTAGTTGGCGCCGCCGATCACGCCCTCGAAGGCCTCGGGGCCGATGGCCAGCCGCTGGTTGTGCAGCAGCACGGGCACCACGATCTTCGACTGGCGGTTCATGCCGAAATCGACCGCCTGCTTGACCGAGTTCGCCTGGTCGCGGCCGAAATTGCAGATGCAGAGGATGTCGGGGCGCATTGAGCGCAGCCGCGGCATGAAGGTCGAATAATCGGCCGCGCCGAAGGGATGCAGGATCTCGCCGACGCTGGTCGCGCCGATGGCCTGCTGCGCCCGCTTGAAGCCGCGCAGCATCTCGTGGCCATAGGCATAGTCGGCGACGAGATAGGCGACCTTGGAGTCCTTCTTGAAGGTGTGCTTGGCCACCGCCGCAGTCGTCATGTGCGGGTTCAGCGCCTCGTGGAAGGTGAAGCGGCTGAAATCCTTGATTTCGTTGATGGTGTCCGACTGGCTGATCGAGACGTAGATGACGCCGCCCGCCCGAGTGACCTCGTTGACCGCGAGCTGGACTGCGCTGGAAAGCGCGCCGACGATAGCGTGGACCTTGTCCTTCTCGATCAGTTCCAGCGTGCGCGTCGCCGCCTCGCCCGCATTGAGCTTATCGTCGCGTACGAGCAGCTCGACCTTGCGGCCGGCGATGCCGCCCTTGTCGTTGATCAGCTTGACCGCGAGTTCGGCGCTCTTGACCTGATCCTTGGCCTCGGCGGCGAAAGGGCCGGTCAGCGGGGTCGGGAAGCCGATGCGGATGCTCTCCCCCTGCGCGCGCAGGATGCCTGGCATGGCGAGCGTCGCGCCGCCGGCGGCGAGGCCCGCGAGCGTGGCACGGCGCGTGAGTGAAGGCAGGCTCTTGCTCTTGTCTGTCATGATCGTCTCCTCCGCGGTCCTTGTTCTTGTCGTTGTTCAGATCGTTCCGAGCGCCCTTAGCAGGCGTGTCGGCGTCATCGGGATTTGCGCGATGCTCGCGCCGAAGGGCGCCATCGCGTCGTTGACGGCATTGAGCGCGGCGGCGGATGCCGCGGCGGTGCCGGCTTCGCCGCAGCCCTTGGCGCCTAGCGCGGTGTCGGCCGTCGGCGTCTCGATATGGGCGATGACGATGTCCGGCATCTCGCCGGCCATCGGCACGAGGTAGTCGGCCAGCGAGCCGTTGGTCAGCTGGCCGTTCTCGTCGTAGCGGCATTCCTCGAAGAAGGCCGCGCCCAGCCCCTGCACTACGCCGCCACGGACCTGCTCGTCGACCAGCAGCGGGTTGATGATGCGCCCGCAATCCTCGACGACCCAATGCTTGAGGATCTTCACGAAGCCGGTCTCGACGTCGAGTTCGACATGGCAGCCCTGCACGCCGTTGGTGAAGGCGAAGGGATAGCCCTGCGGCGCGTGATGATGCGCGACGGTGAGCTGGGCGCTCGCATCCTTGGGCAGCGTATCCGAGCGGAAATAGGCGATGCGCGCGATCTCCGAGAGGTCGATGCGTTCCATACCGCTCAACCGATCGACGACGACGCTGTTGCGCATGTCGAGATCGCCGGGCCTAGCCTGCAGGATCGTCGCGGCCAGGGACAGAACGTTGCCGCGCAGCTTGCGGGCCGCCTGCAGCGCGGTCTCGCCGCCGATCCCGGCACCGCGGCAGGCCCAGGTCGCACCGCCATGGGGCGTGTTCTCGGTGTCGCCGGTGATGACGCGGACCTGTTCGCGCGCGATCCCGAGCTGATCGGCCACGATCTGGCCGATGATGGTCTCGGTGCCCTGCCCCTGCTCGGTCACCGAGATCTGGCAGCGGACCTCGCCGGCCGGCGTCACCGCGAGAACGGCACCGTCCTGTGCCGAGATGCGCGCGCCGCCGATGCCGTAGAAGGCCGGGCTCGGATTGGAGATCTCGACGAAGCTTGCGATTCCGATGCCGCGATGGATGCCGCGCTCACGCAGCGCCGCCTGCTCCGCCCGCAGCGCGTCGTAGCCCATCAGCGCCTTGAGCCTGGCCAGGCTCTTCTGGTGCGACAGCGCCTCGAACTGGTATCCGGTCGGAGAGGCGCAGGGATAGGCGTCGTCCGGGATCAGGTTCCTCTCGCGCAGGCTGACCGGATCGACGCCGGCCCTGGCGGCGGCCATGTCGACGAGCCGCTCGGTGACGGCACAGGCGATCGGATGGCCGACAGCGCGATACTGGCTGGTCTGGACCTTGTTCTGGAAGACGACCGAAAGCTCGGCGCGGTAGCTGTCGAACCGATAGGGGGCGCCCATCAGCCGGATGACCTGGTTGCCCTCGACCGCGCTGGTGCGCGGATAGGTCGAGAACGCCCCGATCGCCGTGACGTCGTCGACGTCCATCGCCAGGATCGTGCCTTCGGCATCCAGCGCCATGCGGGCGCGCACGCGGTGGTCGCGGGCATGGATGTCGGAAACGAAGGACTCGATCCGGTCCGCCACGAACTTGACCGGCCGCCCGCAGAGCATGCTCAGGCCCACGACCGCCATGTCCTCGTGATAGACATGCAGCTTCATGCCGAAGGAGCCACCGATATCGGGGGCGACGACGCGCACGCTCGCTTCCGGGATGCCGTAATGGCGCGAATAGAGGTCCTGGAACTGGTAGGGCGTCTGTGTCGCGTGATGGACCGTGAGCTTGCCCTCGCTCGCATCCCAGTCGGCGAGGATCGCGCGCGGCTCCAGCGTCACCGCCGTATGCCGGCCGAAATGAAACTCCTCCTCGACGACATGGGCGGCCTCCGCGAAGATCTCGTCGATGCCGCCGGTATCGAGCCGGCTGCCGAAGCAGAGATTGTCAGAGACGGCGACAGCGGCCCGGTCGGCATCCGGCTCCCGTGCGGTGTCCACGTCGACGACCGGCGGCAGCTCCTCGAACTCCACCGCGATCGCCTCGGCCGCGTCCTCAGCCTGGGCGCGCGTATCGGCGACCACCGCGACGACCGCCTGGCCGGCCCACAGCACCTCCTCGAGCGGCAGGGGCAGTTGCGAGGCCGATTTCATGCCCTTGAAATGGTCGAGCGTGCCGCTCCAGGGCTTGCACAGCTTCGCTAGGTCCGCCCCGGCCGCGATGAGCCTCACGCCGGGCATCGCGCGCGCCTCCGCGACATCGATCGAAACGATGCGGGCATGGGCATAGGGGCTGCGCAGGAAGGCGGCGTGCAGCATGCGCGGCAGTACGAGGTCGGTGACATAGCGGCCCCGTCCCGCCAGCAGGCGCTTGGCGTTGGGGCGCGAGACCGAGCGGCCGATATAGGAGTTCGGGCGATCGAGTGTGCCGAGCGGCGCGTTCATGCCGGCTCCTCCAGGGAGGCGGCTGCGGTCTCGCCTGCAGCGCGGCAGCGCGCGACGGCCTCGATCGCATCGACGATCGCCTCGTAGCCGGTGCAGCGGCAGTAGTTGCCGGAGAGGGCGTCGCGGATCTCCTCCCGGCTCGGCATCGCCTTGCGTGTCAGAAGCCCATGGGCGGTGACCAGCATGCCGGGCGTGCAGAAGCCGCATTGCAGCGCGTTGCGCCCGTGAAAGGCGCGTTGCAGATCGGCGATCACGGCGCTTTCGCTCAATCCTTCCACCGTCTCGACGGCGGCGCCGCCTGCCTGCACCGCAAAGGTCAGGCAGGCATGAACCGGCACGCCGTCCAGCATGACGAGGCAGGCGCCGCAGACGCCCATCTCGCAGCCGGCATGGGTGCCGGTCAGGCCGAGATCGCGGCGCAGGAAATCGGCCAGCGTCTCGCGCGGCTCGGCCAGCCGCGTCAGCGTCTCGCCATTGATCGTGATGGTGACGGGAACGGCCGCTGTCATGATGCCTCCGCGATCCGGCCGAGCAGGCGCCCGAGCAGGACGCGCGCCAGATGCAGGCGCATCGCCGCCGGCACCTGCTCGTCGTCCTGCGGATCGAGGTCGTCGGCGAGCGCCGCCTGTGCCCGGCGGATAGCCTCGCCGTCGAGCACGCCTCCGGCGAGCACGGCTTCCGCCGCCCTGGCCCGCACGGGAACGGGGCCGACCGAAAGGAAGGCGATGCGGGCTTCCTCGACGAGGGCCCCTTCCAGGCCGAGCATCGCGCCGCAACCGACGATGGCATAATCGCCGCGCCGGCGCGCCAGTTCGTCGAAGGCGCAGCGATGCTTCGGATGCGCGGCGGGAATATGGAACGCGACCAGCAATTCGCCGGGCTCGATCGCGGTCTGGTAGAGGTCCTGGAAGAACGCCGCGGCGGGCACGCGGCGCGCGCCTTCGGAACCTGCGATCTCCATTTCGGCATCCATGGCCAGCATCATCGCCGGGAATTCGGAAGCGGGATCCGCCAGGGCGACGCTGCCGCCGAGCGTGCCGCGGTTGCGGATCGCCGGATGCGCGACATGGGGGGCGGCCAGCGAAAGCAGCGGCGCGTATCTGGCGATCAACGGATCGTCATGCGCTTCGACATGCCGGGTCAACGCGCCCAGCCGCAAGCTGCCATCCTCCAGCGAGATGCCGCGCAGTTCGGGGATATGAGCGATGTCGATCAGGCGCTCCGGCGCCTGCAGGCGCAGGGCCAGCGCCGGCGCGAGGCTCTGCCCGCCGGCGATGTAGCTGGCATCGCCGCCGGCCTCGGCGAAGACCGCGAGCGCCTCCGCGATCGTGGCGGGGCGAAAATAGCTGAAGGCTCGGGCTTTCAAGGCTCCGAACTCCGTTGTGCGTTTCCAGGCCAGATTTGT
>NZ_CAMFJF010000097.1 GCF_945956895.1 uncultured Allobosea sp. | reverse complement strand
GGCGGTTTTCAAGACCGCTGCCTTAAACCACTCGGCCACCCTTCCATGGGGCCGTTCAATGCCGTTCGGGGAGCCGATTTGCAAGCGGAAGATCGCGGCGGGCAAAAAAGGACGATCCGGCCGCGTTGGGAGTGGTGAAACGGCGCTGAAACCGTGCGATCGCCCCGGTTCGAGCCGTGATCGCGCCAGATATCGACCGTGTCCAACAGGCCACGCTGCACAGAAAAATGGCGGCCGCGATCGTTCCGGCGTTGACATGCGCCGCTTTTCGAACGCTCCTGTGGCCGCCCAACGGCGCGGGGATGGCCTGTTCAGCGGTTCAGCGGTCCGCTTTCCAGCGGATTTTAGCGGCTTAACGATCCCTTAATGGAATTCGCCGAAAACTCGGCTCTGCTGCCTATGGCGGTGAGCTGACTGAATAGTTTTTGGCGCAGAAAGCGGAATTGGCGGAATGACTCAAGACGCTCGCTTTTCGGCCCAGGAGACCGTCTCCACGATGTCCGGATCGATGCCAGCGTCTTCTTCCATGCCCACCGCCGTCCGCATGGGCTGCGTTGTCCTCGTCGGCCTGTTCGCCGCGAACTGTGCCGGAAACCAGGTCGCCGGGCGCCGCTCCAAGGAAATCGGAGCCTTCCCGCAATCGAAATACGGTGCTGCCAGCCCGCGCGTCGTCGCCGAGGGCGAGGAAGTACCGAAGGGCGGCGGGCGCCAGCTCGTCGGCAAGGCCTATTCGGTCGCCGGCAAGCGCTATACTCCGTTCGAGAAGCCCGTTGGCTTTGCGCAGGTCGGCCTGGCCTCCTGGTATGGCGAGGCTTTCCACGGCCGCCGCACCGCCAATGGCGAGGTCTACGACCGCCACAGCGTCTCGGCCGCGCACCCGACCATGCCGCTGCCGGCCTATGCCCGCGTGACGAACCTGATGAACAACCGTTCGATCATCGTGCGCGTCAACGACCGTGGCCCCTTCCATGGCGGCCGCATGATGGATCTCTCGCAGACCACCGCCGACGCGCTGGCTTTCCGCCATCTCGGCACGGCGCGGATCAAGATGGAATATCTCGGCCAGGCCTCGCTCGCCGGTTCCGACGACAAGCTCCTGCTCGCCACGCTCCGCACCGATGGCTCGCCGGCCCCGATCCCGGGCACCAGCGCCCGGACGATGGTCGCAAGCGCCGAGCCTGTCGCCACCACGCGCACTCGCAGCGTCGATATCGATACTCAGCCGGCAGCCGAGCCGGAGCCCGCCCCCGTCGCGACGCCGGTCGTGCAGGCTTATGCGCCGCAGCAGTCGCGGACGATCACGCCCTCGACCCCGGTCGTCGCCTCTCTGGCTTCCACCGTCTCGACGCCCGTCGACGCGCAGCCCGTGCGCGCAGCACCGCTACCGCCGAACCGTCCGTTCGATCTCGACACCATCGCCAACGCGGCCAAGCCCGTCGTGGTTCCCGCGACGCTGCGGACGACCCTGCCGCCGACGCGCGCCAGCGTGGCGAGCCTGTTCGCCGCGCCGGAGAAGGGCATGGGCGAGCGCCTTGCCAAGACACACCCGCTCAACAAGCTTGCGCCGCAGGCCTTGCAGCCGCTCGCGCGGAACTGATCCCGGCTTGACCTGATGGCGGGCGCTCTGCTTCACATCGAAGCATGAGCGCCTTTTGCCGTTTGCCAAGGATTGCAGCGCCGCTGCGGACGGCGCGCCTGCTCGTTGCAGGCTTCGTCCTGGCTTTTGGGCTCCCCTTGTTTGGCTCCGCGGCTTCTGCCCAAGGTTTCCAGTCGCAGGCGCCCTATGCCGTCCTGCTCGATTCGGACACCGGGGCTGTTCTCTATGAAAAGGCGGCTGACGAGTTGATGGTGCCGGCGAGCATGGCGAAGCTCGGCACCGTTCTCGTCGCCTTCCAGGACATCACCGCCGGACGGCTGACGCTCGACAGCGAGATCGGCATTTCCGAGAACGCCTGGCGCAAGGGCGGCGGCCCTTCGGGCGGATCGGCGATGTTCGCGCTCCTCAACAGCCGGATCAAGCTGTCGGACATCCTGCAGGGCATCATCGTCCAGTCCGGCAACGATGCCTCGATTGCACTGGCGGAAGCCATTGCCGGGGACGAAACCACCTTTGCCCGGATCATGACGGAGCGGGTGAGGGGGCTCGGCCTGACGAAATCCGTCTTCCGCAACGCGACCGGCATGCCTGACCCGCAACAGCGCGTGACGGCACGCGAGCTCGCCCTGCTCGCCGACCACATCATCAAGACCTATCCCGAGCTCTACAAGATCTTCGGCCAGCGCGAATTCACCTGGAACAAGATCCGCCAGCAGAACCGCAATCCGCTGCTGACGATGGATATCGGCGCGGACGGGCTGAAGACCGGCAATATCGACGAGTCCGGCTTCGGGCTCGTCGGCTCCGCCGTGCAGAACGGCCAGCGGCTCGTCATGGTCGTGAACGGCCTCAAGACGGCGCGTGATCGGGCGACGGAAGCGCGCAAGCTGCTCGAATGGGGGTTTCGCGCCTTCGAGAAGCGCCAGCTCTTCGCTGCCGGCGAGACGGTGGGCGAGGCCAGCGTCTATGGCGGCGAGAAGGGCCGCGTCGCGCTCCGGAGCAAGGGCGTCGTCAGCCTGCTGCTCCCGCGCGGCAGCACGGAGCGGCTGGCGGCACGGATCGTCTATCGCGGCCCGCTGATCGTACCCGTCCAGGAGGGCGCGGAGGTGGCGCGGCTCGTGGTGACACGCGGCGACATCAAGACGCTGGACATTCCGCTCTATGCGGCCGAGAGCGTGCAGGCCGGCAGCTTGCAGAGCCGGGCGCTGGATGCCCTTTTCGAGGCCACGACAGGCTGGGTTCGCAAGGCGCTGAACCGGAGCTGATCAGGCCGAGATGGACAAGGGACATTTCATCACGCTCGAAGGCGGGGAGGGCGCCGGCAAGTCGACGCTGGCGCGCGCGCTGAGCGAACGCCTCGAGGCGGCAGGCCTCACGGCGCGGACGACGCGCGAGCCCGGCGGCTCGCCCAAGGCCGAGGCGATCCGTGAGATGATCCTGGCGGGGCAAGCGCGAGACTACGGCCCGTTCGCCGAGGCGCTGATGTTCTCGGCCGCCCGGATCGACCATATCGACAGCCTGATCCGCCCGGCGCTTGAGCGCGGCGAATGGGTGATCTGCGATCGTTTCATCGATTCGACGCGGGTCTATCAGGGCGTACTCGGCCAGCTCGACAGGGGCGTGCTGGCCGAACTGGAAGCCGTGACGATCTCCGGTCTGATGCCCGAACTGACGCTGATCCTCGACCTCGATCCCGAGATCGGTCTTGCTCGCGCCGCCAAACGTCGTCGGCCGGGTGAGGTGGTCGATCGCTTCGAAGGCGAGACGCTGGCCTTCCATCGCAATCTGCGCCAAGCCTACAGGGATATCGCGAGCGCCGAACCACAGCGCTGCGCCGTGCTCGATGCGACGCTTCCGCCTGAGGCGCTTGCCGAGGCGGCGTGGCATATCCTGTGCGAGCGCCTGCCCATCGAACCGGAAGCCTGATGCTAGCGACCAGCGACGAACCCGACCGGCTGCCGAGCGCGCCGCATCCGCGCGAGACGCTCGCTATGGTCGGCCATGCCGTGCGCGAGCGGACCTTCCTCGACGCGCTGGCCTCTGGCCGGATGCACCATGCCTGGCTGCTCGGCGGGCCCGAGGGCATCGGCAAGGCGAGCTTCGCCTATCGTGCCGCGCGCTTCCTGCTTGCGGCCGGCGATCCGCAGGCGAGGGCGGCCCGCGCCGTCGATCTCGCCATGCCGGAGAACGATCCGGCGACGCGGCGCGTGATGGCGCAGTCGCATCCCGACCTGCATGTGCTGCGCCGGATCCCGAAACCGGACGGCAAAAGCTATACGAGCAATATCCCGGTCGATTCCATCCGGCGCGTCATCGACCGCTTCGGCGCCAGCGCGGCCGAGGGCGGCTGGCGCGTCTGCATCGTCGACTCGGCCGAGGACATGGAGCGCTCGGCCGCCAACGCCCTGCTCAAGCTGCTGGAGGAGCCGCCGCCGCGGGCGCTGTTCCTGATCGTCGCCCATGCGCCGGGGCGGATGCTGCCGACGATCCGCTCGCGCTGCCGGTTGCTGACCTTCGATCCACTCGCGGAAGCCGATGTTGCGGAAGCCGGCCGGCTGGCGCTGGAGCGCATGGAGATGCCTTTCGACGGCTCGGCGTTGCGCCGCGCCGCGAGCCTCTCCGAGGGCTCGGTGCGCCGCGCGCTGACCTATGTCGATCCCGAGACGCTGGCGCTGGTCGAGGCGGTGAGGGCACGGCTCGACGCCCTCCCGCAGATCGATCTCACCGCCCTGATGGCCTTGGCCGAGGATGTCGCCGGCAAGGCAGGCGAGCGCGACTTCGCGGTGATGATCGAAACCGTGCAGGGCTGGATCTCCGACCATCTCCACGCGCATGCTGCGGCGCAACCGGCGCGCCTTGCACCGCTGGCGGAGGTATGGGAAAAGCTTGGGCAGCAGGCGCGCGAGGTCGAGACCTATAATCTCGACCGCCGCCCGCTGGTGATGACCCTGTTTCATGATCTGTCGTCTGCGGTGTCCCGCTCGCGCGCAGCGTGAAGCGAAGCTTTCGGACAGACGATGGCCACGGCCCCGAAATTCTATCTGACGACCGCGATCCATTACACCAACGGGCCGCCGCATATCGGCCACGCCTATGAGATGGTGGCGTCGGACGCGATCGCGCGCTTCAAGCGGCTCGACGGCTACGACGTCTTCGCCATGACCGGCACCGACGAGCACGGCCAGAAGGTGCAGCGCACGGCGGCCCAGAACGGCCTCTCGCCGAAGGAGTTCGTCGACAAGATCGCGGCTCGCTTCGAGGAGATGGAGCAGCGCCTCGGCTGTTCCTTCGACCGGTTCATCCGCACGACGGACGCCGATCACCTGCCCTCGACCCAGGAACTCTGGCGGCGGATGGAGGCCAATGGCGACATCTATCTCGCCAAATATGCCGGCTGGTATTCGGTCCGCGACGAGGCCTTCTACGGCGAGGAAGAGACCACCCTCCAGCCCGACGGGACGCGTCTGGGCGGGCAGGGCACTCCGGTCGAGTGGGTCGAGGAGGAGAGCTATTTCTTCCGCCTCAAGTCCTATCAGGATCGGCTGCTGAAACTCTACGAGGACGTGCCGGACTTCATCTCGCCGGAGACGCGCAAGAACGAGGTCGTCTCCTTCGTGAAGAGCGGGCTCGAGGACCTCTCGATCAGCCGCACGACCTTCGACTGGGGCTTAGCCGTACCCGGCGATCCGAAGCACGTCATGTATGTCTGGGTCGACGCGCTCAACAACTACGTCACCGGGACGGGCTTCCCCGATCCGGCGAACCCGCGCGCGCATTATTGGCCGGCCGATGTCCATATCATCGGCAAGGACATCGTGCGCTTCCACGCGGTCTATTGGCCGGCCTTCCTGATGTCGGCGGGGCTGCCGCTGCCGAAGCGCGTCTTCGGCCACGGCTTCCTGCTGAACAAGGGCACGAAGATGTCGAAGTCGCTCGGCAACGTGGTCGATCCCTTCGGCCTCGCCGAGACCTACGGCGTCGATCAGTTGCGCTATTTCTTCCTGCGCGAGGTCTCCTTCGGCCAGGACGGCAACTATAGCCACGACGCCATCGTCGGGCGGATCAATGCCGACCTCGCCAATGATCTCGGCAATCTCGCACAGCGCTCGCTGTCGATGATCGCCAAGAACTGCGAGGGCAGGGTGCCGCCGCGCGGGACGCTGAACGAGGCCGACGAAGCCGTGCTCGCCATGGCTGACGCGGCGCTCGCCAAGGCGCGCGAGGCGATGAAGGATTTCGCCCTTCACACCGTGCTGGCCGATCTCTGGGCGCTCATTGCCGAGGCGAACCGCTATTTCGCCAACAACGAGCCCTGGCGCCTGACCAAGACCGATCCGGCGCGCCGTGACACCATCCTTTATGTCACGATCGAGGTTCTGCGCGAGGTCGCGATCCTGATTCAGCCGGTGATGCCGGTGGCCGCAGGCAAGTTGCTCGACCTGCTGAGCGTCGCGCCGCAGGATCGCAGCTTTGCGGCTCTCGGTGCGGAGCATCGGCTCGTCAGCGGCACTGCTTTGCCGGCGCCGAGCGCGATCTTCCCGCGCTATGTCGAGCCCGAGGACGGGCAGGCGGCGTGATTTGAACGTCCCGATATCTGGGGCGTCATTGCGAGGAGCGAAGCGACGAAGCAATCCAGGAGCGGCAGAGCTCTACGTCCCCCTGGATTGCTTCGCTGCGCTCGCAATGACATCTCATGCCGATCGGGAAAGCTTTCCAGAGGCTTGAATGCTGATCGATACACATTGCCATCTCGATTTCCCGGACTTCGCCGAGGAGTTGCCGGCCTATGTCGCGCGGGCGGAAGACGCCGGCGTCGGCCGGATGGTGACGATCTCGACGCGGGTTGCGCGCTACGCCGACTATGCCGCGTTGGCGGAGCGTTTTCCGTCGGTCTGGTTCTCGGTCGGCACGCATCCGCACAACGCCCATGAGGAGCTCGACGTCACGGCCGAGCGCCTCGTGGAATTGTCGCGCCACCCGCGTTGCGTCGCGATCGGCGAGGCCGGGCTCGACTATCACTACGATTCGAGCCCGCGCCCCGCGCAGGCCCAGGGGTTGCGCACGCATATCGCCGCGGCGCGGGTCACGCAGCTGCCGCTCGTCATCCACGCGCGCGAGGCCGATGACGACATGATCGCGATCCTGCGCGATGAGATGGGGAAGGGCGCCTTCCCTGCTATCCTGCACTGCTTCACCGCCGGAGAAGCGCTGGCGATGGCCGGCGTCGAGCTAGGGCTCTATGTCTCCTTCTCCGGCATCCTGACCTTCAAGACCTCCGAGAACCTGCGCCGGATCGCTCGGATGGTCCCGCGCGAGCGCCTGCTGGTCGAGACGGATGCGCCCTATCTCGCGCCAGTCCCGTTCAGGGGCAAGCGCAACCAGCCGGCTTATGTCGTTGAGACGGCGAAGGTTCTTGGCGACACGATCGGCGTGTCCTTCGACGAGATCGCTGGCATCACCACGGAGAACGCACGGCGCTGCTACTGGAAGATGGACCACGCTGCGCCGGTTGCGCAGGTGGCCTGATCCGGCGCCATGACGCTCACCGTCACCATCCTCGGCAGCGGATCATCCGGCGGCGTGCCGAGGCCGGGCTCCGGCTGGGGCGCCTGCGACCCCAACGAGCCGAAGAACAGGCGCCGGCGCTGCTCGATCCTGGTCGAGCGCATCGGCCCCGACGGAATGACGCGAGTGCTGGTCGATACCTCGCCGGACCTGCGCGAGCAGCTTCTCGCGGCGGAGGTGCCGGGGCTGGATGGCGTGCTGCTGACACACGACCATGCCGATCATACCCATGGCATCGACGACCTGCGCGCGCTCGTCCTGCACATGCAACGGCGCATTCGCATCTACGCCGACAAGACGACGCAAGCCTCGCTGCATTCGCGCTTCGGCTATCTCTTCGAGACGCCGCCCGGCAGCTACTATCCGCCGATCCTCGATCTCGACGAGATCAGCGCCGGCCGGCCGCAGACCATCGATGGCGCCGGCGGGCCGATCACGGCATTGCCGTTCCGGGTCGAACACGGGCCGAACTATGAGGCACTGGGCTTCCGCTTCGGCGATCTCGGCTATCTGCCGGATGTCAGCCTGATCCCACCGGCGGCGATGGAGGCCATGGCCGATCTCGACGTGCTGATCCTCGACTGCCTGCGCGAGACGCCGCAT
>NZ_CAMFJF010000096.1 GCF_945956895.1 uncultured Allobosea sp. | reverse complement strand
GGAGAGATCATGACCCAGATCCGTTTCGCCGCCGCTGCCGTTGTGCTCGCGCTCGTTCCGGCCGCTGCCGGCGCTCAGGTCCTGCAGGAGCGCAACATGCCGCTCGCCATCGCCCAGGAAATCGCCCAGGCGACTGTCGAGGCCTGCGCCGCCAAGAACTTCAACGTCACCGCGACGGTCGTCGACCGCGCCGGCGTCACCCGCGCCGTGCTCCGCGCCGACCGGGCCGGTCCGCACACCGTTGCCGCCAGCCGCGACAAGGCCTTCACCTCGGCCTCGGCCCGCAACGCTACCGCCGCGATGGCCGAAGGCGTCGAGAAGAACCCGGCCCAGCGCAACGTGGCTGCGATCGAGGGCTTCCTGCTGCTCGGCGGCGGCGTGCCGGTCAAGGTTGGCGACGAGGTGATCGGCGCGGTCGGCGTCGGCGGTGCCCCGAACGGCCTGATCGATGAGGAATGCGCCAATGCCGGCATCGAGAAGGTGAAGGCGAAGCTGCGCTGAGCCTGGATCAGAGCTGAAACTGGGCAGGCGGTTGCGGAAGCGGCCGCCTGCCTCGCTTTGTGAAAGGAGCACTGCGATGGTGAGGATGTTGCTGATCGCTACGGCCCTGGTCGCGGCAACGCTGGCCGGCCGGGCTGTGGCACAGACGCCGCCCGATGCGACCGAGCTCGCCGCCTATCGCGGCCTGCATGCCGCGGCGGCTTCCGGGAATGTCACGGTCATCCGCAGCCTCGCGAAGGCCGGGGAGAAACTCGACGCCCGCGACGGCAACGGCCGCACGCCGCTGCATGTCGCGGCCTTCCGCGGGCAGGTCGAGGCGATCCGCGCGCTAATTGCTGCCGGCGCCGATCCCGGCTTGTTCGATAACCAGCGCTACGACGCCGTCACCATCGTCGCGGTCAGCGACGACGTGCCGGCGCTGAAGGCCCTGCTGGAGTCGGGCGCCTCCGCCACGCTCACCACCAGCCGCTATGATGGGACGGCGCTGATCGCTGCCGCCCATCTCGGCCATGACGGCATCGTCCGCGAGCTGATCAAGGCCGGCGCGCCGCTCGACCACGTCAACAACCTCGGCTGGACCGCCTTGATCGAGGCGGTGATCCTCGGCGACGGCGGCAAGCGCCATATCGAGACGGTGCGAGCGCTGCTGGCGGCCGGCGCCAATCGCAATCTCGGCGATGGTCAGCGCGTCACGCCATTGCAGCACGCCCGGGCGCGTGGTTACGCCGCGATGGTCGCGCTGCTGGAGGCTGGCGCTCCCCGCTGAGGCCAAGCCTTCATGCCTTGCGCGCCAAAGCTGTCGCCGGACTGCTTCGACACCATGCAAAGCCGCCAAGCAGTTATGCCGGAATGGCTCTAGGCAGGAGACCCGGCTGGGCCCATACGGCGCTGGTCCATTCGCGGGGGCTTCATGACGATTGCCGGCTTGCTGCAGCCATTCAGCGTGGGCCAGGTTTCGGCCTGTATCCTCATCGTCTTCCTGACGGCGATCATGCGCGGTTATACCGGCTTCGGCTTCGCGCTGGTGGCCGTGCCGCTGCTCGCTCTGATCGCTGATCCCGTCACCGCCGTGCCGATGGTGCTGCTGCTGGAGGTGGTCGGCAGCCTGCAATTGCTGCCTGGCCTCTGGCGCTCGGCGCATCTGCGCTCGGTGCTGCTGCTCGTCGCCGGCGCCTTGCTGGCGACGCCGATCGGCCTCTACGGCCTCGCCGCCTTGCCGGCCGACGTGATGCGCCTCGTTATCGCGCTCGTGGTGCTCGCAACGACCTGCGCGCTCGCGGCCGGCCTGAAGGCGAGCCGCGAGCCGGGCGCGCCCGCGACCTTCGGCGTCGGCATCCTCTCCGGTCTGCTCAATGGCGCGGCTGCGATGAGCGGCCCGCCGGTGGTACTGTTCTACCTGAATGCCCAGACGGCGATGCATGTCGGGCGCGCCTCGATCGTCCTGTATTTCCTGCTGTCGGATACAGTCGCGATCGGCTTTGCGGGTGCATCCGGGCTGCTGGTCGCGTCGACGGCGCTCCTGGCGGCCGTGACCATTCCGGCCTTGTTCCTCGGGCAGGTGATCGGAACGCGGCTGTTTCGCTCCGCCCTGCAGCGCCATTATCGCGTCGTCGCGATCGTGATCCTGCTCGCGGTCAGCGGTTTCGCCATCGTGCAATCTGTTCATGCGCTGTGGGGCAGCGCCTAGATGGCGGCGAGACCGGGCGGAAAAGCTGTGTCATCCCGGACAAGCTGCGCAGCAGCACCGATGTGGGATCCATCGTAGAGGTCCTGAGCCCTTCGATGGATCCCGGAGGAAGCCCGGGATGACGCTGCGATCCCGGAACAAGCCAGGACGTCTTCGGTCGAGCCGTCCCGATCTGTGCCTCGTCGCTGCGGCCCTGCCAGCGAGAAACACTCCCTTGTAAAATTTCACAACATGTCTACGCTCCCTCCCAACGGGCGCCGGTCAAGAGCGCCCTTGTGGAGGAAACCGGGAATGGCGCGCAGCGCGATCCAGCCCCGACAGGCCGAGGTGGAGGAGGCGCCGGCGCCGAAGCGGCGCAACCGCGTCAACCTGTTCGAGCTCGCCTATGAGCGCATCGAGGCGATGCTGATCACCTGCGAGCTGCCGCCGGGCCGCTTCCTGTCGCTGCAGGACCTGCAGGACATGACCGGCTATGGCCGCACCCCGGTCCATCATGCCGTCAACCGGCTGGCGGCGGATACGCTGATTACCGTCCGTCCGCGCCATGGCCTCCAGGTCGCGCCGATCGATCTGGCGCGCGAGCGCGTGCTGCTGCGGCTGCGCCGCGATCTCGAACGCTTCGTCATCGGGCTCGCGGCCGAACGGGCCGGTCCCTCCCACCGCAACCAGCTCCTGCATATCGAGCGCCTGCTGCGCGAACGCCGGGACAGCTTGAGCCTCGCCGAGTTCAACACGCTGGACCGCCGCATCGACGAGACCGTGCTCTCGGCCGCGGCAGAGCCGTTCCTCCAGCACACGCTGCGCCCGCTGCACACGATCTTCCGGCGGATCGGCTTCATCTATCACAGCGCGATGCCGCAGCGTGTCGGCCTCGCGGTCTCGATCGACCATCACATCGCGGTGCTGAACGCCATCGCGGCGCGCCTGGCGGACGACGCCGCCGCGGCCTCGGACGCGCTGATCGGCTTCGTGGACGGCATGTTCGACGAGATGGAAGCGGTGATCGACCCATCCATGCTGGATTGCGGGGTCGAGCCGCTGCTGAAGACCTGACGGAAGGACGTATAGGATCATGCGGATTGTCTTTCACGGCGAGAATGCCGCCTCCTTCAGCCACGGCTTCGTCGGGCTGGTCGGCGACAAGGCAGAGATCCGGCTGCTGCCTGATCATCTCGAAGCAGGCGCCGACCAGAGGGCCTATGCCGAGGCCGAGGTCATCGTCGGCGTGAAGTTCGATGCCGGCCTGCCGCAGCCTGCCGGGCTCAAGCTCTTCCATGTGCCGGGCGCCGGCTACGACATGGTCGATCTCGGTGCGCTGCCGCCGTCCGCCGCCGTCTGCAACTGCTTCGGCCATGAGCAGGCGATCGCCGAATACGTGATGGCGGCGCTTCTGGCGCGCAACATTCCGCTGGCTGACGCCGACCGGCGCCTGCGCCAAGGCGACTGGGCCTATTGGGCCGGGGCGCCCGAGCGCGTCCATGGCGAGATCGCAGGCCAGACTATCGGGCTTCTCGGCTTCGGCCATATCGGCAAGGCGATCGCGGCGCGAGCCAAGGCCTTCGAAATGAAGGTCCATGTCGCCAATCGCAGCGCCGTGCCGACTTCGCCACTGGTCGACCGCGCCTTCACGCTCGATGCGCTCGCGGAGTTCTGCGGCTCGGTCGATATCGTCGTGGTCTCCGTGCCGTTCACCGAGGAGACCAGGGGCATACTCGGCGCCGCCGCCTTCGCGGCGATGCGTCCGGGCGCCGTCGTGATCAATGTCGGGCGCGGCCCGACCATCGACGAACAGGCGCTGTATGACGCCCTGAAGACCAGCCGGATCGGCGGGGCCATCATTGATACCTGGTATCGCTACCCCAGCGCTGGGGACAGCCATCCGTTGCCCTCAAATCTGCCACTCTACGAACTTTCAAACGTTTTAATGACGCCGCACATGTCCGGGTGGACGAGCGGCACCATCAGCCGCCGGCAGAGGGTGATTGCCGAGAACATCAAGCGCCGCTTCGCCGGCGAGCCGCTCGTCAACGTCGTGCGCGCCAGCGCCTGACGCAGCGACAGGCGTCACGTTCTTCCCGAACAGGCCGACAGAAGCCGGGCCATGACAAGCGGTACGGCCGCAGGAGAGGAGACATCAGGTGAAACTGCTCAAGCATCTCAAGATTGCCGGCATGGCCCTCGCGCTCGGCGCCGGCATGCTCGCGGCCAGCCAGGCCTCGGCCCAGACGGTCACCGACATCATCAAGCGCGGCTCGGTGAAGATCGGCGTGCTGATCGGCGCCCCGCCCTACGGCTCGGTCGATTCCCAGGGCAACGCCATCGGCTATGACGCAGACGTCATCGCGCTGATCGGCAAATATCTCGGCGTCAAGGTCGAGATGGTGCAGCTCACCCCGCCGGCCCGCATCCCGGCGCTCGAAGCCAACAAGGTCGATTTCCTCGTCGCCACGCTGGCGCCGACGCCCGAGCGCGCCAAGGCCGTGATGTTCTCGATCCCCTACAGCGCCTTCCAGACCGGCATCTACGCCAAGAAGAACGTCCCGATCAAAGCCTGGGCCGATCTCAAGGGCATGAAGGTGGGCGTCAACCGTGGCTCCAGCGTCGAGCGCGAGTTCACCAACCGCGAGAAGGAACTGAACCTCACCATCCTGCGCTTCGAGGATGACGCGACCACGATGCAGGCGCTGTTCTCCGGCCAGGTCCAGGCCATCGCCGGCCCCGACGCGCAGGCCAACGCCGCCATGAAGGCGCGCGGCGAGACCGAGACCGAGCTCAAATTCGTCTTCGGCATGCAGCCGAACTCGATGACCATGCGCAAGGACGCCTATGAGCTGCGCCAGTGGCTCAACAACTTCATCTACTACGTCAAGCAGAACGGCGAGCTCGACGCGATCGCCCAGAAGTGGGTCGGCAGCCCGCTGCCGCCGCTCCCGACCTTCTGATCCGGTTGGAGATTGGAAGGAAACACAGCCCTCATCCTGAGGAGGCCGCGCAGCGGCCGTCTCGAAGGATGATCCAGCGCCCTCTGAAACATCCTTCGAGACGCGGGCCAAAGCCCGCTCCTCAGGATGAGGGCTTGGAGGCTCTGTCTTCCAACCATCGAAACACCGGCGCGATGTTCCGCATATCGCGCCGGCGACCCTCGACCTACCCCTGAGGCCGAAGGAGCGCGCCGTTGCTCTTCCAAGACGTCTTTTCCAAATGGCCGATGATCCTCAACGGGGTCTGGCTCACGATCGTGCTGTCCTTCGTCGCGATCGCGCTCGGGCTCGTTCTGGCGACGGCGATGACCGCATTGCGCAGCCTCGCGGGCAGCTGGGCCGGCTACATCGTCGACGCTTATGTCGAGCTGATGCGCAACACGCCCTTCCTGGTGCAGCTCTTCATGATCTTCTTCGGGCTGCCGCAAATCGGCATCCGCCTCAACGGGCTCGAAGCCTCCGTGCTGGCGATGACGCTCAACCTCGCGGCTTATGCCACCGAGATCATTCGCGCCGGCGTCGATTCCATCCACAAGTCCCAGATCGAGGCCGGGCTGGCGCTCGCCATGACCCGATGGCAGGTGCTGAAGCATGTCGTGCTGCAGCCGGCCTTCGCCCGGGTCTGGCCGGCGCTGTCGAGCCAGTTCGTGCTGATGATGCTGGCCTCCAGCATCTGCTCCTTCGTTTCGGTGCAGGAGCTTTCAGGCACGGCGGCGATCATCGAGCAGGACACCTTCCGCTCGTTCGAGACCTATATCGTCGTGACGGTGCTCTATCTGGTGCTGGCGCTCTCCTTCAAACTCTTCCTGAACTGGCTCGGCCGGAAGCTCTTCCCGCAGGTGTCGGGCCTTGCCCGCCTCACCGAAGCGCATGGGGAGGCCGCCTGATGCAGACCTTCGGTTGGCCCGAGGCCCTCTTCATCCTGCGCTCCGCCGGCTGGACGCTGGCGCTGACCGCCATCGCCTTCTTCATCGGCGGCGCGCTTGGCGGCGTCTTCGCGATCATGCGCCTGTCGCGGGTGCGATGGCTGCGCCGTTTCGCGGCCGGCTACATCCTGGTGATCCAGTCGATCCCGGTGCTCATGGTGCTGTTCATGAGCTATTACGGGCTTTCGGCGCTGGGCATCGAGCTGCCGCCCTTCCTCGCGGCCTCGGCCTCGCTGTCGATCTATGTCTCGGCCTATCTCGCCGAGATCTGGCGCAGCTCGATCGAATCCGTGCCGCGCCCGCAATGGGAGGCCTCGGCCTCGCTGGCGCATACGACGGCGCAGACCTACCGCCATGTCATCCTGCCGCAGGCGATCCGCATCTCGCTGCCGCCGACGGTCGGCTTCCTGGTCCAGCTCGTGAAGAACACCTCGATCGTGCAGGTCGTCGGCTTCGTCGACCTGATGCGCGCCGGCATGCTGGTCAATAACGCGACCTACCAGGCCTTCCAGATCTTCACGCTCGTTGGGGCGATCTATTTCGCGATCTGCTTCCCGCTCTCCCGGCTCAGCCGCCATCTCGAAAAGGTGATGAATGCCAGCCGTTCTCATTGAAGGCATCCACAAGCGCTTCGGTGCGCTGGAGGTGCTGAAAGGCGTCTCGCTCAGCGTCGATACCGGGCAGGTCGTCGCGATCATCGGCCGTTCGGGCTCGGGCAAGTCGACGCTCTTGCGCTGCATTAACGGGCTCGAGACCTTCCATGCCGGCAAGATCGAGGTCGCCGGTCACACGATGACCCAGGACCCGACGAAGCTGCGCGAATTGCGCAAGGATGTCGGCATCGTCTTCCAGAGCTACAACCTGTTCCCGCATCTGACCGTGGGGCAGAACATTATGCTCTCGCCGCGCATCACCAAGAACGTGTCGCAGGCGCAGGCCCTGGCGCTCGCCAAGGAGGTGCTGGCGCAGGTCGGCCTCTCCGAGAAGTTCGACAGCTACCCGGACAACCTTTCCGGCGGCCAGCAGCAGCGCGTCGCCATCGCCCGCTCGCTGGCGATGCAGCCGAAGGTGATGCTGTTCGACGAGGTAACCTCGGCGCTCGATCCGGAGCTGACCGGCGAGGTGCTGCTGGTGATGGAAAAGCTCGCCAAGGGCGGCATGACCATGCTGCTGGTGACGCACGAGATGAATTTCGCGCGCACCGTCGCGGACACCACCGTCTTCATGCACCAGGGGCTGATCTGGGAGAGCGGGCCATCGAAGGAACTCTTCGCCAACCCGCAGACGCCGGAGCTCGCCAATTTCGTCAAGGCGGGTGCTCACTGAGCGCTTTCGGATTGGGGGGGGACGGGCCGGCTCAGTAGACGGCCGTCGCCTCGACCTCGACCAGGAATTCCGGCCGGCTGAAGCCGGAGACGATCACCAGCGTCGAGGCCGGCTTGACCGGGCAATCGGCCAGAGCCTCGTCGCGCGCCTTCATATAAGCCGGCATATGCTTGCGGTCGGTGACGAAGGCGTTGAGGCGCACGATATTCGCCATCGACAAGCCGCCTTCGCGCAGGATCGCCACGATGCTCTCGAAGCAGATGCGGGCCTGCTCACCGGCATCTTCCGGCACGCTGCCGTCAGGCGCGATGCCGAGCTGGCCGGAGGTCAGCAGGACGCCCTGCGCATCGGCCTTCATGCCATGCGAATACTGCCCGAAGGGCGGGGCAAGCGAAGCGGGCGTGAGCGGCTGTTTCATGAGCTGACGATCCAAGGCATAGGGTCGTATCAGGTCTAGGTGACCGACTCATAACTTCGCAACCAGATACGGATCGAGGCGAGCTGGACT
>NZ_CAMFJF010000095.1 GCF_945956895.1 uncultured Allobosea sp. | reverse complement strand
GAAGCGCCGGAATTGGACATTCTCAGATGGGAGGCTGGCCGCGATCGTTTCGCTGAAAGCGATCGGTGTGATCGGGTCCTTGTCTCCGGCCATCACGAGGATCGGGCAGGGGATGTGGGCAAGTGCGGCCCTGAAGTCGAAGCGGCCGTGCTCGTTGCCGGGGCCGTTGAAATGGACGCCGGTTTCGTTGCGCGTGACGGCGCGCGCAATCCACGATGCGTCATCCCTCTGGGAGCGAGGCGCGTAAAGCGGGACGCAGACCTTTCCGTAAACCGCCCGGGTTGCATTGGAGGGAGCTGACCAATAGCCACGGGCCGCCTTTTCCGCTTCGGCTCCTCCCAGGCGCTCAAAGGCCTCATAGACTTGCTGAAAGTCGAACTTTGCAGCCGTGCTGACCAGGATGAGCTTTGCGGCGTGGCTGGGATGGCGGGTCGCATAGGCTTGAGCCACGAAGCCGCCGAACGAGGTTCCCAGCACGATCGGCTTCTCGATGCCGAGCGTATCGCAAAGGGTCCTGACATCGTCGCCCCATTGGTCGAGCGTCCAGCGGTCTGTCGGACCGTTCTCGCTGCGCCCGCAGCCGCGATGGTCGTAATAGATGATCTGAGCGATGTCGCTCAAAGCCGAGAAGGCTGGCTTGTACATGCTGTGGTCGAAACCCGGCCCGCCATGAAGCAGAATGAGCGTCGGCTTCTCGCGCATCCGTGGCCCGTCGGGGACCAGCCCGGCGCCCTCGATATCGACGTAGAGGCGGACCCCGTTCACCGTGATGTGCATGGTTCTCGTATCCGGGAGTTCAGTTCTTCAGTCCGGCCAGGAAGGCCGCCAGCCGGTCGAGCGCCTGCTTCCCTTCCGGGCGGCCGAGATCGAACTGATATTCATGCGGCAGCTTCGGCTCGGTCTCGGGCGGGAAGAACAGGGTATCGATCCTGACGCCCCGGTCGCGCAGGGCCTGCGCCATAACCACCGATTGCGGCGCGAGCGGATCGCCATTGCCGACCGAGATGAAGCTCGGCGGGAAGGCTTCCGTGACATAGCGCGGCACCGCAGCCTCCGTGATGCGCTCGCTGTCGAACGGGTTCGAGGTGCCGAAATAGGCCAGGAGCACGGAGCGGACGAAGCCGCCGAAGGGGCCGGTCAATTCGAAGGCCGTGGGATCGAAGGCGCCGCAGAACAGGACGGCGCCCCGCACGATTGCGGGTGCCACAGCCGGCTTCAGGCCAAGCAGCTCCGCATAGTCCTTGCCGGTGAGGCCGGCGGCGAGCTGGGAGGCGATATGCGAGCCGGCTGAATCGCCGGCCAGCACGATGCGCGCGGGATCGAGGCCAAGGCGCTGCCCCTCGCGCTGCAGGAAGCCGAGTGCGGCATTCGCCTGCAGCACGGGCACTGGATAGCGCGCGGTCGGCGCCCGGGTATAGCCGATGGCGACCGTCGCGAAGCCGCGCCCGGCCAGAATCTTGAGATAGGGCGCGACATCCGCGCGGTCTCCGGCGACGAAGGCGCCGCCATGGATCCAGACGACGGTGGGCCTGCCTGCTTCGGCGCCGCCCGGCGGGAGATAGATGTCGAGCTTCTCGTCCTCGGTGCTGCCGTAGGCGATGTCGCGTTGCTCGCGGATGCCGGCGGGGACATGGGAAGCGAGCGCCGCCGTGCTCTTCGAGGCGCCATAGCCGAAGGCGAGGCGCGTCAGCAGCGCCGAAGGCCAGGGCGACAGCACGAAAGCGGCATAGCCCAGGAAGGCAAGGCCGAGGCAGAGCAGGAAGATTCGTTGGGCGCGTCGTCTCATGGCGCGAAGCTAGGCCGGCCTTCGGTCGCGGGCAATCGCGTCGCACCCATATCAGCAAGACCCCGCCGTCGGGGTATTCGATAACCGGCTAAACTATTGATATCGTTATGTCATGATGTCTCGCGTTAACCTCGCGTTCGTTCGCATCTGCGAAACCGGCGGGGGCTACGAGACTGAGGCTATGATGCGGCGACTGGGACTGACGGCGAAGATCATGATTTTCTTCGCGCTGCTGGGTCTCGCGGGAGCGCTGGGCCTTGCCAGCGCCTTGCGCGGCTTCGATGAGGCGCGGCGCATCGATACTTCCGCTTTCTCGGATATCCGCCTCGCCGGCAGCGCCTCGCTGCTGTCGAGCCGGGTTGCGGCCGCCGCCCTGCTCAGCCGGGTCGATCCGGAGAGCTCGCCGCGGGAGATCGAGGCGATGCTCGGCAAGCTCGACGCCGCCATCGAGCTGGTGGATGCGGCGCGCGCGCACCTGATCTCCGCCCTGCCCACCGCCTTGCGCGAAGCCAACCCGACGCTCAATGCGCGGATCCAGACCTTCATCGCCTTCCAGCACGGCATCGTCGATATCGGCCAGCGGATCTCGGCGAAGGCGGCCTTGCTGGAGGCCGGCGCCGCCGATGCGCGTGCCAATGTCGACGAGATCGTGGCGACGACCGCTGCCCTGCGCGACGAGCTCACGAAGCGGGCGAGCGAGACGTCCGTCCGCGCCGGCGCGCGTGCGGAGGCCGTTCGGCAGCGGACGATCCTGTTCGCGGTGTTCCTGCCGCTGGGCGGCGGGCTTCTGGCCCTGTTGATGTTGCGGAGCCAATTGACCCGGCCCTTGCGCAACCTGATGGACGCGATCCGCCAGGCGGCTGCGTCCGATCGTGTCGTCGAGGTGCCGCATCGCGACCGGGCCGACGAAATCGGCCAGCTCGCCCGCGTCGTGCGCCAGTTCAGCGAGGTCAGGGCGACCTTGGTGACGCGCGAGACCGAGGCCGACGATGCGCGGCGCCTGGAGCAAATCCGCAATGCCGAGCTTTCGGGGATCGCCGATGAGTTCGAAGCCCGGCTCGGCGTCCTGCTCGGCGAGATCGGGCGGGCCAGCGAGGTGCTGCGCATGGCGCTGCAGGATGCTGCCGTCCGCGTGCACCAGATCTCGCGGAGCACCGAGACCGCCGCGGCTTCCGTGGACGGCGCCGGGATCGATGCGCGCCGCTCCAGCGAGGCGGCTTTCCGGCTGGACCTTGTCGTCGGCCAGATCAATGCCGAGGTCCGGCGCGTGTCGGAAATGGCGACAGAGGCGACCCGCGAGGCCGCCGGGACCCATGCGCTGGTGACGCGCCTGACCGAAAACGCCGCCCAGATCCGCGATGTCGTGGGCATCATCGATGCGGTCGCGCGTCAGACCAACCTGCTCGCGCTCAATGCGACGATCGAGGCCGCGCGCGCCGGAAGCCATGGTCGCGGCTTCGCGGTTGTCGCGGCCGAGGTGAAGACGCTCGCGAATCAAGCATCGGATGCCGCCGGGCGGATCGTCAGCCGGATCGCGCAGGCAGACGAAGCCCTGTCCCACGCGGCCGAAGCGGTTTCGGCGATCGGGGCCAGCGTCTCGGCGGTCGAGCAAACCGGCACCGAGATCGCTGCGATGGTCGGGTCTCATGTCGAATTGCTGGGCTCGCTCGGCGAGACCGTGGCGCGGATCTCGGACGTAACGGGTACGGCCGCGCTGGCGATGGGCGAAATCGCCGCCGCCAATCTCCAGACCGTCGGCCAGGCGGATACCGGGGCGGCAAGCGCGAGGGAACTCGACGGGCGGATCAATGCCCTGCAGGCGGAGGCCAACGCCTTCGTCAGGCGCCTGCGCGCAGCCTGAGCGGTTTCGACAGCGCCGGGCTTGCCTCACGGGCCGACTCGGCCCCATCTGCGCCATGCCTTTTTCAACGATGGTTCCGCGATGAGCTGGTCGCCCCAGCAGGATATGGCTTTGACCGCCGTGGCACGCTGGCTGCAATCCGGCGAGCCGCAGCTCTTCCGCATGTTCGGCTATGCCGGCACCGGAAAGACGACGCTCGCGCGCCATATCGCCGAGGCCGTCGACGGCGATGTCGTCTTCGCCGCCTATACCGGCAAGGCCGCGCTCGTGCTGCGCAACAAGGGTTGCGAGGGCGCGCAGACCATCCATTCGCTGATCTACCGTTCACGCGGCGTCGACGAGGAGAGCCCGATCTTCGCGCTCAACCGCGACAGCGCGGCGGCCAAGGCGAAGCTCATCATCATCGACGAATGCTCGATGGTCGACGAGGAGCTGGGCCGGGACCTGCTCTCCTTCGGCACGCCGGTGCTGGTGCTGGGCGATCCCGCGCAGTTGCCCCCGGTCAAGGGCGGCGGCTTCTTCACCGAGCAGGAGCCGGACGTCATGCTGACCGAGGTCCATCGGCAGGCGGCAGACAACCCGATCGTGCGAATGTCGATGATCGTGCGCGAGGGCGGCCAGCTCGAACTCGGCGAATATGGGCCGAGCCGCGTGATCCGGCGCGGCGAGATCAATCCCGAGATCGTCATGGGCGCCGATCAGGTTCTGGTCGGCATGAACAAGACGCGGCGCAACTACAATGCCCGCATCCGCCAGCTCATGGGTCGCACCGATAACAGCCCTGTCGCCGGCGAGAAGCTGGTCTGCCTGCGCAACGACAAGAGCAAGGGCCTGCTCAATGGCGGCTCCTGGATCGTGCAGGAGATCAAGACCTCGAAGAAGGGGTTGATCACCATGCGGGTGACGCCGGAGGACGATGTCGGCGGCAAGGCGGTCAAGGTCTCGGTCATGCCGAATTTCTTCGATGGCACCGAGGACGAGGTGCCGTGGGAGCTGCGCAAGCACACCGACGAGTTCACCTTCGGCTATGCGCTGACGGTACATAAGTCGCAGGGCTCGCAATGGGACGATGTCGTGCTCTTCGACGAGAGCTTCGCCTTCCGCGAGCATCGCGCCCGCTGGCTCTATACCGGCCTGACGCGCGCGGCCGAGGCGATCACGGTGGTTGTCTAGACGCTGGAGTGAGGGAACGGTCATGGCGAAGGACGAGGCTCAGGACCAGGCGGCTTCCGAGCTGATCGACGCGAAGATCGCTGCGCTCGGCGACTGGCGTGGCGCGACGCTGGCGCGGATGCGCGCGCTGATCCGCGAGGCCGATTCCGACGTGGTCGAGGAGGTGAAGTGGCGCGGCGTGCCGGTCTGGTCGCATGGCGGGATCATCTGCACCGGCGAGACCTACAAGAGCGTGGTCAAGCTGACCTTCATGAAGGGGGCCTCGCTGGCCGATCCCGCTGGCCTGTTCAATTCGAGCCTTGAGGGCAATGCCCGCCGCGCCATCGATATCCGCGAGGGCGAGGTGGTGGATGAGGAGGCCTTCAAGGCTCTCATCCGCGATGCTGTCGCGCTCAATACATCCCGTTCGAAATCGCGCTGAGCGATCGATCCGGCGTCATTGCGAGCGCAGCGAAGCAATCCAGGTGCGGCAGAGATCTACGTCTCCCTGGATTGCTTCGCTGCGCTCGCAATGACGGTGAGTGCTTCAGCCGGTCGGAAGCGGTTCCAGAAGCCGAGTGAAGCTTACCGAATTGTCATGAAACATACCGGTTTTCTGCCATAGTCGGCGCCGATCTTCGTTCTCATCATCACCGGAGGCTTCGCAGATGGCGGAAACGGGCGAGCTGACGGCAGGAGCGGTGGCGCTGCAGCGGTTCGGCCTGGGTCCGAAGCCCGGCCAGGGCGAGGCGGCGCGGGCGCAAATCCGCGAAAAGCTTCTGGCCGAGATCGCGGCGGGCCGCGTCGCCCAACCGGAGGGCGTGCTTTTTTCAGGCGCGGCCGAGATCGGCAAGGCGCTCTACGATTTCGAGGATCAGGAGAAGCGGGAGCGCGAGGCCCGCCGCATCGTCGCCGCGGCGCCAGTGCCCGGGATGCAGCAGGGCTCTCAGATGGCCAGCGCCACCCCGCAGGCGCCGCCGGGCGGGCCACAGAATCAGATGGCGCCCGCGAAGCCTGCGAACGAGCCGGCGCTCCCCTATCGGACCTATCGCGACGAGGTGAAGGCGCGGGTCGATCTGGCGCTTTCGGCCGAGACGGGTCTCAGTGAGCGGCTGGTGATGTTCTGGTCGAACCATTTCTGCATCGGCGCGACCAAGAGCAACATGTGCCGGATCATGGCCGGCGCCTATGAGCGCGAGGCGATCCGCCCGCATGTCTTCGGCCGCTTCGAGGACATGCTGATCGCGGCCGAGAGCCACCCGGCGATGCTCGACTTCCTCGACAATCGCCAGTCGATCGGCCCGAACTCGCCGGCCGGGCGACGCCGGGGCCGGGGGCTCAACGAGAATCTCGCCCGCGAGATCATGGAGCTGCACACGCTTGGCGTCTCCGGCGGCTATGCCCAGGCCGACGTGACCAATCTCGCCCGGATCATCACGGGCTGGACGGTGGTTGGACGCGAGGGCGTGCTCGGCTTTCCCGGTTCCTTCGCCTTCAATGCCGGCTTGCATGAGCCGGGCACCACACCTTTGCTCGGGCGCTCCTACGATCAGCCGGGCAGGGCGCAGGGCGTCGCCGCGCTGACCGACCTCGCGCGCCATCCGGCGACGGCGCAGTTCATCGCGACGAAGCTCGCCCGCCATTTCGCGGCGGATGCGCCGCCGCGCGCGCTGGTCGACAAGCTGGCCGGGGTGTTCCGACAGAGCGGCGGCGATCTGCCGAGCGTCTATCGGGCGCTGGTCGAAGATGATGCAGTCTGGCAGGCGCCGGCCACAAAAATCCGGTCGCCGCAGGAGTTCCTGCTGGCCTCTTATCGCGCGCTCGGCCGCAAGCCGGATTTCGGCCAGATCATTGGGCCGGTCGGCGTGATGGGGCAGCCCTTTTGGCAGCCTTCCGGCCCCAATGGTTATGCCGACGGCAACGCCGCCTGGGCTTCGGCCGAGGGCCTGAAGACGCGCATCGATGTCGCCGCCGGCTGGGGGCGGCAGGCTGCGGGCTCCGTCGCCGATCCGCGTGTGCTTGCCGAAGACATGCTCGGACCGCTGCTTTCTCCTGAGACGAAGCAGGCGGTGGCGCGGGCCGAGAGCAAGCCGCAGGCGATCGCGCTCCTGCTGATGTCGCCTGAATTCCAGCGGAGGTGACGATGATGGCTCACCACGACGATGACGATTGCGAACGGATGACGCCGTCGCGCCGCGCCGTGCTCGGGGCGGCCGGCGCGCTCTTCGCCTGGTCCTTCATGCCGAAATTCGCCTATGCGGCGGCGGGCGCGCGCGATCCACGCTTTGTGCTGGTCGTCCTGCGCGGCGCGCTCGACGGGCTTTCGGCCGTGCCGCCGATCGGCGATCCCGATTATGCCGGCCTGCGCGAGGGCATCGCGCTTGCCAAGGACGGGCCGGAGGCGGCTTTGCCGCTCGACGGCTTCTTCTACCTGCATCCGGCCATGCCGAACCTGGCGCGGCTCTACAGGCAGGGACAGGCGACGGTCGTCCATGCCGCGGCGACAGGCTATCGAGAGCGCTCGCATTTCGATGGGCAGGACGTTCTGGAAAGCGGCCAGCCGGGGGCGGGCATGACCCAGAGCGGCTGGCTCAACCGCTTGATCGCAAACCTGCCCGCAGGCGAGGGTGTTTCGCGCAAGGGCGTGCTCGGTATCGGCGTCGTGCCGCCGCTGGTGGTGCGCGGCGAGGCGCCGGTGCTGGGCTGGGCGCCGCCGCGCATGGCACGCGCCGGCAGCGACCTGACGATGCGGCTCGCCGATCTCTACGGCCAGCGCGATCCGGGACTGGCGCGGGCGCTCGCGCAGGCGATCGAGACCGAAGGGCTGGCGCAAAGGCGCGGCATGGCCGGCGAGCAGAAGGGTGGCGGCGGGCCTGATACGGCCGATGGCATGCGCCGCATCGCCGAGGGCGCGGCTGCGCTGGTCGGTGCCGATGACGGGCCGCGTGTCGCGGCGCTCGCCTTCGAAGGCTGGGATACCCACGCCAATGAGGGCGGGGCCAAGGGGCGCCTCGCCAATCTGCTCGGCGGGCTTGACGGTGCCTTCGCCGCCTTCGAGCAGGGGCTCGGTCCGGTCTGGAAGGATACGGTGTTGATGGTCGCGACCGAGTTCGGGCGGACCGCTGCGGTCAACGGCACGACCGGGACCGATCATGGTACCGGCACGGTCGCCTTCCT
>NZ_CAMFJF010000094.1 GCF_945956895.1 uncultured Allobosea sp. | reverse complement strand
GCCGCCGTCGAGAATGTAGCGCGTGCGGGCCTTCTCGGCGATGTCGTCCGGGTCCACCAGTTCACGGCCGCGGCCTCGCAGCGATACGCGCAGAACCGAGATTCCGTTCCGTTCGAGCTCCACGATCTCGCGCCGGATGAAGGTATGCGAGACGGCGGGATATTCGGACACGAAGTAGCAGACACGCATCGGAGCGTTCCTTTCCGCTCAATAGGCGTTGCTGTACGCCTGCTTCGAGATGACGGTCCTGACCA
The DNA here is from genome assembly GCF_945956895.1 of uncultured Allobosea sp. GTDB lineage: Bacteria > Pseudomonadota > Alphaproteobacteria > Rhizobiales > Beijerinckiaceae > Allobosea. The sequence continues at coordinate 7,735 of NZ_CAMFJF010000094.1, read as the reverse complement.
GGATCTTCAGGTCGAAGAAGAACGACCAGTTGTCGACGTAGTAGAGATCGTGCTCGATCCGCTTCTGCATCTTCTCGAAGGTGTCGGTCTCACCCCTCAGCCCATTGACCTGCGCCCAGCCGGTTATGCCCGGTTTGACGTTGTGCCGGCGGAACATGCGGTGGATCTGGTCGGCGAACATGTGGTTATGGGCGACGGCATGCGGCCGCGGGCCGACCAGGGACATCTCGCCCCTGAGCACGTTCAGCAATTGCGGCAATTCGTCGATGTTGGTCCGCCTGAGCACCCGTCCCACGCGGGTCACGCGGGGGTCGTCTCGGACAGCCTGGCGAAAGCCGTCGCGCGCATCCTCCATGCAGCTCATGCTGCGGAACTTCAGGACCTGGATCGGCTCATTGTTGAAGCCGAGCCGCATCTGCTTGAACAGAACCGGGCCGCGCGAATCCAGCTTGATCAGGGCGGCGACGGCGACAAGCAGCGGCCACAGGATGGTCAGCAGCGCAGCCGAGCCGACGATGTCGAAGGCGCGCTTCAGGAAGCGGTCGCGCAGCGAGCAGGGGCCGCAGAACAGTTCGAGGACCCGCAGATGGCCATAGCTGCCGATGCGGCTGCGCCGCATCAATTCGGCCAGCTCGATCGGCAGCAGCTGGATCCGGACAGGCAGTTCCGACAGCTCCGCCACCGTGTGGGAAACGACTTCCATATTGTCCGAGCCGAACAGGATGAGCACGGCGTCGATCGGCAGCGCCCGGCATTCGCGCCGGATCTCACAAAGTTGTACCTCCAAGGAGGCATCGCCGCGGGTTCCATCGGGAACCGAAGGAAAATCGTACCAGCGCAGGATGTGCTCGTGCCGGGCTGCCAGCCGCGCACGCACATGTCCGACCCCGCGCGCGCCCGGCATGACCAGCACGGCCATGCTTTCGCGACGCCAGTGGCCATGCTCGCGGACGCGGTCGACGACCTGCCGGAGCGCGGCTCTTACGGCGATCTGGCCCAGCAGCGTCGCCAGCAGCTGCGCCAGGAACGTCCCGCGCGAATAGCCGCCGAGGCTGTTGGTCAGATAGCCGGCCGTCAGAAGCGTGATGAAGGACAGGGCGAGTGCCGCGCCGCCGCGCGAGCGGCTATGCTCGTTCCATTCCGGGCCGAGCAGGTCGTACTGGTTGTCGGCGATGCAGAGGGCGACATAGAGCGCTCCCACTGCGATGGACGCCAGGACATAGTCGCTTCGAAAGAAGATGACGCCATAGACGACGGCCGAATACGCCAGGAACGCGCCAAAGGCGCAGCAAGCGATCACGATCATCTCGACCGTGGCCACGACGACGGTCCAGAATACCTGCGTCCCATACGCGAGAATGGTGGTGGGGGTATGTCGCGTCCGGGGAGGCAGGGTGTTGGTCGTCATTGGCCCACCGAATTCCAACGCTGCACAGACAAAATACTCGGCACTTGCACAGGCTTAATGCGGGCGATGGACGCGAGTTCTTCGTAGCTTGCGAAATCGGCGTTTTCCTCGAAAACGCACCGGAAGCGGATGGCCAAACGCGCAACCGGTTGCGCGTTTGGCCATCGCGTCGCGCATCTCGATCACAATAGTTTGATGGAATAGCCGCTTCGAGTGACCGTTGATGTCATTCGAAACAGCGCGAATTGCTTTCTCGCGAACCAATCAATTCATCACGCATTGAATTTTCTAAGCGGCATGTCGCAGGCCGGCGGCGAGATCGCGCCGCGCGCCCATCGCATCTCGGCCTGCCTGTGCGTCCGATGACCGTTGCCCCGGGGAGATCCGCGATGCCGTCAGACACGATGCCTGGTCTCGAAACCGGGAGCTCGCCGCCCCGCCAGGCCCAGATTCTGAATGGCCGCTTCGATGGGCTGACGGCGGACCAGACCGTGGAGGAGCTCATCCGGACCATCCGTGCCGGAGAGCGCGGCATCCTGTCCACGGTGAATGTCGCGATCCTCATGATGATGCGGTCCAACCCGCGGCTGCAGCGCTTCGTCGATGGCTCACGCTGGACGGTCGCCGATGGGCAGCCGCTCGTCTGGGCCTCGCATCTGTGGCAGCAGCCTCTGCCGGCGCGGGTAGCGGGCATCGATCTGATCGACAAGCTCTGCGCCCGCGCGGTGGAGGAGGGGATCGGCGTCTATTTCCTCGGCGCCGAGGCCGGCACCGTGCGCGCAACGGTCGGGGTGCTTCAGAACCGGCATCGCGGCCTCGACGTCCGCGGCTATGCCGATGGCTATTTCGGGCCGGACCAGGCCGAGGCGCGGGCGCGGGCGGTGGCTGAAAGCGGCGCCAGGCTCCTCTTCGTCGCGATGGGGGTTCCTCGACAGGAGTACTTCATCGAGGAGCAGTGGAAGAACCTCGGCGCGCAGGTCGTCATCGGCGTCGGCGGCAGCTTCGACGTCATCGCGGGCCTGCGCAGGCGAGCGCCCGTCTTCATCCAGCGCGCGGGGCTCGAATGGGCCTATCGCCTCGCTCAGGAGCCGCGGCGGCTGTTCCGGCGCTATCTGGTCACGAACTCCCAGTTCGTCGGCCTGATCTCCTGGAGCGCGCTCACCCAGATTTCCCACATCCGACGCGCGACGCCGCGGCCCTGAGCGAGGTGCAGATGACTCCACGCAAACGCATTCTCGTGGTGATGGGCACCCGGCCCGAGGCGATCAAGCTCGCTCCGCTCATCCTGGCGGCCAATGCCGATCCGGAGCGCTTCGAAGTGCTGGCGGTCCGGACGAGCCAGCATCGCGAGATGCTGGATCAGGTCGTGACCTATTTCGACCTGCCGATCCTGGCCGATCTCAACGTCATGCGCAGGGACCAGGATCTGACGCATGTCACGACCGCGGCCCTGGAAGGGTTGCAGCATGTGATCGCACAGGTGCGCCCCGATGTCGTGGTGGTGCAGGGCGACACGACGACGAGCTTCGTCGGTGCTCTCGCCGCCTTCTACGAGAATGTGCCGGTCGCCCATGTCGAGGCCGGTCTGAGAACCTATGACAAGCGCGCGCCCTTTCCGGAGGAGGTCTATCGTCGCCTGACCAGCGTCATCGCGGATTTCCATTTCGCGCCGACCGAGGCGTCGAGGCTCAATCTGCTCAAGGAGAACGTGCCCGCGGACATGATCTGGGTCACCGGCAATACGGCGATCGACGCGCTGTTCCTGACCCTGGCCAAGGCACCGTCGGCCGCGGCGGAGGCTTCCGCGCCGACGCTCCTGCTGACGACGCATCGCCGCGAGAACCATGGCGAGCCGATGCAGCGCATCTGCGAAGCAGTCCTGATCCTGCTCAAGGGCTTTCCGGAGCTGCGGGTGGTCTGCCCCGTGCATCTCAGTCCGCGCGTGCGGCAGGTCGTCTACCCGATGCTGGGCGCGCACCCGCGCGTCTCGCTCGTCGAGCCGCTGGATTACGAGGATTTCGTGCTGGCGATGAACAGCGCCCATATCATCCTGTCCGATTCCGGCGGGGTCCAGGAGGAGGCGCCGGCGCTCGGCAAGCCGGTTCTCGTCCTGCGGGACTCGACCGAGCGTCCGGAAGCCGTCGAGGCGGGCACCGCGCGCCTGGTCGGAACGGAGGTGGCGGCGATCGTCGCGGCCTGCCGGGAGCTGCTGACGGACACCGAAGCCTACCGCGCCATGGCGCAGGCCAGGAATCCTTTCGGCGACGGTCATGCCTCCGAGCAGATCCTCGACGTCCTGGCGCGGTCGCTCGATGGCGTCGAGCGGCGCGAGCCGGTCGACCGCGCGAAGGTGAGGGCCGCCTTCCAGCCCACCGAAGCCGTAGCGCCGGAAGCCATCCTCCAGGCCGCCATCGCAGCGGATGCAAAGACGCGGATGTCCGGCGGCAGCCAGGGAGCGGCACCAGCATGACGTTCATGACCGGGACAGTCACTCTCGTTTTGCTGGCGGTCTGTTTTCTGACAGCGGTCCCGGTCGTCTTCCTTATTGTCCAGGTCGTGGCGGCCCATCGCCCTGCAAGGCGCCTGCTCCCGGCAGGGGGGCTGCCTTGTCCCCGCTTCACCGTGATCATGCCTGCCCATGACGAGGAAGCGATCATCGCCCGCAGCATCGCGCCGATCATCGCGCAATTGCCGCCCGCCGGGCGCCTGATGGTGGTGGCCGACAACTGCTCCGACGATACCGCCGGTGCCGCCCTGAGAGCCGGGGCCGAGGTCACCATCCGTCGCGACCTGACGCGGATCGGGAAGGGCTATGCATTGGCCCATGGCGTTCGCTGCCTCGCCGCGGACCCGCCGCAGGTCGTCATCATCGTCGATGCCGATTGCGAGGTCGCGCCCGGTTCGCTGGCGCGACTGGCCGGGCGCTGCAGCGCGACCGGCCGTCCCGTGCAGGCGCGCTACGCCATGCTGCCGCCGCCGGCGCCGAGCGCGGCCGACAAGGTTTCGCGGCTGGCATGGACGATCAAGACCTTCGTGCGGCCGCTGGGGTCGGCGCATCTCGGCTGGCCCTGTCAGCTGATGGGCTCCGGAATGGCCCTGCCTTTCGATGCGCTCGGCCATGTCGATCTCGCCACCGGGCATCTCGCGGAGGACCAGAAGCTCGGCGCCGATTTCGCGCTCGCCGGTCGCTCGCCGCTGTTCTGTCCCGAAGCCGAGATCGTCAGCCGGCTTCCCCAGGGTGAAACCGGAAAGCGCCAGCAGCGCACGCGGTGGGAGCACGGCCATCTCGCGATCATCGGCGAGTTCTTGCTGCCGCTGACGGCGCGCGCGCTGGCGAAGCGCGATCCCAGGCTCCTCGCCTTCGCACTCGATCTGTGCATTCCGCCGCTGTCGCTGCTGGCCATGTCGCTGATCCTGCTGACGGGCCTGTGCCTTGCCTGGTTTGCCCTGGCGGGGGCGGTCGGACCGCTCGGCATCTCTGTGGCAGTCCTGGCCGGTTTTACGGTTGCGATCGCCGCCGCCTGGTGGCGTTTCGCCCAGGCGATCATCACATGGCGTGAGCTCGCCGCGGCGCCGGCCTATTGTCTGCTCAAGATACCCTCCTATGTCCGGTTCTTCATCCATCGCCGGATCGACTGGGTTCGGACGGAGCGATGAGGGCCGGCCGCGGCCGCTGGCCTCGCCACCTTCGCGCCTCGGGGCTGCCTGGCGCGCCGCCGGCGCTGCCTGGCGCGCCGCCGGCGCTGCTGACGCTGCTACTTGCCGCGAGCCTGATCGAAGGATCGCATGCGCCGGCCACGGCGGATAACGCTGGGAGCCGCTTCGTTCTTGGCGAGCGGCCTTTCGCCACCACATCGTCCTGGAACAGGCCGATCGCCACGGACGCGCGCTTCTCCAGGGTCGATTGGCCGGCCGGCGCACGCTTCGGCGTGGCCTGGAGCAGCTACTCCCCAGCCATCCATGTAAGCGCAGTCTCGGATCCCATCGTGTCGGTCGAGCACCCGGCAAGCTGGGGTCGTCCCGCCGGCACGCTTGAGATCCGCATGCCCGGCAACGCCGATGGCGCCCCGGGCACCGACGGTGAATTGCTGGTGATCGACGGCGATACCGTGCACAATTTCTGGCAATTTCGGCGGCTGGGCACCGGCAAGGCTACGGCGCAATCCTACGGCGCGACGAATCTGGTCACCGGCGATGGCTGGGGGCAGGCATCGCCGTTTCGCGGTGCCGGCATCGTGGCAGCCGGTTCAAGCCAGCTGGCAGGCTTGCTTGTCCAGGCGGAGACGGATCGCGGCGAGATTGCTCATGCGCTGCAGATCGCGATCGATGCAGCCTACGCGAAGCCGGGGCGTAGCGGCGAGGCGATCAATGGCGACGGTCGGAATCCGCAGGGCCTCGTCCAGGAAGGCGAACGCCTGGCCATCCCGCCCGGCGTGACGATGCCGGGAGGGTTGTCGCCACTCGGGCAGAAGGTCTTTCGCGCCTACCAGAGATATGGCGCTTTCGTCATCGATGTCGCCGGAGGGGTCACGAACCTGCGTGCCCAGGCGAATGCCTACGATCAGGCGACGATCGCGGCGCTCCGGCAGGACCTCACGCGGATTACGCCGCTGCTCCAGCGCGTGGAGCAGCCGGGCCGGTAGAAATCCCTGGCCGCGCCGGGGCGAGATCAGCCTTCATGCATAAGCCGCGCCAGCGTTCCATCGGCCCGCTCCGGCCGATGGCCGGCCGGCCGGATTCTGTGGCCGCGCTGCCTCATTTGCGTTCGGTTCCCGCGTGAATCCGAAGCTCTCCACAGGCGAGGTCTCTGTAATCAATTGAAAAATATGGTTAAAATTTTTTCTTAACAAATTGTCTTTGGCATCACATTCCAAACACGTTATCTGACCACCTTCTCTCGCGGATGGGCCTCTGATTCGCTGACGAGTTGGCGATGACCCGTCATCCGGCCGCACTTCGCGTAGCACGCCTGGCTATCTGCTGCGTTTTCCACGGAACGGCGAGGCATACCTGGCTGGCCTACCAATCTCGCTGTCCGTTTCCTTCCGTATAGTCTAAGGAAATAGGCATATGACCTCACTCGAAACTCGCCCGTTCTCTGCGTCTTCGAGTTGGAATACACAAGTATCCAGTGATGCGACCTTTACGAAACTCGCTTGGCCGGCTTCGACCGGTTATAATTACAGCGTAGCATGGGATAGTTATTCACCTGCGGTTTACGTTGCGTCTGCCTCCGATCCTCTTGTCCAAGTCACGTATCCCCCGGGATGGGGCTATCCCGGCGGCACAGTCAGCGTTCACATGCCGGCAGCCGCGAATGGCGCCGCGGGCACTGACGGCGAACTGATCGTCATCGACGGGGACGTCGCCTACAACTTCTGGCAGTTCAACCGCACGAGCAACACGACGGCGTCGGCCGCGTCGTTCGGCCAGGAAAACATCGTCACCGGCGATGGCTGGGGCAGCAAGTCGCCCTTCCTCAGCGCGGGTATCACCGCGGCCGGCGCAAGCCAGCTCGGTGGCCTTATCGTCAAGGACGAAACGGTCGACGGATCGATCGATCACGCACTGCAGCTTGCCGTCGACTTCGGTCTCGCCAAGCCCGGCGCTGTCGGCCAGGCCATCTCCAGCGACGGCAGCAGCTCCTCGGGCATCGTCCAGGAAGGGCAGCTCCTCGCGATTCCGCCGGGCACACCGATGCCCGCCGGCCTCTCGCCGCTTGGCCAGCAGGTCTTCAAGGCCATGCAGCAATATGGCGCTTACGTCATCGACGTCGCCGGCGGCACGACCAATGTGCGGGCGCAGGCCAACGCCTTCGACGACGCGACGATGACCGCGCTCTGGCATGACATGGGCAACATCACGCCCCTGCTTCAGGGCGTGAGCGGTGGTTCGGGCTCGGGAAGCACGGGCGGCTCGTCGGGTGGTGCGGTTACCGATCCGACCACCCCTCCCGTCGTGACCGATCCGCCGACCACTACCACTCCGCCGACGGGCACCTTGCCGACGCAGGACACCACTGCGCCGACGGTGCAGTGGGTGGCGGCCAACGGGCCCGGCGTCACGAACGGCACCGGTACGGTCCGCGCTGGCGACACCGTGACCCTGACGCTCAAGTTCAGCGAAGCGGTCACCGTCAACGGCACGCCGACCCTGTCGCTCAACGACAACGGCACGGCCAAGTATGTGAGCGGTGCCGGCAGCGATACCTTGCAGTTCGAGTACAAGGTCGCGGCGGGCGAGAATACCGCTGATCTGGCGATCAAGGCGTACAACCTGTCCGGCGTGACGGACGCGGCCGGCAATGCGTTCAGCGTGTCGGGGGCG
>NZ_CAMFJF010000093.1 GCF_945956895.1 uncultured Allobosea sp. | reverse complement strand
CACAACCTGACCTTGGTGCTTTGCCCGGAAGCGGACGCCCGCGGCTCCGAGACGGGACATCGGGCTTCCGATCCAAATTCACCGTCGGTGGAACCGCAAAACGGGCACGGTGGATACCCGCCATGGGTCAGTCGACTTCGGAGCCTGTCACCCAGCCACAGGCACCTTTACGCATCCGCCGGCAGTTATCGTGACAACGCCCGTGCGGAAAGGCCCGGACGGGTGGTCGGCCGCGAACAGGAGTCGTGCGCTCAGTATTCCTGACCGCGCGCGACGAGCCCCTCGATCGGAAGCTCCTTGCGGTGGCGCTCGATCGTTTCGAGCACGAAGGCGGCCCCGCCCTCCGGGCGCGTCATGCTGGCGATGTGAGGCGTCATCACGATGCGCGGATGCTGCCAAAACGGATGCTCCGGCGGCGGCGGCTCGGGCTCGAGCACGTCGATCATCGCGCCCGAAAGCTGCCCGGTTTCCAGGGCGGCCAGGAGGTCAGCCTCGACGAGATGGCCGCCGCGCCCGACATTGATGATGGCGGCGCCCTGCGGCAGTCCGGCAAAGAGCCGCGCGTCGAGAATGCCGCGCGTCGCCTCGGTCAGCGGCAGCAGGCAGACCAGGATGTCCGTCTGCGCCAGGAAGGCGGGCAACTCGTCCGGACCGGTGAAGCAGGTGACGCCCTCGATCTCGCGCGGCGAGCGGTTCCAGCCGGAGAGGGGAAAGCCGAAGGGGCGCAGCTTCTCCAGGCTCGCCTGGCCGAGCTGGCCGAGCCCGAGGATGCCGACGCGGCGGAGTGCGCAGGGCCTGACCTGGAACTCGCACCATTGCCGCCGGCGCTGCTGGTCGAGATAGACGACCATGTCCCGGTGCAGCATCAGGGTCGCCATGCAGACGAACTCCGCCATGCTCTCGGCGATGCCAGGCTCAAGCATGCGCACGACCGGCAGCTCGGGCGGCAGGGCGTTGAAATCGAGCTGGTCGACGCCGGCCCCAACCGAAAAGACCATCTTCAGATTGGGGAAGGTCTCGGCGATCCGTTCCGGCGGCTGCCAGAGCAGCAGATATTCGACAGCGGCGGGATCCCCGATATCCGGCCAGACGCGGAAGGGGACGTCGGGGGCCAGCCGGGCGAAGGCCTCCGCCCATTGCCCCGCCCGCTCGGCGCTCGCCTTGTAGAGAATGGTCATGCCGGCGGCCTCAGAACAGCCCGACGGGCGCCAGCGGGCGGCCGTCGACCAGCCGCTCGTAGCTGTAGGCGGCGGGGTCGACCAGCGGCGTATCGCCCAGGACGATCTCGGCGGCGAGCTTGCCGGCCGCCGGGCCGATGCCGAAGCCATGCCCCGAGAAGCCGGTGGCGAGGAAGAAGCCCTGCAGGCTCGGGACGGCGGAGATCACCGGCACGGTGTCGGGCGTCGAATCGATGGTGCCGCCCCAGGCCTCCGCGATGCGGATGTCCTTGAGCGCGGGATTGCCCGCGATCAGCGCGGCCAGAGCCGCGTTGACCAGCTCCATGTCGGGGGCGGGGTCCTGCACGCGCACCGCCTCGAAGGGCGAGGGCTGGTCGAGGCGCCAGTTCGCGTTGCCGAAGAGCTGCTTGAAGAAATCGGCGCCCAGCCGCAGCTTCAACCCGGCGCGACGCTGCTTGAAGGTGGGCCAGAATGCCTTGGCGTAACGCAGGATGTCGGGCGTCAGGTTGACGGTGCCGCGCCCGCGCAGCGCCAGGGTCAGGCCACCGTCGAGCCTGCGGCGGATGCAGTAGGCGGTGGTGCCGAGCGCGCCGTCGGTAAATTCGGGCGCCGGGGTGGTGCGGCAGGCGGTGGCGTCGACCAGTCCGACCGGCAGGTCGATGCCGTGGCGCCGGCAGAACAGCGAGGACCAAGCGCCGCCGGCGAGCAGCACGGCCTGGGTGCGGATCGTGCCCTTCTCGGTGACGACGGCGCTGACCGCGCCGCCTGTCGTCTCCAGCCCGCGGGCCGCGCAGCCCTGATGGATGGTGACGCCGCGCTTGCGGGCCGCCAGCGCGAGCACCGGCACCGCCATCGAGGGCTCGGCCCGGCCGTCGCTGGGGGTATGGAGGCCTGCGACCCATTTCTCGGTGTTCGCGGGCAGGGCCTCGGCGACCTGCGCCGGCGTCAGCAGGGTGGAATGGACCTGCATCTCGCGCGCGATTTCGGCCCAATGCTCCCAGTCGGCCGCTTCCTTGGGGTCCTTGGTCAGGAAGAGCACGCCGGTGCGGCGGAAGCCGGTATCGGCGCCAGCCTCCTCCTGCAGCTCCTCCCACAGGCGGAGTGCCTCGCGGGCGAGCGGGATCTCGGCGCGGGCGCGCCCTTGCTGGCGGCACCAGCCCCAGTTGCGGCTCGATTGTTCGCCGGCGACATGGCCCTTCTCGACCAGCGCGACGGACAGCCCCTTGCGGGCGAGATGATAGGCGCTGGAGACGCCGATCACGCCGCCGCCGATGACCACAACGTCGACGGCTTCCGGCAGGCGTTCGTCGCTGGGAATGCGATTGACCGGCGGGGACATGGGAAGCTCCTGAGACGGGCCTGGGCGGCCGCGGCGGCAGTAAAGGGTAGGGTCAGTTGATGTCCAGGCGCGGGTCGAGTGCGTCGCGCAAGCCGTCGCCGATGAAGTTGAAGCTGGTCACGGCGAGCGTGATCGCGATGCCCGGCAGGAGCGCGAGCCAGGGCGCGCTCGTCAGATAGATCTGGGCGTTGTTGAGCATGTTGCCCCAGCTCGAGGCCGGCGGCTGGATGCCGTAGCCGAGGAAGCTGATATAGGATTCGAGCAGGATCGCCTTGGCGACGTTGAGCGTCGCGGCCACCACGATCGGCGCCATGGCGTTCGGCAGCAGGCTGCGGAACATGATGTAGAGATTGCTCGCGCCCACGGAGCGGGCCGCCACGGCGAAGTCGCGCTCGCGCAGCGAGCGAATCTGGGCCTCGACGATGCGGGCGACGTTCATCCAGGAGGTCGCGGCGATCAGCAGCGTGGTCGCGACGATGCCGGGCTCGGTGAGCGCCGCCAGCGCCAGCAGCAGGAAGATCGCCGGGAAGCACAGCACCGCATCGACGAAGCGCATCAGGGCGGAGCCGAGCCAGCCGCCATAGAAGCCCGCGATCACGCCGACCGCGATGCCGATCGCCATCGCGACCGCCATGGCGAGGAAGCCGATCGCGAGCGAGATGCGCCCGCCCATCATCAGCCGGGCCAGGATGTCGCGGCCGAGTTCGTCGGTGCCCAGCACATGCACGCCGGAGAGCGGCGGCGCGAAGCGCTGCAGGATGTCGATATGGGTGTCGTCGAAGGGCAGCAGGAACGGACCGAAGACCGCGCCCAGGGCCAGGACGAGGATCGTGGCCGTGCCGGCCATGGCGAGCCGGTGGCGGCGGAAACGTCGCCAGGCAGTGTTGGCGGAGGCGACGGGGGCCGGTTCGGCCGAGACGGAGGCTGCTTGCACGCTCATCGCCTCACTCCATCCGGATCCGCGGGTCGACCACCGCATAGAGCAGGTCGGCGAGCAGCGAGCCGAGCATTACCATCGTGGCCGAGAGCATCAGGATGCCCATCACCACGGGGTAGTCGCGATAGGCGATGGAATCGAGGAAGAGCCGCCCCATGCCGGGCCAGGTGAACACCGTTTCGGCGACGAGCGCGCCGCCGAGCAGGGTCGGAAACTGCAGGCCGGCAACGGTGATCATCGGCAGCAGCGCGTTGCGCAACGCATGTCGCGACAACACGCTCCATTCCGGAAGGCCCTTGGCCCGGGCGGTGCGGATATAGTCCTGGCCGATGACGTCGAGCATGGAGGAGCGCATGAAGCGGGCCCAGATCGCCGTCTCGACCAACGCCAGCACCAGCGCTGGCGCGATCAGATGGTGCAGCAGGTCGAGCACGGAATCGTCGCCGATCGTGTGGCGGTTGCCGGCCGGCAGCCAGCCGAGTGTGACCGAGAAGACGTAGATCGTGACCAGGCCGAACCAGAAGGTTGGGATCGAGAGCGCGATCATCGCCCCGACGGTGGCGAGCGTGTCGAACAGTGAATAGCGTCGGATCGCGCCGAGAACGCCGATCCAGCAGCCGAGCAGGCAGGCGATCAGCGTCGCCGTCGCCATCAACTCGAAGGTGGCCCGCAGATGCGAGCCGATGACGGAGAGCACGGCGCTGCCGTCGCGATAGGAGGTGCCCCAGTCGCCTAGCAGCATGCGCCAGAGCCAGTCTGCGTACTGGACCGGCAGGGGCCGGTCCAGGCCGAGCTGGCGTGAGATCCGCGCGATATCCTCCGGCGACATCTGCGACGATAGGGCGAACTGCGACAGCGGCCCGCCCGGCGCCAGATGCAGGATGGCGAAGCCGAGCATCGAGACGATGAGCAGCAGCACCAGCGCCTGCCCGAGCCGGCGGATGAGATAGGGAAGCATCGCGGTGCGATCTCGCTCTTGCAGCCGTCAGGCCCAGTACCACTCCCGCATGTTCCAGCAGTTCGATGAGGTGTTGATGTTGGGCGCGAAGCCTTGCAGCCCCTCCTTGGTTCCCTCGGCGATGGCCGACTGGAACAGCGGCAGAATCGCGAGATCGTCGCGGATCAGCTTCTGCAGCGCGCTATAGCTCTTCTTGCGCTCGGCGAGGTCGAACTGGGCCGCGCCCTCGGCCAGCAGCCGATCGGCTTCCTTGTTCTGGTATTGGTAGGTGTTGTAGCCGCGCCCGCCCTTGGCCGGGATCGCGCCGGAGCCGAAGCGCGGTGTCACGTCCGGGTCGCTGCCCAGCATGAAATTGACGCCGACGATGACCGACTGGAACTTCGACTGCTGCCAGAATTCGCCCCAGATCACGGCGCCAGGCATGTTGCTGATGCGCAGCGAGGCGCCGATCGCCTTCCAGTCCTGCATCAGGAGCTGCTGCGTCTGCTCGCGCACGGCGTTGCCGCTGGTGGTCGAGTTGCTGAACTCCAGCCGGACGCCGTTCTTCTCGCGGATGCCGCCGGAGCCGCGCTTCCAGCCGGCGGCGTCGAGCACGGCATTGGCCTTGGCGGGGTCGTAGGCATGGGCCGGCAGATCCTTGTTGAAGGACCAGGCCTGCTGCGGCACGAAGGATTCCGTCGGCGTCGGCAGCCCGTAGTTGAGCGCGTCGATCAGCCCCTTCTTGTTGATGGCGAGATACAGCGCCTCCCGCACCGACCGGTCGGCGAGCGGTCCGAACTCGAGATTGGGCGCGATGTGCTCGATCGACGCCATCGGCGAGACCGAGATCTTGCGGCCCGGCAGGGTCTTCGCTTCCTTGACGAAGTTCGGCAGCACGCCCTGGATACCGGTGTAGTCGATCTGGCCGGTGCGGAACTGGGTGTAGAGCACGGTCAGGTCGGGAACGTATTTGAAGATCACGCGCTCCAGGAACGGCCCGCGCCCGTGATAGGCCTTGTTGGCGAGGAGTTGGATGTGGTCGCCCGGCACGCGCTCGCCCCAACGGAACGGGCCGGTCCCGATCGGCGCGTTGTTGAAGGGTGAGGCATTGGGATCGGACGCCTTCTCCAGCGCGTGCTTGGGTACGATGAAGAACAGCGACAGGATCGACATATAGGGCGAATAGGCGCTCTCCATGCGCCAGTGAATCTCGTCCGGCGCGACCACCTTGATGTCGTGGACGAGGTTGTGCCCGACCCGGTTACGGGCGCGGAAGGCGGTGTTGTTGATCAGATCGATGCTGAACTTGACGTCCTCGGCGGTGAAGGGCGTACCATCATGCCATTTGGCGTCATTGCGCAACTTGACCTTCCAGGTCAGGCCGTCGGCGGAAAGCCCGCCATTATCGAGGGTCGGCACCTCCCTGGCGAGGTCCGGCTGGAAGCGGCCCTGCGGGTCGATGTACCAGAGCGTGCTGAAGAGCTGCCACCAGACGCCCTGGTCGACCTCGATGCCGGGCATCAGCGGGTGGAAGACGGTCGGCTCCTGCGACAGGCCCGCGACGACCTGCCCCTTGGGTGCGGCAGGCGGCTGGGCTGCCCGCAGCGAGGCCGGCAGGCCGATGCCGGCGGCAAGACCCATGCCCATCGCCAGAGCGCCGCGGCGCGTGGGGTCCGTGACTCCAGAATATCCGTCGGACATGATGTGCTCGCTCCCAATGAAACCGCGGGTCCGCAGCGTGTTCTCACGTCGCGGCGCAGGCAGGATTTCAATTCCCTTAACTTTTGTTATGATGAATTCAACACGGCTAAAATTGCCTGTCAATCGCTCTGACATGTACCGCCCCGCGCGCCAAGGTCGAGCGGTTGTGCTAGGCGCTTCGAAAGACAGGCTGAGAGGCGATCGATGAGCAGGGATGCCACGGGAACGGGCGCTTCAGGCAAGGGAACGGGCGAGGCGATCGTCATCCCCGAGGATGCGGAGCATCGACTTGGCGAGACGGTCCGGCTGCTGCGCCAGCGTGCCGGTCTCTCCATTCAGGAACTGGCCCAGCGCACGGGGCTCTCCAATGGCATGATCAGCCAGCTGGAGAGGGCGCTCGCCTCGCCCTCCATCCGCACCCTGCGGCTGCTCAGCATCGCGCTCGGCGTGCCGATCTCCTATTTCTTCGAGCCGCACGCACCCGACCCGTCGTCGCAATACATCGTGCGCCGGAACGACCGACGCCTGCTGCGCCTGACGGCGAGCGGCGTGCTCAAGGAATCGCTGACACCGGCCCAGGGCGGAGCGCTCGAGATCTACGAGCTGACGCTCAATCCGGGCGCCTCGTCAGGCGCCGACTTCGTCCAGCATGTCGGGGAGAAAGCGGTCTACGTGCTCTCCGGCCGGATCCGGATCTGGCTCGAGCACGAGCCTCATTTGCTCGATGCGGGGGACAGTGTCTGCTTCCCCAGCATCGTGCCGCACATGTTCGACAACCCCGAGCAGACGGTCGCTCGCGCGATCTGGGTGACCACGCTGCATTCCGGTGCGCCGTCCCGGGAGAGCTGACGCAAATCGCCGTCAGAGGACGCCACAGCCGAAAGCGTCAGGTCGGTTCCGGCATCGCACGGACACTCGCGCCAAGCGCCCCAAAGGGGTTGGCGACAGCCCGAGCGGGACGGGCACATTGGGGGGGGGGGCGCCAGGGGGATTTCGACCTCCTGCAGCTTGGCGGCGGGATGGTGCACGTGACAGGGCGCGCCGTTTAGTGTCCAGGCGGAGAATTCCAGAATCTTCAGGTCGATCACGGTAACAGTTTCTGGGCGATTGGTCAGGAACCCGGTGATCGATAGACCTGCGCCGCCGATCTCGCCGACTGGATCGCTGTAGTCGAAGGTCTTCAGGCGGCGTTCGGCCGTCTCGAGAAAGTCGTGGCCGAGCTGCTCGGCCGCGTTGAGGAGCTTGGCGCGCGTGCCTGCGTCGACCCGCATCTGGTATTTTGCGATGAGGTCATCGACCATCGGGCCGAAATAGCGCTCGAGCAGCTCTGCACATGATATCTGGGGATCGCCGTACTTGAGGCCCCACGCCAGCAGGGCGCGCTCGCCCGGCATCTCGATGGCGGCCTCAAGCTCGGCGATCGTCTCGCTCGCGCCCTCGCTGAGGTGGTGGGCGGTCGCCTCAGCGAACGCGTCGCGATAGGCCTCGACCTCATCGGCGACGGCGTCGTCGTGATCGATGTCGCTGACGGCCTGCTTGTAGATCTCGCCGGCGAGGGCCCGCGCATCGGCCCGGCCCAAATCCTGCGATGGCTGCCCGAGTGATTCGAAGAAGGCATTGAGGGCAGCGAGCGCGAGGGGAAAGCATTCCCGGGCGATCTTCGCTTCCTTGGTCCGCAGCGAGAGGAAGACCTTGTCGCTGACGACGACACTGTACTGCTCACCGGCGACGGGCAGGCTGACGCGCTGCCCCCTGGCGAGGGCGCGAAGGGCCAGTGGCACCTTCACGTTGAGATAGTATGATCCCGACTTGGTAGCGTAGGGATGAGGCATCTGAAGAGCCATGGTGTGAAACCGCAGTGTGAAAGCGGATGCCACCTAACCCTTTATCAATGCGTAACTCTTTCTCCTGCTGAGGAGAAAGAGTGGTGCCCAGGAGAGG
>NZ_CAMFJF010000092.1 GCF_945956895.1 uncultured Allobosea sp. | reverse complement strand
CCATCCGCGAAGGCGGCCGCACCGTCGGCGCCGGCGTCGTCGCCTCGATCATCGCCTGATCGACAGCAAGCAGACTGATTTGGGAAAGGGCGGTGGCAACACCGCCCTTTTTCTTTGGGCGAGCGATATCGCCTGGAGCAGGCCAACCGTACTCTGAACCTCGCGGTCATCCCGGGCTCGACCCAGGATCCATGCCGGAGTGCTTCCGGTCAAGGTTCGGGTATAGGCCTCCGGTCTCCGCTGTGCTCTGTCCGGGATATCCGCGCTTCCATGGTCACGTAGCGGACGCAGAGAAGGTCCACAGGGAGCAAGGAGCAGGTTTCACACTTACTGTACACAGCTATCCATCAGCGTGCCGTAGCGCTCCGAAAATCAGCCGGCTATCTGTTCCGGAACGGTTGCCGCTGCGAGAGCGACCGTGGGGAGACGCCGATGACGATGGGAAAGCCAAGGCTGAGGATCGGCCTGATCGGCACGGGTTTCATGGGCAAGGCCCATGCCTTCGGCTTCGCCGCCGCCCAGCGCGTCTTCAACCTGCCTTTCGAGCTCGAGCTCCATACGGTCGCGGATCGGGATGAAACGCTCGCGGCAGCGGCGGCGCGGACGCTAGGCTTCACGCGCTCCAGCGGCGACTGGCGCAGCCTCGTCGCCGATCCCGAGATCGACCTGATCGACATTACCGCGCCGAACGCCTTCCATCGCGAAATGGCGCTCGCAGCGATCGCCAATGGCAAGCATGTCTATTGCGAGAAGCCGCTGGCGCCGACGGCGGCCGAGGCGCGCGAGATGGCCGATGCGGCGGCTGCCGCAAAGATCAAGACGCAGGTTGGATTCAACTACCTCTGCAACCCGATGCTCGGGTTGGCGCGGGAGATGATCCGGGCCGGCGAGATCGGCGATGTCAGAAGCTATCGCGGCATCCATGCCGAGGACTACATGGCCGATGCCTCGACGCCTTTCGGCTTCCGGCATGAGCCGGCGGGCGGCGGGGCGCTTGCCGATATCGGCAGCCATGCGCTGGCGACGGCGGAGTTCCTGCTCGGACCGATCGAGAGGGTGATGGGGGATTGCGTCACCGCTATCGCCAGCCGGCTTGACGGGCGGGGCGGGCATCGCGTGGTCACGGTCGACGATACCAGCCGTGCCTTTCTGCGCTTCGCTAGTGGCGCGAGCGGCAGCATCGAGGCGAGCTGGATCGCGACCGGTCGCAAGATGCAGCATGATTTCGAGGTCTACGGCACCAAAGGTGCGCTGCTCTTCACGCAGGAGCGCCTCAATGAGCTGCATGTCTACAGCATGGCCGATGCCGCCGGGCGGCGTGGTTTCCGCAGGATCGAGGCCGGGCCGGAGCATGAGCCCTATGGACTGTTCTGCGTGGCACCGGGCCATCAGCTTGGCTTCAACGACCTGAAAGCGATCGAGGTCGCGCGCTTCATGGAGGCGATTGCCGGCCTGGGGCCCGAGCCGTTCGATTTCCGGGCAGGGCAGCGCATCCAGATGCTGGTGGAGACCATCCAGGCCTCGGCGCGGGAAGGGCGCTGGCTGGACATCGCCTGAGCCGTGCCGGTGGCGCAGGGCACCCCTTCCTCCACGGGCTTGTCCGTTCCAGTTATAGATCCCTAGAAATCAAGGAAGGGCCGTTTCCCGATCCGTGCCGAACGCGGACAACCTGTCAGCCGGCCCAGGGGAGGTTTGTCTCATGGGTTTCGCGCCGCCGTTTCCGGGTATCCATTCGATCGTCTTCGCGCTGTTCGACGCGCATGAGCGGCTCGACCGGGCAGCCATGCGCAAGCAGGCGCAGATCAGCCTCGATCTCGACGTGCAGGGCATGGCGGCGCTCGGGTTGGCCACCGAGGTTTCCAAACTCAGCTTCACCGAGCGCTGCACCGTGATGGAATGGATGGCGGAGGACGTGGCGGGAAAGAAACCGCTCGCCTTCACCATTTTCGGCTCGTCGGTGGCCGAGCAAGCCGCGCTGGTGAAGGTCGCCGAAAAGAACGGCGCCGACTGGGTGATTCTCCAGCCGCCGATGGTCGGCAGCTTCGGCGCCGCCGAATATATCAGCTTCTTCGGGCGCATCGCCGAGACGACGACGTTGCCGGTCGCGATCCAGAACGCGCCGGCCTATATGGGCCGCGGCCTCTCGGCGGAGGATATCCGCGAGCTGACGCGGCGCTATCCCAATATCAGCCTGATCAAGGGCGAGGGCTCCGTCGTCGAGATCGAGCGGCTGATCGCGGTGACCGAGGGCCGCCTACCGATTCTCAATGGGCGCGGCGGGCTCGAGCTCATCGACAATTTCCGCGCGGGCTGCGCCGGCATGATCCTGGCGCCGGATACGATCGACTACGCGCTGCGCGCCTATGCCCGCTACAAGGCCGGCGACGAAGCGGGGGCGGATGCCGCCTATCGCGATGTCCTGCCCGCGATCACCTTCATCATGCAGTCGATCGAGACGCTGCTTTGCTACGGCAAGCGCATTTTCGGCGCGCGCGCCGGCATCCCGATCCATGATCGCGGCCCGGCGCTGAGGCCCACCGAATTCGGGCTGAAACTGGTCGAGCGCTATGCGCGCGAGCTCGGCCCCTACAGCAAATGAGGATGACGCGCGATTTCGACTTGAAATGCGCCGCGCCTTGGGGCACATGACGCCCACCTGCAGGGGTATAGCTCAGTTGGTAGAGCGGCGGTCTCCAAAACCGCAGGTCGCGGGTTCGAGCCCTGCTGCCCCTGCCAGTCGTCCCACTGGCGACTAGACGCCCGGATGCCCAAGCAGGTTGGCGAGGCATCCATGACCCAGAACATCTACGACGATGAAGCCTTCTTCGCAGGCTACTGCCGGTTGCCGCGTTCGGTCCATGGTCTGGGCGGCGCGCCGGAATGGCCTGTGCTGCGCGGGATGCTGCCGGAACTGGCCGGCCAGAGCGTGCTCGATCTCGGCTGCGGCTTCGGCTGGTTCTGCCGCTTCGCGGCCGGCGAGGGGGGCCGCGAGCGTGCTCGGCGTCGACGTTTCCGGGAAGATGCTGGAGCGGGCGCGGCGCGAGACGGATGATTCCCGCATCGCCTATGAGCGCGCCGACCTCGAAAGCTTCGCGCCGCCGGTCGGTGTCTTCGATCTCGCCTATAGCTCGCTCGCTTTCCACTATATCGCGAATCTCGCCGGGCTGTTCGAGCGGGTGCATGCGGCGCTGAGGCCGGGCGGCAGCCTCGTCTGCTCGGTCGAGCATCCGATCATGACCGCGCCCGTGCGACAGGAATGGCTTGCCGATGCCGATGATCGCGCGACCTGGCCGGTCAACGGCTACCATGACGAGGGCAGGCGGGTGAGCAACTGGCTCGCCGAGGGCGTGGTCAAGCGTCACCGCATGATCGCGACCTATCTCGACCTGCTGCTGGGCGCCGGCTTCCGGCTCGACAGGCTGGTCGAATGGGCTCCGAGCCCGGAGCAGGTGGCGAAGGAGCCAAGCTGGGCGAAGGAGCGCGAGCGGCCGTTCTTCCTGCTGATCGCGGCGAGCCGGACCTGAGAGCGGGCCGGGCCCGAAAGGGGCTTGGCTAAAGGCTGCAAGCGATGTAAGAGGCTTGGAATGTCGGCGCGCGACCCTCCCCGGGTCCCGCGCCGCGAATGTTTCAGGACGGCCGAATCGGCATCGCGCAAGGGCGCAGGCCGGATCGGAACCCGAGGTGGTTCATGGCGAAATCCAATCCCTTCCAGTTCCTGCAGGATGTGCGCTCCGAGGCGACCAAGGTCACCTGGCCGTCGCGCCGCGAGACGCTGATCACCACGGGCCTCGTGCTCGCCATGGTGGTCCTGTCCAGCCTGTTCTTCCTCTTCACCGACACCATCATCCGGTGGGGTCTCGGCCTCATCCTCGGCGCCCGTTGAACGGAATTACGAACGTGAGCACCCGCTGGTATATCGTCCACGCTTATTCGAACTTCGAGAACAAGGTCGCCCAGTCGATTCGCGACCAGGCGGCGCAGCGCAACCTCGCCGACAAGTTCGACGAGGTTCTGGTGCCGACCGAGAAGGTCGTCGAGGTTCGCCGCGGCCGCAAGGTCGACACCGAGCGCAAGTTCTTCCCGGGCTACGTCCTGGTGAAGTGCGAGATGACCGACGAGGTCTATCACCTCATCAAGAACACGCCGAAGGTCACCGGCTTCCTGGGCGCCGACAAGGCCAAGCCCATGCCGATCCCCGAGCATGAGGCGATGCGCATCAAGGGGCAGGTCGCCGAGGGCATCGAGCGGCCGAAGCCGACGATCGTTTTCGAGGTCGGCGAGCAGGTCAAGGTCGCGGACGGGCCGTTCGCTTCGTTCAACGGCGTTGTCGAGGATGTCGACCACGCCCGCGCCCGCCTCAAGGTCGCGGTCTCGATCTTCGGCCGCGCCACACCGGTCGAGCTGGAATACGGGCAGGTCGAGAAGCTCTGAGGCTTTTCGATCCCATTCCGGAACCCTCATCCTGAGGAGCCGCTTCAGCGGCGTCTCGAAGGATGCTTCAGGAGGCTCCGGAATCATCTGGAACATCCTTCGAGACGCAAGCTCCGCTTGCTCCTCAGGATGAGGGCTGTGGTTCGCCATTAACGAATCCACTTCCCTTCGGCGCTGCCTTATGTCATAGGGCGCGCCTCAACCGCGTGGGAGGCGTGCCGGTCGCCAGCCGGATCACAGGCGCCGCACCACGCACTGCAACCACCCCGGCCCCGATGAAGAGCATCGGCAGGCGGGGTCGTCGTCGTTCCGAATAGGCAGCGGAGCGGACGGCAGGAGCAGCCATCATGGCGAAGAAGATCACGGGCTACGTGAAGCTTCAGGTTCCGGCGGGCGCGGCCAATCCGTCGCCGCCGATCGGTCCGGCGCTGGGTCAGCGCGGCCTCAACATCATGGAATTCTGCAAGGCCTTCAATGCGAAGACCCAGCAGATGGAAAAGGGCATGCCGATTCCGGTGATCATCACCGCGTATGCCGATCGTTCCTTCACCTTCGAGATGAAGCAGCCGCCGGTCTCGTACTGGCTGAAGAAGGCCGCCGGCCTGACCGCGGGTTCGAAGACCCCGGGCAAGGGCGCCAATGTCGGCAAGGTCACCGCTGCGCAGATCTCCGAGATCGCCGAGAAGAAGATGGCCGATCTCAACTGCGACACCGTCGAATCGGCTTCGGCCATGATCCGTGGCTCGGCCAGGTCCATGGGCCTGGAAGTCGTGGGCTGAGGGAGGCTGACCAATGGCACATGTCGGAAAGCGCGTCGTCAAGGGCCGTGAAGGCATTGACCGCACCAAGCTGTATTCGCTCGACCAGGCTGTCACGTTCATCAAGGAGCGCGCCAACGCCAAGTTCGACGAGACTGTCGAGATCGCGATGAATCTCGGCGTCGATCCGCGTCACGCCGACCAGATGGTCCGCGGCGTCTGCAACCTGCCGAACGGTTCGGGCCGCACGCTGCGCGTCGCCGTCTTCGCCCGTGGCGCCAAGGCCGATGAGGCCAAGGCTGCGGGTGCCGACATCGTCGGCGCCGAGGAGCTGGTCGAGACCGTTCAGAAGGGTGAGATCAACTTCGATCGCTGCATCGCGACCCCGGACATGATGGGTCTCGTCGGCCGTCTCGGTAAGGTGCTCGGCCCGCGCGGCCTGATGCCGAACCCGCGCGTCGGCACCGTCACCATGGACGTGACCGCCGCCGTCGCCGCCTCGAAGGGCGGTTCGGTCGAGTTCCGCGTCGAGAAGGCCGGTATCGTCCACGCCGCCGTCGGCAAGGCCTCGTTCTCGGCCGAGAAGCTCTCGGAGAACATCAAGGCGTTCGTCGACTCCGTCGCCAAGGCGAAGCCCGCCGGCGCCAAGGGCACCTATATCCAGCGCGTCGCCCTGTCGTCGACCATGGGCCCGGGCGTCAAGATCGAGCCGAACACCGTCATCGGCGGCTGACACGCTTGAGGGTAGGGCGGCTGGATCAACGGCCGCCCACCCGCTCTTGATTTCGTGAAGTCAAGAGCCTACTTGGCAGAAGCAGGCTAAAGCGTTATGACGCAGCTTGTTTCCACAAGTGAAGGGGCTCCGGCGTGCCTGGCACGAAGGGGTCTGTTTCGCGTTTTTCGGCGGTTTTCCGCCGAAGAATGGGTGATTGAGGCCACGGAGAGCGATTTCCGAGGTCAGAATCATCCAGTCCTGTCTGAGACTGCAGGTGCCTTCCCGGTTCGTCCGGGAGCATAATTTCGCCAAGAGGCCTGCATAGACGGTGCAAGAGCTTAGTCCCGGATCGCGAGATCCGGAAAACACGGTTCGAACCATCTCGCCCGATCGCGGCCCTTCGTGGGTTCGGGAGCGGGGACAGGGCACCAAGCGTCGCTTTGCGGGACGCCGGTGTCAACCGGGGTTTCGGGAAGCGGCATTTGCAACCGGCGGCGAGCCTCAAAGCTTGTCGCCTACCGGAGAGAGCCCAGTGGATAAAGCGGCAAAGAAAGATGCCGTCGCGTCGCTGAACGGCGTGTTTGCGAACACGTCGGTCGTCGTCGTGGCCCACTATGCGGGTTTGACCGTGGCCCAGTTCCAGAAGCTTCGTCGCGAGATGAAGGCGAATGGCGCCACTGTTAAGGTCGCAAAGAACCGCTTGGCCAAGATCGCTCTTGAAGGCACCGACGTCGCGTCCATCAGCAAGCTGCTGACGGGTCCCACCCTGATCGCTTATTCAAACGATCCGGTCGCGGCGCCGAAGGTCGCCACCGCTTTCGCCAAGGAGAACGACAAGCTCGTCATCCTGGGCGGCGCGATGGGCACGACCGCCCTGAACCCCGATGGTGTCAAGGCTCTGGCCACGATGCCCTCGCTCGACGAAATGCGCGCCAAGCTCATCGGCCTTATCCAGGCCCCGGCTACGAAGCTCGCGCAGCTCACGAACGCGCCCGCCGGCAAGCTGGCTCGCGTGGTTCAGGCTTATGCCGACAAGAATGCGGCTTGATAGCCAGCAAACCCTTATCGTTCGAACCTCTTAAGACAGGAAGTTAAACATGGCCGATCTCGCCAAGCTCGTCGACGAGCTGTCGTCGCTCACCGTTCTCGAGGCCGCTGACCTCGCCAAGATGCTCGAAGAGAAGTGGGGCGTTTCCGCTGCCGCCGCCGTCGCCGTTGCGGCTGGCCCGGCTGCCGGCGGCGCTGCCGCCGCCGCTGCTGAAGAGCAGACCGAGTTCACCGTCGTTCTTGCCGCCGCCGGCGACAAGAAGATCGAGGTGATCAAGGAAGTCCGCGCCATCACCGGCCTGGGCCTGAAGGAAGCCAAGGACCTGGTCGAAGGCGCTCCGAAGCCGCTCAAGGAAGGCGTTGCCAAGGACGAGGCCGAGAAGCTCAAGAAGCAGCTCGAGGCCGTCGGCGCCAAGGTCGAGCTCAAGTGAGCTAGGGCCGGCTGATGCCGGTCCGACCGTAGTCACTATCGACAGTCCCGGGGCGCTTAATGCCTCCGGGGCTGTTGCGTCGTTTCCGCGTAAATGCGCGGGAGTTGTTGCTGGAGCCTGTTGCAACCTTGCGGCGTGGTTCCGATGGAAATGCAGGGTCGGCGCGTGCGGCGCCGAGCGGCTCACCCGGCGGCCTGGCGCCGTCCTTGTCCGGACCACCGGGTGAGCCGTCCGAAGAGATTGCGAGGAACAACATGGTCAATTCGCTCCAGGGTCGCAGGCGCGTCCGCAAGTTCTTCGGCAAACTCAAGGAAGTGGCGGAGATGCCGAACCTCATCGAGGTTCAGAAGGCGTCCTACGACCAGTTCCTGATGGTCGACGAGCCCAAGGGCGGCCGCGCCGACGAGGGCCTTCAGTCCGTCTTCAAGTCGGTCTTCCCGATCGGCGATTTCTCCGGCGCCTCGCTGCTGGAGTTCGTCAAGTACACCTTCGAGCCGCCGAAATACGACGTCGACGAGTGCCGCCAGCGCGGCATGACCTTCTCGGCGCCGCTCAAGGTCACGCTGCGCCTGATCGTGTTCGATATCGATCCGGACACCCAGGCCAAGTCGGTCAAGGACATCAAGGAGCAGGATGTCTACATGGGCGACATGCCGCTCATGACCGATAACGGCACCTTCATCGTCAACGGCACCGAGCGCGTCATCGTCTCGCAGATGCACC
>NZ_CAMFJF010000091.1 GCF_945956895.1 uncultured Allobosea sp. | reverse complement strand
CCGCTGCTTCGACGCGCCGATCAGCGAGGCCGGCATCGTCGGCACGGCGATCGGCATGGCCGCCTATGGCCTGAAGCCCTGCATCGAGATCCAGTTCGCCGACTACATGTATCCGGCCTATGACCAGATCGTCTCGGAGGCGGCACGCCTGCGCTATCGCTCGGCCGGCGACTTCACCTGCCCGCTGGTGATCCGCATGCCGACCGGCGGCGGCATCTTCGGCGGCCAGACCCATAGCCAGAGCCCGGAAGCGCTCTTCACTCATGTCTCGGGCCTGAAGACGATCGTTCCGTCCAACCCCTATGATGCCAAGGGCCTGCTGATCGCTGCGATCGAGGACCCGGACCCGGTGATCTTCCTCGAGCCGAAGCGGCTCTATAACGGCCCCTTCGACGGCCATCACGAGCGCCCGGTCACGGCCTGGTCGAAGCACGACCTCGCGGAGGTGCCGGACGGCCATTACACCGTGCCGCTCGGCAAGGCGGTGACGCGGCGCGAGGGCTCGGCCGTCACCATCCTCGCCTATGGCACGATGGTCCATGTCGCGCTGGCCGCCGCCGAGGACACCGGCATCGATGCCGAGGTCATCGACCTGCGCACCCTCGTGCCGCTCGACCTCGAAGCGATCGTAGCCTCGGTGCAGAAGACCGGCCGCTGCATCGTGCTGCACGAGGCGACGCTGACCTCCGGCTTCGGCGGCGAACTTGCTGCCTTGGTGCAGGAGCACTGCTTCTACCATCTGGAGGCGCCGGTGATGCGCGTTACCGGTTGGGACACGCCCTATCCGCATGCGCAGGAATGGGACTATTTCCCCGGCCCCGCCCGCCTTGGACAGGCGTTGCTAGATATCATGGAGGCACGCTGATGGCCGAGCGCATCATCAAGCTGCCGGATGTCGGCGAAGGCATCGCGGAAGCGGAACTCGTCGAATGGCACGTCAAGATCGGCGACATCGTCCGCGAGGACGATCTGCTCGCAGCCGTCATGACCGACAAGGCGACGGTGGAGATACCCTCGCCGGTCGAGGGCGAGGTCATCTGGGTCGGCGCCGAGGTCGGCGATACCGTCGCGATCGGCTCGGCGCTGGTGAAGCTCAAGGTCGCGGGGGAGAGCGGCGCGGCCGAGGAGCCGAGTGGCGGCCTCGCGGGGAACCAGTCCGTCATTCCGGGGCAGGCCGAAGGCCTGAGCCCGGAACCCAGAACCGATGCGTCTGATCGTAAAGGCGCCGGCGGCGGGGAGCCCATTTCGGACAAGCCATCGGCTCTGGGTTCCGGGCCCTTCGCTGGCGCGAAGTCCCGGAATGACGTGGTTGGTTCGACCGCCAAGCCCACCGTACCGCCGCCGAAAGCCGCGCGTGCCGATGTTGCTCCCATCCAGCGCCGCGCGCCGGGCGAGAAGCCGCTGGCCTCGCCGGCCGTGCGCCTGAAGGCGCGCGAGGCCGGGGTCGATCTGCGTCAGGTCCAGGGCACGGGTCCTGCCGGCCGCATCACCCATCAGGATATCGACGCTTTCCTGCTGCGCGGCCCCGAGCCTGCCCGTGGCGGCGGGCTCGTCGAGCAGAGCGCCGTCACCGAGGTCAAGGTCGTCGGTTTGCGCCGCCGCATCGCCGAGAAGATGGCGCTGTCGAAGTCGCGCATCCCGCACATCACCATCGTCGAGGAGGTGAACGTCTCAGCCCTGGAAGACCTGCGCGCCACCCTCAACAAGAAGCCGACGCCCGAGCGGCCGAAGCTGACGCTGCTGCCCTTCCTGATGCGCGCCATGGTCAAGGCGCTCGCCGAGCAGCCGGCGCTGAACGCGCTCTACGATGACGATGCCGGCATCGTGCGCCAGCATGCCGCGATCAATATCGGCATCGCCACGCAGACGCCGACCGGCCTGATCGTGCCGGTGGTCAAGCATGCCGAGGCGCGCGATCTCTGGGGCTGCGGCATCGAACTCGCCCGCCTCGCCGAGCGCGGCCGCGACGGCACCGCGACGCGCGACGAGCTGACCGGTTCGACCATCACCATCACCTCGCTCGGCGCGCTCGGCGGCATCGCGACGACGCCGGTGATCAACTACCCGGAAGTCGCCATCGTCGGCGTCAACAAGATGGTTGTCAGGCCCGTTTGGGACGGCACCACCTTCGTGCCGCGCAAGATGATGAACCTCTCCTCCAGCTTCGACCACCGCGTCATCGACGGCTGGGATGCCGCCGTCTTCGTGCAGCGGCTGAAGGAGCTGCTGGAGAACCCGGCCACGCTCTTCGTGGATATGTGACGTGATGAAGCTCGGAAACACCGCGTCATCCCGGACAAGCCGCGTCAGCGGCGCAGATCCGGGATCCATCGCAAGGCGCAGCGCTTTACGATGGATCCCGGCGTTCCGCTTCGCTCCAGCCGGGATGACGGCGAGGTTCCACCGCATGATTCCGACCCGTTATGGCGAGGGCCGCGTATGACCGAGATCACCTGCAAGCTCCTCGTCATCGGCGCCGGCCCCGGCGGCTATGTCTGCGCCATCCGCGCCGGCCAGCTCGGCATCGACACCGTCATTGTCGAGAGCACCAGGCTCGGCGGTTCCTGCCTCAATGTCGGCTGCATCCCGTCGAAGGCGATGATCCATGTCGCCGAGGAATTCGAGAAGGCGACGGAAGCCGCGACCGGCAAGACGCCCTTCGGCTTGACCGCCGCCGAGCCGAAGCTCGACCTGAAACAGGCCGTGGCCTGGAAGGACGGCATCGTTCAGCGCCTCAACAACGGCGTCGCCGGCCTGCTGCGCAAGGCCAAGGTCAAGATCGTCCATGGCAAGGCCCGCTTCCGCGACGGCAAGACCGTGGTTGTCGAGACCGAGACCGGCCCGAAGACGATCCAGGCCGAGGCCATCGTCATCGCCACCGGCTCGGCCCCGGTCGAATTGCCCTTCCTGCCCTTCGGCGGCAACGTGATCTCCTCGACCGGCGCGCTGGCGCTGAGCGAGGTGCCGAAGCGCCTTGTCGTGGTCGGCGGCGGCTATATCGGGCTGGAGCTCGGCACCGCCTTCGCCAAGCTCGGAGCCAAGGTCACGGTCGTCGAGGCGCAGGACAAGATCCTGCCGCTCTACGATGCGGAACTGACCGGCCCCATCTCCAAGCGCCTGACCGCGCTCGGCGTCGAGGTGCTGACCGGCGCCAAGGCGCTCGGCCCGACGGCGAAGAGTGACGGCCTGCGCATCGAGACGGCCGACGGCAAGGAGCGCAGCCTGCCGGCCGACAAGATCCTGGTCACGGTCGGCCGCAAGCCGGTCACCGACGGGCTCGGCCTCCAGAACCTCGTGCTCGATATGGATGGCCGCTTCATCCGCATCGGCGAGCGTTGCGAGACCGCGATGCGCGGCATCTACGCCATCGGCGACGTCACCGGCGAGCCGATGCTGGCCCATCGCGCCATGGCGCAGGGCGAGATGGTGGCGGAGATCGTCGCCGGCCTGCCGCGCGCCTGGGACAAGCGCGGCATCGCGGCGATCTGCTTCACCGATCCCGAGATCGTCTCGGTCGGCCTTTCGCCTGACGAAGCCAAGCGCGCCGGCCACGAGCTGAAGATCGGCCAGTTCCCCTTCGCCGCTAACGGTCGCGCCATGACCCGCCATGGCGAGGCCGGCTTCGTCCGCGTCGTCGCGCAGGCCGGCAGCGAACTGGTGCTCGGCATCCAGGCGGTCGGGCAGGGCGTTTCCGAGCTTTCGGCGGCTTTCGGACTCGCGATCGAGATGGGCGCAACCTTGCAGGACATCGCCGGCACGATCCACGCCCATCCGACGCTGGGCGAGGCCTTCCCGGAAGCGGCGATGAAGGCTCTGGGCCACGCGCTGCATATCTGAGCGGGGCCCGGCGCTCCGCTCCAAGAAAAGGCGCGGGTCATCCCGGCCGTAGCGCAGCGAAGAGCCGGGATCCATGCCGGAGCGCTTCCGATAGAGGTTCCGGAATGGATCCCGGGTCTCCCTTCGGTCGCCCGGGATGACCCGCGTTTGGTTCTGACAGGTAGCAGCGCCCGCGACTGATCCGCGCAGGCAGTCGGCTACGATGCATACAATCTTGACATTGTCTGCATCGAGCGCGATCTGAGGGGCGACGCCGAACGAGCGGCGCCGTCCTGAGGAGACATTCCATGTCCGGCGAGCACTGGCCGCCACTCTCTCCGCTCAAGACCGGCCTGCGCGGCCGCTGCCCGCGCTGCGGGCAGGGCAAGATGTTCGAGGGCTTCCTCAAGCTGAAGCC
Organism: uncultured Allobosea sp.; assembly: GCF_945956895.1. GTDB lineage: Bacteria > Pseudomonadota > Alphaproteobacteria > Rhizobiales > Beijerinckiaceae > Allobosea. The sequence goes on along the minus strand of NZ_CAMFJF010000091.1, from coordinate 3,900 downwards.
GAAATGCGAGAATTGCGGCCTGGATTATTCCTTCGCCGATCCGGCGGACGGTCCGGCCTTCTTCGTGATGATGTTCGTCTGCATCCCGGCCGCGGCCTTCCCGCTCTGGCTGGAGCTGAACTATAACCCGCCGACCTGGGTGCATCTGGTCACGACGCTGCCGCTCATCCTGCTGACCTGCATTCCGCCCTTGCAGCCGCTCAAGGGCTGGCTGGTCGCCTCACAATATTTCCACAAGGCCGAGGAAGGCCGGCTCGCGCGCCCGGTGCCGCAAGAGAAGCCGGTCGCTTCGAACTGAGCTGACGGCGCGCTCAGCCTCCGTCGCGGATCAGCCCGGCGAGCAGACCGAGCGCTTCCGCCAATCGCGCTCGCTCGGGAATTGCGCCGAGCGCAATCCGGATCGCATCCGGCGCCACGCCGCCCGCGCTGAACGCGTCCGCCGCCATCACGCCGAGCCCGGCCTCGCGGGCGCGTTCGATCAGGCGGTCGCGCGCCCAATGCGCGGGCAGGGGCTGCCAGACATGCAGGGCATGCGGATGCGCCTGCATGGTTTCGGGCAGAATTCCCCGTGCTAGCAACTGCCGTTCGGCCGCCTCGCGCCGCACACCATCCAGCAGGTCTTTCGCTGCGCCGATCCTGATCCAATGCGCGGCGAGCGCCGTCATCAGGGGCGCAGGCATGAGCGCGGTTGCCCGCAATGCCGCGAGGAACGGAGCGCTGTCGACCCCTTCCGGCGTCACCACGAAAGCCGTGCGCAGGCCGGGTGTCAGCACCTTGGACAAGGTCGCGACATGCCATGTCCGCTCCGGCGCCAGCGCGCAGAGCGGCGCGGGCGCATCGCCGGCGAGCAGGCTGTAGGGATCGTCCTCGATCAGGGTGAGGTCGCGGTGCCGGGCGACGGTGATGAGGTCGATGCGGCGCCTTTCCGGGATCGTGATGCAGGTCGGGTTCTGCAATGTCGGCGTCAGCGCGAAGAGCCGCGCTCCGGAGCGGCGGGCAGCCTCGTCGAGCGCGTCCGGCATAGGGCCGTCGGCATCGCTCGTTACCGGCGCAATCGTCAGCCCGCGCTGCCGCGCCGCGCCGATCAGGCCGGGATAGGTCAGCGGCTCCGTCAGGATCGTGTCGCCGGACCGGGCCAGCAGCGAGAGCAGGGCATTGAGCGCGGTCTGGGCTCCCGGCACCACGGCGATGCGCTGCGGCGGAACCGCGTCCATCAGGGGCGCGAGCCAGGCCGCGCCGGCTGCGCGCTCCGCCAGCGAGCCAGCCCCTCCGTGATAGTTCATCAGCTGGTCGGCATCGCTGCGCGCCAGAATCTCGGCGATGCCGCGCTGCATGAGTTCGCCCAGCCGCAGGCCTTTCGGCGCGGGCGGGATCGTCATGCTGAGATCGAGCGGCGGGCCTTCCTGTTCCTGCCGCGCCGAGATGAAGGAGCCGCGCCCCGTCACCGCATCGATCAAACCGCGCTCGCGGGCTTCGCCGAAGGCGCGCGTCACCGTGGTGAGATCGACGGCGAGATGCTCGGCCAGTCGCCGCTGCGGCGGCAAACGGTCGCCCGGCCGCAGCAGCCCGTTCGCGACGGCCTGTTCGAGCTGCGCGACGATCTGCAGATAGCGCGGTCCCGCCGCCGGATCGAGCCGGCCGGTCCAGTGGAGCCCGTCATCGCTGTCGGCCATCGCCAAACTGGTTTCCATACATTCATTGGATTGTAGGTATCGCATAGCGTGACCTGGCTCTCCGCGCCAGTGCCATGCCGCAGCCGCCGCCCGCTTTCGCCGAGATGCCGGTGGTGGCGGGCTTCCTCTCCTGTCATAGAGCGGTTTCAGCCGGGACCGGAGACAGGGCATGGCACGCCTGCGCCTCGATGCGCTCGACCGCAAGATCATAGCGGAATTGCAGATCAACTCGCGCCTCTCGGTGCAGGACCTGGCCGAGCGGGTCGGGCTCTCCGCCTCGCCCTGCGCGCGGCGCATCCGCATCCTGGAGGAGGCAGGCGTCATCACCGGTTATGCCGCGATCATCGACCAGACCAAGGTCGGGCTGCCGATCAGCGTCTTCGTCTCGATCAAGCTGGAGCGTCAGCGCGAGGACGAGCTCGACCGCTTCTCGCAGGCCGTGGCGCGCTGGCCCGAGGTGGTCGACTGCTACCTGATGACCGGCCAGCGCGATTACCTGCTGCGCATTGTCGTGCGCGACCTGCCGGCCTATGAGCGCTTCCTCAAGGACAAATTGACCCGCCTCGACGGCGTCGCCTCGATCGAGTCGAGTTTTGCGCTGGGACAGGTGAAGCGCTCGAGCGCGCTCCCGCTCGCGGCGGTGCCCGAGGAGGATTGAGGCCAAGCTGACGGGGCGCGGAAACACGCCGTCATTCCGGGGCATGCCGCAGGCATGAGCCCGGAACCCAGAGCCGATGCGTCTTGGGGAGCAAGCGCATCGGTCGCCGCCCTCTTGAGTAGCGGCATCGGTTCTGGGTTCCGGGCTCTTCGCTGACGCGAAGCCCCGGAATGACGGTGGTAGCATCCTACCGCTCCGCCGAAGCCGCCCAGATATTGATCCCGCCGTCGATCGCGTGCCTGTCGATCGCGGCCAGCTCCTCCGCCGAGAAGTCCGGGTTCTTCAGCGCCGCGACACAGTCCGTCACCTGTTCCGGCCGGCTCGCGCCGATCAGCGCTGAGGTCACGCGCCCGCCGCGCAGGACCCAGGCGATCGCCATCTGGGCGAGGCTCTGGCCGCGCGCCTTGGCGATCTCGTTCAGCGCCGCGATGCTCCTGAGATTGGCCTCGCTGAGAAAGCCGTCGCGGAAGGAGGGTGCCTTCTTGTCGGCGCGGCTGCCGGCCGGGACGCCCTTCAGGTATTTGTCGGTCAGCATGCCCTGCGCCAGCGGCGAGAACACGATCGAGCCGATGCCTTCCGCGTCGAGGGTGTCGAGCAAGCCGTCCTGCTCGATCCAGCGATTGAGCATCGAATAGCTCGGCTGGTGGATCAGGCAGGGCGTGCCGAGCCGGCGCAGGATCGCGACCGCCTCCTGCGTGCGCTTCGCGTTGTAGGAGGAAAGCCCGACATAGAGCGCCTTGCCCTGGCGCACGATGGCGTCGAGCGCGCCCATCGTCTCTTCCAGCGGCGTGTTCGGATCGAAGCGGTGCGAATAGAAGATATCGACATAGTTGAGCTTCATCCGCTTCAGGCTCTGGTCGAGGCTGGAGATCAGGTATTTGCGGCTGCCCCATTCGCCATAGGGTCCGGGCCACATCCGGTAGCCGGCCTTGGTCGAGATCACGAGCTCGTCGCGGTAACCAGCGAAATCCTGGCTGAGGATCTCGCCGAAAGCAGTCTCGGCCGAGCCGGGCGGGGGGCCGTAATTGTTGGCGAGGTCGAAATGGGTGATGCCGAGGTCGAAGGCCGTGCGGCAGATCTCGCGCATGTTGGCGTGGCTGCCGGTCTCGCCGAAATTCTGCCAGAGGCCGAGCGAGAGCGCCGGGAGCTGCAAGCCGCTGCGGCCGCAGCGGTTGTAGCGCATCGCGTCATAGCGGTTCGGATTGACCATGGCGTGCCTCTCAATCGATTGAATGGGTCATAAAATGAAAGCCCGGTGGCGTTTCGTCCACCGGGCTTTCCGGATAAGGGGCACCCCTTTATCAAATCCGCGCCGTCATTCCGGGCGACCGAAGGGAGACCCGGAATCCATCGCAGGGCACTGCGCTCTACGATGGATTCCGGATCGGCGCCGCTGACGCGGCTTGTCCGGAATGACGAGTTTGGTTCTCCTGAGCCATACGATCACGCCGCGGCGTAACCGACCGTGCCCTTGATCTCCAAGAACTCCTCGAGGCCGAAATCGGCGTATTCGCGGCCGTTACCGGACTGCTTGTAGCCGCCGAACGGCGCGCCCGCGTCCCAGGCCGG
>NZ_CAMFJF010000090.1 GCF_945956895.1 uncultured Allobosea sp. | reverse complement strand
GAGCGCGGCTTCGGCTGCAAGGTCGAGCGCGTTCCGGGCGTGATCGCGCCGCTGGTCAATGGCATGGCGCGCGGCGATGTCGATATCGTCATGGAAATCTGGATGGCCAATCCGGTCGATGCCTGGGTGAAGGCGGCCGAGGCCGGCAAGGTCGAGCCGCTCGGCACCACCTTCCCGGATGCGAGCGAAGGCTGGTTCGTGCCGCGCTATCTCGTCTCCGGGCCGGACGCCAAGGCGCCGGACCTGAAGACGCCGCAAGACCTCAAGCGCTACAAGGCTTTGTTCGCCGATCCGGAGGAGCCGGGGAAGGGACGCTTCTACAATTGCGTCGCCGGCTGGGTCTGCGAGGGCATCAACACCAAGAAGCTCGCGGTCTACGGGCTCGCCGAGGATTTCACCAATACACGCGGCGGCTCGGGCGAGGCGCTGGTCGCCGCCATCGAGTCCGCGCTCAAGCGCAAGCGGCCGGTCGTGTTCTATTATTGGGGGCCGAGCTGGCTGCTCGGCGCCTATGATCTCGTCAAGCTGGAGGAGGCGCCCTTCGACACCGGAATCTGGGCCGAGCTCAAGGCGAGCGACAACCCCAAGCGCGCCACCGCCTATCCGACGAGCAAGGTCGTGATCGGCGCCAATGTCGATCTGGCGAAGAAGGCGCCTCAGCTCGCGAGCTTCTTCAAGAACTACGGCACGACCAGCGACATGACCTCGAAGATGCTGGCCGAGGCCCGCGAGAAGGGCGTCACGCCCGAGCAGCAGGCCCTCGTCTTCCTGAAGACGCAAGGCGATGTCTGGAAGAAGTGGTTGCCGGCGGATGTCGCCAGCAAGGTCGCTGCCAGCCTGTGACGACCGACTTGATGCCTGATCTCGGGAGGGCATTGCAGGGCGCCGTCAACCGGGCGGTCGATGCGCTCGTCACCGGCTATGGCGACAGGCTCGACGGCTTCAGTGCGGTGTTGACGGCGCCGGTGCGCCTAGTCGAGACGGCGCTTCAGCACGTTCCCGTTCCGGCCTTCGTCCTGGCCGTCGCCGCGGGCGCCTGGCTCGCAACGCGGCGCATCGGCTTTGTGCTGGGGATGGCAGCCCTGCCGCTGGCTCTCGCGGGGCTGGGCGTCTGGGCCGAGGCGATGCAGTCGCTTGCGCTCGTCGCGGTCGCCGTGGTGTTCGTCGTGCTGCTGGGCTTGCCGCTCGGCGTCGCAGCGGCGCGTCTGCCACGATTGGGGAGGGCTCTCGCGCCGCTCTACGACCTGATGCAGACGATCCCGAGCTTCGTCTACCTGATCCCGGTCGCGATGCTGCTCGGGCTCGGGCGGGCGCCGGCGCTGGTCGCGACGCTGATCTATGCGCTGCCGCCCTTCGCGCGATTGACCGAGCTCGGCCTGCGCGGTGTCGATGCCGGGTTGGTCGAGGCCTCGCGGGCGCTAGGCCTTCAGCCGCGCCAAGCCTTCTGGCTGATCGAATTGCCGCTCGCCCGGCCAGTGATCCTGCAGGGGCTGAACCAGGCGATCATGATGGCGCTCGCCATGGTCGTGGTCGCTTCGATGATCGGCGCCAAGGGGCTGGGCGAGGTCGTGCTGCTCGGCCTGCAGCGCGCCGACCCCGGCCTCGGCTTTGTCGGCGGGTTGGCGATCGTCATATTGGCGATTCTGTTGGACCGCATGGCGCAGGCTCTGCTCGGCCGTCGGCGCACCTTCGACTAAGCGATCGCCGGCGTGCGGCTCAGGCCGCGAGGCCGCCGGATGAGGTGCTGCCGCCGCGCAGCAGGTTGCGCAGCCGATAGGCCATCGCCACCGGAGCGGGGAAGCGTTTGCGGCAGAAGGCGATCTTGCGGACATACGTGTCGATCCGCCAGGTCGCCCAGGTGCCTCCGGCGAAGGTGCCGATATCGCCGGCGCGCAGCAGCCGTTCGGAACCGTCCTGCGCCGTGACATGGACCGCACCCTCGAGGATGACGACGGTCTCGTCCCAGTCGAAATACCAGCGGAATTCCCCGGCCGTGCAATCCCAGATCGCCGTGCTGGCGCCCTCGTCGCCGCTGCGCGAATGCAGGGCCACGCGCGCCTCAGGCTGGCCGGCGATGATCCAGGACGGCTCGATCGGTGCGGGCTCCATCTCCATTTCGAGATCGTCGACCCTGTGGGCCACCAGCGGCGTCGGCGTGACCGGCGCCACCACCGAGATTTGCCGCATCATCGTCGCCGCAGCCGCGGCCATCATGAACTTGAGAGCCATGGTTCCTCCATTCCAGCTGGAATCCCCATAAGGCCTAGCGGTAAAGCCCGGCTTCCCGCGATCTCTCGCATTTGATCGATCTGCCGTCTGTGCCGTGCGCAGCGTGCTCGGGTGTGGCTGACAAAACCGGGGACAACCCGCCTGAAGGTTCTTGAACAAAGCGGGAACATGATTGATAGTGGCGGCTCGGGCGCGTAGGGTCCGGCTCCGGTCAAGCGGCCGGTTTGTGATGATGTGCGCAGGAAGGAAGCCGCCATGGCTGGCAGCGTCAACAAGGTCATTCTGGTCGGCAATCTCGGGCGCGACCCCGAGGTGCGCCGCCTCGGCAGCGGCGAGCCTGTCGTCAATCTGCGGATCGCCACCTCCGAGACCTGGCGCGACAAGCAGAGCGGCGAGCGCAAGGAACGCACCGAGTGGCACTCGGTCGTGATCTTCAACGAAAACCTGGCGAAGGTGGCCGAGCAGTACCTGAAGAAGGGCTCGAAGGTCTATATCGAGGGCCAGCTCCAGACCCGGAAATGGCAGGACCAGTCCGGCGTCGAGAAATACACCACCGAGATCGTGCTGCAGCGCTTCCGCGGCGAACTCACCATCCTCGACAGCCGTCAGGGCGGCGGTGACGAGTATGGCGAGGGCGGCGGCAGCAGCGGCGGCTACATGGACGACCGTTCGGGCGGCGGTGGCGGCTCCTTCGGCCGCTCCGGCGCGATGGGCGGTGGCGGCGGTTCGCGCCAGCCGGCCATGTCGGGTGGCGGCGGCGGTGGGCGCTCGTCCTCCAGCCATCTCGACGACGACATCCCGTTCTAGGGCTTGGTGATTATTCTCGGAAACGCTGCGTCATCCCGGGCTTGACCCGGGATCCATTCCGGGGCGCTGCCGATCGGGGTTCAGGCATGGATCCCGGATCTCCGCTTCGCTGCGTCCGGGATGGCGAGGTTTTGTCTATGATTTGGGGGGCCGGTTCTCGCTTGAGAGCCGGCCCTTCTGCTGTCGGCTCTGAGTACGGCCGCTTCTCACGGAAACGCTGCGTCATCCCGGACCAGCTGCGTAGCAGCGCCGCTCCGGGATCCATCGTAGAGTTCCGGAGCCCTCCGATGGATCCCGGGGCAAGCCCGGGATGACGGTGTGGTTGCTCACGACATCGACAAACTCAGGGCCGTGCGATGACGAGGCGCAGCGAGCCGTCGAAGCTCGGCTGATGGCGCAGGAATCCGTGGCGATCGTCCCAGGCGCCGCATTCCAGGTCCTGGCGCAGTTTCTCGATCGAAGCGGCGTTCTGCGCCTCGCCAACGAAGCTCCAGGCCGAGCAGGCGGAGCGCGCACCCGGATCGAGGAAGAGTTCCGGCCGGCCGTAATAGGCCTCGTTGAAGCCGTCGCGGCAGGCGAGCGGGATCGGCACTGCGACGATTTCGACATCGCCGCCCAGAACCGTACCGATATGGCCGAGCGAGGGATAGCGCCGCGCTTCGGTCGCGAGTACGTCCGGCGCGTAATGATTGAGCCAGAAGGCCTGTACCAGCTCCGGATCGCAGGAGAGGATCGCGACCGGACCGCGCGTCACACGGCGCATTTCGCGTAAGCCGGCATCGAGATTCTGCCATTGATGCACGGTGAAGGTCGCCATGCTCGCGTCGAAATGGCCGTCTGGAAAGGGCAGGGCCTCGGCCGTCGCGTCGATCGCCGCGACGATCTCGACCGGGCGCTGTGCCCGCATCGAGGCGGAGGGTTCGACCGCCGTCATGTCGCGGCCGCGCGGCTCATAGGAACCGGCACCGGCACCGACATTGAGGATACGGCGAGCCGGGCCGAGCGCCGTCTCGATCAGCGCGGCGATGGCGGGCTCGGGCTGGCGATAGGAGGCATAACCCTGCCCGATGCGGCCGTAATCGGCATCGCCGGCGCTGCCATCGGCCCGGCGCAGGCTTGGGGGCAGGTCGTTCATCGAGATGTCTCCGTCAGCATGAACAGCCAGAGCGGCAGGGCGTGGTCGCGTGTCAGCGGGGCGAGGGGAAGCGCGGAAGCCGTGCCGGGCTCGAGCCAGGCGATCTCGGCGATTTCCGCTGCCGGTCGGGCCTCACCGTCGAGAGGCAGGGCGAAAAGCTCGGCCTCGACGATGAAGCCCGGCTCGTTGGCGGCCGGAGCGGAGAAGCGTCCGCAATAGCGCGTGGCCTCCAGCGAAGCCGTCAGCCCCAGCTCTTCCCGGAGCTCGCGGGCAAGCGCTTCGAAGGGTTGTTCACCGGGTTCGATCTTGCCGCCCGGCTGCATGAACCAGGCGGTACCGGACTTGCGGACGAGCAGCAGGCGCTGGCGCGCGTCGGTCAGAAGGGCGGCTGCGATGCGGATTTGCCGGGCATCCTCGTTCAAGACCGATTCCCCTCAGGCTGGCGCGGGCGAGGATTGCCACGATCCGCATGGCGCGGACGGGTCGATGGTGGTAGGAACCGGCGCTGGATTTCGAGAGCGCATGCAAGCGAGGCATCAGGATCATGTTCGAGGCACGCAGCATCGACAGCGGCAACAAGCAGGAATTCTACCGCGAGCTCGCGGCGCAACTCGAAGCCCTGCTGGCCGGCGAGAGCGACCCGATCGCCAATGCCGCCAATACCTCCGCCCTGCTGTTCCAGATGATGCCGGACCTGAACTGGGCCGGCTTCTACATCATGCGATCAGGCGAGCTCGTGCTCGGCCCGTTCCAGGGCAAGCCGGCCTGCGTCCGCATTCCCGTCGGCAAGGGCGTCTGCGGCGCGGCCGTGGCGCAGGGGAAATCGATACTGGTCGAGGATGTCCATGCCTTTCCCGGCCACATCGCCTGCGATGCGGCCTCGCGCTCCGAACTGGTGGTGCCGCTGATCGGCCGCGACGGCGTGATCGGCGTGATCGATCTCGACAGCCCGTCGCCGGCGCGTTTCGATGCCGACGATCAGGCGGGCATCGAACGCATCGCGGCGATCTGGCTAGCCGCCTGCGGGGAGGGCGCGCCGGCCGCCCTCGCCAGAGCCTCCTGAGGTCGCGATGCCCTCGCTGAGCCTGCGGATCCAGCTCGATCCCGAGGGCAGGATCGGCCCCGGCAAGATCGCGCTGCTGGAGAATATCGCGACGCATGGCTCGATCTCGGCCGCTGGCCGGGCGATGGAGATGTCCTACCGGCGTGCCTGGGAACTGGTCGAGGAGCTGAACGTGCTCTTCGGCAAGCCGGTGGTCGAGCGCCAGGTCGGCGGGCGCAACGGCGGCGGAGCGCGACTGACCCCGCTCGGCGAAGCGCTGATCCTGCGCTTTCGCGCGGTCGAGCAGGCGGCGACCGAGGCTGCCGCCACCCATCTCGCAGCGCTCCAAGCCGAAATCGACCGGCCCGAGCGCGGCTGACGGGCGGTCGAACGCGGCGCAACCGAGGCGCCCTGCATTCATCGAATAGCGGATATGTGAGGGCCGTCCGGCAGCGCGGGCAGGCCCGATTTCACGTAGCGGGGACCCATTCGGGGCCACGGCCAACGAGCCGCTTTTCCTTGACATGCCCGCCCGTTTCGAACAGGCGTATCGCATATGCAGCAACACCGCTGCAAGTCTTTTTTTGTAATGATTCCAATGAGGAAGCAGCCAACGCTCCGGCGATTGGCGCCAAGGCTGCGGAACCAGCGAAAGGCCGCCGCGATGCTCCTCCAGAGAAGGCTGGATTTGGTGATGATGCGTGCGTTTCGTCTGGCTCTCGTGGTCGCGGCCCTGTCCGCGGTGGCCGCCCAGGCTCAGGTCCCCGCCCAGCCCGTTCCGGTGCCTGCCAATCAGGCTCCTCCCGTTGCGCAGGTCCAGCCGGCGACGCCGACCAATCCGCTGCCGCCCGCTCTGCCGCAGCTCGGCATCAGCCCGCCGAGCACCGCGCATCCGCCGTTGACGGTGAGCGAACCGGCGACGTCGGTTGCCGTTCCGGCGATGACAGCGACCTTGCCGCATGATCTGTCGCCCTGGGGCATGTTCATGGCCGCCGACATCGTCGTGAAGGGCGTTATGCTCGGCCTTGCCTTCGCCTCGCTGGTGACCTGGACGATCTGGCTCGCCAAGGCGATGGAACTCGCGACGGCCAAGCGCTCCGCCGGGCAGGCTCTGCGTCGTATCGAGGCGGCCGACAATCTGAGTGCAGCGGCCGGCGCGGCCGCCGGCAAGAGCGGCAAGCTGCGCGGCGCCGTCGGCCAGTTGCTCTCCGCCGCCTTGTCCGAGACGCGCCGCTCCGCCGATCTCGGCGAAGACGGCACCAAGGAGCGGGTCGCCATCGCCCTGTCGCGGATCGAGGCGCGCGCCGGCCGCGCGATGGCGCGCGGCACCGGCCTGCTCGCCACGATCGGCTCGACCGCGCCCTTCGTCGGCCTATTCGGCACGGTCTGGGGCATCATGAATTCCTTCATCGGCATCAGCCAGGCCAAGACCACCAATCTCGCCGTCGTCGCGCCAGGCATCGCCGAGGCGCTGCTGGCGACTGCGATCGGTCTCGTCGCCGCCATTCCGGCCGTCATCATCTACAATGTCTTCGCCCGCGCGATTACCGGCTACCGCGCCACGCTCTCCGATGCCTCCGGCGAGATCCTGCGCCATCTCTCGCGCGACCTGGAGCGCCGCCAGCGCGCCGTCGCGCCGGCCCCGCGCGCGGTGTCCTCGGCATCGGGCGCGGCCATGGCATCCGCACCGCTCGTTCCGGCGGAGTGAACCATGGGCGTTTCCCTCAAGGATCCGCAGGATGGCGACCTCGGCGAGGTCAGCGACATCAACGTGACGCCCTTCATCGACGTCATTCTCGTCCTGCTGATCATCTTCATGGTGGCGGCGCCGCTCTCCACCGTCGATGTCGCGGTCGACCTGCCGGTCTCGAATGCGCAGCCGCAGCCGCGGCCGGATACGCCGATGTTCCTGACCGTGAAGGGCGATCTCTCGCTCGCGCTCGGCAACGATCCCGTGCCGCGCGAGGCGCTGCAGGCGACGCTCGACCAGAAGACGAATCGCGATCGCGAGCAGCGGGTCTTCCTGCGGGCCGATGGCAGCGTCGCCTATAGCGAGCTGATGAACGTGATGAACCTGCTGCGCAATGCCGGTTATTTCAAGATCGCGCTGGTCGGGCTCGAGGATACCGGGCAGGGCGCCGTCGCTGGGCCGAAGCCATGAGCATCGAGCGCCCGTCTCTCTCCCGTTTCGCGCCGGCGGCCCTGCGCTGGAGCCTCGCCGCGCTCGTGGTCGCGAGCGCCCATGGCACGGCCGGCTGGGTCATCGCCAACTGGCAGCGTGCCGAAGCGGCGATGGGGGCGCCCCCCGCGGCCGTGATGATCGAACTCGCGCCGCTCGCCGTCGCGCCCGAGGCGCCTCAGCAGGACGTCGCACCGGGCCCGGAGATGGCCGAGGCGCAGCCCAAGCCCGAACCGCCGCCGCCAGAGCCGGTCGAGCAGCCGAAGGAGATCGAGCTGCCACCACCGGAACCGCAGCCCGTTGCGATACCGGAGCCGGAGATCAAGATTCCCGAATTGCCGCCGCTGCCGGATGCTGCCGCCGTCCTGACGCCGCCGCCGAAGGAGGCTCCGAAGCCACCTCCGCCTGAGGTGAAGCCCAAGCCGAAGCCGAAACCGAAGGTCGTCGAGAAGAAGCCGATCCGGCCGGACAAGCCGAAGGCCGAGCAGACCACGGCGCCGATGGCGCAGGATCAGGCTGCTCCGCGTGCCGCGGCCCCCAATTCCGGCGCCTCGTCGCCGTCTCCGGCCGTGACCGCGAGCTGGCGCGGGTCACTGATGGCGCATCTCAACCGCTACAAGCGCTTCCCGGGCGGTGCCAACCCCGGCACCGTCCAGGTCGCGTTCAGCATCGACCGGGGCGGCCGCGTGCTCTCGGCCCGGCTCGTGCGCGGCTCGGGCGATGTGGCGCTGGACGAGGAGGCGGTCTCGATGATCCGCCGCGCCA
>NZ_CAMFJF010000089.1 GCF_945956895.1 uncultured Allobosea sp. | reverse complement strand
GCCTGGTGGAGCTGAGGGGATTCGAACCCCTGACCTCTGCAGTGCGATTGCAGCGCTCTCCCATCTGAGCTACAGCCCCAAGGCGCTGGCCTTCTAGGCTGTGCGTCGCGTGGATGTCAATCACTTCCGCCATCTGATTGTGGCGCGAGCAGGGGATATTCCGCGTCACCTTTCCGGACAGGCCTAAAAGGAAGCCCGATGCGTGCCGTTCTCGACGTGATCATGATCGCGCTGAACCTCTATATCTGGGTGCTCATCGCTTCGGCGGTGCTGAGTTGGCTGATCGCCTTCAACGTCGTCAACACGCGCAACCAGTTCGTCTCGACCATCTGGGATGTGCTCTATCGCGTCACGGAACCCGTGCTGCGCCCGATTCGCGAGCGGCTGCCCAATCTCGGCGGCCTCGACATCTCGCCCATCATCCTGCTGCTGATCATCTACTTCATCCAGAGCGTGATCATGCACTATCTCTACCCCAACGTTTTCTGACCCCTCCTCGACCTGCGCCGGGCGCGACCCGCGATCCGCCACGACGCATTCGACGCCGTGGCCGCCGGTATGCAGTATGACGGCCTCGCAAATCTGTTCGAGGTCGCCGCATGGCCGCTACCGCCACCCCTTATCGCAGCCAGAACTGGGCTCTGACCAAACCTGCCGCGCACGGAAAGCACGGCATCGTCGTCTCGCAAAGCCGTGAAGCGGCGGAAGCCGGAACCGCGATCCTCGAACAGGGCGGCAATGCTGCCGACGCCGCTGTCGCCGCCTGCTTCGCGCTGGCCGCGGTCGAGCCCTGGAACAGCGGGCTCGGCGGCATCGGCTTCGCCGTCGTGCTCAAGGCGGGGGAGAGCCGCGCAAAGGTCGTCGATTTCGGGCCGGTCGCACCGCACCGTGCCGATCCGGCCGACTATCCCCTGACCGGCGAGATGAAGAAGGACCTCTTCACCTGGCCTGAGGTGGTCGACGACCGCAACATCCACGGCCCCCTCTCCTTCGTCACGCCTTCCTCCGTCGCCGGCTATGCCAAGCTCAAGGAGACCTTCGGCTCGAAGCTGCCGCTCGCTGACATCCTCGCGCCGGCCATCGCGCTCGCCAAGCGCGGCCTGCCGGCCGACTGGTACACGACGCTGAAGATCGCCTCCTCGGCCTCGGTCCTGCGCCTCTATGCGGAAAGCGCGCGCATCTACCTGCCGGGCGGCCTGCCGCCGGTACCGCCCTATCAGGGCATTCCGGGCTTCATGAAGCTCGGGAACCTGGGCGACACGATCGAGCGGCTGGCCAAGGCCGGGCTCGACGATTTCTATCGCGGTGATGTCGCCAACGGGCTCGTGGCGGATATCGCCGCGGCGGGTGGCGTGGTCGATGCCAAGGACCTGGCCAACTGCAAGGCCGAGCTGCGTGACGCCCCAACGATCGACTGGCGCGGCAGTCACCTCATCCACACTGCCGGCGGATTGACCGCCGCGCCGACGCTGGAGCGGGTCGTCGCCGGCATGGCGGATGCCCGGATCGATAGCGCCGGCCCCTCAGCCGCCTGGTTCGCGCAGCTCTCGCGCGTGATGCGCAAGGCTTACAGGGAAAGGCTCGACGGCCTCGGCGCCGCCGTCACGGCGAAGGAGCCGGGCGATACCTGCACCACCCATCTCACCGTGGTCGATGGCGAGGGCAATCTCGTCACCGTCACCACCACGCTGCTCTCCTCGATGGGCAGCCGCGTCGTGCTGCCCTCGACCGGCGTGCTGATGAACAACGGCATGATGTGGTTCGATCCGCGGCCCGGCAGCGCCAATGCGATCGCGCCGGGTGCCCGCCCGCTCTGCAACATGTGCCCGGTCGTGGTCACGCCGAAGGATGGCGGCTGGCCGCGCCAGGCGATGGGCTCTTCCGGCGGGCGCCGCATCCTCGCCAGCGTCTACCAGACGCTCGCCTGGCAACTCGATTTCGGCATGGATACCGAGACGACGGCGCATCAGCCGCGCATCGACGTCTCCGGTCCGGATTCGACCAGCGCCGACCTGCGCCTGCCGACCGAAACCCTTGCCGCGCTCGAAGCGGCGGGGCCGACGGCGATCGTCGAGCACAGTGTGCTGCCGATCAACTTCGCATGCCCGAACTTCGTCCGCGTCGACAGGAACGGAGCTGAAGGATCGAGCGACGCCGCCTCGCCCTGGTCGGCGGCCGTGGCGGCGACGCGCTGATCAAACGCGAAACGGCCCGGCTTGCCACCGGGCCGTCATTCTCGGGCGAAGCGAAGCGCAGACCCGAGAATCTCGTGTTGAGCAGGCGCGGAGCCTCCTCCTGCAAGAGATGCTCGGGTCAAGCCCGAGCATGACGTTCCATGATCAGCCTCTTTTGAGGCCCCACGGATACGGCGCCGAACCGGCGAGCATCCCGGTCATGTCCTTGCGATAGGCCGTGCGGCTGACGAACTGGCCGAGCGGGATGGTCGCGACCTCTTCCAGCGCCAATCGGGCCAGCGCCTTGGCGCTCTTCCGCTGGGCGGCCTCGTCGGGCGCATAGAGCCATTCCTCGGCCAGGGCCTCGGCGGCATCGCTCTTCCACCAGCCGAACCAGCCCTTGTCGCCCTGCCCGCGCACCAGCGTCGACATCGCCGGGTTGCCCCAGCTCGTGGCCGAGCCGGTGGTGTGGAAGATGCTCCAGCCGCCCTTCTCGGTCGATTCGCGGCTGCCGCGGCGCTGCACGACCGTGCCCCAGTCGCTCGCCGCCATCTCGACATTCATGCCGAGCTGCTTGAGCAGTTCGAAGGTCACCTCGCCGAGCGGGCCGATATCGGGGAAATCGGTCGGGTTGATGATGACGACCTTCTCGCCATTGTAGCCGGATGCCTTCAGCGCCGCCTTCGCCTTCTCCAGGCTCTGCGGCATCAGGTCGTCCTGCTCGCCGTCATAATAGGGCGTGCCGCGCCACCACAGGCTGCGGCAGGTCTGCCAGAGCGTGGTGTCGTCGCCCTGGGCGGCGCGCATATAGTCTTCCTGCTTCACCGCCATGCGCACGGCAGCCCGCACCTTCGGATTGTTGAACGGCGCCTGCAGGTGGTTGAGGCGGATGATCGCGCCGCGGCCAGCCTTGTCGATGACCTCCTGCTTGATGTCCTTGTTGCTGGCCAGCATCGGCTGGAGGTCGGTGAGCGGACGCTCCCACCAGTCGACCTCACCACGCGTCAGCGCCGCCGCAGCCGTCGCCGGATCGGGCAGGACGTTCCATTCGATCCGCTGGAAATGGGCGAGCTTGCCGCCGGCATTGCGGCTGGGCGGCTCGCTACGCGGCTTGTAGCCCTCGAATTTCTCGTAGACGACCTTGCTGCCCGAGACGTAGCCGGAGGCGATGAACTTGTAGGGCCCCGAACCGATCATCTCGGTGACCTGCGTATTGGCGTCGGTCTTGGCGAGGCGTTCCGGCATGATGACCGGCGGCTGGTCGGATTTTGCCAGGCAGTCCAGCATCATCGGGAAAGGGCGCTTGAGCTTGATCTCCAGGGTGCGCTCGTCCGGCGCACCCCACTCCTCGACCGCGCGGCCGAGCAGCTGGCCGTAGGGGTCGCGCTGCGTCCAGCGCTTGAGGCTCGCCGCACAGTCGACGGCTTTGACCGGCGTGCCGTCGTGGAAGCTCAGGCCGTCACGCAGCTTGATGCGCCAGGTCTTGCCGTCGGCCGAGACCTCGTGGCCTTCCGCCATCTGCGGCTGCGGCTTCAGGTTCTCGTCCGCTCCGTAGAGCATGTCGAAGACATAGTAGCCATGGTTGTTGGTCACGGTCGCAGTGGTCCAGACCGGATCCAGCGAGGACAGGTTGGCCTGCGGCACGAACTTCATCAGCGTTGTGCTGGCCTGCGCCGCAGCCAGCCGCGGCAAAGCCGGGCCGGCCAGGCCGAGCGCGGCCGTCCCCATCAGAAAATCACGACGCTTCATCCGTACTCTCCCCATTATGATTGATTTGAAACGCAAATTTGGGCTCAAGCGAAGCCCATGAAATTCGGGCTCTCGCTGAGCGGGCGCGCCTTGGCGAGCTTGGCGAGGTCCGGCACCGGGCGCGCCGTCAATGGATCGCCCGCGAGCGCGGCTTCAAGCGCCGCCGCCACGGCCAGCACCTTGGCATCGCCGCCGCGCGGCCCGACGATCTGCAGGCCGAACGGCATCCCATTACGGTCGAGCCCGACCGGCAGCGAAATCGCGGGATGGCCGACGATGGTGACGGCATAGGCCGCCGCCAGCCAGTGGAAATAGGTCCGGGTCGGCTTGCCGTCGATCTCGGACGGGAAGAGCTCGGTCCAGGGCCGCGGGCTCAGCGTCACTGCCGGCGAGAGAATGACGTCGTAATCCTCGAAGAAGCGCTGCCAGCGCTGGTAGATCACCGTCTGCTGCTTCATGGCGCGGGTGACGTCGAGCGCTGAATAACGCAAGCCCTCCTCGACATTGGCGCGGACATTCGGCCCGACCATGTCCGGCGTGTCGCGCACCTTGTCGAGATGCGCCGCGAGGAAGTTGCTCGCACGCAGGATCTCGAAGACCTCGTCCGTGCCCTCGCAATCCGGCGTCGCGTCCTCGGCAGACCGGAAGAGATGGCTGAAGGCCTTGGTCTTGTCGAAGAACGTGTCGCGGATCAGGCGCTCGGTCGGCGCGAAACCAAAATCCGGGGTCAGAGCCACCTTGAGCGAGGCGAGATCGATCGCATCGGGGCGGGCGAAATCCTCCGGCCGCCGCACCGTCTTGCCATGGATCGTGGTCGCGAGCGGGTCGGCCTTGTCGTCGGAGACCATGGTCGAGAGCAGCAGGCAGAGGTCCGGCACGTTGCGCGCCATCGGGCCGAGCACCGGCAGCGGCGACCAGCCGAGCTGGCGCTTCTCGCTCGGCACGAGGCCAGGCGTCGGGCGGAAGCCGACGATGCCGTTGAAGGCGGCCGGATTGCGTAGCGAGCCGCCGGTATCGGACCCCGTCGCGAGCGGCACCATGTTCGTCGCCAGCACCACGCCCGAGCCGCCGGAGGAGCCGGCCGCGCTCTTTGAGGGATCGAACGGATTGCCGGTCGCGCCATAGACGGCGTTGCGGGTATTGGCGCCCGCCCCCCATTCCGGGGTGTTGGTCTTGCCGGCGATGATCGCGCCCGCCTTGCGCACCGAGGCGACGATGAGCTGGTCTTCCTTCGGCACGAAATCGCGATAGAGCGCGCTGCCATAGGTGGTGCGCAGGCCGGCCGTGTTCTCGAGGTCCTTGATGCCGATCGGCAGGCCGTGCAGCGGCCCGAGCGCATCGCCACGCACGGTCGCCTCGTCGGCCGCGCCCGCATCCTTGCGTGCCTTGTCGTCGTCGCGCGCGACCATCGCATTCACGGCAGGGTCGATCGCATCCATGCGGCGGATGCAGCTGTCCAGCAGCTCGCGGGCGGAGAGCTTCTTGGCACCGATGAGGGCACGCGCGGCAACGGCGCTGAGGTCGCAGGGTTCGGTCAAGGCAGATGTCTCCGTTGCGCACGGCCCCACGCAAGCGCTATGCCGCGCCGGGCAATCCAAGCAGACTAGGCAACGAGACCGAGATGTCCATGTCCCGGCGGCGCATGGCCGCCCCTTCCCGATGGGAGAGCCGATGACCGATCCCACCGCCCGCCCCTGGAGGATCACGAAAGACGGAATCGCGCTCGATATCCGGCTGACGCCGCGCGGCGGGCGCGATGCCATCGACGGCATCGAGACGCTCGCGGACGGCCGCCTCATCGTAAAGGCGCGCGTCCGCGCCGCGCCGACCGAAGGAGAGGCGAATACAGCCCTGATCCGGCTGTTGGCCCAGGAACTCGGGCTGTCCCGTTCGCAGCTCGCGATCGCCTCCGGAGCCACCGCCCGGTTGAAAACCGTAGCGCTGCGCGGCGAATCCGGCGCCCTCGCCGCCTCGCTCGAAACATGGCTGGGTAAGGGCCGGTAGGCCGGCTGAGCGATACCGCACCGCAACATCGACTTGACGAAGCCGCCGGTTTCCTGTTCGAGAGAGGCCATGGACAAGCCTGCAGAGCCATTCCCGCAGCGCCTGACGGAAGGTTATCGTTCCTTCCTCGACGATCGTTTCATCCGCGAACAGGGCCGTTACGAAGAGCTCGGCGAGCACGGCCAGACGCCGCAGATCATGCTGATCGGCTGCTGCGACTCGCGCGTTTCGCCGGAGGTCATCTTCGATGCGAAGCCGGGTGAGATGTTCGTCGCGCGCAACATCGCCAATCTCGTGCCGCCCTTCCAGCCGGACGACCAGCTCCACGGCACCTCGGCGGCGCTCGAATACGCCATCCAGGCGCTCAAGGTGAAGCATATCGTCGTGCTTGGCCATGGCCGCTGCGGCGGCATCCGCGCCTTCGCCGACGACAGCCAGAAGGCGCTCTCGCCGGGCGACTTCATCGGCAAATGGATCACCCTGATCGGCCCGGCCGCCGAGCGTACCGGCGGACGCGGCCGCAACGAGAACTTCTCGGACTATCTGCACCGGCTGGAGCTGGCCTCGATCCAGCAATCCCTCGCCAATCTGCGCACGTTCCCCTGTGTGCAGATCCTCGAGAGCAAGAGCAGGCTGCACCTGCATGGCGCCTATTTCGCCGTCGCCACCGGCGTGCTGATGATCCTCGACAACGCGACCGGCCAGTTCATCCCCGCCGTCGGCGAGATGCCCAAGCGCGTCCAGCAGATCCGCTGCTCCGAGGCCTGAATTCAGCGCGTCATCCCGTGCGCGCTGCGGCATGAAGTGCCGCTGCGCAGACACGGGACCGTCTCACGGAGAGGGCGCCTTTTCTGCAAACGATCCCGCATCCGCGCCGCAGCACTGCATGCCGCAGCGCGTGCGGGATGACATCCCACCTCACTCTCCATCCGCAAGCGGATGGAGATCGCGCACCATGCTCTTCAATCGCTCGTCGAGGACATGAGTGTAGATTTGTGTCGTCGCGATATCGGCATGGCCCAGCAATTCCTGCACGACCCTGAGATCGGCGCCGTTCTGGAGCAGATGGCTGGCGAAGGCATGGCGCAGGACGTGCGGGCTCAAGCTTGCGGCCGAAAGCCCGGCCGCCCCCGCCAGCGACTTGAGATCCCTGGCGAAGACCTGGCGCGTCAGATGCCCGCTCTCGCCTTCGGAGGGAAAGAGCCAGCGCCCGTCCCCTTGCCCCACCTCTTTCATGGCATCCAGCCAGTCGCGGGCCGCCTGCCGCGCGGCGTCGTTCAACGGTACCAGTCGCTCCTTGTCGCCCTTGCCGCGCACGATCAGGAAGCGTTCGCGCGTCGTCGCGGCCGACAGGGGCAGCGCGATCAATTCGGAAACACGCAGGCCCGTGGCGTAGAGCATCTCGACGAGGCAGCGCATGCGCAGCGCCTTGAGCCGGATGACCTTCGACTGCCCCTCTCGCTCGCAAGCCTCTCGCGCCGCGTCCAGCAGTCGGTCGACATCTCCGACCGTCACTACCTTGGGCAAGGGCCGGCCGAGCCTCGGCCCGGAGATCGCCGCCGAAGGATCGGCGCCCGCCAGCCCCTCCGTATAGAGGAAGCGATGGAACTGGCGTACGGCCGAGAGCCGCCTTGCCGCCGAGGAGGCCTTGAGCCCGCGCGTCGCAAGATCGGCAAGCCAGCCACGGACATCCTCGGCCGTGGCATCGCCCGGCGCCTTGCCGCCGAGGAATTCGAGATAATCCGCGATGTCGCGCTCATAGGCGTCGAGCGTGTTGCGCGCCGCGCCGCGCTCGGCCGCCAGCATGTCGAGGAAGGCGTTCAATCGTTGGCGCGCCAGTCGGCTCATTGAGGGCCTCTAACAAAACTGGGAGAGGTCTCGACGCCGGCAATTCGTCCGCTCCGCCAGGAGCGGGGTGAAGCCGATACCGTTGGTATCGGCAAGCGCCGCGACGCCGCGGGCGGTCGAATTCCCGGCGCCGGAGGTGGGTTTTGGAGGGCCGCCTGCGGCGTCGGATCGACTGGCCGATATCGAAAGATATCGGCTGCGCGCTCCTCCTGGCATGCGGCTCCTCCAAAGCCCATCGAGACCCCTCCCAGTTTTGTTAGAGGCCCTTAGGCTGCAGTTTTGAAGGTGGCACGATCTCGACCATCTCGCGCTGGACCGGCTGGACGAAGGTGACGAGCGCGATCATGCCCCCGAAGATCAGCCCGGCGATGATCGCGATGAAAGCCAGGAAACGGAACAGCGTCGGCACGTCGGGCGGACTCTCGCAATCGCTTGGGGTGCGCG
>NZ_CAMFJF010000088.1 GCF_945956895.1 uncultured Allobosea sp. | reverse complement strand
ATGAAGCAGAACACCGGGCCGCAGGGAATCCCGTTTATGAGTATGTGACCTAGAGCACGCAGCGCCTCGACGGAACCTCGCCCAGTATCTGGACGCGCCTCAAAGCGTCTGCGTGACCTTGCGCAGGTGAGGCGGGCGGTCGGGATCGAGCCCGCGCGCCTTGGCCAGCGCGGCGACGCCGCCATAGAAGGCGCGCGCCTGCAAGAGCGGCATCAGCACGGCCGGGCTCTCGGCAGGAACGGGCAGGGCGATGCCCGGCGCCGCGTCCGAGCCGGCATAGGCGACCTCCGCGCCGAGCGCAGCGAAACTACGGGCGACCGAGAGCGTGCTCTCGCTGCCTTCGTCGGCAGGATCGAGTACCAGCGCCGGGAAGCCCGGCCCGACCAGCGCCAGCGGCCCATGCAGCACTTCGGCTGCGCTGAAGGCCTCGGCATGAATCCGGCAGGTTTCCTTGAATTTCAGCGCCATTTCCTGGGCGATGCCGAGGCTGAGCCCGCGGCCGATGACATAGAGGCTGGTCGCGTCCCTGAGACGCCCGAAGAAGGGCGACCAGTCGCAGAGCCCGGCCTGCCCCAGCAATTCGGGCGCCCTGACGAGTGCGTCCGCAAGGCTCCGCTCGCAGCTCCAGGCGGCGGCGAGATGCAGGAGCGCGGTGCCGGTGGCGAGGAAGCTCTTGGTCGCGGCGACGCTCGTCTCGGGACCGGCAGCGAGGGGAAGGGCGACATCGACCAGCCCTGCCAATGGCGAAGCCATGTCATTGATCAGGCCGATCGTCAGCGCGCCGCCGCGCTTGGCCGTCTCGGTCAATTGCAGCGCGTCCGGGCTGCGGCCGGATTGCGAGGCGGCGATGAAGACCGCGCCGGAGAGGTCGAGTTCTTCGCGATAGACCGAAGCCAGGCTCGGGCCGAGCGAGGCGACAGGCAGGCCGAGCGTCCGCTCCAGCAGGTACTTGCCATAGGTCATGGCATGGTCGGAGGAGCCGCGGGCGCAGGTCGCGATGAAGGCGGGCTTGCGCCGGCGCAGGCGCTCGCCCAAGAGCGCCGTGGCATCGCCATTGAGGGCGATCTGGCGGGCGGCGACCTCGGCGGCCTCGGCCGCCTCGCGGGTAAGCAGTGTTTCAGGCATCGATCCGGTCAAGGCTGTGCAGCAGGTTCCGGCTCATGGCATCGACATCGGCGCGGTGGAGCCGCGTCCCGGCACCGCCGACCGAACGCACCGAAAGGGTGCCGCAGGCGATGCCCTCGGCCAGGCCCTGCTGGAGCGAGTGCCCGTCGAGCCAGGCGGCGAGGAAACCGGCATTGAAGGCGTCGCCCGCTCCCGTCGTGTCGAGAACCGGCCCGCCCTCGGGCGCGGGCAGGGCGAAGGTGGTGGCATTCTGGAAGAGGCGTGCGCCGTTGCCGCCATCCTTGACCACCACGACGGGAAAGTGGCGGGTGAGGTGGCTGCCAGCCTGATCGAGGTCCTCGCAACCCGCGATGGCGCGCGCTTCCGCAGCGTTGGGCAGGAAGATGTCGGCGCCAGCGGCGCGCTCGATCAGGTCGGGCCGGCGAATCCAGTCGTCGTCCCAGCTCGGATCGAGCGAGACGGTGAGCCCGGTGCGCTTCGCGGCCTCGATCAGATCGGGGATTTCGGCGAGCGTCGCGAATTCGGCGATGTGGAGATGGCGTGCGGCGGGGTCGGCGAGGGCCGCATCCAGCGTTGCCGGCCGGGCGCTGCCGGCACGCCGCGACAGGAAGGCGCGCTCGCCGTCCTGCACCATCACGACGGTCGGTTGCGGGCCGGCCTCGGAGCTGTGCTCGAGCCAGCGGAGATCGACGCCGCTATCGGCCAGTGCCGGCGCGAGCGTGCCGGAGAGCGGGTCCGTGCCGATGCGGGCGAGCAGGCCGGCTCGCGTGCCGAGCGCGGCGAGATGAGCCGCCGTGATGAAGCCGCCGCCGCCCGGAACGATCGCCACGGTCTCGGCGAAACGCTCCTCGCCGAGACGCGGCATCGCGTCGAGCCCGCGGAAAACGATGTCGCAGTAGAGCCGGCCGATACTGAGGACGAGGTCGCGCCCGGCGCTCATAGGGCGCGCTCGGTCGCCGCATCGAACAGGCGCAAGGCGTCGATGCCGGCGCCGAGGCAGACTTCGCGGCCGACGACCGGCGGCGCCTTGGCGGAAGCCGAGGCGAGGATCAGGCCATCGCCATGCTCGACATGGACGAAGCTCTCCGAGCCCAGCGGCTCGACGACCGCAACCTTGCCGTTGAGCACGAGATCGGCGCTTTCGCCGGGGGCGAGCACGCGCAGTTCCTGCGGACGAACGCCGACCAGTACCTCGGCGGGGAGCGGCGCCGGGCGGGGCGGCAGCGCGACGGCGTTGCCCGCCAATTCCAGCTTCGGCTTGCCGTCGGCGGTAGTCGTCCTGGCCGGCAGGATGTTCATCGTCGGGGAACCGATGAAGCGGGCGGTGAACACATCGGCCGGCTTCTCGTAGAGCTCCATCGGCGCGCCGACCTGAAGAATGCGGCCGTCGCGCATCACCACGATCCGATCGGCCAGTGTCATCGCCTCGACCTGATCATGGGTGACGAAGACGATGGTGCGGCCGAGCCGCTGATGCAGGCGCTTGATCTCCAGTCGCATCTGGGCGCGTAGTTGCGCATCGAGATTGGAGAGCGGCTCGTCGAAGAGGAAGGCCGAGGGGTCGCGCACCATGGCGCGGCCGATGGCGACGCGCTGGCGCTGGCCGCCGGACAATGCCGAGGGCTTGCGTTCGAGCAGCGGTTCGAGGCCGAGGATGCGCGCGGTTTCCTCAATACGGCGCCGCTTCTCGGCCTTGTCGAGCTTCGCCGTATAGAGGCCGAAGCCGATATTCTCGGCCACGCTCATATGCGGATAGATCGCGTAGTTCTGGAACACCATGGCGATGTTCCGCTCCTTCGGCTCCAGCCGGTTCACGGGCCGCTCGCCGATGGTGATGGTGCCGCCGTCGATCTCCTCCAGCCCTGCGATCATGCGCAGGGTGGTCGACTTGCCGCAGCCGGACGGGCCGACGAAGACGACGAATTCGCCGTCCTCGATCGCGAGGTCGATGCCGTGGACGACCTGCGTCTTGCCGTAGCGCTTGACCAGCCCCTGAAGCTCGATTCCCGCCATCAGGCTGCTCCAATCAGATCCGCGAAGGCGGCGTCGAGTTCATGGCGCGCGGAAGCCTCGCGCGCAGCGGTTGCGGTTGCGGCGAGGCCGGCTGCCACCAGCACGCCGCGATAGCCGGCGAAGGCGGCGGCGAGCGCCTGCGGCCCCGGCCCGCCGAAGCGCTCGCGCACTGCGACGAAATGTTCAGGCGAGACGGCCTCGGCAAAGGCAGGCTCGTTCAATTGCGGCTCGCGGCTGGCATGCTCGCGAAAGGCCTTGCGGAAGGGCGCGTAGCCGTCGCGCGGCAGGTCGCCGTCGGCCGCGACCACGGCACGCGCGACATCGGCGGCGATCTCATGGGCGGTTCGGAAGGAGAGCCCTTCCGATCGCACCAGCGTGTCGGCGAGTTCGGTGATCGTGATGCAGGAGCGGCGGATATTCTCGGCGACGCGCCGGCCGTCGACCTGCAAGGCCGGCAGCAGCGCGGCGAGGAGGCTGAGCACGCGCTCGCCGGTGGCGAAGGCCTGATAGCCGGCCTCGTTGGTTTCACCCTCGGCATCGTTCATGTCGGTGAAGGGCGTGTTGTGGACGATGTCCCTGACCATCCGGGCGCGCGCCATGGTCTGCGATGCCAGGTGACGCAGATGCTCGATCGGCACCGGATTGCGCTTCTGCGGCATGATCGAGGAGATCTGCACGAAGGCATTGGGCACGTAGAGCTGGCCGACCTCGAAGGCGGTCCAGACCTGCAAATCCTGGATCAGACGGCCGAGATGCAGGAAGACGAGCTCGACCGCGCTATAGGTCGCGGTGAGGTAGTCGATCGCGGCGATGCAGCCATAGGAGTTTTGCAGCGGGGCGGCGAAGCCGAGCAGATGCGCGACGCGGGCGCGATCCAGCGGGAAGCCGGAGGTCGTGATCGCGGCCGCGCCCATCGGCGAAAGGTCGAGCAGGGCGCGCGCCTGCACCAATCGCTCATGGTCACGCAGCATCACCTCGATCGCAGCCGAGAGGTAATGGCCGAACGTGGTCGGCTGGGCTGGCTGGCCATGGGTATAGGCGACGATTAATGTCGCCTTCTCGCGCTCGGCGAGGTCGAGGGTCGCGGTGATCAGGGCGCGTAGCAAGCCGGCCATATGGTCGAGCCGCGGCTTGAGGACGAGCTTGAACAGGGTGTGGTCGATATCGTTGCGCGAGCGGCCGGTATGGAGGCGCCCGGCATCGTCGGTCGGCAGGCGCTTCTTCAGCTCCGCCTCGATCAGGAAGAAGTAATCCTCGACCGTGCCGTCATAGCGCAGCGCGGTCGGGTCGATCTCGGCGTCGATCGCGTCGAGCGCGCGGGCGATGCGGCCGGCGGTGGCGCGCGGCAGGATGCCGGTCTCCGCGAGCATGACGAGATGGGCGCGGTCGATGGCGCGGAAGCTCTGGACATGATGCGTCTTCGCGCCGTCGAAGAGCGGGCGCAGCACGGTTTCCTTGTAGACGGGATCGGGGAAGACGGACGTGTCGGAGAGACGGGGATCAGTGGGTTTGGTCATTGGGAATCCCGATAGTCGGGGCCTTGGGCGTAGAACCACTCCGTCATCCCGGACAAGCCGCTTAGCGGCGCCGCTCCGGGATCCATCGTAGAGCGCGGTGCCCTACGATGGATCCCGGATCTCCGCTTCGCTTCGTCCGGGATGACGAGGTGGTTCCGTGTCCTCATGAAAGTGTCAGCCCTTGAGACCGGCGAGGACCACGCCGCGCACGATATAGCGCTGGAGCAGCAGGAAGACGGTCAGCGTCGGCAGGGTCGCGAGCGCGGCGCCCGTCATGATTAGCTCCCACTGGACCTGCGATTCCACCGCGAAGCTCGTGAGGCCGACCGGCAAGGTGTAGAGTTCCTTTGATGTCGTCACGATCAGCGGCCAGATGAAGGCGGTCCAGTTGCTGAGGAAGGTGAAGATCGCCAGCGCCGAGAGGGCGGGCGTCACCAGCGGCAGGGCGATGCGCCAGAAGATCGCGAACTCGTTGAGGCCGTCGATGCGGGCGGCTTCGAGGAAGTCGTTCGGCACCGTCTCGAAGAACTGCTTCATCAGGAAGGTGCCGAAGGCCGTCATCATGCCCGGGAACATGATGCCCCAGTAGCTGTCGAGCCAGCCGAAGTTCTTGGCCATGACGTACCAGGGGATGACCAGCATCTCGGTCGGGATCATCAGCGTCGAGAGGATGGCGATGAAGACGAGATAGCGGCCGCGGAACTGGAATTTCGCGAGGGTGTAGCCGACGAGGCTGTCGAAGAAGACGTTCGAGAGCGTGACCGCGGTCGCGATGCCGAAGGAATTGGCGAACCAGCGCAGGAAGCGGCCGTCCGAGAGCACGCTGACATAGTTTTGGAGCGTCGGATGCGCCGGGAAGAAGGCGAGATCGTAGATCTCGGAGGAATCCTTCAGTGAGGTCGCGAACATGAAGGCGAGCGGCGTCACCATCAGGAGCCCGCCGCCGAAGAGCGTGAGCCAGGTGATGATGCGGCCGGGCTCGATGCGCAAGGCCAGGGGGGAGGCGGCGGCGCTCATCAGCGGTCCTTCAGCAGCCTGAGCTGCAGCAGCGAGACCACGAGCAGCACGAGGAAGAGCACGACGGTCTGGGCCGCGGCATAGCCCATGTCGAAGGAAGAGAAGGCCGTCTGATAGATCATCAGCACGAGCGGCTTGGTCGCGTTCAGCGGCCCGCCGGGGTCGCTGCTCGTCTGGCTGGTCATGTTGTAGACCTGATCGAAGATCCGCAGGAACCCGATCGAGGAGAAGACGACGAGGAAGACGATCGTTGGCTTGAGCAGGGGCAGGGTGATCCGCCGCAGGATCGTGCCGTTCGAGACGCCGTCGATGCGGGCGGCCTCGTAATAGGTCGTCGGTATCGCGCGCAGGCCGGCCATGAAGATCACGACCTGGAAGCCGAGCCCGGCCCAGATCGCCGGCGCGAGCACGGCGGGCAGCGATTGCGTCGTCGAGCGCAGGAAGGGCTGCTGGGCGATGCCGATGCCGGCGAGCAGGTTGTTGAACAGGCCGATCGGCACCGGTTGGTAGAACCAGCGCCAGACCCAGGCCATCGCCGCCGCGGTCGTCAGGAAGGGCAGGAAATACAAAGCCCGGATGAAGCCGTGCAGGAAGCGCACGCGATCGAGATGATAGGCGATGGTGAAGGCGAGCAGCAGGCTGATCGGCGTGCCCAGCAGCAGGTAGAGCGCGGTATTGCGGAAGACCTGCCAGAAGACGGGATCGGCCATCAGCCGCTTGAAATTGGCGAGCCCGATGAAGGAGGGCTTGGTCAGGAGGTTCCAGTTGGTGGTGGCGATCCAGAACGCTTCAAGCGTCGGATAGAAGCGCACCACCGCATAGAACAGCACCGGCACGGCCAGGAAGGACCAGGCCCAGAGGACCTGTTTCTGACGCATGCCGAGGCCCGAAGAGAGACGGGCGTCGGCATCATCGGCATTCGAAGGCAAGCTCATCGCGATCTATCCGAAGCGTGCGGGGGAACCGCCGCGTCATCCCGGACAAGCTGCGCAGCAGCGCAGATCCGGGATCCATCGTCGGGCGCTAGCGCCTTGCGATGGATCCCGGCGCTCCGCTTCGCTTCGGCCGGGATGACGACGTGGTTCATGCGCGCACGCTCACTTCTTGTAGAAGCGGTCGAGGATGGGCTGCTCGGCCTTGGCGGCCTCGGCCAACGCGGCCTTGGCGTCCTGGTTCTGCAGGAGCACGCGGTTGAGCATGTCGAGCGAGACCTGGCGCTGGGCCATTTCGTCGACGAAGACCGTGGCGTGCGAGTAGTTCAGCGCCTTGAGGAACGGCCCGTAGACGGGGTGGTTCAGGTTCTTCTCGGTCTCGGCCGCAGCCTTGCGTGCCGGCAATTCACCGACGGTCTCGAGCCAGAGCTGCATCGCCTCGGGCGTGGTGACGAAGGCGAGGAATTTCTTGGCTGCTTCCAGCTTCTCGCCGGTCGGCTTCGTGGTGATGCCGTTGACCCAGTAGCTGGCGAAATTCGCCTTCTTGCCGTCGGCCGAGGCCGGAAGTTCGGCAACACCCCATTCGAAGGCCTTGATGCCGCCGAAGGCGCCGAGACGGAAGGAGCCGTCGACCGTCATCGCGGCGCGGCCAGCGCGGAAGGCGGCCTGGCCCTCGTCCATGAAGCCGACCTGGCCGACCTTGTGGACGCGCTGGAGATCGGCATACCAGTTCAGCGATTTGGCGCCGGCCTCGCTGTCATAGGTCACCTTGCGGTTGTCGTCGCTATAGGGCGCGCCGCCGTTCTGGCGCAGCAGCGTCTCGCGCCACCAATGGTAGTCCTGGCCGGGGAAGTCGAGCGTGATGCCGGCCGAGAGCATGTTGCCGGCGCCGTCGCGCTTGGTCGTCTTCTTGGCGAAGTCGAGCAGTTCGTCGACGGTCTTCGGCGGCGTGTTCGGGTCAAGCCCGGCCTCCTGGAAGAGCTTCTTGTTGTAGAACAGCGCGAGCGAGCGCACCGCCGTCGGCAGCGCGTAATACTCGCCGTTGCGCTTCATCGCCGAGACGATCGGATAGAATTCCTTCTCGATCGCGGCGGGCGGGAAGGCGTCGCGCGGTAGCGGCTGGATGAACTTGGCGCCGACGAAATTGTCGAGCCAGCCATAGAAGAGCTGCACGACATCCGGGCCCTGTCCGGCGGGCATCGCCGCGGCGATCTTGGTCTGGTAGTCGGCATAGGGGAAGGTCGTCTGCTTGACCTTGATGTTCGGGTTGGCGGCCTCGAAGCGCTTGATCAGCTCGTTCATCGCCTTGACGCGCGCGTCGAAGACATACTGCCAGTATTCGATCTCGACGGTCTGCGCCTTCGCGCCGGCGATCGCGCCGACCGAGACCATCAGACCCAACAGCATCCCGCGTAAGCCGCGCATGACCCTCTCCCCTGATTCCAGCGTCCTCCGTCCCTGCCGGCGGACGGCATTCGGGAGGCTCGCAGGCATCGTCGTCTCGCCGGGCCTCGGCTGTCAATCAATTAATTCACTTGAGTTGGATTAATTGCCGGAGCAGGCTGTTCGCCCGCCCTCGCGTGACAGCCTATGCCGAACCGTCCCGTCCCTCCCTCTCGCAGCGTCGCCGTCGGCACCAATCCCGAGCGGACGCGCAGCCATAACCGCCGCGTGGTGCTCGAAACCGTGCGCCAGCACGGGCAGCTCGGCCGTTCCGATATCGCGGTTCTGACGAAGCTTACGGCGCAGGCCGTCTCGAACATCGTCGCGGAACTGGTCGAAGAAGGCTTCTTGGTCGAGCTCGGCCGGCGCCGGACGGCGCGCGGCCAGCCGCCGGTGGAATTCGCCGTCAATCCCGAAGGCGGGATGACGGCCGGGATGGAGATCGCGGCCGATCACGT
>NZ_CAMFJF010000087.1 GCF_945956895.1 uncultured Allobosea sp. | reverse complement strand
CGCAAGCGACAAACGTGTCCGACAGCCGTCGACAGTGGCGCGCTTATGACTCGAACGGAGATTCGCGTCAACCCCGGATTCCGACCTTGGGGGCGTTTAAGCCCGCATTTCCTTCACTCGCTGGGCGAAGGGCGGCTCGGAAGCGAGCCCGAACGGATGTCGCGCGTCGTTGGACATCATAGCGGCCCAGAATGGAGCGTACAGCTCCCTTCGATCCCGATCGCAGCACGATCCCCAGAAGAGAATCATCTGTTCCGAAAGTGCCTCCGGCACCCGCTCCAATGGAGTGGCCCTGCCCTATCGAACCGCCATGCGGGCGAGCAGCGCCGAAAGCTCGCTCTGCCGCGTCACGCCGGTCTTCTGGAAAACCCGCTTCAGGGTCGTGCGAGCGGTCTCCTCGGTGATGCCGAGACGCTCGCCCGCTTCGCGTGGCGCCAGTCCCACTCCGACAAGTGCGGTCAGCCGTGCCTCGGCCAAGGTCAGGCCGAGGAGGTCGCGGACCAGCGCCGGGTCGGCCGGAGCGTCGGCCTGCGAGCTCGTCACCACGGCGATAGCCGCGACATCGGCGAGCAACGCCTCCACGATGCCGCCCTCCGTGGCCCGGACCGGAATCACATGCACGGCCAGGAAGCCATCGCGCCGACGGCCCTGCACGATGACCGGCCGCGGCGCATCGAGCAGCAGCCCTTCGCCCAAAGCGGCCTCGGCAATGCGCGCCCGCAGGGTCTCGCGCGGCCCCTCCGCATGTGCGGTCAGGCGGCCGCCGCTGACGAGCAGCCCGTCACCCGCGAGCTCTTGCCCCGCCGGGTTCGCGAACAGCACCCGCCCGTCGCTGGAGAGCAGAAAGACGCCGACGCCGAGCCGGGTCAGGGCATCGGCAAGCGCATGCTGCGAGGCCTCGGCATTGATCAGCCTGATGCCGAGGCGCAGCGCATTCTCGACATGGCGGCCGAGCCGGCCGAGTGTTTCCAGCTCCGCGTCGGACCACGGCCCCCGATCGGCCGCGCGCTGAACCGCCAGGGCGACACCGACCCGCGGATCCGGCGAAATCCCAACCGCCCCGAACCAGCCCAGGCCGTGCGACCGCAGGAATTGCGCGTAGAACGGCAGGCTCTTCATTTCCTCCGGCGTCGCGATATCCCGATCCGAGATGGTATCGGAGCGAGCGATCGCCCCACATTCGAGCGAGCGTGAAAAGCGCACGTCGTGGCGCCACCATTCTGCGGCATCGTAATCGCGCCCGGCGGCTTCCAGGCCGGGCGAGCAGATCGTGCCGTAGGCCCCGTCCTCCCGCTGGTAGATCAGATGGCCCCCGACATCCCCGAATAAATCGGCGATCGCCTGCAACGCGGCGGGCCACCGCTCCGGCGTCGGCGCCGCGTCATAGATCGCTTCCACCGCCTCGACGAAGCCGGCCGGCACCTCTCGGTCGCGCGTGTCCGGAACTTTCTGTTTTTCTGCCCAGCGCATGGCGCTCCTCCCCCGCCGGACTTTAGGCGTCGGCGTCCCGGTCTCGTCAAGCATGCGCGGGCTTCGACGAAATGCCATGGCCTCAAAACGAAAACGGCCGCCCGAAGGCGGCCGTTCCGTGACGTCTGGCTTTCGCCGGCTGCTTATTCGGCAGCCGGGAGAACCGCAGCGGCTTCCTTGGCGGCCTTAGCCGCCGCATCCGCCTTCTGGCCGACGATGAGATCGTCGCGGCGCGTCGCCACCTGCTTGATGCGGGCAACCTGGGCGCCAGTGCCGGCCGGGATGAGCGAGCCGACGATGACGTTCTCCTTGAGGCCCTCGAGCATGTCCGACTTGCCGTTGACCGCCGCCTCGGTGAGGACGCGGGTGGTCTCCTGGAAGGACGCCGCCGAGATGAAGGAGCGGGTCTGCAGCGAGGCCTTGGTGATGCCGAGCAGGACCGGAACGCCGGAAGCCGGCTTCTTGCCCTCCTCGCGCAGCTTCGCGTTGACCTCCTCCAGCTCGATCCGATCGACCTGATCGCCGGTCAGGATGTCGCTGTCGCCGGACTCGGTGATCTCGACCTTCTGCAGCATCTGCCGGACGATGACCTCGATGTGCTTGTCGTTGATGGTCACGCCCTGGAGGCGATAGACCTCCTGGATTTCGTTGACCAGATAAGCCGCCAGCTCCTCGACGCCCTTGATCGCAAGGATGTCGTGCGGGGCCGGGTTGCCGTCGAGGATGTAGTCGCCGACCTCCACGACATCGCCTTCCTGGAGATGGATGTGCTTGCCCTTCGGGATCAGGTACTCGACCCCGTCGGAACCGTCATGCGGCGTCAGCGTGACGCGACGCTTGTTCTTGTAGTCCTTGCCAAAGCCGATCACGCCCGACTTCTCGGCGATGATCGCCGCATCCTTCGGACGACGCGCCTCGAACAGCTCCGCGACGCGCGGCAGACCGCCGGTGATGTCGCGGGTCTTGGCCGAGTCGGTCGAGACACGGGCGAGCACGTCGCCGGCCTTGATCGCGTGGCCCGGCTCCACCGAGATGATGCCGTCGACCGGCAGGATGTAGCGAGCCTCGCCGCCACGGGCGAGCTTCGCAACCTTGCCGTCGGCGCCCTGGATCACCATCGCCGGCTTGAGATCGGCCGTACGGGCCGAGCCGCGCCAGTCGATGACGACGCGCTTGGAGATGCCGGTCGCCTCGTCGGTCGTCTCGGTGATCGACATGCCGTCCACGAGGTCCTCGTAGCCGACCTTGCCGTCCACTTCCGCGAGGATCGGGCGGGAATAGGGATCCCACTCGATCAGGCGCTGGCCGCGCTTGACCTTGTCGCCTTCGTCGACGCGCAGCTTCGAGCCGAACTGGACGCGATGGACCGCGCGCTCGGCGCCGTCCGGGCCGACGATCACGATGGCGATGTTGCGCGCCATGGCGATGAGGTCGCCGTCCGAGTTCCGCGCGACGTTGCGGTTGCGCATCTTGACCGTGCCTTCGAAGTTCGACTCGACGAAGGACTGGTCGGCGATGGTGGCCGCGCCGCCGATGTGGAAGGTACGCATGGTGAGCTGCGTGCCTGGCTCACCGATCGACTGGGCCGCGATGACGCCGACGGCCTCGCCCATGTTGACGGGCGTGCCGCGAGCGAGGTCGCGTCCATAGCAGGTGGCGCAGACGCCGTTCTTCGTCTCGCAGGTGAGAACCGAACGGATCTTCACCTCCTGAACGCCGGCGGCGTTGATCCTGGCGATGTCGCTCTCTTCGATCACGACGCCCTTGGCGACAAGGACCTTGCCGTCGACGTCCACCACGTCCTCGGCCGCAGCGCGACCCAGGATGCGCATGCCGAGCGAAGCCACGATCTGGCCGGCATCGACGATGGCGCGCATCTTGATGCCGTTATCCGAGCCGCAATCCACCTCGGAGATGATAGCGTCCTGCGCCACGTCGACGAGACGGCGGGTGAGATAGCCGGAGTTGGCCGTCTTGAGCGCCGTGTCGGCGAGACCCTTGCGGGCGCCGTGGGTCGAGTTGAAGTACTCGAGAACGTCGAGGCCTTCCTTGAAGTTCGAGATGATCGGCGATTCGATGATCTCGCCCGACGGCTTGGCCATCAGGCCGCGCATGGCGGCGAGCTGGCGCATCTGCGCCGGCGAGCCACGGGCGCCCGAGTGCGACATCATGTAGATCGAGTTGATCTGCTTGTCGCGGCCGGTCTCGTCCTTCTGGACGGTCGAGATGCGGGCCATCATCTCCTGGGCGAGCTTGTCGGAGCACTTCGCCCAGGCGTCGACGACCTTGTTGTACTTCTCGCCCTGGGTGATCAGGCCGTCCTGGTACTGCTGCTCGTAGTCCTTGGCGAGCGCGCGGGTCGTGTCGACGATCTGCCACTTGTTCTCCGGCACGACCATGTCGTCCTTGCCGAAGGAGATGCCGGCCTTGAAGGCGTGCTTGAAGCCGAGCCCCATGACGCGGTCGCAGAAGATCACCGATTCCTTCTGACCGCAGCCGCGATACACGGCGTCGATCATTCCGGAGATCTCCTTCTTCGTCATCAGCTTGTTGACGACGTCGAAGGACACCGCCGGGTGCTCCGGCAGCGCGGTCGAGAGGATCACGCGGCCAGGCGTGGTGTCGTAGATCTTCGTGTACGGCTTGCCGTCATGGCCGATGCCGGTCCAGCGATATTTGATCTTCGAATGCAGCGTCACGACCTTCTCGTGCAGCGCATATTCGAGCTCGCCGAAATCGCCGAAGATCTTGCCCTGGCCCGGCTCACCGTCCGAGATGATCGAGAGGTAGTAGAGGCCGAGCACGATGTCCTGCGACGGCACGATGATCGGCATGCCGTTCGCCGGGTGCAGGATGTTGTTGGTCGACATCATCAGCACGCGCGCTTCCAGCTGCGCTTCGAGCGACAGCGGGACGTGCACGGCCATCTGGTCGCCGTCGAAGTCCGCGTTGAAGGCGGCGCAGACCAGCGGGTGCAGCTGGATCGCCTTGCCTTCGATCAACACTGGCTCGAAGGCCTGGATGCCGAGGCGGTGCAGCGTCGGCGCGCGGTTCAGCATCACCGGATGCTCGCGGATGACCTCGTCCAGGATATCCCAGACCTCCGGCTTCTCCTTCTCGACCAGCTTCTTGGCCTGCTTGACCGTGGTCGAGTAGCCCTTGGCGTCGAGGCGCGCATAGATGAACGGCTTGAACAGCTCGAGCGCCATCTTCTTCGGCAGGCCGCACTGGTGCAGCTTCATCTCCGGGCCGACGACGATGACCGAGCGGCCCGAATAGTCGACGCGCTTGCCGAGCAGGTTCTGGCGGAAGCGGCCCTGCTTGCCCTTCAGCATGTCGGCGAGCGACTTCAGCGGGCGCTTGTTGGCACCCGTGATGACGCGGCCGCGGCGGCCGTTGTCGAACAGGGCGTCGACGGACTCCTGCAGCATCCGCTTCTCGTTGCGGATGATGATGTCCGGCGCGCGCAGCTCGATCAGGCGCTTCAGGCGGTTGTTGCGGTTGATGACGCGACGATAGAGGTCGTTCAGGTCGGAGGTCGCGAAGCGGCCGCCGTCGAGCGGAACGAGCGGGCGCAGATCCGGCGGGATGACCGGGATCTGGGTCATCACCATCCATTCCGGCTTGTTGCCCGACTCCTGGAAGGCCTCGATGATCTTGAGGCGCTTCATCAGCTTCTTGGGCTTCAGCTCCGACGTCGTCGTCGCGATCTCATGCTTGAGATCGGCGTTGATCTGGTCGAGATCGAGCGCGCGCAGCATCTCGCGGATGGCTTCCGCGCCGATCATGGCGGTGAAGGTGTCCGCGCCGTACTCTTCCTGAGCCCGGACGTACTCTTCTTCCGACAGCAGCTGACGGTCCTTGAGCGGGGTCAGGCCTGGCTCGATGACGACGTAGCTTTCGAAATAGAGGATGCGCTCGAGGTCCTTGAGCGGCATATCCATCAGGAGGCCGATGCGCGAGGGCAGCGACTTCAGGAACCAGATATGCGCCACCGGGGCGGCGAGCTCGATATGGCCCATGCGCTCGCGCCGGACGCGGGCGAGCGTGACTTCGACGCCGCACTTCTCGCAGATGACGCCCTTGAACTTCATGCGCTTGTACTTGCCGCACAGGCACTCGTAGTCCTTGATCGGCCCGAAGATGCGCGCGCAGAACAGGCCGTCACGCTCCGGCTTGAACGTGCGGTAGTTGATGGTCTCCGGCTTTTTGATCTCGCCATAGGACCAGGACAGGATCTTCTCCGGGCTCGCGATCGAGATCTTGATCGCGTCGAAGGCCTGCTGGACCGGCTGCTGGCCGAAAAGGTTCATGACCTCTTGCTTCATCGCCTGTCTCCTTCCGCCGGTGGGGCTCAAGGCCGCCCTGCCCGGCTCGTCAATTCCGTCAGCCGGCGGCGTCAGTGCCGCCGGCATGTACCCAAGGCTTGGTTAACGGCTTACTCAGCCGCTTCGGCCGGCGGCAACTCGCCCGGCTTCACCTTGTTGTTGATCAGCTCGACATTGAGGCCGAGCGAACGCATTTCCTTGACGAGAACGTTGAAGCTCTCGGGGATGCCGGCCTCGAAGTTGTCCTCGCCGCGCACGATCGACTCGTAGACCTTGGTGCGGCCCGCGACGTCGTCCGACTTCACCGTCAGCATTTCCTGCAGGGTGTAGGCGGCGCCGTAGGCTTCGAGCGCCCAGACCTCCATTTCGCCGAAGCGCTGGCCACCGAACTGCGCCTTGCCGCCCAGCGGCTGCTGGGTGACGAGCGAGTACGGACCGATCGAACGGGCGTGGATCTTGTCGTCGACCAGGTGGTGCAGCTTGAGCATGTAGATGTAGCCCATCGTCACCTTGCGGTCGAAAGGCTCACCCGTGCGGCCGTCATAGAGGGTCGACTGACCAGAGCTATGCAGGCCGGCCTGCTCCAGGAGCCGCTCGATATCGGCCTCCTTGGCACCGTTGAAGACCGGGGTCGCGACGGGGACGCCGCGACGCAGGTTCTGGCCCATCTCGACGAGTTCGTTCTCGTCCATCGAGGCAATGATCTCATTGTCCTCGTAGACGGCGTCGAACTCGGCCTTCAGCGCCTTGAAGTCGTTGGACTTCTTGTAGGCGTCGAGAGCCTTCGAGATCTGCTTGCCGAGACCGGCGGCAGCCCAGCCCAGATGGGTCTCCAGGATCTGACCGACATTCATGCGCGAGGGCACGCCGAGCGGGTTCAGCACGATGTCGGCATGGGTGCCGTCCTCGAGGAACGGCATGTCCTCCACCGGCACGATGCGCGAGACAACGCCCTTGTTGCCGTGACGGCCGGCCATCTTGTCGCCCGGCTGGATCTTGCGCTTCACCGCGACGAAGACCTTGACCATCTTCATCACGCCCGGGGGCAGCTCGTCGCCACGCTGCAGCTTCTCGACCTTGTCGAGGAAGCGCTGCTCGAGGCGCTTCTTCGACTCGTCGTACTGCTTCCGCATCGCCTCGATCTCGGTCATCAGCGAGTCTTCGGCGGTCGCGAACAGCCACCACTGCGAACGCGGGAACTCGCTCATCACCTCGCGGGTGATGACCGTGTCCTTCTTG
Organism: uncultured Allobosea sp.; assembly: GCF_945956895.1. Lineage (GTDB taxonomy): Bacteria > Pseudomonadota > Alphaproteobacteria > Rhizobiales > Beijerinckiaceae > Allobosea. The sequence goes on along the minus strand of NZ_CAMFJF010000087.1, from coordinate 1,528 downwards.
AAGCCCTTCGGGCCGGCGAGGCCGGTCTTGCCGGTCAGGATCTCGGCCAGACGCGCGAAGGTGTTGCGGTCCAGGATCGCCTGCTCGTCGTCGCGGTCCTTGGCGAGACGCTCGATCTCCTCGCGCTCGATCGCCTGGGCGCGCTCGTCCTTGTCGACGCCATGACGGTTGAACACGCGGACCTCGACGATCGTGCCCTGCACACCGGGCGGAACGCGCAGCGAGGTGTCGCGCACGTCCGAAGCCTTCTCGCCGAAGATGGCGCGCAGCAGCTTCTCTTCCGGGGTCATCGGGCTCTCGCCCTTCGGCGTGATCTTGCCGACGAGGATGTCGCCCGCCGCAACCTCAGCGCCGATATAGACGATGCCGGCTTCGTCGAGGTTCTTCAGCGCCTCTTCCGAAACGTTCGGAATGTCGCGCGTGATTTCCTCCGGGCCGAGCTTGGTGTCGCGGGCCATGACCTCGAACTCCTCGATATGGATCGAGGTGAAGACGTCCTGGGCCACGATGTTCTCGGAGAGAAGGATCGAGTCCTCGAAGTTGTAGCCGTTCCACGGCATGAACGCGACGAGCACGTTGCGGCCGAGCGCGAGCTCGCCGAACTCCGTCGACGGGCCGTCGGCGACGATGTCGCCCTTCTTGACGATGTCGCCGACGCGGACCAGCGGACGCTGCGTGATGCAGGTCGACTGGTTGGAGCGCTGGAACTTCTGCAGGCGGTAGATGTCGACGCCGGGCTTGGTCGGGTCCATCTCGTCCGAAGCGCGGATGACGATACGGGTCGCGTCGACCTGGTCGACGATACCGCCGCGGCGGGCCGCGATCGCAGCGCCCGAGTCACGGGCGACGACGGCTTCCATGCCGGTGCCGACGAAGGGCGCGTCGGCGCGAACCAGCGGCACCGCCTGGCGCTGCATGTTCGAGCCCATCAGCGCGCGGTTCGCGTCGTCGTTCTCGAGGAACGGGATCAGCGCCGCGGCAACCGAAACGAGCTGCTTCGGCGACACGTCCTGGAAGTCGACCTTGTCGACCGGCGTGACGATGACTTCGCCGGCGCGGCGGCAGACGATCAGATCGTCGGTCAGGCGGCCTTCGGCGTCGACGGCGGCATTCGCCTGGGCGACGTTGTACTTCGCCTCTTCCATCGCCGAGAGATAGATCACCTCGTTGGTGACCTTGCCGTCGCGGATGCGGCGGTAGGGGCTCTCGATGAAGCCGTACTTGTTCACCCGCGCGAAGGTGGCGAGCGAGTTGATCAGGCCGATATTCGGACCTTCCGGCGTCTCGATCGGGCAGATCCGGCCATAGTGGGTCGGGTGCACGTCGCGCACCTCGAAGCCGGCGCGCTCGCGGGTGAGACCGCCCGGGCCAAGCGCCGAAAGACGACGCTTGTGGGTGACTTCCGAGAGCGGGTTGGTCTGGTCCATGAACTGCGAGAGCTGCGACGAGCCGAAGAACTCGCGCACGGCGGCAGCCGCCGGCTTCGCGTTGATCAGGTCCTGCGGCATGACCGTGTCGATATCGACCG
>NZ_CAMFJF010000086.1 GCF_945956895.1 uncultured Allobosea sp. | reverse complement strand
CTAGATCGACAGCTTCTACAATCCCGTTCGGCGCCATTCCGCGCTCAACTTCATCAGCCCGCTTCAGTTCGAGAGGCAGGCCGCGTAAACTCGAAAACGCTCTCCAAAATCACGGAGAAAGTCCACCCAACATCGGCTTCGCCAGAAATTGCGGGATTCCACCTACATTCGCGGCAACACTATGCCTCGCTTCTCAGTCAGAAAACGATTCAAGCCGGTGACGTAAGTCTCTGGCAGGCCGAAATGTTTTGCTCCAGCGATGACGGCTTCCATGTAGCCGGGCTTCGGTCGTCCCGGATCGCCGGAGCGGCCGATATAGATCAGCGCGCGCTTCGCGCCGCCCGGCACGATGACCGGCTGGCTGATCTTCACATAGAGCCCGCTGGCCAGTTCCTCGAACTTGTCGAGGATGCGCATGTCGCTGAGCGAGCAGTCCCAGAGCACGCCATGGACCTCCTCGCGCGGATCGCGGATCACCGAGGCGTAGCCGTCGCGGGTGACGATGAAGCGGTGCCGCGGCAAGCGGGCCGGGCCGAGCGGCTGCGCCTTCGGGCAGCGCTCGGCCATCCCGACGGGGTCCATGTTGAGGCCGTAGGCGAAATAGAGGGGCATCGGGAAAGGCTCGGTCGTTTGACGCAGTTGCTTGGTGGGGCACGTCGTCATCCCGGACGTCGCGAAGCGGAGATCCGGGATCCATCGTAGCGCGCAGTTCCCTCCGATGGATCCCGGATCGGCGCGGCTTTGCCGCTTGTCCGGGATGACGGCGCGGTTGTCGTTCTCGTTCTACTTCGTCTTGTTGAACAGCTCCCGCCCGATCAGCATCCGCCTGATCTCGCTGGTGCCGGCGCCGATCTCGTAGAGCTTGGCGTCGCGCAGCAGGCGCCCCGTCGGGTAGTCGTTGATATAGCCGTTGCCGCCGAGGAGCTGGATCGCGTCGAGCGCAACCTGCGTCGCCTTCTCCGCGGCGATCAGGATGGCGCCGGCGGCATCCTCGCGGGTCGTCTCGCCGCGGTCGCAGGCCTTGGCGACGGCATAGACATAGGCGCGGCAGGAATTCATCGCGACATACATGTCGGCGACCTTGCCCTGCACGAGCTGGAACTCGCCGATCGACTGGCCGAACTGCTTGCGCTCATGGACGTAGGGCATGACCACGTCGAGCGCCGCCTGCATGATGCCGAGCGGGCCGGCCGCCAGCACGACGCGCTCGTAGTCGAGGCCGGACATCAGCACGTTGACGCCGCGTCCGAGCGTGCCGAGCACGTTCTCCTCCGGCACCTCGCAATCCTGGAAGACGAGCTCGCAGGTGTCCGAGCCGCGCATGCCGAGCTTGTCGAGCTTCTGGTGGGTCGAGAAGCCCTTCATGCCCTTCTCGATCAGGAAGGCGGTGATGCCGCGCGGGCCGGCTTCCGGATCGGTCTTGGCGTAGACCACCAGCGTCTCGGCGATCGGGCCGTTGGTGATCCACATCTTGTTGCCGTTGAGGACGTAGCGATCGCCCTTCTTGTCGGCGCGGGTGCGCATCGAGACGACGTCCGAGCCTGAACCCGGCTCGGACATGGCGAGCGCGCCGACATGCTCGCCGGAAATCAGCTTCGGCAGGTATTTCCGCTTCTGCGCCTCGCTGCCGTTGCGGCTGATCTGATTGACGCAGAGATTCGAGTGGGCGCCGTAGGAGAGGCCGACCGAGGCCGAGGCCCGGCTGACCTCCTCGACGGCGATGCAGTGCTCGAGATAACCGAGGCCGGTACCGCCATATTCCTCCGCGACCGTCATGCCATGCAGGCCGAGCGCGCCCATTTCCGGCCAGAGATCGCGCGGGAACTGGTTGGTCCTGTCGATCTCCTCGGCGCGCGGCGCGATCTTCTCCTGCGCGAAGGCATGAACGGTGTCGCGGATGGCATCGGCGGTCTCGCCGAGGTCGAAATTGAACGGGCGCGGCGCGTTGGCAAGCATGGCTGATCCTCCCGGCAAAGCGTTGGGAGCGTCGCTCCCTTTGCCATTGTTATAGCCGTCCGAGGCCGAGGCGTCAGTGCGCAGCCACGCCCGGCGCATTTTGGCGTCGGCGCGGCAAGGCTGTTGCATATCCTATCCAGGAGGATAGGATATGGCCATGAGTCACGCCATGGACCCCGACATCATCAACCGCCTGCGTCGGGCGCAGGGCCATCTCGGTACCGTCGTCGGGATGGTCGAAGGGGGCAGGAGCGTCCCTGACGTCGTGCAGCAGCTCCAGGCGGTCGAGAAGGCGCTGGAGAAGGTCAAGTCGCTGCTGATCTTCGACCATATCGAGCATCACCTGTTCGACCATGCCCAGGCGACGACGCCCGAGGCGCGCCGCTCGATCGAGGAGCTCAAGGCCCTCACCAAATATCTCTGACGATCCGGAGCGAACCGATGTCAGCCGCCAACAGCTTTCCCGCCCAGCACCAGCATGTCTTTCTCGGCCGCGAGCATGATCGCCATGAGCGGCGGACCTGGCTCGTCGTCGGTCTGACGAGTGTGATGATGGTGGCGGAGATCGTCGCGGGCACCGTCTTCGGCTCGATGGCGCTGATGGCCGATGGCTGGCACATGTCGACCCATGCGGCGGCGCTCGGGATCGCGGCCTTCGCCTATCGTTTCGCCCGGCAGCATGCGCATGACCGCCGCTTCAGCTTCGGCACGGGCAAGCTCGGCGATCTCGCCGCCTTCGCCAGCGCCCTGCTGCTGATGTTCATTGCGCTCGCGGTGGCGGCGGAGTCGGCGCTGCGGCTCTATTCGCCGATCGCGATCGATTTCACCCAGGCAACGGCGATCGCTGTGCTTGGGCTCGCGGTCAATCTGGCGAGCGCCTGGCTGCTTCGGGACGGGCATGGCCATCACCACGGTCACAGTCATGGCGGCACCGGGCATCACGGCCATGGGCACGCGCACGATCATCATGACCATGGCGATCACCATCATGGCCATCACTCCCATGGCGGACACGGCGCAGATACCAACCTGCGCGCGGCCTATATGCATGTCATCGCGGATGCCTTCACCTCGGTCCTGGCGATCGCGGCGCTGCTCGGCGGGCGCTTCTATGGCTGGGTCTGGCTTGATCCGGTGATGGGCATCGTCGGCGCCGGTGTGATCGCGCATTGGTCGATCGGCCTCTTGCGCAGCTCGGGCGCCGTGCTGCTCGACACTGTGCCGGACGAGACGCTGGCGGAGCGTATCGGCGAACGGCTCGCAGCCGAGGGGGCGGAAGTCGCCGATCTCCATCTTTGGCAGGTCGGGCCCGGCCATCGCAGCGCCATCGTCTCGATCGTGACCGGCGAGCCCAGGGCGCCTGCGATCTACAAGGCGCTCCTCGCTGATCTGCCGACGTTGTCACATGTCACCATCGAGGTGAACGCGCATCCCGCCGTAGCCTAAAGCGTCCGTACGTGTGCCGGAGATTGCAGGTGGCTCGCGCACCGATCTAGGGTGACGCTCCCTATCATCAGGCGGGAGCGCGCCATGAACGGTCGGAATATTCTCGCAGCCGGTCTCCTTGTTGCGCTCGGTGGCGGGGCGCAGGCGCAGTTCAAGCCGGAGAGCGCCTATCGCGAGAGCCCGGCCGTGGCGGAGCGCTATCCCGATCCGCAGGTCGCCTTCACGACGCCGGCTTTCGCGCCGGGCAAGACGGATTTCACCAGCCAGGCCGAGATGATGGCCTTCCTGACGGCACTCAAGGGCCGGGCGCCGCAGATGACGCTGTCGATCGTCGCCAAGAGCCAGGAAGGGCGCGACATGCCCGCCCTGGTGTTCTCGCGCCATGGGCTCGATACGATCGGCAAGGGGCAGCGGCCTGTCGTGATGCTGATCGGCCAGCAACATGGCAATGAGCCGGCCGGCGGAGAGGCGATGCTGGTGCTGGCGGAGCGGCTCGGCGCCGGCAATCTCGCGCCGCTGCTCGATGCGATCGATGTCGTCATCATTCCGCGCGGCAATCCTGACGGAGCCGACCGCTTCCGCCGGGCATTGGCGAATGGGATCGATGCCAACCGCGACCATACCCAGCTGCGCACCCCGGAAATCCGGGCAATCGCGGAGCTCTTCACGCGCTATCGCCCGGACATCCTGCTCGACTGCCATGAATTCACCGTGGCGGGGCGCTGGGTCGAGAAGACTGGTGGGCTGGTCAGGATCGACGGGATGATTCAGGCCGCGACGGTGCCGAATCTGGCGCCGGCCCTGAAGCAGATCCAGGACGATGTCGTGCTGCCGGCGCTTCGTGCGGCCTTCGAGAGCGCCGGCGTCAGCTATGACTGGTATCACACGACCGATGGCGCGAACCCGGCCTCGCCGGTGGCGATGGGCAGCATCGGCGCCGATACCGGGCGTAACATTGCGGGCCTGCGCAATGCGGTGAGTCTCTTGCTGGAAACGCGCGGCGTCGGGATCGGCCGGGCACATCTTGGCCGGCGCGTCGAGGCCCATGTCGTCGCTTCCGAGGCGATGATGAAGCTCGCGGCGCAGCGGCCGGCCGATATCCTTGCCGCGACGCGCAAGGCGGAGGCCGAGGTCACGGCGATCAAGCCGGGGACGCCCTTCATCGTCACGGCGCGGCAGAGCCCGGAGCAGCGCACGCTCACCTTCATCGATCCCGCGACCGGGCAGGATCGGCCGGTCGAGGTGAAATGGCTGTCCTCGCTCGCAATCGAGGCCACGCTGATGCGGCGGCGCCCGGCCGGCTATGTGCTGCCGGCCAAGGCTGGCGCGGCGATCGAGGCCCTACAGCGATTGGGGCTGAAGACCGAGACGGTGACCAAGGCTGAGACCGTGCCGGGCGAGCGCTACCGAGTGGTCAAGGTCGAGCTCGGCGCGAAGGAAGATGGGCGCGGCGACGATACCGGCGCCGGCCAGATCGTGAAGGGCAGCTATGCGACCGAGCCGGCCTCGGTCGTGCTCACGCCGGGCGATGTCTATATCGGCCTCGACCAGCCGCTTGCGGCCCTCCTGCCGGTGATGCTGGAGCCGGAAAGCCAGACCGGGCTCGCGGCCAACAAGGTGCTGCCGGTGGTCGAGGGCAGCGTTCTCGACGTTCTCCGCATCACCGAGCGGCCGGTGGCGGCGCTTGCCAAGCCCTGACGGGTTTGACCGGCTGGATATCGAGCCGTCATTGCGAGGAGCGTTAGCGACGAAGCAATCCAGGAGGACTGGGTTGAGCCGTTCGGCCCGACCCCCCTGGATTGCTTCGCTGCGCTCGCAATGACGGTTGGTCCGGCAGGGCGGGCATATGCGAATTCAGCTTCCGATCACGCCGCGGCGCCGGAGCAGGACGAGGGTGAGCAGGGCGGCGCCGACACAGGTCAGCGCGACGAAGACCGCGCCGCCTTCCGATTCGACCCAGGGCAGTCCCTTCACGTTGATGCCGAACAGGCCGGTGATGAAGGTCGCGGGCAGGAACAGAGCGGTCAGGATCGACAGCACATAGAGTTGCCGGTTGGTGCGGCCGGCCGAGCGGGCGGCGATCTCGTCCTGCAGGAGGCGCGCCCGGTCCTGCACCGACTGAACGTCATGATGCAGGCCGTCGACGCGCTGGAGCAGCCGCGTCGCGGCGGCTTTCACAGCATCCGGGGCGCTGCGGCCGGACTGGGTCTCGGCGAAGCGGCGGAACAGGACATGCAGGCCGCTGAGCTGGCGATGGAGGCGGACCGCGGTACGCCTGACGGAGCCGACGCGCTGGGGGCCGTCATGCAAACGGTCGAGCAGGATATGATCCTCGACGCTGTCGGTCTCGTCCACGAGGCGCACCACGGCGTCGGTGACGTCGTCGATGATGTATTCGATGATCTGCTCGAAGAGCCCCGCCGGGCTTGCAGCTGGCTCGCCTCGATCGAGCGCCTCGGCCGTCATGCGAATGGAATGCAGGGCCTCGCGCCGCCCGGTCAGCAGGAAGTGCTCGCCGATGATCCAGCGCAGCGCGCCGACATCCTCGGACTTGTCGGCGATGTCGCGGATCAGGTCGTGCGAGACGCCCCAGGCAAGGCTGGCGGAGTGGTCGAGCCGCTGGTGCGGCTCATGCGAGAGGAAGGCTTCCTGCGCCGCGTCCGGCAGGCCCTGCTCGGTGATCCAGCTCTGCGCCCGCGTGTGGACGAGGTCGAGATGCAGCCAGACAAAACCCTCGGCCGGAGCGAGATCCGGCATTTCGTGGCGGGGGATGCGGGTAGGCTGCCCGTCCTCGTCGAAGCGATAGGCCCAGATCAGGCCGGATTGGGACTGAATGTCGCTGGGCATGCCGGGCTTCCGCTGTCCTCGCAGGGCGGTTCCCGGCCTTAGGGCGCTGCGGATGTGACAGCCGCGTGACGGTGGTTCAGTTGTTCCTGATCGAGCCGGTTACGTCGGCTCGGCGGTTATCGGCTGTGTGCGCATTCGGGATGCGGCCGGGCGGGGCGAATCTCAGCTTGGTGCCGCCGGCTTCCTTGGGCGCGCGCAGCCCGGCCGGCGTCGGCGGTGGCGGCGTGCGGGCCGCGACCTTCGGCTCGCCGCCATGCCATTTGCGCGAGCCGATATCGAAATGGCCTCTCCGCCAGGCTTCGAATTCGCGCTCGTTGCCGAAGAAGGCGTTGCGATCGACGTCGCCGCTGATGCCGGGGACGCGGCCGGTCGTCGTGAATTGCCAGAATTCCCAGCGATCCCGCGCATAGCGCTTGGCCAGTGGCGCTGCGGTCGAGCGCAGCCAGAAGGGATAGTCGTTGAGTTCCCCCTCCAGCACGTCCTCGTGGAAATTGATGTCGGTGTAGATGATCGGCTTCTTGCCGGTGTGTTCGCGCAGGCCCTTCAGCATCTCCTGGATCTTGGCCAGCGCCAGCTCCTTCGAGATCCTGCGGGTGCATTGCGAATCGTTCTGCCATTCGACATCGAGCACCGGCGGCAATGCGTCGGGGTCGCGCGGGATGTGTTTCTTGATCCAGCGCACCTGATCCTTGGCCGAGCGGCACCACCAGACGAAGTGATAGGCGCTGCGGGCGACGCCGTGCTTCTTCGCCTCGGCCCAGTTGCGGCGGAAATTCGGATCGAGATGGTCGCCGCCCTCGGTCGCCTTGATGAAGGCGAAGCGCGTGCCGGCATCCTTGACCCGGGCCCAGTCGATCTCGCCCTGCCAACGGGAGACGTCGATGCCCTGGATCACCTTGCGCCGCGCATCGCGGACGCCGTGATGGGGGGCGCTGTCGCCCTTCTTCGGATAGAGCGCCTGCGCCGGCTCGACCAAACAGGTCAAAAACGCCGCAAAGGCGAGGGCTTTCAGCCCGATCCGTCCGCTGGTCAGCTTGCGCGCTGGCATGTGTTCCTCCCGCATCACAGGTCCAGATGCGAGGAGCGTGGTTAAGCGCCGGTTAGAATTGCCGCGCAGTCGAGCAATGAATTTCAGGCTTGGTTAACCGGGGCGGCGGCCGCCCGTCGCTCAGTCGAGGACGGCGGGCTCGACCTGGTTGTCCATCGCCCGCAGCGACGAAGCGACGGCGGGCACGCTGCCGGGAACGCGCGCGACGGGCATGTCCTGCTGCGGCGCCAGCGGCTCCGGCACGAAATCCGGGCTGGGAACGGCCGGGATCGGCGCCTGCTGCGGCACGGGGGCGGGCTGCGGGGCCGGTGCGTCGCGCCGGTCCCAGCGGCGCGTGCCGATATCGTATTCGCCGCGCAGCCAGCCGGCGAACTGGCTTTCGCTGCCGAAGAAGGCGTTGCGGTCGACATCGCCCTTGATGCCGGGAACGCGGCCGGTGGTGGTGAACTGCCAGAAGGCCCAGGGGCGGTTGTTGTAGCGCGTTTCCGGCAGCGCCGCGGTCGAGCGGATCCAGTAGGGGTAGTTGTTGAACTGCCCCTCCAGCACCTCGCGATGGAAAGTGATGTCGGTATAGATCACCGGCTTCTTGCCGGTGAGCTGCTCAAGCTCGGTCAGCATGAGCTGGATCTTCTCGCGGGCGAGCTCACGGTCGATCTTCTGCGGGCAGGTCCGCGAATGGCCGTTCCATTCGACGTCGAGCACCGGGGGCAGGGCGTCGGGATCGTTGGGGATCTGTTGCTTGAACCAGGTCGCCTGCTCATGGGCCGGGCGGCACCAGTAGACGAAATGATACGCGCCGCGCGCGATGCCGGCGCGGCGCGCGCCTTCCCAGTTGCGGCGGAAGGCGGGGTCGACATGGTCTCCGCCTTCGGTCGCCTTCATGTAGACGAAGCGGGTGCCGGCGCCCTTGACGGCGCTCCAGTCGATCTCGCCTTGCCAGCGCGAGATGTCGATGCCGTGGACCGGATATTGATGCGCCGCCGCGACGCCGGGATGCGGCCGGGCATCGCCCTTCGACGGGTAGTTGTCGAGCGCCACGCAGCCGCCAAGGGCCGCGAAAGCGGCGGCAGCCAGAACGGGCAGGGCGCGGAAGCGGGGCATGCGGCGGGTGTTCATGTCGCGGAGAATTGCGGAGAATGCTTGACGGCCGGTTTACGTTACCAAAGTTCTGCCGTCTGTCAGCCAAATCGATGACGGTGCAGAATTGGCCTGTCGTCATTCTCGGGCGGAGCTCTTTGGTCCGATCTCATGCCGCAATTTCGATCGGGCTGGATAGCAGGGGCCGTCATTGCGAGGAGCGTCAGCGACGAAGCAATCTAGGAGGACTGGGCTGAAGCGTTCGACCCGGTCCCCCTGGATTGCTTCGCTGCGCTCGCAATGACGGTTGGGCCAATCTTTAGG
>NZ_CAMFJF010000085.1 GCF_945956895.1 uncultured Allobosea sp. | reverse complement strand
ATGACCTTCGGCAACCGGCATGTCGCACCATTGCTCGGCGAGCTCGCGCAGCTCTATCCGCGGCTCGAGATCGACGTGCAGGCGAGCGATCGCTATGTCGACCTGATCGGCGAGCGGTTCGATGCCGCGATCCGCATCGGCTCGCTCAAGGATTCCAGCCTGATCGCGCGGAAGATCGCGCCGGTCCATGCCACCGTCGTCGGCAGCCCGGCCTATCTCGAACGGCGCGGACGCCCGGCGATCCCCGCCGATCTCAACGACCATGACTGCCTGCTCTATAGCGGCACGAACGATCAGGACTGGGTGTTCCGCACGGGCAAGCGCTGGATCACGGTGCGCCCGCCGGGCCGGATGCACTCCGATAGCGGCGACACGCTGCTGTCTTGGGCCGTGGCCGGGCTGGGTTTGACCGTTTTGCCAACCTTCATCGCTTCCGACGCGATCCGTTCCGGCGCGGTCGTGCCGATCCTGCTGGATTATCCGATGCCGACGCGCGCGCTCTATGTCGTGCGCCCACCCGGCGCCTATGTGCCCGGGAAGGTCCGGGTGTTGATCGATCTGCTGGTCGAGCGCTTCGGCGGCACGCCCTATTGGGATCCCTGCCAGATGGAGGCGCATAGTCGCGGCCTCAGACTCGACGAGCCGCTGAGCGAACAGCTCACGCCTGTCGCGAAGCCCGAGCATCAAGCGGCGTGATCCCGCTGATCACGCGAATTCGCGTGGCTTTGCGACGGGGTTTCGGCACTCTGCCGCCGCGTTGAAACGGAGGTCGCGATGCTGCTCGTCGGAATGCTGGATAGTCCCTATGTCCGCCGTGCGGCGATCGCGGGGACGTTGCTGGAGGTGCCGTTCGAGCATCGCTCGGTCTCGGTGTTCCGGCATATGGAGGAATTCCGGGCGATCAATCCGCTGATCAAGGCGCCGACGCTGGTCACCGATGACGGCATCGCCATTAGCGAATCCCTGCTGATCATCCAGCATTTCGAGGATGTCGCGGGACGCTCGCTGCGCCCGCTTGAAGGCGTGGCGCGCCGGCGTGACCTGGCGCTGACCGGTATCGGCATCGTCGCCGCCGACAAGGCGGTCTCGATCGAATACGAGCGCAAGCGCCCGGAGGCGCAGCGCTACGCGCCCTGGCAGGAGCGCATCGTCGCCCAGTTGCATGTCGCGCTCGACTTGCTCGATGCGGCGGCGAAGGAGGGCGAACTGACGGCTGGGCCGGAATTGCTGCCGAGCGATATCGCGGCCGCCATCGCCTGGGGCTTCTGCCGCTTCGTAATCCCGGAATTCGCGCCGGAGGAGCGCTGGCCGGCGCTCGCCGAGCAGGCGCGCGCCTGTGAGGCGCTCGACGTGTTCAAGGCCTGGCCGATCGACCGGGAGTGATATTCAGCCGTCATTCCCGGGCGAAGCGGAGCTGAGACCCGGGAATCTCATGACCAGAGGCTACTCGTTCCCAAGATGCTCGGGTCGAGCCCGAGCACGACCGACCCCTGATCGCTCAGTTCTGCACGAAATTCGTCGGCAGCGGGCGGACGGCCGGGCCGGTGAAGGTGCCGGGCTTGGCGTCGACCGGGTCGGCATGGCTGAAGCCGAGCGCCGCGGCCGGGCTCGGGCCGGCGATCGGCGCGCCGGACGGACCGGCCGTGCGGGCGCGGGCGGTCGCGACATTGACCGGCTTGCCGGGCGTGCTGCCGGAGCGCGAGACCGCGGCGAACAGGGAGTTCAGCCCGCCGCGATCCATCCCGGCGGTATCCTCGGGCTCTTCCGGGATCGGGACGGAGCGCTGGCTCGCGGTTGCAAAGCTGACGCCGCCCTCACGCGGCCGCACCGGCGGCAGGGAGGCGGTGACGAGGCGTCCTTCCGCGGCCTGGGCGAGCGGTGCTTCGGTTGAGCCGGTGCCGCGCAGCGAGGCGATGGCTGCGTCTGCCAGGGCCGTCGGCCGGATCGGAGGCAGAGGCGCGTTGGTGGGCTGGCCGGCGACGACAATCTCACTGGGAGGCGCGACCTCGCCGGGGCGGCGCGGCGGCAGCGAGGCGAGCACGAGCTTCTGGTCGGGCTGCGGGGCGAAGGCGAGCGCGCCACCGGCGGAAGGCAGGGCGGCGATCTGCACGGGCGCGCCGTCATCCGCCGGGAGCGAGAGGCCGCGCGGCCGTGCCAGCGGCAAGGGTACGTCGACCAGCAGCGGACGCGTGTCGCGTGCGATCTGCGGGGGCGGAGCGGCAGGTGCCGGAGCCGGAGCGGCGGCGGCAGGCGCCGGCGCTTCCTCGGCGGCCGGTTGCGGCGCGAGGCGCCGCGAGCGCTCGCGCGTGATGGCGCTGGTGCTGGATTCCTGGATGGGCTGGACCAGGAAGCGGCCGTCGTCGTTGCTGTTGCTGCCGGTATAGCCGGTATTGGGAGCGGCATAGGCCATGACGGTCGGCTGCTGGCGGGGAGCGCCGCGCCGTGCGGTCGGCCGGGCATCGGCCTCCTCGTCGTCGCCGCCGAAGAGCGTGGCCCACAGGCTCTTGCGGCCGGAGGAGGCGACGGCGCCTTCATCCGCATCGGCCACGGCGTAGCCGGCGACCGAACCGCCGCCCGACAGGATCTCGGCCCTGGCGAGATCGTAGCCGGCCAGCGGCTGGCCATCGGCCGGGATATGCACGGTCTTCTGATCCGGGAAGAGCCGCACGAGCTGGTCGCGCGTCATGCGCGGCCAGGACCGGACCGAGCCGACATCGAGATGGACGAAGGGCGTGTGGGCGTTCGGATAGAAGCCGACGCCGCCGCGCTGGAGCCGCATGCCGACCTCGCGGATGCGGGCGGTCGGCACGTCGGGCAGGTAGAAGTCCATCGCCTTGCCGAGCATGTGCTGGCTGTGCTTGGCGACGGCGCGCGAGCGGCGGCGCAGCATGGCGTTGGTGCCGGGGGCGCGATAGGAGGAAACGACGTGGAAGGGCTGGTCGGACCCAAGCTGGCGCTGGACCTCCCAGATCACATCGAAGAGCCGCGGGTCCATGCGGGTCGGCTCGTCGGTGCGCCAGTCGCGCAGGGCCCAGTTCAGTTTCTCCAGCGCACCCGAATCATAGCGGCCATCACGCTTGAAGGTGATGGTCGTCTCTTCCTTCGTATGCATGTGCCGGATGGTGATGGTGCGGGTGTCGCCATTGGCGGCGGCGTTCTGCGTGCCGCGGACGCCGACCAGCGAAGCGATCAGGGCAAGGCCGAGCGCCAGCACCTGTCGCGCGGTCGGCTTCGTGCCGGACGGCGCGCATCCTGCAAGCGTGGCGGTTATCCTGCCCAATCTGTCTGACCCGTCTCGGTGTCCCCGCCGAAGCGGTGCGATAAACGTGAACGAACAGTTGCGGAGAAGCGTTAACGTCTCGTTAGCGAGCCGGCAATCGCCACGCCAAGAATTTCCTGCCGAAGGTGGCTAAAGATGGATCATGGCGAAAAGGTGCCCAAAGGAGAGGGCACCTTCGCCTGGAGATCCTCAGCCGCCCTGCTGCTCGAGGGCCTGCCTGACCAGCCTGTGGAAACCGTAGACGTCGTCGAAGCGGATGATCTGCCCGTCATCGCCGACGACGATGGTGTTGTAGACGAGGTGGATCGGCAGGGGCTGCGGCAGGTTGATGCGGCGTTCGCCCGAGCCGATCAGGCGCTTCAGCCGCTCATGCGTCCATTCCGGGCCGAGCACCTGGTCGGCCAGCGCGAAGGGGTTCTCGACGCGGACACAGCCATGGCTGAGCGCGCGCCGCTCGCCGGCGAAGAGGCGGCGATTCGGGGTGTCATGCAAGTAGACCGCATGTTCGTTCGGGAACATGAACTTGATCCAGCCGAGCGCGTTGCGCTCGCCCGGCGGCTGGCGCACCGAGACACCGCCGCTCTTGGTGCGGGTCACGACATAACCGCGCTTGGCCGCGTAGTTCGGATCCGCGGCGAGGCCGGGCAGGAATTCCTTCTTCAGGATCGAGGGCGGCACGTACCAGGATGGGTTGACGATGACGTGGTCCATCTTGTGCGAGAAGATGGGCGTCGCCGAGTCCGGTTTGCCGATAATGGCGCGGGTTTCGTGCACGACCTTGCCCGAGCGGATGACGCGAACCCGCATCTCCGGGATGTTGGCCATGATATGGTCGGTGCCGAGATCGGGCGGCAGCCAGCGCCAGCGCTCCATCTGGGCGATAATGTCTTCCTCGCCGCGCGCGCTTGCCGGTTTGCCGAGGGCGGCGAGCGTGCGCTCGCTCAGGATGCCGTTCGCCGGCAGGCCAGCCTTCTTCTGGAAATCTGTCAGAGCCAGCGCGGTCGAGCGGTCGAAGACCGGCTCCTCGCTCGGGCCGAGGCCGAGGCGCGCGCGCACCAGCGGGACGCGCTCGTCGCGCATGCCGAGCTTGAGCGGCGGGCCAGCGGGGATGCGGACCAGCGGCGTGTCGTCGAGATGCTCGCGCATCTCCGCGAGCTTGGCCTTGAGCCGACGATAGCCTTCATGCGGCGGGTTGTAGGCGGAGAGCACGGCGCCGGCGTCAGCGGCGCCGGCAAGCTCCGAGAGCACCTCGGTCGCGGAAGGCAGGTAAAGCGTCGGCGTGATCAGCTTCGAGAGCTGGCGCGGGTTGAGCCGGCCGCCGCGCGCGTCGCGGGCATAGAGAACGGCGATGGCCGAGAGGCGGATATCGGCCTCGGCAAGCTTCGCCTTGTCGCTCGCCTCGAAGACGGGCAGTGCATAGTCGTTCGGACGCAGGCCGTCTTCGCTGGCGCGGCCAAGCTGCGTCGCGATGCGTTTGCCGGCCTCGTTCCAGCCCTTAGCGCCGACCCAGAAGGGGCGGTTCTCATTGGCCTGATAGGCGGCGATGATCTCGTTGCGCTCGCGCTCGCCGAGGCGGCGCAGCGTCAGCGCCTCCGGCAGGGCTGCGGCGATCGCGGCGGAGAATTCGGAGCCCGGCGGCAGCGTGACGACGACCTTCGGCACCTCCGGCAGCGGCACCAGCGGTTCGACGGTGCGCAGGGGGCCGGCCTGCGGGGCGATTTCGACCGGCTCGGGGGATTTGACGACGGGGGTCAGGGCCGGATCCGCCGCCGGCATCTCGGCGGCTGGGATGTCGAGCGTGACAGCCTCCTCGTCCCTATCGAGGGGCGCGGCGGCATCCTGCTTTACCGGCTCCTGCGGCCGGGCACCGGTCGTGACCGTGCCGGTGACGATCTCCGTATCGGCGGAGTGTTCCGGTGCGGATGCAGCCTGTGCCGGAACTGCCGACGGCGCTACGTCGGAGAGCTTCAGCTCCGGCTGTTCCGGCAGCGGAATGCCGAGCGTCGCATCGGTGTTGAGAGGGGTCTCGGCGCGGAGCGGGAGGCATCCCAAGATGATGGCCAGGGCGGATGCCGAGGTCAGTTTCGCCCAATGGCGAGGACGCATGGTCGCTATCCCGATTGCTGCCGAACCCCGCCATTCCTGCGTGACTCGGCTGGTTGAGACAAGATGCGGCGGCGCAACAGGCCGCCTCATTTCGATTGGTCGCAGCTCATGCCGCGTCGGTTTCGTCGCCGTTCGTTTCGCTCTCGATCAACCCGTAATCCTTGAGCTTGCGGTAGAGCGTCGAGCGGCCGATGCCGAGCTTGCGCGAGACCTCGGACATGTGGCCGCGGTAATGCGCGAGCGCGAAGGTGATGATCTCGCGCTCGAGCTCGTCGAGCTTGCGCATGTCGGAGCCGGCGACGAGGTCGAGCGCATTGGGATCGCGCACCGGCATCTGGATGATGCGCGGCGGCGGTTCGCCCTGTGCTTCGGAACGGGCGAGCGGGGCGGGGGCTGGTGGAATCCGGACCTCGTATCCGTCCATCTGCGCGGCGATTTGCGGGAACTCGGTGACGCCGAGTTCGGGCCCGTCAGCCAGGACCACGGCGCGGAACACGGCGTTCTCGAGCTGGCGGACATTGCCCGGCCAGTCATAACCGCTGATCAGGGCTGCAGCCTCGGCCGTGAGGCCCGAGAGCTTGCGGCCCTCCTCGGCGGCGAAGCGGGCGAGGAAGCCGCGCGCGAGATCGGCGATGTCCTCGCGTCGCTGGCGCAAGGGCGGCAGCGTGATCGGGAAGACGTTGAGGCGGTAATAGAGGTCCTCGCGGAACTCAGCCCGCTTGACCTGGTCGAGCAGGCTCTTGTTGGTGGCCGAGATCAGGCGGATGTCGACGCGCACCGATTTCTTGCCGCCGACAGGGTCGACCTCGCCTTCCTGGATCGCGCGCAGCAACTTGACCTGGGCGTCGAGCGGCAATTCGCCGACCTCGTCGAGGAAGAGCGTGCCGCCATTGGCCTCGACGAACTTGCCGAGATGGCGCTCGGTCGCGCCGGTGAAGGCGCCCTTCTCATGGCCGAACAGGATGGACTCGACGAGGTTATGCGGGATCGCGCCGCAATTCACCGTGACGAAGGGCTTGCCCTTGCGGTCGCTGGAACCCTGGATCGCGCGCGCCAGCACCTCCTTGCCGACGCCGGACTCGCCCTCGATCAGGATTGGGATGTTCGATTTCGCGGCGCGCTCGGCCAGCCTGACGACGCGGGCCATGTCCGGGCTCTTGGTCGCGAGATCGCGGAAGCCCAGCGTGTTCGAGGCGCGGCGCTTGATATGGCGCAGTTCGTGTTCGAGCGCGCCGAGCTTGAGCGCATTGCGCAGCGAGACCTGCAGGCGCTCGGCGCCGACCGGCTTGACCACGAAATCGACGGCGCCGGCCCGCATCGCCGAGACGACGGTCTCGATCGAACCATTGGCGGTCTGGACGATGACGGGAATCTCGATGCCGCGCTCGCGCAAGGCTGCGAGTACGCCCATGCCGTCGAGGCCGGGCATGTTGAGGTCGAGCACCACTGCGCTGAAACGTTCGCCTTCCGGAACCCCGAGCTGGGCCAAAGCCGCCTCGCCGTTCTCGGCGCTCACGACGTCGTAGCCGAAGCGCTTCAGCATGGCGTCGAGCAGGCGGCGCTGGACGGGATCATCGTCGACGATGAGGACGGTGTCGGTCATGGCACCTCGAAAGCCCGTGCAGCGTGAAAGAAATCTTGGAGGCAGGCGGAATCGCCTGTTCCGTTCTGGGGCATGGTCGGCCAGAAGGGTTAAGCGGGGTTTAAGCCCGAGGCTGATGGCGAACGTGATGCGCGCTGTTCCACACAGGGCGTCATTGCGAGGAGCGGAGCGACGAAGCAATCCAGGGCGACCGGGCTGCACCGTTCAACCCAGTCCCCCCTGGATTGCTTCGCTGCGCTCGCAATGACGGCCGTGGCTCGCAATCCATGGCCAAGCCGTGGCGCAGCCTTTATGGAAGGGCTCGTTTCAGTGCGCAGAGGTATCGAGCGAATGGGTTTTCATGACACCGTCCTGCGTTCCGCCACCAAGGCGGGGGCGGCAAAATCGGTCCAGACCACCGGCGAACTGCCGGAATGGGACCTGACCCATCTCTATCCCGGTATCGAATCGCCGGAGTTCAAGGGCGATCTGGAGCGCGGACTTGCCGAGGCGCAGGCGCTGGCCGGCCGCTATCGCGGCAAGCTCGCGGAATTCGCCGCGGCGCCAGATGGCAGCACGACGCTGGCCGCCGCGGTGAAGAGCTATGAGGGCCTGAGCGACCTGCTCGGCCGTATCGGCGCCTATGCCGGCCTGGTCTATTCCGGCGACACCACCGATCCGCAACGCGCCAAGTTCTACGGCGACACGCAGGACAAGCTGAACGCCGCGATCACCGAACTCCTGTTCTTCGAGCTGGAGCTGAACCGGATCGAGCCCGCGCTGCTGGCGAAGGTCGCGAGCCAGGCGCCGCTCTCGCACTGGAAGCCCTGGCTCGACGATCTCGCCAAGGACAAGCCGCACCAGCTCGACGATCGGATCGAGGCGCTGTTCCACGAGAAGTCGATGACGGGCGCGGCTGCCTGGAACCGGCTTTTCGACGAGACCATCGCCTCGCTGCGCTTCACCGTCGACGGCGAGGAGCTGACTCTCGAGCTCACGCTCAACAAGCTGCAGGACAGCGATGGCGAGGTGCGCCGCAAGGCGGCGGAAGCGCTGAGCACGGTGTTCCGCAAGGAACTGCGCATCTTCGCGCTGATCACCAACACGCTGGCCAAGGACAAGGAAATCTCCGACCGCTGGCGGAAATTCGAGGATGTCGCGGATTCGCGCCACCTCGCCAACCGGGTCGAGCGCGAGGTCGTGGATGCTCTCGTCGCCGCCGTGCGCGAGGCCTATCCGCGCCTGTCGCATCGCTATTACCGCCTGAAGGCGAAGTGGTTCGGCCGCGAGGAACTGGATTTCTGGGATCGCAACGCGCCGCTGCCGCAGGTCGAGCAGCGTACGATCCCCTGGACCGAGGCGCGCGAGACCGTGCTCTCGGCCTATGGCGCCTTTTCGCCGGACATGGCGGCGATCGCCAAGCGCTTCTTCGATGAGCGCTGGATCGACGCGCCGCCGCGTCCGGGCAAGGCGCCGGGCGCCTTTGCGCACCCGACCGTGCCATCCGCGCACCCCTATGTGCTGCTGAATTATCAGGGCAAGCCGCGCGATGTGATGACGCTGGCCCATGAACTCGGGCACGGCGTGCATCAGGTGCTGGCAGCGCCGAACGGGGCCTTGATGGCGCCGACGCCGCTGACGCTGGCCGAGACGGCAAGCGTCTTCGGGGAGATGCTGACCTTCCGCAAGCTGCTCGACTCGACCACCAATAAGAAGCAGCGCAAGGCGATGCTGGCGGCCAAGGTCGAGGACATGATCAACACGGTCGTGCGCCAGATCGCCTTCTACACCTTCGAGCGCAAGATCCATGAGGCTCGCCGCGAGGGCGAGCTGACGCCGGAAGCCCTCTGCGAGATCTGGATGAGCGTGCAGGCGGAGAGTCTCGGCCCCGCGATCCGGTTGTCGAGCGGATACGAGCCCTATTGGTGCTACATCCCGCACTTCATCCATTCGCCTTTCTACGTCTACGCCTATGCCTTCGGGGATTGCCTGGTGAACTCGCTCTACGGCGTCTACCAGAACGCCGCGGAGGGCTTCCAGGAGCGCTATTTCGCGCTGCTTTCGGCCGGCGGCAGCAAGCCCTATGCCGAACTGCTGGCGCCCTTCGGGCTCGATGCGAAGGACCCGGGTTTCTGGCAGATCGGGCTCAGGATGATCGAGGGCATGATCATCGAGCTGGAAGGGATGGAGTGAGGGGTCTCGCCATGGCCGGGCTTGACCCGGCCATCTCGTAAACCAGCGCCTTCTCGTCATGAGATGCACGGGGCAAGCCCGAGCACGACGGCAACGCTCCTACGGACATGCGCCGTCATTCCGGACAAGCCGCGAAGCGGTGCCGCTCCGGAATCCACCGAAGGGCGCTGCGCTCTGTAGTGGATCCCGGGTCAAGCCCGGGATGACGGTGCGGCCCCGCAGAAAAGCACCAAACTAG
>NZ_CAMFJF010000084.1 GCF_945956895.1 uncultured Allobosea sp. | reverse complement strand
GCAGGGCGGCAACAAGAGCCTGATCCATATCGACTGGATGATCGGCTCCGGCGAGATCGATATCGACGGCGTCCATGCCGACGGCCGCCGCGTGCCGGTGTTCCGCAAGGGCGAGTGGGCTTAAGCGGCTCGGACGGCGTCAGCCGGCGTTTGCCCGCAGCCAATTCCCCAGCGACGGGCGATGATGCCCGTCGCGCCCGGTCGTGGCGGGCGCGGCGATCATCGCGTTGAGCACGGCTTCCTGCGTCGCCTCGGCGGCGGCGCGGAAGAGCGTGTCGATGCGGTTCTCGTTGAGGGCGCGCAATGGCACGAGGTCATCAGGCTGATCGTGATCGATCGGATCGGCCGTAGTGAAGGCGACGGCGATGTCGCCGCTGCCATTGCCCCAGAAGGCGCCGAGCCGGGCCAGACCAGCGCCGCCGCGACGCGCGACGCGATGGAGTTGGCGCGATTCCAGCGGCACGTCGGTCGCGACGATCAGAATGACCGAGCCGCGCTCGCTTTGCGGTTTCGCTTCCGGCGGTGTCGGGCGGCGGCCATCGGGCAGGACGAGATCGCCGGCATTGCCGAAATTGGCGAGCGCGAGCACGCCGAGCGTGTGCGCTGTGCTGTCGAGGGCAAAGTGGCGCGAGGCCGTGCCGATGCCGCCCTTGAATCCGAAGGCGCTCATGCCGGTGCCGGCGCCGACCGCGCCTTCCGCGACCGGCCCCGAGGCTGCGGCGTCGAGCGCGGCGAAGGCATGGGCTTCAGTCAGCGCGCGGGCGCGGATGTCGGAGAGATAGCCGTCATTGCATTCGAGCACGACCGGATTGACCGTGCCGGTCTCACGCCCGATGTCGGGATTGGCTGCGAGCGCGCGCGTCACCAACGCGTCGAAGCCGGTGCCGACGCTCAGGGTATTGCCGAGCAGTAAGGGCGTCTCGATCTGGCCGAGTTCGGCGAGCTGCATCAGCCCGGCGCTCTTGCCGAAGCCGTTGATGACATCGACCGCGGCGCGGAGCTTGCGGCGGAACAGATTACCGTCATGCGGCAGCAGGGCCGTGAAGCCGGTTCGAAGATCGCCTTCGTTCAGGGTGCAATGGCCGAGCCTGACGCCAGGCACGTCGGTGATCGCATTGAGCGATCCGGGCTGCATGATGCCGCAGGTGAGGCCGAAATCGCGCAGGCGTTGAGTCATGGCGTGGTCCAGAGAAGTTAGGGGGATCAGCGCGGCAGGGTTGTGCCGATCCCCTGCGCGCGGGCTTTTTCGATGGCGAGATGGGCAAGCGCGAGATCGGCCAGTGCGACGCCGCGGAAGCAGAAGAAGGAGCGGCCGGCCGGTGCCGTCGGGGGCGGTGCGCCGGCAAGCTCCGTCATGTCATGGCCGAAGGTGACGGTCGTGACCGGGTTGCCGGCGGCGTCGTAAGGTGCGCGCGACTGCTCCAGGCTGTCGGTGGCGAGGACGTCGAAGGCCGGCAGCGCTTCCGGCAGCCAGCTCCGCCCGGTATCGACCGCAGCGGCGAAGGCGACGGGTTTCAGGCGTCGTGCATCGAGAAAGGGCGTCATGCCGGGGCCGCCCGGCACCATCGAGATGACGATGTCGCTCTCGGCCAGCAGGGCGTCGGCATTGTCCAGTACCCGCGCGGCAAGACCGGCTGCACGCGCCGTCTCCGCCAAGCGCTCGGCGGAGCTGCGGCTGCGGCTCATGGCCAGCGCCGTGGTGAGGCCCGGATAGAGCGCGCGGAAGGCGGCGAGATGGGCATGGGCCTGCAATCCGCAGCCGACGAAGCCGACGGTGCGAGGGGCAGGCGGGGCCAGGCGTGACGCCGCCGCGGCAGTGATCGCGGCGGTGCGGAGCAGCGTGATCTCGTCGCCGTCGAGGATCGCGCGCGGCATTCCGGTCGCATAGTCGTTGACGCAGATCAGCGCACTGACCGCGGGCAGGGGCGAGCCCGCCGCGACCGGCGCCATCGCCACCCATTTCACCGTGGCGATCTGCTGGGCGGAGGATGCCCCTGTCATCGCCTGGAAACCGTGGCCTGCGCCCAGCATGAGCGCGGTTTTCGGGATGCTCTGATCCAGGCCTGCGGCCTGATCGCGAAAGCCTTGCAGTACGGCCTCGCGGGCCTCGCCCGGCGAGATCGCCAGCGCCCGGACATCGTCGCGCGAGAGATAGAGCAGGCTGTCGCCCATGCGGCGATCTCCATGAGGGCAGACGGGCCCGAAGCGGCAAGGAGGCCGGGATACAGGCAAGCCGGACCGGCGTCGAGGCGCGGGCCGGTTCCCCTTGCGGAAGAGAAACGCGATCACAGGATTGACATCTTCCTTAACTCGAGTATTTTCCGATAATCGCAACTCAAGTTCCATTAAATGGAACTTCAAGGGTCAGCCACGATGTCCATCCTGTCATCGGCCGTGGATGTGCTTCGCTGTTTTTCCAGCACGCGCCACGACGTGACGGTGACGGATCTCGTCACGCTGCTCGGCATGCCGAAGAGCAATGCCTCGCGCCTGCTCAGGGCGATGCGCGACGAGGGGCTGCTGGAGACGGTCGGCGACAGCAAGCGCTACCGGCCCTCGCTTCTGCTCAACCAGGTCGGCCATCTCTATCGTTTTGCCGCTTCGCTGATCGACCGCGCCGACGCCGTGGTCGGGAATATCTCGGACCGGATCGGCCATACCGGTTATGTCAGCGTCCGGCGCGGCACCGAGATCGTCGCGGTCACCGCCCATCCCGGCCGACATGCGCTTCGTGTGGTCACCTCGATCGGCGACCGCATTCCCGCCTTCGCCTCCAGCACCGGCCGCGCGCTGCTCGCCCGCCTGCCGGATGACGAAGTTCGCGCGCTCTACCCGGCAGGCTTCAGCGCGCCGTCAGAGACGGCGCCGCGCAACGTCGACGAGCTGCTCGGCCGTCTGGCTCGTGTCCGCGACGAAGGTTTCGCCGAATCCCGCGACGAGGCGGTGCGCGGTGTGCGCGCGCTCTCGGTCGCGGTCGGCGACCCCACGACCGGCGACGAGGTTGCGCTCTGCCTGTCCTTCCCGGCCGCCACGGTCGAGCCGGCCGAGCGCCTTTCCATCATCCGTTCACTGGGGGAGGGCGCCGCCGGAATCGCCGCCCTGACCCAGGACAAGCGCTTCCACCCCCTCAACCTCGCAATCGCGGAGACCGCTCCATGAGCAATCGTTGGCGTGTCGGCTTCGACATCGGTGGCACCTTCACCGACTTCATCCTGTACGATTCGCAGGAGCGCTCGGTCAGGCTGCACAAGCGCCTGACCACCCCGCATGATCCCTCTGAAGCGGCACTGATCGGCCTGGGCGAGCTCACCGAGATGGCGGGGATCACGCTCGCCGATGTCGGCGACATCGTCCATGGCACCACGCTGGTCACCAACGCCGTGATCGAGCGCAAGGGCTCCAAGCTCGGCCTGATCACCACCAAGGGCTTCCGCGACATCCTCGAAATGGGGACGGAGCAGCGCTACGACATCTACGACTTGTTCCTGACCTTCCCCGATCCGCTGGTCTCGCGCGAGCATCGCCTCGAAGTGGCCGAGCGCATCGACCGTGACGGCAATGTGGTCACCGCGCTCGATGCGGAGGCGGTGCGCAAGGCCGCACGCGAGCTCGAAGCCGCCGGCTGCGAGGCGATCGCGGTCTGCTTCCTCAACAGCTACCGCAACCCGGCCCATGAGCAGGAAGCCGGCCGCATCGTCCGCGAGACCTGCCCCGAACTCACCGTCTCGCTGTCGAGCGAGGTCGTGGCCGAGATCTGGGAGTACCAGCGCTTCGTCACCACCGCTGCGAACGCTTACGTCCAGCCGCTGATGCGCCGCTATCTGCAGCGGCTTGAGCGCGAGCTTGCGGCCCGCTCCTTCACCGGCGCGCTCCGGCTGATGCATTCGGCCGGCGGCCTCGTCTCGCCCGAGACGGCGCGCACCTTCCCGATCCGCCTGCTCGAAAGCGGCCCGGCTGGCGGCGGTCTCGCCACGGCGCTGTTCGGCGAACTCGCCGGCCACAAGGACGTGATTTCCTTCGACATGGGCGGCACCACGGCCAAGGCCTGCATGATCGAGGACGGCCGCGCCGAGATCGCGCCGATGCTCGAGGCTGGCCGCGTCAACCGCTTCGCCAAGGGCTCCGGCCTGCCGATCAAGGCGCCCGTCATCGACATGATCGAGATCGGCGCCGGCGGCGGCTCGATCGCGGCGATCGACGAGGTCGGGCTGCTCAAGGTCGGCCCGCATTCGGCCGGCTCCGATCCCGGCCCGGCCTGCTACGGCATGGGCGGCACCAAGCCGACCGTGACCGATGCCAATCTCGTGCTCGGCTATTACGACCCCACCTTCTTCCTCGGCGGGCGCATGGCGCTTGATCTCGAGGCGGCGCGCAAGGCCGTCTCGACCGTTGCTGCGCCGCTCGGTCTCTCGATCGAGGAAGCGGCCTGGGGCATCCACAAGGTCGTGGTCGAGAGCATGGGCGCGGCCGCCCGCGTCCATCTCGTCGAGAAGGGCAAGGACCCCCGCCACTACGCCATGGTCGGTTTCGGCGGCGCCGGCCCGGCGCACGCCGTCGACGTCGCCCGCGTGCTCGGCGTCAAGCAGGTCATCATCCCGCCGGCTTCGGGCGCGGCGTCCGCGCTCGGCTTCCTCGCCGCGCCGCTCTCCTTCGACATGGTGCGTTCGCTGCCGGTCGAGTTCTCCGAGGGCTTCGATGCGGCTTCCGTCAATGCCGTGCTCCGCGACCTCGAAGTCGAGGGCCGCAAGCACCTGACCGAGGCCGGCGTGAAGCCCGGCGACGTCACGGTCGAGCGCACGGCCGACATGCGCCTCGTCGGCCAGATGCACGACATCTCGGTGCCACTGCCGGGTGGCACTATCGACGCGTCGAGCCTCGACGCCATCCGCGCGGCGTTCAGCAAGGCTTATTCCGCCCGCTACACCTCGGTCTATGAGGGCGCCCGGCTGGAGGCGATCAACTTCCGTGTCCGCTGCGCCGGCCCGGTGCCGACGCTCTCGCTCTCCGGCGCGGCCGGCGGCGGCGATGCCACCAACAAGATCAAGGGTACGCGCAAGGCCTGGTTCGAGGGTGGCTGGAGCGAGGCTTCGGTCTATGACCGCTACGCGCTGCGCTCCGGCGACACCGTCAAGGGGCCGGCGATCATCGAGGAGCGCGAGTCGACCACGATCGTGCCGCCCGGCGACAGCGTCAGCATCGACGATGTCCTGAACCTCATCGTCCATGTCGGCCAGGCCAATGCGGCCGAGACGACGATTACCGCCGATATGCCACTGGCCGAGGCCGCGCGCCGGATCGAAGCCGATCCGATCTCGCTGGAGATCATGTGGAGCCGGATGATCAACGTCGTCGAGGAGATGTGGCTGACGGTCTGCCGCACCGCCTTCTCGCTGGTGATCTCGGAAGCGCAGGATTTCGCCTGCGAACTGCTCGACCCCGAAGGCGAGACGCTGGCGCATTCGCCCCGTGCGATGCCGGTGTTCAACCTGACGCTACCGCGCGCGGTCAAGGCGCTGCTGGAGCGCTATCCGGCCGAGACGCTGAAGCCCGGCGACGTGCTGATCACGAACGACCCCTGGCTCTGCGCCGGCCATCTCTTCGACATCGCGGTGGTGACGCCGGTCTTCCTCGGCGAGCGCGTCGTCGGCCTGATGGGCACGGTCGGCCATGTCTCGGATATCGGCGGCACCAAGGATTCGCTCCGGGCCCGCGAGATCTACGAGGAAGGTTTCCAGATCCCGCCGATGAAGCTCTACGAAGCCGGCCGGGTCAACGAGACGCTGGTGCGCCTGCTCGGGGAGAACGTGCGCAACTCCGAGCAGGTGCTCGGCGACCTGCATTCCTTCGTCGCGGCCAACGCCATCGGTGCGGAGCGGCTGCAGTCCTTCCTGACCGATTACGGTATGCAGGACCTGCGGGCGCTCGCCCATGTCGTGCAGAGCCGCTCGGAGAAGGCGATGCGCGAGGCTATCCGCGCGCTGCCGGACGGCACCTATCACGGCACGGTCTCGAACAACCCGCTGGGTACGCCGATGACTTATCCGCTGGCGCTGACGGTGAAGGGCGACACGATCCATCTCGACTTCGCCGGGGCGCCGCCACAGCTGCCGCAGGGTGGGCTGAACTGCACGCTCAACTACACGATGGCGCATGCGACCTATCCGCTGAAATGCATGCTGACCCCGTCAGTGCGCGGCAATGCCGGCTGCTACCGCGCCTTCTCGGTCGATGCGCCCAAGGGCTCGATCCTGAACTGCGACAAGCCGCTGGCGGTGAACCTGCGCACCCGCACCGGCTGGTATCTGGCGCCGAACATCTTCCGCGCTTTGTCGGAAGCGGCGCCGAAGCAGGTCCAGGCCTTCACCGGCCTGCCGGTGGCGGCGAGCGTCTATGGCCGCGATGCGGCCGGCGACACCTATTCCGACATGCTCTTCTGTGGTGGTGGCCAGGGCGGCTCGGCCCAGGGCGACGGCAAGTCGGGCCTGCTCTACCCGACCTCGGCGGCGAACACCTCGATCGAGACCTTCGAATCGCGGGTGCCGGTGCTGGTGGTCGAGAAGACCTATCTCACCGACTCCGGCGGCGCCGGCCAGCATCGCGGCGGCCTCGGCCAGCGCGTGCGTCTGCGCAAGCTCGCCGATGACGGCCTGCCGACGCTGGTCTCGCTCTATCCGGAAGGGGTCAACAACCCGATCCCGGGCCTGTTCGGCGGCAAGGCGGGCGGCGGAGCCTCCGGCCGGGTGATCGACGAGCAGGGCCATGTCCTGAAGGACGTGGGCACGGGCGAGCTGGTCCAGGTCCGGCAGCCGCATGAGATCGTCGAGCTCGTGCTCGCCGGCGGCGCCGGCTACGGCCCGGCCTCCGAGCGCTCGCGGGATGCGATCGCCCGCGACATCGCGCTCGGGCTGATCTCACCGGATGCGGCCAAGCGCGACTACGGCGTGCACGGAGCGCATGCCACGCAGGACGTCGGCGAAGCCAAAGCCGGCATCCTGGTTGCCTGAGAGGCAAAGGTAACAATGCAAACGCCCGACAGGGGCCAATGAGGGGACTGAGGCATGACCAATCCAAATGAGGGGGTGCCTCAGAAGCATCCCAGCCTGTTCGAGCCGGCGACGCTGCTGCTCATCGCCGTGCTCTGCGTCTTCGGCGCGATCATCGGCATGCAGCTTCTGGTGTCGCTCGGCATCACCGCCAACACCTCGCTGATCGGCGCGCTCGCTGCCATGGCGCTGGCGCGCGTGCCGCTCGCGATCTTCGCCCGCTACCGCTCGATCCATGTGCAGAACCTGGCCCAGAGCGCGATCTCCTCGGCCACGTTCGGCGCGGCGAACAGCCTGCTCCTGCCGGTCGGCATTCCCTGGCTGCTCGGCCGGCCGGACCTCGTCCTGCCGATGCTGGCGGGCGCCTTCTTCGCGATGCTGCTCGATGCCTACCTGCTCTACCGGATGTTCGATTCCCGCGTCTTCCCGGCGACGGGGGCCTGGCCTCCGGGCGTTGCAGCAGCCGAGGCGATCAAGGCCGGCGACGAGGGCGGCCGCAAGGCGGTTCTGATGGGCATCGGCTTCGGAACCGGCATCGCCGCCTCCTTCGTCAAGATTCCGCTGGCCTGGATCGGCTTCGCCGGCTCCACGGCCGTCAGCGGCATCCCGATGTCGGCATTCGGCGTCGCCTTCATCGGCAATATCTGGGCGCTGCTGATGTTCGGCGTCGGCCTGCTGCTGCGTGGCTATTCCGGCCAGCTCTTCAGCGGGCCGACTTTCGCGAACCTTGTTCCGAAGGGCGACCTGATGGCCGCCTACATCCCGCACGGCTTCATGATCGGCGCCGGGCTCGTGGCGCTGCTTCAGGTCGCGATGCTGCTGTTCCGCCGCAGCGAGGCCAAGGCGGGCGAAGCGACCGCGGGCGTCTCGGATGGCGAGGTCAAGCGCGCGCTCGGGCTCGGCACGGTCGGCTATCTCGTGATCGCCGTGTTCATCGCCATCGTCGGCGGGCTGATGACCGACATGTCGGTCGGCATGCTGATCCTGTTCGTGCTCTATGCCGCCTTCGCGGCCTATGTTCACGAGCTGATCGTCGGCCTCGCCGCGATGCATTCCGGCTGGTTCCCGGCCTTCGCGGTGGCGCTGATCACGCTGATCATCGGCATGCTCATGGGCTTCCCGATGCCGGCCTTGGCGCTGCTCGTCGGCTTCTCGGCCGCGACCGGCCCGGCCTTCGCCGATATGGGCTATGACCTCAAGGCCGGCTATCTGCTGCGCGGCAACGGCGCCGACCCCGCTTTCGAGCTGGACGGCCGCCGCCAGCAGCTCTTCGCCGCGATGTTCGCCTTCATCATCGCCGGCGCGGTGGTGCTGTTCTCCTACCAGTCCTATTTCGACCAGAACCTCGTCGCCCCCGTGAACAAGGTCTATGCCGCGACGATCAAGGCCGGCGTCGCGCCGGGCGTTGCCTGGCAACTCCTCCTCTGGGCGATCCCGGGCGCGATCCTGCAGTTCATCGGCGGGCCGAAGCGGCAGATCGGCGTGCTCTTCGCCACCGGCCTGTTGATCAACTTCCCGATGGCGGGCTGGGCGGTGCTGGCCGGCATCCTCTGCCGGGTCATCTGGGAGAGACTGCGCGGCGCGAGCGGCGAGGGCGACATGGAGGTCTTCGCGGCGGGCGTCATCGCCGGCGATGCGATCTTCTCGTTCTTCGACTCCGTCTCGAAGAACTTCTGGAAGCGCTGAACGAGACAGGCCCCGGGCGCGTGTCCCGGGGCCTTTTCATTTCGGAAGAGGGACCGCCATGAGCAAGCTGGGCACTCTGACCATCGGCCAGGCGCCGCGCGCCGACATCACGCCGATCCTCGACGACGTGCTGGATACGCGTCTGCTGCGCCGCCATGCCGGGGTGCTGGATGGCCTGAGCCGCGCCGAGATCGAGCGCGGTTTCGCGGCTGAGGCCGGCAAGCCGGTGCTGATCACCAAATTGCTCGATGGCAGTGCGGTCGTCATCGACCGAGCCCGCACCGAAACTGCGGCGCAAGCCAAGCTCGCCATGCTGGAGGCCGAAGGCTGCTCGGCGATCCTGATGCTCTGTACAGGCCATTTCGTTAGCCTGACGACGGAGAAGGCACGATTGGTCGAGCCGGACCGCATCCTGCCGCCGACGGTCGCGGCGCTGGTACAGGGCGCGCAGCTCGGCATTGTCGTGCCGCTGGCCGAGCAGATTTCATCCGAGGCCGGGAAATGGGCGCCGCTCGGGCGCGCACCGCTCTATGCCGCGGCCTCGCCCTATGGCGGCGGCGGGGCTTCGGTCGTGGAAGCCGCCCGCGATCTCGCGGGGCGTGGCGCGCAGATCCTGCTGATGGATTGCATGGGCTTCGTCGAGCGGCATCGCCGCGAGGCGGCGGAAGCGGGCCTGCCGGTCATCCTCTCCAACAGCCTGATCGCCAAGCTGGTCTCCGAGATCGTCTGACAAGCGGGCATTGCGTTACCTTGTAGAGCGGCCGCGCTTGCTCGGAACCACCTCGTCATCCCGGGCTTGCCCCGGGATCCATCGGAGGGCTCCGGAGCTCTACGATGAATCCCGGATCGGCGCCGCTTCGCGGCTTGTCCGGGATGACGCCGTGGTTCGGTGCAAAATCAGCAGGCTTGGCAGATGTGATTAACCTCACTTCGGCGCGAAGACGCCGAGGCTGCTGGCGGTGATGTCGAAGGAGAGCGTGGCGACCACGGCTGCGCCGCACCATTTCGAGCGGCCACTGCCGGTGGTGATGCCGCGCGGATCGGCCGTCAGTGCGAAGCATTCGTTCTTCGACAGGTCGGTGTCATGATAGCGAACATCCGCCGTGACGTTCTTCCAAGTGTAGGAAACGCCGGCATTCCAATAGTTGTAGTCCGGCAGGTTGGTTGGCGGCACCGTCGACCAGATCGCGAGATTGGTGGTGCCGAGCCAGTAATGGCCGA
>NZ_CAMFJF010000083.1 GCF_945956895.1 uncultured Allobosea sp. | reverse complement strand
CGAAGGCGGCCGCACCGTCGGCGCCGGCGTCGTCGCCTCGATCATCGCGTAACGCGTTTGCGTGAGGGGCAGGGGCCCTTCGGGGCCTTTGCCTTTTCACGTCACGGAGAATTGAGACCATGAACGGTCAGAACATTCGGATCCGCCTCAAGGCGTTCGACCACCGCATCCTCGACGCTTCGACGCGCGAGATCGTGTCGACCGCGAAGCGGACGGGCGCCCAGGTCCGCGGACCGATTCCGCTGCCCACGCTCATCGAGAAGTTCACCGTCAACCGCTCGCCCCACATCGACAAGAAGTCGCGCGAGCAGTTCGAGATGCGGACCCACAAGCGGGTCCTCGACATCGTCGACCCGACCCCCCAGACGGTCGACGCCCTCATGAAGCTCGATCTCGCCGCCGGCGTCGACGTCGAAATCAAGCTTTAAGTCGGAGATGGTCTGAACGACGAACCGGTTTCCACTTCGTCTGACCATCTTCGGATCCGATTAAACGGGTCCTCTGTTTCCGGTGACCCCGGATGGACATGACCCCAAAGGAAGGTATGCACCGATGCGTTCCGGTGTGATTGCACAGAAAGTCGGGATGACCCGCATCTTCACGGATGCCGGCGAGCACATCCCGGTCACCGTGCTGAAGCTCGACAACTGCCAGGTCGTCGCGCATCGCACGATCGAGAAGAACGGCTATGTGGCCGTGCAGCTGGGCTCCGGCCAGGCGAAGGTGAAGAATGTCTCGAAGGCCGAGCGCGGTCATTTCGCGGTCGCCAAGGTCGAGCCGAAGCGCAAGGTGGTGGAATTCCGCGTCAGCAATGACGCGCTGATCCCCGTCGGCGCCGAGCTGACCGCGGACCACTTCGTCGTCGGCCAGTTCGTCGACGTCTCCGGCACCACCACCGGTAAGGGTTTCGCCGGCGGTATGAAGCGCTGGAACTTCGGCGGTCTGCGCGCCACGCACGGCGTGTCGGTCTCGCATCGTTCGATCGGTTCGACCGGTGGCCGTCAGGACCCGGGCAAGACCTTCAAGAACAAGAAGATGCCGGGCCATCTCGGCGCCGAGCGCGTCACCACGCAGAACCTGCGCGTCGTCCAGACGGATGCCGAGCGCGGCCTGATCCTCGTCGAGGGCGCCGTTCCGGGCGTAGCCGGCGGCTGGATCCACGTCCGTGACGCCGTCAAGCGTGCCCTGCCGAAGGATGCGCCGCTGCCGGGCAAGTTCAAGGTTTCCGGCGAGGGCAAGGCGGATGAGGCTCCTGCGGCCCAGGCTGAGGAGAACGCGTGATGAAATTCGATATCACCACTCTTGAAGGCAAGTCGGCCGGTTCGGTCGAGCTGTCGGATGAGGTGTTCGGCCTGGAGCCGCGCGCTGATCTGCTTGCCCGCATGGTCCGCTATCAGCTCGCCAAGCGCCGCGCCGGGACCCACAAGTCCAAGGGCCGCTCGGAAGTCGATCGCACCCGCAAGAAGATCTACAAGCAGAAGGGCACCGGCGGCGCTCGCCACGGTGCAGCTTCGGCTCCGCAGTTCCGCGGCGGCGGCAAGGCCTTCGGCCCGGTCCTGCGCGACCACGGCCATGATCTTCCCAAGAAGGTCCGTGCGCTGGCTCTGCGCCACGCTCTCTCGGCCAAGGCCAAGGATGCCGGCATCATCGTGATCGACGATGCCAAGCTCTCCGAGCCGAAGACCAAGGTGCTGCTCGGCCATTTCGGCAAGCTCGACCTGTCGAGCGCGCTGATCATCGGCGGCGCCGAGATCGATACCAATTTCGGCCTGGCCGCTCGCTCGATCCCGAATGTCGACGTGCTGCCGGTTCAGGGCATCAACGTTTACGACATCCTGCGTCGCGACAAGCTTGTCCTGACGCGCGCGGCCGTCGATGCGCTGGAGGCGCGCTTCAAATGAGCCAGTCCGCCAAGAACCTCGACCCGCGCCACTACGATGTGATCGTGGCGCCGGTCATCACCGAGAAGGCGACGATGCTCTCCGAGCATAACAAGGTCGTCTTCAAGGTTGCCAAGACCGCAACGAAGCCGCAGATCAAGGCGGCGATCGAGAAGCTCTTCGACGTCAAGGTGAAGAGCGTCAACACGATCGTCACCGAGGGCAAGGTCAAGATGTTCCGTGGCCGTCCCGGCCAGCGTTCGGACGTCAAGAAGGCGGTCGTGACCCTCGAAGAGGGCCACTCCATCGACGTGACCACGGGCCTGTGAGGGAAGCATCATGGCTTTGAAACATTTCAAGCCGATCACGCCGAGCCTTCGCCAGCTCGTGATCGTCGACCGCAGCGAGCTCTACAAGGGCAAGCCGGTCAAGGTGCTGACCGAGGGCAAGAGCTCCTCGGGCGGCCGCAACAATCTCGGCCGCATCACCGTCCGCTTCCGCGGCGGTGGCCACAAGCGCACGCTGCGTCTCGTCGACTTCAAGCGTCGCGGCAAGGCCGGCATCCCGGCGACCGTCGAGCGGCTCGAGTACGATCCGAACCGCACGGCCTTCATCGCCCTGATCAAGTATCAGGACGGCGAGCAGTCCTACATCCTGGCGCCGCAGCGCCTGGCTGTCGGCGACACGGTCCTCGCGGGTGAGTCGGTCGACGTGAAGCCCGGCAACGCAGCCCCGATGGGCTCGCTGCCGATCGGCACGATCGTGCACAATGTCGAGCTGAAGATCGGCAAGGGCGGCGCCCTGGCCCGTTCGGCCGGCAACTACGCCCAGATCGTCGGTCGCGACCAGGGCTACGTCATCGTCCGCCTGAACTCGGGCGAGCAGCGCCTGATCTCGGGTCTGTGCTATGCTACCGTCGGCGCCGTCTCTAACCCGGATCACATGAACCGGAACGACGGCAAGGCTGGTCGCTCGCGCTGGCTCGGCCGCCGTCCGCATAACCGCGGCGTCTCGATGAACCCGGTCGACCATCCGCACGGCGGTGGTGAAGGCCGGACCTCGGGTGGCCGTCATCCGGTCACGCCCTGGGGTCTGCCGACCAAGGGTAAGAAGACCCGCTCGAACAAGCGGACCGATACGTTCATCGTGTCGAGCCGTCACGCCCGCAAGAAGAAGAACTGAGGTCCGTCATGGCGCGTTCGCTTTGGAAAGGTCCGTTCGTCGACGGATACCTCCTGAAGAAGGCCGAGGTCGCCAGGACCTCGGGCCGTAGTGAAGTTATCAAGATCTGGAGCCGTCGCTCCACGATCCTGCCGCAGTTCGTCGGTCTGACGTTCGGCGTCTACAACGGACAGAAGCATGTGCCGGTGTCCGTGTCCGAGGAAATGGTCGGTCACAAGTTCGGCGAGTTCTCGCCGACCCGCACCTTCCACGGCCACGCTGCCGACAAGAAGGCGAAGAGGAAGTAAGCCATGGGTAAAGCATCCGCCCCCCGTGCGCTGCCCGAGAACGAAGCCACTGCGATCGCTCGCAACCTTCGCGTCTCGCCGCAGAAGCTGAACCTCGTCGCTCAGCTGATCCGTGGCAAGAAGGTCGCGACTGCGCTCGCCGATCTCGAGTTCTCGCGCAAGCGGATCTCGCTCGATGTGCGCAAGTGCCTCCAGAGCGCGATCGCCAACGCCGAGAACAACCATGATCTCGATGTCGACGATCTCGTCGTGGCACAGGCCTTCGTCGGCAAGGCGCTCGTCATGAAGCGCTTCCACGCCCGCGCCCGCGGCCGTGGCGCCCGTATCCTGAAGCCGTTCTCGAACATCACGATCGTGGTGCGCGAAGTGCAGGCTGCGAAGGCCTGAGGAGAGAACGATGGGTCAGAAAATCAATCCGATCGGCCTTCGCCTCGGCATCAACCGCACCTGGGACTCGCGTTGGTTCGCCAACAAGGGCGAGTACGGCAAGCTGCTGCATGAAGACATGGCCATCCGCGCCGCGCTCATGAAGCTCTTGAAGCAGGCCGCTGTCTCGAAGATCATCATCGAGCGTCCGCACAAGAAGTGCCGCGTTACCATCCACTCGGCTCGCCCGGGTGTGGTGATCGGCAAGAAGGGTGCCGACATCGAGAAGCTCCGCAAGGAAGTCTCGAAGCTCACCAAGGCCGACGTGACGATCAACATCGTTGAGGTGCGCAAGCCCGAGATCGACGCGACGCTCGTCGCCGACTCGATCGCCCAGCAGCTCGAGCGCCGCGTCGCCTTCCGTCGCGCCATGAAGCGCGCCGTGCAGTCGGCGATGCGTCTGGGCGCCGAGGGCATCCGCATCAACTGCTCGGGCCGTCTCGGCGGCGCCGAGATCGCCCGCCTCGAATGGTACCGTGAGGGCCGCGTGCCGCTGCATACGCTGCGCGCCGATGTCGATTACGGCGTCGCCACCGCTTTCACGACCTACGGGACGTGCGGCATCAAGGTCTGGATCTTCAAGGGCGAGATCCTGGAACACGACCCGATGGCCCAGGACAAGCGCCTCTCCGACGAGGGCGGCCGCTCCGGCGGTCGTGACCGTGATCACCGCGATCGCGATCGTCGCGAGCAGGCTGCGTAAGGCTGATCGAGAAGAGCCATGCTGCAACCAAAACGCACCAAGTTCCGCAAGCAGTTCAAGGGACGCATTTCCGGCGTCGCCAAGGGCGGCACGGACCTCAACTTCGGGCAGTTCGGCCTGAAGGCCCAGGAACCCGAGCGCGTCACCGCCCGGCAGATCGAGGCGGCCCGCCGCGCGATCACCCGCGCCATGAAGCGCGTCGGCCGCGTCTGGATCCGCGTATTCCCCGACGTGCCGGTTTCCAAGAAGCCGACCGAAGTCCGCATGGGTAAGGGCAAGGGTTCGCCCGAGTTCTGGGCGGCCAAGGTCAAGCCGGGCCGGATCATGTTCGAGCTCGACGGCGTGCCCGAGGAGATCGCCCGCGAGGCGCTCCGTCTCGGCGCTGCCAAGCTGCCGATCAAGACGCGCTTCATCCAGCGCATTGCCGAGTGAGGGAGGGCAAGATGAAAATTACACAGCGTCAGTCCGACCTGAAGGCCATGAGCACGGACCAGCTCCAGGACGAGCTCCTGAAGCTCAAGAAGGAGCAGTTCAACCTGCGCTTCCAGAAGGCCACCGGGCAGCTCGAGAACACCGCGCGCGTCACCGAAGTGCGCAAGGACATCGCCCGCATCAAGACGCTGCAGCGGTCGAAGACCGTCGCGGCGAGCGCGTGAGGAGAGAATAATGCCTAAGCGCGTACTGCAGGGCGTCGTCGTCAGCGACAAGCAGAACAAAACTGTTGTGGTCAAGGTCGAGCGGCGTTATACGCACCCGCTGCTCAAGAAGACGGTGCGCCGCACGAAGAACTATCACGCCCATGACGAGGCGGGGTCGTTCAAGGTCGGCGACACGGTTTGGATCGAGGAGTCCAAGCCGATTTCCAAGCTGAAAAGCTGGGTTGTGCTCGAAGACGCCCCCAAGGCGTGATTTGAGACGGCTTCGCCCGGCCCCGAATCAGGGGCAGGGCGGGGCAGGAAAGAAGCCGGACATGTTTCTCCGCAAAGGTGGAAACCACTTTTGCGGATCGTGTTTTGTTTGAGGCCAGGGGGCGTCGACCCCCGTCAGTCGTAGTCCCGGGCGGCGCTGATGCGGTCCGGGAAACCGCGCTGATACACAGATTGGAAGGATCAAGGCCATGATCCAGGTGCAGACGAATCTCGACGTCGCCGACAATTCCGGCGCGCGTCGCGTGATGTGCATCAAGGTTCTCGGCGGGTCGAAGCGCAAGTACGCCGGTATCGGCGACATCATCGTCGTTTCGATCAAGGAAGCCATTCCGCGCGGTCGCGTGAAGAAGGGCGACGTCATGAAGGCGGTCGTCGTTCGCACCGCCAAGGACGTCAAGCGCCAGGACGGTTCGGTGATCCGCTTCGACCGCAATGCGGCCGTGCTGATCAACAACCAGAAGGAGCCGGTCGGCACGCGTATCTTCGGACCGGTTCCGCGCGAGCTGC
The DNA here is from genome assembly GCF_945956895.1 of uncultured Allobosea sp. Lineage (GTDB taxonomy): Bacteria > Pseudomonadota > Alphaproteobacteria > Rhizobiales > Beijerinckiaceae > Allobosea. The sequence continues at coordinate 4,382 of NZ_CAMFJF010000083.1, read as the reverse complement.
GCGCCAAGAACCACATGAAGATCATCTCGCTGGCGCCGGAGGTGCTGTGATGGCTGCGAAGATCAAGAAGGGCGACAAGGTCGTCGTGCTCGCCGGCCGCGACAAGGGCAAGGCGGGTGAGGTTCTCCAGGTTCTGCCGAAGGACGGCCGCGCCGTCGTTCGTGGCGTCAACCTGGTGAAGCGCCACACCAAGCAGTCCCCGCAGTCCGAGGGCGGCATCATCAGCAAGGAAGCGACGATCGACCTGTCGAACATCGCCGTTGCCGATCCCAAGGATGGCAAGGCCACCCGCGTCGGTTTCAAGGTGCTCGATGACGGCCGCAAGGTTCGTTTCGCCAAGCGTTCGGGGGATCTGATCGATGGCTGAGGCTCAGCAGGCGGCGCTCTCGCCGCGCATGAAGAAGCATTACGAGGACGTCGTTCGTCCCGCGATGATCGCCGAATTCGGCTACAAGAACGTCATGGAAGTGCCGACGATCGAGAAGATCGTCATCAACATGGGCGTTGGTGAAGCGACTGCCGACCGCAAGAAGGTCGATGTCGCCGCCGGCGACCTCGCCATGATCGCCGGCCAGAAGCCGGTCATCACCAAGTCCCGCCTCGCCATCGCCGGCTTCAAGCTGCGCGAGAACATGGCGGTTGGCTGCAAGGTCACGCTGCGCAAGACCAAGATGTTCGAGTTCGTCGACCGGCTCGTCACCATCGCCTTGCCGCGCGTGCGCGACTTCCGGGGTCTCAACCCCAAGTCGTTCGACGGGCGCGGCAATTTCGCGCTCGGGATCAAGGAGCACATCGTGTTCCCCGAGATCAACTACGACAAGGTCGACCAGGTCCTGGGCATGGACGTGATCGTCTGCACGACTGCGAAGTCGGACGACGAGGCACGCGCTCTGCTCAAGCACTTCAACTTCCCGTTCCGGCAGTGAACCTAAGCGTTCATACGCGGAAACCAGGAGAGATCGATGGCTAAGAAAAGCTCCGTCGAGAACAACGAGCGCCGCAGGAAGCTGGTGAAGAAATTCGCCGGCCGCCGGGCTCGCCTTCTCGCGATCGCCAATGACGACAACCAGCCGATGGACGAGCGCTTCCTCGCCCGCCTGAAGCTGGCCGAACTGCCGCGCAACTCGGCGAAGATCCGCATTCGCAACCGCTGCGAAGTGACGGGCCGTCCGCGTGCGTTCTATCGCAAGCTCAAGATGTCGCGTGTCGCGCTGCGTGAGCTCGGTAACAAGGGGCTGGTTCCCGGCCTCGTGAAATCGAGCTGGTAAGGAGGACTGGAACAATGGCAATCATTGATCCGCTCGGCGATATGCTGACCCGCATCCGCAATGCGCAGATGCGTCGCAAGTCCCGCGTTTCCACCCCTGGCTCGAAGCTGCGCGCTCGCGTGCTCGACGTGCTGCAGTCCGAGGGCTACATCCGCGGCTACAGCCAGACCGAGTTCGGCAACGGCCGGACCGAGTTCGACATCGAGCTGAAGTATCACGAGGGCCAGCCGGTCATCCGGTCGATCTCGCGTGTTTCGAAGCCCGGCCGCCGCGTTTACTCGTCGGTCGAGACCATGCCGCGCGTGGCCGATGGCCTTGGCGTGACGATCGTCTCGACCCCGCGTGGCGTGATGGCCGATCATGTGGCCCGCGAGCAGAACGTGGGCGGCGAAGTGCTCTGCAAGGTCTTCTGACCTTACAGGCGCCCCGCTCATTTTCAGGAGAAATCCAAATGTCTCGTATCGGTAAGAAGCCGGTTTCGGTTCCCGCGGGCGTCACTGCCTCGGTCACCGGCCAGCTCGTCAAGATCAAGGGCTCCAAGGGCGAGCTCTCCTTCACGGTTCCCGAGGACGTCTCGGTCGCCATGGAGGACGGCGCGATCGCGGTGCAGCCGCGTTCGCAGTCCAAGCGCGCCCGTGCGCTCTGGGGCACCTCGCGCGCCCGCATCAACAACCTCGTGATCGGCACCACCGCCGGCTTCGAGAAGCGCCTCGAGATCAACGGCGTCGGCTACAAGGCCGCCGTCGCTGGTAAGGTGCTGAAGCTGTCGCTCGGCTACAGCCACGACATCGACTACGAAATCCCGGCCGGTGTCGCGATTGCGACCCCGAAGCCGACGGAAATCGTCGTCACCGGCATCGACAAGCAGATCGTCGGCCAGACCGCCGCGGAGATTCGCGACTATCGTGGCCCCGAGCCCTACAAGGGCAAGGGCGTCAAGTACGCCGGCGAATTCATCTTCCGCAAGGAAGGCAAGAAGAAGTAAGGACGCCAGCCATGAGCAAGCAGAACGATGTGACTGCGCGCCGCAAGGCCCGCGTCCGCCGCGCGATCAAGGCGGTTGCCAATGGTCGCCCGCGCCTGTCGGTGCATCGCACCGGCAAGCAGATCTACGCCCAGGTCATCGACGACGTGAAGGGGGTCACCCTGGCCTCCGCCTCGTCGCTCGACAAGGACGTGCGCGAGCAGATCAAGTCCGGCGCCAATGTCGAGGCGGCTGGCCAGATCGGCAAGATCGTTGCCGAGCGCGCGGTCAAGGCCGGCGTGACGGAAGTGGTCTTCGACCGCGGCCCGTACATGTACCATGGCCGCGTCAAGGCGCTGGCCGATGCAGCCCGCGAGGGCGGCCTCAGCTTCTGAGGTTATCGGGTTTCGCCCGGCCTGGCGTCATATGCCGGCCGGGCGACGCCTGTTTACTGGCTTCCCCGCGCAATGATGCACGGGGTTAGGCTCGAGCGAGCGGCGGGACTTCGATTCTCGTCCGCGCAAGTAAGAGGACAGACACATGGCTAGAGAGCCGCGTGAGCGTAAGGACCGGGAAACGGAAGTTTCCGAGTTCGTGGACAAGCTCGTCCACATCAACCGCGTCGCCAAGGTGGTGAAGGGCGGGCGTCGCTTCGGCTTCGCCGCGCTCGTCGTCGTCGGCGACCAGAAGGGCCGCGTCGGCTTCGGCCACGGCAAGGCCCGTGAAGTTCCCGAGGCGATCCGCAAGGCGACCGAAGCCGCCAAGCGTGGCCTCGTCCGTATCCCGCTGCGCGAGGGTCGGACCCTCCATCACGACGTGCAGGGCCGCCACGGCGCCGGCAAGGTCGTGCTGCGCGCGGCTCCGGCCGGTACCGGCATCATCGCCGGCGGCCCGATGCGCGCCGTCTTCGAGGCGGTCGGCATGCAGGACGTCGTCTCGAAGTCGCTCGGCTCCTCCAACCCGTACAACCTCGTGCGCGCCACCTTCGACGCGCTGAAGAACGAGGACAGCCCGCGCTCGGTCGCGGCTCGTCGCTCGCTCAAGGTTTCGGCCCTGCAGACCCGTCGCCGCGATGCCGGCACGGATGCGGCCGCGGAAGCGTGAGGGGGGAATCATGGCAAAGGCTGAGAAGACCTTCACCATCGAGCAGATCGGTTCGCCGATCCGCCGCGAGGCCGCCCAGCGCCAGACCCTGATCGGTCTCGGCCTGAACAAGATCCGCCGCCGCTCGACCCTCCAGGACACCCCCGCGGTGCGTGGCATGGTCGAGAAGGTCAAGCACCTCGTGCGCGTCGTCGACGCGAAGTGAGGAGGGCGACACATGAAACTCAATGAGATCCGTGACAACGAAGGCGCTCTGAAGCAGCGCATCCGCGTCGGCCGTGGCATTGGCTCGGGCAAGGGCAAGACCGGTGGTCGCGGCGTGAAGGGTCAGACCTCGCGCGCCGGCGTCGCCATCAAGGGCTTCGAAGGCGGCCAGATGCCGCTGTATCGTCGCCTGCCGAAGCGCGGCTTCAACAACCTCTTCGCGAAGGACCTGAACGAGGTGAACCTCGGCCGGATCCAGCAGGCGGTGGAAGCCGGCAAGCTCGACGCCAAGGGCGCTGTCACCATCGAGGCGCTCGTCGCCGCCGGTGTCATCACCCGCCAGGCCAAGGACGGCGTCAAGATTCTCGGCGCCGGCGAGTTCAAGACCAAGCTTGCTTTCGAGGTGTACGGCGCGTCCAAGTCGGCCGTCGCTGCGATCGAGAAGGCCGGCGGTTCGGTCAAGATTCTGGCTGCCGCTTCACAGGCGTGACGCTTGATCGGAGGCGGATTCAGCTTCCAGATGGCTGCGCGAAGCGCAGCCATCTGGAACCATCCGGCTCCAGCGCCTACATGACCTTTGCGAACGGCGGCCGGGCCCAGCGCCTTGGCCGCCGTTTGACTGTTTGACGCAAGGCGCGAATCCGCAGACAGCACCACGCGTGCGTTGGCAGACGTGCTTCCAGAGCATCGGACCGAAAAGTGGAATCCACTTTCCGGATCGATCCGATGCTCTGACAATGAGATAGATCATCGTTACCGCGGCCGGTAGGACGCGCGATGATCTAGGGACCAGTTTGAGACCCAGGGACCGGACGCATGGCATCGGCGGCTGAACAGCTTGC
>NZ_CAMFJF010000082.1 GCF_945956895.1 uncultured Allobosea sp. | reverse complement strand
GCCGCTCGTCATCTGCATCCGTTCCCAGGGGGGCCTCGCTAGGAGGCTGAGATTCCGCCGGCTGGGCTTTCGAGCCTTAAGCAACGCGGTGACCCTCCGAACCTGATCCGGATCATACCGGCGTAGGGATGCGGGACATGCGGCCTTGAGGCCCTGATTCCAGCTTGCGCTCGTGATCCTCCAGCGATCGACGCCTCGGCTTGTCCGCGCGCGTCCGAACGGAGTGGGTTTAAGTGACGCAAGCCGAGATCATCGCGGCGCTCAAGGCGTTCATCGCGCTTCCCGATGCGTCGGAAGCCGAGTTCGAAGCGATGGCGCTCAAGGTCTTCGCCTATCAGTTCCGCAATAACGAGCCCTATAAGCGCTTCTGCCTGCAGCGTGGCCGCACGCCGCTTTCGGTGAAGCGCTGGCGCGACATCCCGGCCGTGCCGATCACCGCCTTCAAGGACTTGACGCTGAGCTGCAGCCCGCCGGAAGCCGCCGAACGCGTCTTCATGACGAGCGGCACGACGCAGGGCATCCGCGGCCGAAGCTATCACCCGACGCTCGACGTCTGGAAGCGCTCGATGCTGGTCAATTTCCGCGCGCGCTTCATGCTTGGCCGCGAGCGCATCCGCATGGGCATCCTCTTCCCGGACGAGGCGGAGCTGCCGAACTCTTCGCTCGCCACCTATCTCTCGCTCGCCCGGAGCGAATGCGGCACGCCGGATTCCCGGACCTTCATCAATACCGCCGGGCTCGATCTCGATGGATTGCTGGCGACACTCACCGAAGTCGAAGCGAGCGGAGAGCCCTATGCCCTGCTCGGCGCGAGCTATTCCTTCGTGCCCGTGCTGGACGCGCTCGCGGCGAACGGCCGGCGCTTCGCGCTCCCGGAAGGCAGCCGCATCCTCGACACCGGCGGGTTCAAGGGCCAGTCGCGCGAACTGGGACCCGGCGAGTTTTATGACGGGCTGAGCCTCTCGTTCGGCGTGCCGCGCGCGTCCTGCATCAACATGTATGGGATGACCGAGCTGAGTTCGCAGCTCTATGACGACGGCAACGCCGCCTGCCCGTCGGTGAAATCCGGTCCGCACTGGATCCGCAGCCGCGTCGTCGATCCGCTGACCGGCGCCGACCTGCCCGAAGGCCAACGCGGCGTGATCGTCCATCACGACCTCGCCCATTTCAACTGCGTCGCGGCGATCCTGACCGAGGATGCCGGCGAGATCGTGCCCGGTGGATTCAGGTTGCTCGGCCGGGTCGATGGCGAGGCCTCGAAGGGCTGTTCGGTCGCAGTCGCCGAATTCCTCGCAGCGGCGCGAGGCTGACCGCCGTGATCGAGCATGCGGGCCATGTGCCGGGCCTGAACCGCGACGCGCTGCGCTGGCGCGAAGTCAGCCACAGCGCCTGGGGCGAGAGCGCTACAGTCGCATTGCCCGGGCTCGAGGAGGCGCAGGCCACGGCGCTTTGCGCGCATGTCCGCGAGAATGCCCGCGCGCACTTGAAACGGATGCCGGTTGCCCGCATCGTCGACGCGATCGATGCCGCCATCGCGCGCCTGCTCGATCGCGAACATCCGCTGCGGCGCAAGGCCGAGCATCTCCTGCCGATCATCACAGGCTATGATCGCGAGACAGTGCGGCTCGGCCTGACCGGCTATCTCAAGACCTTCCGCAAGCCTCAGCTGCTGCGCTTCCTGGCCGAGGATTTCGCCAATCCCGGCGTGCTCGACGGTTTCCAGCCGACGCCCAAGGGCGGCTATCTGCGGGCCCATGGCCCGGAGCTCTTGCTGCATGTCTGGGCCGGCAACGTGCCGGCGCTCTCGCTCTGGAGTCTGATCTGCGGCTTGCTGGTCAAGGCCGGCAGCGTCGGCAAGCTCGCCTCGGCCGAGCCGCTGACGGCAGGCTGGTTCGCGAGCCTGCTTGCCGAGGTCGACCCCGAGATCGGCAAATGCCTCGCCATCACCTGGTGGAAGGGCGGCGAAGCGGCGGCCGAGCCGGTCTTCCTGCGCGAGGCCGACACCGTCATGGCCTATGGCGGCAACGACACGCTGGCGACCCTGCGCGCCAAGCTGCCGATCACGACCCGCTTCCTGCCGCATGGTCACAAGATCGGGTTCGGCGTGATCGCGCGCGAAGCGCTCGACAGCCGCAAAGCCCCGGCGCTGGCCCGCCTCGCGGCGCATGACGTCACCCGTTACGAGCAGCAAGGCTGCTACTCGCCGCAGATGCTCTTCGTCGAGCGCGGCGGAAAGGTCAGCCCGGCAGAGTTCTCCCGTTACGTTGCGCAGGAACTCAGCGCCATCGCCTCGCGCCATCCGCGCCGGGCTCTCTCGCCAGGTGAAGCGGCCTCGATCGCCGCATGGCGGAGTGCGCAGGAGACGCGCGCGATGGAGGGCACCGCAGAGCTTCTGGGCGAACCATCCAGCAACTGGAGCGTCGTCCATGTCGAGGCACCGGAAGCCCTGAGCCCGAGCGGGCTGAACCGCACGCTGAAATTGGTCGCGGTCGAGAGCCTCGACGAGGTCGCCGCGCTTGTCGCCCCCTATCGCAATTTCCTGCAGACGGCCGGCATCGCTGCGGCGCCCGAGCGGCTGTTCCGGCTTTCCGGGCAGTTGGGCGAAATCGGCGTCAGCCGCATCGCTCCGCTCGGCCGCATGACCGCGCCGGAGGCGGGCTGGCATCATGACGGGCGCTTCAGCCTGCTCGACCTCGTCACCTTCACGGAGATCGAGCAGAGTGCAGAAATCGCGGCAGAAGGGTTCGCCCCCTATGTCGATTGACCTCGCCAAGACCGATTTCGTCACGATCGAACGAGCCAGCTACCGCTATAGCGCGACCGGCCCCGCTGTCGTCGACGCCATCGACTGGACGATCCCGCGCGGCGAGATTCATTGCCTGCTCGGCCGCAGCGGCTGCGGCAAGACCACCTTGCTCAAGCTCGCCGCCGGCCTGCTGATACCGAGCGAAGGCGCGATCCGCATCGGCGGCGAGGCGCTGGCCGGTCCGAGCCCACGCGCCGGCTTCGTCTTCCAGGCACCGACGCTGCTCGATTGGCTGAGCGCGCTCGACAACGTCCTGCTGCCGGTCTCGCTGAAACGCCGCCCGACCATCGCCGACAAGGACGCGGCACTCGATCTGCTCGAGCGCGTCGGCCTCGCGGATTTCGCCATGCGTCGTCCCGCCGAACTCTCCGGCGGCCAGCAGAGCCGTGTCGCCGTCGCCCGTGCGCTGGTCGGCAATCCCGACCTGCTGCTGCTCGACGAGCCCTTCGCCGCACTCGACGCCCTGACGCGCGAGGAATTGCAGGACGATCTGCTGCGCCTCTGCGCGCTCAACGGCACGACCGCGCTCTTCGTCACCCATGATATCGGCGAGGCCGTCTATCTCGCCGACACGGTCGCGGTGATGGAGGTTGGCCGCGTCACGCATGTGCGCCGGATCGAACTCGCCCGCCCGCGCCACCGCGACATGCGCTATGCCCCCGGCTTCACTGCCGCCTGCCGCGCCTTGCGCGATGCCATGGACGGCGCTGTCGCCGTCAATCGGAGGCCGGCGGCATGATGGCCCGGCTGCCCTCACTCCTGCTGTTCGTCGTCCTGCTCGCAGGCTGGGAGGCCTGGTGCCGTATCGGCGGGCTCTCGGCCCTTGTCCTGCCGCCGCCTTCCGCCGTGCTCGCGACGCTCTGGAGCGAGATCGCAACCGGAAGGCTCTGGCCACATCTGGCGATGACCGCTGCGGAGATGGCGCTAGGCCTCGGCATCGGCGCCGTCGTCGGGCTGGGTGTCGGCATCCTGCTGGCGGAATTCCCGGCGTTGAGCCGCCTGCTGCGCCCCTATGTGCTGGCGAGCCAGCTCGTGCCCAAGCTCGCGCTCGGCCCGCTCTTCATCATCTGGTTCGGCTTCGGCATGACGCCGACCGTCGTCATCACCGCGCTGATCTGCTTCTTCCCGCTGATGGAGAACACCCTGACCGGCATCAGCGAGGTTGATGGCTCCCGGCGCGAGCTCTTCCGCATGCTCGGCGCCGGCCGCTTCCAGACCCTGCTGCGGCTGAAGCTGCCGGCGGCTCTGCCCGTCATCATGGCGGGCCTGCGCGTCGCCGTCGTGCTGGCATTGGTCGGCGCCGTCGTCGGCGAGTTCATCGGCGGGCGGATCGGGCTCGGCGCCTCGATCATCGCCGCGCAGAGCGTGATGGATTCGAGCCTGATCTTCGCCCTGTTCATCGTCATTACCGCCCTTGGAATGCTGCTCTACGAGGCCGTGCGCCTGATCGAGCGCCGCGTCCTGCACCGCTTCTCGAAAGGCTAGACCATGTCCGTTTTCATCACGCTCGCTCGCCTCCTGAGAACAGGGCACGTCATCCCGGCCGCAGCGAAGCGGAGCGCCGGGATCCATCATAGGGCGCCGCGCTCTGCGATGGATTCCGGATCGGCGCTGCTTCGCAGCTTGTCCGGGATGACGGCGAGCGTGGCGGTCGCGACGGCGATCTTGCTGTCCGCCTGGACGTCGGCTCAGGCGCAGCCCCTCGACAAGGTCACCGTCGCCGGCTGGAGCCAGCCGATCAGCGAGATCACCAACCTCCTGGCCGAGCCCGACAAGGGCTTCTTCAAGGCCAAGGGCATCGCGCTCGACTATGTGCCCGGCAATGGCGGCGGCGCAGCGCTGCAGACCCTGATCGCCGGGCAGGCGGATGTCGCCTTCACCGATCCGGCCGCGCTCTATCTCGCGCTCGACAAGGGCGAGAAGCTCGTCGCGATCTACAACATCTATCCGCAGAACGTCTTCAACGTGGTCGCGCTGAAGAGCAGCGGCATTCGCTCGGCTGCCGATCTCAAGGGCAAGCGCATCGGCGTCTACAGCCTCGCGAGCGGCACTTACCAGAACCTGCTCGTGCTGCTGAATCAGGTGGGCTTGAGCGAGAAGGATGTGACCATCCAGCCGACGGGCCTGCTCAATTTCGCACCCCTGATGCAGGGGCAGGTCGACGCCACCGCCGCGACCGATACCGGCCTGCTCGTCGCCCGCGCCAAGGGGCTGGGCGAAGCCAACGTCATCGAGGTCCGCGACCAGCTCAATCTGCCGAGCGACATCTTCGTCGTGAAGGAGAGCTATTACGAGCAGAACAAGCCGCTGCTGAAGCGCTTCCTCGCCGCCTATCGCGATTCCGCCGCCTGGATGATCGCCAAGCCCGAGGAGGCCGCGCGCATCGCCGTCACCCGCGCCATCAACGGCCGCGACGAGGCGGTCAATCTCGAGATCATCAAGCTGCGCAACGCCTCGAGCGTCTCGGCGACGACGGAGCGCGAGGGCCTCGGCCGCTTCGATCTCGATGCCCTCCAGAAGGGCGCCGATACCTTTCGCAGTCTCGGGTTGATCGCCCGCCAGATCGATATGAAGGCGGTGGTGAAGAGCGACCTCATCCCGCCGAAGGATGGCGCGCCATGAGCTTCCGCGACCGGGCCATCCTCGTCACCGGCGCGAGCCGCGGCATCGGCGCAGCGATCGCGAAGGCGTTCGCCGCCGAGGGCGGCATCGTCATCGTCAACTACCGGACGAACGAGGCCGCCGCCGAGGCTGTCGCAGCGGAATGCCGCGCGCTTGGCGGCGAGGCGTTGGCCATCGCGGCCGATGTCACCTCTCCCGAAGCGGTAGCGGCCATGGCGGCGCGCATCGCCGAGGAGGTCGGGCGGCTCGATGTCGTCGTCAACAACGCCTTCGCGCCCTATCGCTTCGACCCGGACAACCGCGCCCGCTTTTGGGAGACGCCCTGGGAAGCCTACGAGCAGCAGTTCGAGGGCGCGGTGAAGGCGGCCTATACGGTCAGCCGCGCGATGCTGCCGCTGCTCCAGCGCCGCAGCGGGGCAGCGATCGTCAATCTCGCCAGCGATCTGGTGACGCGGCCGAGCATTCCCTATCACGATTACACGACCGCCAAGGCGGCGCTCACCGGCTTCAGCCGCAATCTTGCGGCCGAGCTCGGCCCGCTCGGCATCCGCGTGAACTGTGTCGCGCCGGGGCTGGTCTATCCGACGCAGGCGAGCGCGGACACACCGGAAGAGGTCCGCGAGATGCTGATCGCGCAAACGCCCTTGCGCCGCATCGCGACGCCCGAGGACGTGGCGGGGCCGGTCCTGTTCCTCGCCAGCGACTGGAGCCGCTTCGTCACGGGCCAGATCTTGCATGTCGATGGCGGGCTGGTGATGGCCTGAGCAACTGGCGAGGAACAGGCCTCCTCTCCGCCCGGAACTTGTGGCATCCCTGAGCAAGCATCCTTCATGGAGAAGGTCATGGCCGGGCTCGACTTCATCTTCATGCTGACGCGCCATGATCGGACGGTGCCGGAGGCGATCGATCATGTCGCGACCGCGTTGGACACCGGCATCCGCCATATCGGCTTCAAGGATATCGGCCTGCCCTTCGCCGAACTCAGGACCATCCAGCGCCTGATCAAGGCCGGCGGCGCCGCGAGCTATCTCGAAGTCGTCTCGCTCGATCGTGCCAGCGAGATCGCCTCGGTGCGAGCCGCGATCGATCTCGGCGTCGACCATCTGCTCGGCGGGACCCATGTCGAGGACGTGGCGCCGCTCCTGCGCGGTAGCGGCATCCGCTACTATCCTTTTGCCGGACGCATCTCCGGGCATCCGAGCATTCTGGAAGGCACGGTTGCCGAGATCGCCCATAGCGCCCGAGCCATCGCCGCCTGGGATGGCGTGCACGGACTCGATCTCCTCGCCTATCGCTCGCGCACGGATGTGGACGTTCTCATCGCAGCGGTCTGCGCGGCTACGGAAAAGCCTGTCCTCGTCGCCGGCTCGATCGAGCGTCCAGAACAGATCGAGGCGGTCCGCCGCAGCGGGGCGGCAGGCTTCACCATCGGCACGGCGGCGCTTGAAGGCCGCTTTCCGGCTTCCGGCTCCACCTTGCGGGCGCAACTCGACGCCATCATCGCTTGCCGCTGAAGCAGGCGCCGCGCCGCCGCAGCTCCGTCGGACATCCGCATGCCCTGACAGAAAACCCCGCCGGTGATGCCGGCGGGGTTCATCAACAGAGCAATGCTCGCGCTGAACCGTCTCAGGCCTGGTCGGCGCGATCGGCGTTCATCACCTTGGCCCAGGCCGCGACGAAGTCGTCGACGAATTTCCGGGCGTTGTCGTCCTGGGCATAGACTTCGGCATAGGCGCGCAGCACCGAGTTCGAGCCGAAGACGAGGTCGACGCGGGTCGCGGTCCATTTCACCGCGCCGGTCTTGCGGTCGCGGATCTCGTAGAGGCCGTTCGCCGTCGGCACCCAGCTGTAGTGCATGTCGGTGAGGTTGACGAAGAAGTCGCTGGTCAGCGCACCGACGCGGTCAGTGAACACGCCATGCTTGGTGCCGCCATGGTTGGTGCCGAGCACGCGCATGCCGCCGAGCAGCACCGTCATCTCCGCCGCCGTCAGGCCGAGCAGCTGGGCACGGTCGAGCAACATCTCCTCGCCGGTGACGACATAGGCTTCCTTCTGCCAGTTGCGGAAACCGTCGGCGAGCGGCTCCAGCACAGCGAAGGAAGCCGCATCGGTCTGCGCGTCGCTGGCGTCGCCACGGCCCGGCGCGAACGGCACGGTCACGTCGAAGCCCGCAGCCTTCGCCGCCTTCTCGACGCCGACATTGCCGGCGAGCACGATGACGTCGGCAATGCTCGCGCCGGTCGCGGCCGCGATCGGCTCCAGCACCGCCAGAACCTTCGCCAGACGCGTCGGCTCGTTGCCGGCCCAGTCCTTCTGCGGGGCGAGGCGGATGCGGGCGCCATTGCTGCCGCCGCGCTTGTCCGAGCCACGGAAGGTGCGGGCGCTGTCCCAGGCGGTCGAGACGAGATCGGCCGTCGAGAGGCCGCTCGCGGCGATCTTCGCCTTCACCGAGGCGACGTCGTAACCGACACGGCCGGCCGGGATGGGGTCCTGCCAGATCAATTCCTCGGACGGGACGTCGGGGCCGAAATAGCGCGAGGCCGGGCCGAGATCGCGATGGGTCAGCTTGAACCAGGCGCGGGCGAAGGCATCCGAGAACGCATCGAAATCGTTGAGGAAGCGCTCCGAGATCGCTCGGTAGGCGGGGTCGACCTTCAGCGCCATGTCGGCATCGGTCATCATCGGGTTGCGGCGGATCGAGGCGTCCTCCACGTCAGCCGGCTTGTCCGCGTCGGCGATCGAGACCGGCTCGTACTGCCAGGCGCCGGCCGGCGACTTGCGCAGCTCCCAGTCATGGCCGAGCAGCATCTCGAAGAAGCCGTTGTCCCAGCGCGTCGGATGGGTGGTCCAGGCGCCCTCGATGCCGCTGACGACCTGATCGCGGCCGATGCCACGGCCCTTGCGGTTCATCCAGCCGAGGCCCTGATCCTCGATCGAGCCGCTTTCCGGCGCCGGGCTGAGATTGCCGGCGTCGCCATTGCCATGGCCCTTGCCGATGGTGTGGCCGCCGGCGGTGAGGGCCACCGTCTCCTCGTCATTCATCGCCATGCGCGCGAAGGTCTCGCGCATCATCGCGGCGGTCTTGAGCGGGTCCGGTTTGCCGTTGACGCCTTCCGGATTGACGTAGATCAGGCCCATCTGGACGGCGGCCAGCGGGTTCGCCAGCGTCTTGGCGTCGGCGAGGTCGCCATAGCGATTGTCGCTCGGCGCCAGCCATTCCTTCTCCTCGCCCCAGTAGATGTCCTTCTCGGGGTGCCAGATGTCCTCGCGGCCGAAGGCGAAGCCGAAGGTCTTCAGGCCGGCGACCTCATAGGCGATCGTACCGGCGAGTGCGATCAGGTCGGCCCAGCTGACGCGGTTGCCGTATTTCTTCTTGATCGGCCAGAGCAGGCGGCGCGGCTTGTCCGTGTTGGCGTTGTCCGGCCAGGAGTTCAGCGGGGCGAAGCGCTGGTTGCCGGTGCCGGCGCCGCCACGGCCGTCGGAGATGCGGTAGGTGCCGGCGGCATGCCAGGTCATGCGGGCCATGGTGCCGACATAGCTGCCCCAGTCGGCCGGCCACCAATCCTGGCTGTCGGTCATCAGAGCGCGCAGGTCATTCTTCAGCGCCGCGACGTCGAGCTTCTTCAGCTCCTCGCGATAGTTGAAGTCCTTGCCCAGCGGTTTGGTCTTGCTGTCCTGCTGGTGGAGGATGTCGAGGTTCAGCGCGTTCGGCCACCAGTTGGAGACGGAGCCGCCGCCCTGGGTCATCGCGCCATGCATGACCGGGCATTTGCCGGCCGTCTTCACGTCACCACCGCTCATGATATCCCCCTTCGGAGCCTGCTGAATTGGGTCTTTCCGGAAGGCGCCCGCCGCCTCACGCCGGAAGGCGGCACGTTCCGCATCCGCCTGAAGCCGATGCCGCACCGTTCCATTCGAATGGTTCTAGGGAAAAGCTATCATAATGAGAACTTGAATTTTCAAATCGGTACGATAATTTTTCCAAATGATATCGATTAAGCATCTCCGCTACTTCGCGGCGCTGGCGCAGCACCGCCATTTCGGCCGCGCGGCAGATGCCTGCGCGATCAGCCAGCCGGCCCTGTCTCTGCAGATCAAGGATCTGGAGGACCTGCTCGGCGCACTATTGGTCGAGCGCGACCGCCGGCAGATCCGGCTGACCAGCCTCGGCGAGGCCTTCGCCGGGCGGGCCCAGCAGATCCTGCGCTCGGTCGACGAACTGGCGGACCTGGCGCGCGCCTCGAGCCCGTCGCTGGGCGGCCGGTTGCGCATCGGCATGATCCCGACCGTCGCGCCCTATCTCCTGCCGGCCGTGATCCGGCGGCTGACGGAGCGCTTTCCGGCGGTCGACCTGCGCCCGCGCGAAGCCGTGACCGGCAAGCTGACGGAAGACCTGATCACCGGTGGGCTCGATATCGCCGTCATGGCCCTGCCGGCTTCGGAACCCTCGCTGCAGGACTATCCGCTGTTCGACGAGGAATTCGTCCTGGTCCGGCCCCTGGCCGACCGGGACAAGCCGCCGCCCGGCGTCGAGAGCCTGCGCGCGATGCGCCTGCTCCTGCTGGAGGAGGGGCACTGCTTCCGCGATCAGGCGCTGGCCTTCTGCAACATGGCGCCGGGCCTGTCGCAGGACCCGATGGAGGGCAGTTCGCTGGCGACGCTGGTGCGCATGGTCGGCGCCGGCATGGGCGTGACCTTGATCCCGGAGATGGCGGTCGCGGCGGAGACTTCCGCGGTGGAGGTGAGCATCGCCCGGCTGGCGGAGCCGAGACCGAGACGCACCATCGGCCTGGCCTGGCGCAAGACGAACCCGCTGGCCCAGCATTTCATGCAGGTCGGAGAGATCGTCCGTCAGGAGCACGAAACCCTGCGCCGATACGGCCGGGATGCATAGCTTCCCCGGATCGACTCCGAGGGGTATCAGATCGCGCGGACGATCCGGTGGACCACCCACGGGAGCAGGCCGAGACAGCCGATCTGAACCGCCGTCCGGAACAGCACGAGCATGACTTGCTTCATTGGCGGATATCCGCCCGCGCTATGAAAAAGCGGCCCGTCTCCGGGCCGCTGATTCATGGACGAACGGATAGCGACGACCGCTTACCGGTAGACCGGCGGTCCGCCATAGCCGGGCGTCCCCATGTACCGGCCGCCACCGCGCGGACCGTAATAGCCGCCGCGCGGGCCGCCGTAATAGCCCCGACGCGGGCCGTAATAGCCGCCGCGCGGGCCATAGCCGCCACGTCCGTAGCGCTGCTGGCGCTGCGTCTCACGCATGATCATGTGACGCCGCTCGGCAGCAGCCGACCAGGTGTATTCAGCGGCCTGCTTGTCCAGGCGCTGGGCCATC
>NZ_CAMFJF010000081.1 GCF_945956895.1 uncultured Allobosea sp. | reverse complement strand
ATCCCGGACGCAGCGAAGCGGAGATCCGGGATCCATGCCTGAACCTCTTTCGGAAACGCTCCGGCATGGGTCCCGGGTCTCCCTGCGGTCGCCCGGGATGACCCGCGTTTCAATGGATGTGGCTCCGCCGGTGTGACTGCGGGCATTCCTGCCGCTGGCGCGCGGCAGGGCTGCCTCGCAGGCGCTTGCCCGGCGGTTTCCAGACGCTAAAGCTCCTCCGGAGAAGAGCCACCTACGAACATATGGCCGCCGAGGAAGCATGTCCCAGGACGCCGACCGCTACCAACCCGATTCTTCCTATGCCTGGCTGAGGCTTGCCGTCGCGCTAGTCATCGGCACGGTCGCCTGCGTCGGCTCCTGGTCGGTCGTCGTCGTGCTGCCGGCGATGCAGGGCGAGTTCGACACGCTGCGCGCGGGGGCCTCGCTGCCCTATACCTTCGCCATGCTCGGCTTCGGCGCCGGCAACATCGTCATGGGCCGGGTTGCGGATCGCTACGGCATCATGGTGCCGATCGTGATGGGTGCGTTCCTGCTGGCGGCCGGCTATTCCGCCGCCGCGCTGTCGCATTCGCTCTGGCAGTTCGCGCTGGCGCATGGATTGCTGATCGGCATGGGCAGCGCCGCCGGCTTCTCGCCGCTGATCTCGGACCTGTCGCACTGGTTTCGCAAGCACCGCGGCCTCGCCGTGGTCTGCGGCGCCTCGGGCAGCTATCTCGCCGGCGTGTTCTGGCCGCAGGTCATCACCTGGGGCATGGCCAACCATGGCTGGCGTGCGACCCATTTCGGCATCGCCATCGCTACGCTGGTGGTGCTGCTGCCGCTCGCGCCGTTCTTCCGGCGCCAGCCGACGGCGGCGACCATGGCCGCCGCCGAGGCCAGCAGCGCCGGGGCGCGCGGCGATCTCGGTCTCAGCGCCGGCCAGCTCCAGCTCCTGCTCTGCGTCGCAGGTTTCGCCTGCTGCGTCGCCATGGCGATGCCGCAGGTCCATATCGTCGCCTATTGCGGCGATCTCGGCTACGGGGTGGCGCGTGGCGCCGAGATGCTCTCGCTGATGATGCTGCTCGGCATCGTCAGCCGCATCGGCTCGGGCTTCGTCTCGGACCGGATCGGTGGCGCGGCGACGCTGGCGCTGGGCTCGCTGATGCAGGGCGTGGCGCTGTTCCTCTATCTCTGGTTCGACGGGCTGCAGTCGCTCTATGTCGTCAGCGGCATCTTCGGCCTGTTCCAGGGCGGCATCGTGCCGATGTACGCGGTCGTCATCCGCGAATACCTGCCGGCCAAGCAGGCGGGCATCCGGATCGGGCTGGTGATGTCTGTGACCGTGCTCGGCATGGCCTTCGGCGGCTATCTCTCGGGCGTGATCTTCGACTATTTCAGCTCCTACCGGATGGCCTTCCTGAACGGGCTCGCCTGGAACCTCGTCAATCTCAGCGTGGTCTGCTGGCTGATGCTGCGGGCGAGGCGGTCGGTGTCGCCGCTTCAGGTTGCGAGTTGAGAGGGGCGATACGTCCCGAAGCACCAGACATGGCCCTCCGGGTCTTTGCAGATGAAATCGCGGCTGCCATAGGGCTGGTCGCGCGGCTCCATGCAGATCTCGGCGCCGGCCTTGCGGGCCCGCTCACAGCGGACGTCGATATCGTCGGTGGCGATATAGGGTGAGGCGGTAGTGCCGCCGAGCTCGGCCGGGCGTGCGACCAGCTTGCCGAATTCATTGTCCTCGGCCGAGCCGAGCATGATGAAGCTCGAGCCCATCCGCAGTTCGCCATGGAGAAGCGTCCTGCCGTCCTCGGAATAATAGGCGGCGTGCTTCTCGAAGCCGAAGGCCTCGATCAGCCAGTCATACATCCGCGGCGCATTGGCATAGCGCAGCGAGATGATGATCATGGGCTCGGGCCTGGACGCATCGGCGCTGGACATGGTGTCGATCCCTGTTCGCGTCGCCTGAGACGATTGTCGGCGACATCGCCGGGCAATGCAAAGCCCCGGCTTGCGCGTCCGCCGTGGCGCCAGCATCATCGGCCAAGCGGATTCCCCGCCTGTCTGAAGGATGCCCATGAGCCCTGCCGCCGACGGATCCGAGGAAGCCCCGCGCGGAACGCTGACCGTGCGCACGATCGCCATGCCGGGCGACACCAACGCCAATGGCGACATCTTCGGCGGCTGGGTGATGTCGCGGATGGACCAGGCCGGCGGCATCGCCGGCGTCGACCAGGCGCAGGGCCGCGTCGTCACCATCGCGGTCGATGCGATGACGTTCCACCGTCCGGTCAAGGTCGGCGACGTGCTCAGCGTCTATACCGAGATCGAGTCAGTCGGCCGGACATCGATGAAGATCCATGTCGAGGCCTGGGCCAAGCGCTTCCGCACCGCGCTGCACGAGAAGGTCACCGACGCCACTTTCACCTTCGTGGCCATCGACGAGGAGGGGCGCCCGCGCCCGGTGCGGAAACTGGAAGGTTAAAGCGATTTAACCTCCTCTAACGTCAGGTGAATCCCTTCGCTGCGAGAGTGATTCAAAAGAATCCACTTTTAAGCGTTCCTTAAGCGCACGCGGACGATGCTGCGCTCCAGACCGAGGGGTACGCCTCGGCCAGGGGACTTTCATGGCCTTTCGATGCCTTATGCGGATCCAGCCGCCTGGCTTTCATGCCGGGGGAGGGAGGGGATTCCCGTGGCTACAGACGGCCGGTTCGGTTCAGGGCAGTCCTGAACGGTAGTTTTCCTGTTTTTGAACTCCTCTCCAGCGTTGCGTGAATTCCGGAGTACGACTTCATGACGAAAGCCAAGCCCGTGCGTGAGGGCAAGCCGTTGCGGATCGGTATCGCGCCCCGGATCTACGCCGCACTCGGCGTGATGACGGCCCTGACCATCGTCTCGTCCTCAGTCGCCTGGTTTTCCTATGACAGCGTCCACAAGACGGTCGACGACCTCGTCAGCCAGAAGATGCCGGTGGTCGAGCTTGCCCTGGAGCTTTCGCAGGCAGCGACGCAGTCGACGGCGCTGGCGGCCCGCTTCAGCGAGGTCTCGACCCTGCAGCAGCGCGCGACCTTGACCGGCGATCTCGACGGCGTCGAGGCGCGCCAGCTGGACCTGCTGCGCCGCATCGCCGAGCAGGGCAAGGTGGACAAGTCCAAGCCGCAAGCGGCGATCGACGATCTGGCTCGTCAGATCAACGACATCAACGACCTGACGGGAGAGCGGCTGCGCAACGCCGCCGACACCGCCACCGCGCTGGCGGCCTTGTCCAAGGCCCGCGACGGCTTCAGCGCCATGGCCGATTTCGAGACGTCGGACGCCCAGTTCAACGTCAAGATGAACATCACCAGCGCGGCGCAGCTCACCGGCAGCGAATTCGATGCCGCGCTCTCGAAGGTCCTGGACAAGGATCTGTCCTCGCTCCAGACGGCCCAGGCGCTCCAGCTCCAGATCAGCGAGACGGTCGGCCTGCTGCGCGAGATCTCGCAGGTCGAGAGCACCGAGAAGCTCGAGATCGCCAAGGCGCGCCTCAAGGCGCAGCTCGGCCAGGTTCGCGGCCTGCTGGCGGCAGCGGACATGCTGCAGGCCAATCCGGCGCGCGGGCAGGCGGTCAACGCCGTGACCGATCTCGGCGAGGGTGCCGCCGGCATCGTGGCCATCCGCGAGCGCGATCTCTCGACGCAGGCGGCGATCGCCGCCGGGCTCAAGAATCTCGACCAGGCGGCGGAGAAGGTCCGCCGCGAGGTCGGCGAACTGGTCTCTTCGGCACGCGGCGGCGCGATCGCCGGGCGCGACTCGACCAAGGCCATGATCGAACGCAGCGAGTTGACGCTCGTGGCGATCGGCATCGCCTCGCTCCTGGTCGCGCTCGCGCTGTCCTTCTTCTTCGTCCGCCCGATGATCATCGGGCGCCTCAACCGGCTCTGGGCCGCGACCAAGGCGATCGCCGACGGCGCTCTCGAGACGGTGGTCGACACCAAGGGCAATGACGAGATCTCCGACATCTCGAAGAGCGTCCTGCTGTTCCGCGACAATGCGGTGGCGCTGCGCGCCGCCGAGCTCGCCAAGGTCGAGGACGAGGCGCGGGCGCAGGAGCAGCGCCGCGAGATGATGCGCGAACTGGGCGAGGCCTTCGGCGTCGTCGTCGCCGCTGCTGCGGCCGGTAACTTCACCCAGCGCGTCGCGGCGCAGTTCGCCGATCCCGAGCTCAACGCGCTCGCCGGCTCGGTCAATACCCTGCTGGAGACGGTCCAGACCGGTCTGTTGGAAACCTGCGACGTGCTGGCGGAGCTGTCGGCCGGCCATCTCTCGACCCGGGTCGAGGGGATGTATCAGGGCGCCTTCGCCGAACTCAAGGACGGCACGAACATGCTGGCCGATGAGTTCGAGAGCACGCTCGCCCGCCTCGCCGAGACGGTCTCGGCCGTCCGCAGCGCGACCAGCGAAATCCTCGACGGCGTCACCGACCTCGCCGAACGCACCAGCGAGGAGAGCAATGCCGTCTCGATGGCGACCAACCAGCTCGGCGCCTTCGCCGGCACGGTGAAGAAGACCGCGAGCGAGGCCGCCCAGGCGACCGGCATGGCGCAGGGCGCGGAAGAGCGCGCGCAGCAGGGCGAGAAGGTCGTGGCCTCGGCGCTGGAAGCGATGCAGCGCATCCGCCAGTCGTCTAGCAAAATCTCCGAGGTCATCGCGATGATCGACGAGATCGCCTTCCAGACCAATCTGCTGGCGCTCAATGCCGCGGTCGAGGCGGCGCGTGCGGGCGATGCCGGCAAGGGCTTCGCGGTGGTCGCGACCGAGGTGCGCAGCCTCGCCAAGCGCTCGGCCGATGCCTCGAACGACGTCAAGAAGCTGGTCGAGGCGGCGCATGGCGACGTCAAGGTTGGCGTCGGCCTGGTCGAGGAGACTTCCGCGATGTTCGGCGCGATCGTCTCCTCGGTGAACGAGCTGACGGGCCTGATGAACGGCATCTCGCAGACCGCCCGCAGCCAGGCGAGCGACGTCTCGGCGATCAACACCGAGATCGACGGCATCGGCACGATGGCGCACCAGAACGCCGCGCTGGTCGAGGAGACCAATGCCGCGCTCGCCCTGACCGACGAGCAGACGAGGGCGCTGACCGAGCATATCGGCCGCTTCACCTTCCGGCAGGGCCATGCGGCTGAGGAGCATGGCGAGAGCAGGCACGCCGCCGCGGCCTGACGCGAAGAACGACGCTATCTGGATCCAACAAGCGGAAAGGGCCTTCCGATCATCGGGAGGCCCTTTCGATTCCGGCCTTATGTGCCTTGCTTGCCGAGTGGTGGCGATCTAGCGCTTTGTTCAGCATCGGATTTTCCGAAAAGTGGCTTCCACTTTTCGGTCCGATGCTCTAGGCGAGAAGCGGGCCGGTAGCTCAATGGTTAGAGCTCGCTGCTCATAACAGCGCCGGTGCCGGTTCGAGTCCGGCCCGGCCCACCATTCCGTTTCAGATCAATGCCTTAGCCAGAGGATTGTGCCGGTGGGACATTCTGGTGGGGCATTTCTGTGTTCAATCCGGAAACCTGACAGCAGCAATCATCGAGAAGACCTTTTCGCGCTCCACCATCTCCCGCCGTCAGGCGGTTTTCGACCGCGAGCGCCGGCGGGGATTGCGCAATCAGCATCCGCGCGATCCGACTGAAGCGCCATCTCGGGCGGTGCACCGGTACGCCGGCGACACTCAACTTGCGCTCTTGCGAGCCCTAGTTTCCGCCGGTCGGCTGCCGCTTGAAAAATCTGGGCACGACCGCGCGACGGAGAGGCCGCCAGGGCAAGCCCATGATCAGGATTTCGAAGCCTCTTCCCGCACGAGCACGGGGCCTTGCCGGCCTGCTTCTCAGCATGAGCCTCGCTCTCGCCGGCTGCGCGACGATGGAGGGGATGACGACATCGGTCATTGCGGAGAAGCGGATCGAGCTTGTGACCGCCGGGCAAGGCGCGCCGGCAGTTGTGTTCGAGAATGGTCTCGGCGGCCGCCTGGATTGGTGGGCAAAGGTGCTGCCGGAGGTCGCCAGGGAGACCAGGGTTTTCGCCTATAATCGACCTGGCACCGGGACGAGCGACACCGCTTCGACACCTCGCGACGGTAGTCACGTCATTGAAGAATTGCGACAGAACCTGCGCGAGACAGGGATCGCTCCGCCCTATGTCCTGGTGGGGCACTCTCTCGGCGGATTGTATATGCAGCTCTATGCGCGGCGCTATCCAAATGAGGTCGCCGGGCTTGTGCTGGTCGATTCCACTCATCCCGAACAAATGAAAGGTGCGGGTGCGCGCGAAAACTGGCCGACATGGGCGAATATTGCGCTCAACGCATTGACGTCCGACGCTGCGAAAGCAGAATTGGCCGCGATTCCGGAAACAGGCGCAGCGATGCTTGCCCTGCCGCCGCTCAGCGGAAAGCCGGTGATCGTGCTCTCTGCGAAGGGGCCGATGAGCGAAACCTCCGAGTTGGCGCGCGATGCCAACGCCAAGCGTGTCGATATCGCGCGTTTGCATCCGGGGGCCAAGCAGGTCTGGGTGGATAGCGGACACGGCATTCCCTTGGAAAGGCCCGAAGCGGTTGTCGCTGCCATCCGCGATGTATTGACGGCGGCACGAGCGCGAGTGGCCTCAGCCGGGCAGAAATGAAGCCTCTCCATTTCAAGGGAGAGCGGCCATAAGGACCAACCGCCTGACGGGACGCCTGAAGGGAGGACGCCGGCGATGCAGCAGGCGAGCCTTTCGAAGCCCATCCTGCTCGCCTTGGCGCTGGCACTGGCTGTCGTTCCGGCAAGCACGGGAGTGCAAGGCAGTCCGGGTCGAGCGCACGTTCAAGAGAACGACGCTTCTGCACCAGCCACATTTGAAGGCCGACGCGCAGTCCATCCAGGTCGAGCGATTGCCGAAATGCAGTCCGTCGCCACGGCTCTGCGCCTCGGGTCGAGGTGGAGTTCCAATGCACCGGTGCGTTTTGCTGCGCGCCACATCGACTTTCGATCGCCATAGTGACGGGAATACCCAGCGGATTGCGCAGGATGCGGCGTGGAACGAGGCGATGCAAACACAACGAGGGGCTTCAGCAAGCCCATTTCATGGCTGGTGCCTGGCCGCCTGGCTTGGCCTGGGCGTAGCCGCGGCCTGCGCCGGGGTGCTCGCCCTGTCATCTGACCCGGTCGACGGCACCCGGATGGTGATCAGGCTGACGGCACGCACCTCGCTTTTGCTGTTTGTACTGGCCTTCACGGCATCGAGCCTTGCGCAGCTGCTGCCTTCACCGGCCACAACCTGGCTTAGAGCAAACCGCCGGTATGTCGGCGGCGCCTTCGCCTTCTCCCATGTCCTGCACGCGGCAGCCATCGTTGCCTTGTCGCAACTCGCTCCCGTGCTGTTCGGGCAACTCACCACGCCCGCCTCTTTGATCGCGGGCGGTCTTGGCTACGCGGTCATCCTCCTCATGTTCGCAACCTCGTTCGACCGTGCGGTCGAGATGCTGGGGCCGCAGGTTTGGCGCATACTCCACAAGATCGGCGCCTGGTTTCTTGCGATTTTCTTCGCCGTGAACTTCGGACGGCGTGCCGTGGTCATGCCCGAGATGTACTGGCCTTATATGGCCCTCATCGTCGCGGCTATCGTAGTCCGCGTGGTCGCAGGTCGTCGAAAATCCGAAACCAGGACCGTTTGATCACGCCGACGGCTCCCTGGGCGGAACGTCGCCATACTCCAAACCATAAGTGCAACGTGCCAGTACTTCGTGCAGCTTTCTCCGCACGGTCGACTGTTGGCATGATCTCGCATCTTATGGCCGGCCGTGTTGGCCCTGCCATGTCTCAGCACCCTTGAAATCCCTTTAGCGAGACAAAGCAGCGCGCATCGAAGCCGCATAAGTCCTTCCCACGCGCAGTTCCGATCCGTCGGACAGAACCGCGATCAGGGCGGCGAACGGGGCAGTCTTGATCCGGGCAATCGCATGTCGGCGCACGATCGTGCTGCGATGGATGCGTGTGAAATCGGCCGGATCGAGCCGGCGCTCAAGTGAAGCGAGATTTTCCTGATAGAGGTAATCGGCATCCGCGACATGAATCCGCACATAGTCGCGATCGGCCTGGAAGCGGATGATGCTTTCGGAAGCGATCCTGAGATACTCGCCCTGCGACTTCACCCAGAACTCGCCGGCACGCTTGTCACGATCGTTCAGGGCCCGTTTCAGCGACGTGACGGTTTCCTGCAATTCCGCGATGCGGTCATCCTGAGAGCGCGATGCGGCGACATGGCGCGCCCGGATCATCGCGCTCTGGAAGCGCCCGGGCTCGATGGGTTTGGTGACATAGTCGACCGCATTGGCCTCGAAGGCACGCAAGGCGTGATGATCGAAGGCCGTGACAAACACGACCGCAGGCTGCGCATGAGCGAGGCGCTGCAACACCTCGAAGCCCGTCCCGCCCGGCATCTGGATATCCAGCAACAGGATGTCCGGGCGATGCTCCCGCGCCCGCTGGCAGGCCTGAATGACGTCACCGGCCTCGTCGATGCGGTGCACCCATTCCATCTTGCCGAGCAGTCGCGTCAACCTGCGGCGAGCAAGAGGCTCGTCGTCGACGACGAGGACGGACATTCCGTTCATCCAAGCCTCCAGGGCAGATCGAGCGATGCACGATAACGCCCGGGCCCGACAGTGCCGGACGAGAAATGCCCGTCCTCTTCGAAGCGAGCCCGCAGACGTTGGGCGACATTTCGCAGGCCAACACCCATGCCATCAGGCTTTTTGTCGTTATCCCCGGGCGGCATGTCGTTTTCTATCGTGACCCGAAGACGATCGGCATCGCGCTGCGCCCGCAACGCGATCTCCACCTTGCCGGCCGTGGCGCCAACACCGTGCTTGATGGCGTTCTCGATCAGCGGCTGGAGAATGAGGCTCGGCACGAGCGCGCGATGCACGTCGGCGGGGACGTCGATGCTGAAGGCCATCCGGTCGGAGAAGCGCTGGCGCTCGATCTCCAGATATCCTTCCTGCAACGAGATCTCTTCCACCAGGGGAACATCATGCATCGGGTCGAGGGACAGGGTCGTTCGCAGAAAAGTCGAGAGCGACAGGACCATGCGCTCGGCTTGAGTGGCCGCTCCTTCCTCGATCAACCCGGCGATGGAGTTGAGCGTATTGAAGAGGAAATGTGGATTCACCTGATAGCGCAGCGCACGCATCTGCGCGGACAGCGCCTCCTCACGGGCGGCCGCCAGTCGCCGTCCGCGGTCATGGAGCTCGAAGCTGAAGATGAGGCTGATGAACAGACAGGACCAGCCGAAGAACATGGCTGCGCCAAGAGCTGTGTCATTGATGAAGCTGTTCCAGCTATAGGCCGCTACCTGTGGCAGGGGATGGACAGCTTGAACCGCGTAGCCAAACGCAGCCCAAACCGGCGCTGCCGCCAGCGAGATCAGGAAGGAGACGACGATGAAGATCGGCAGCGAGCTTTCCGACGGTCCACGACGCCTTGCCCAACCATGCAACCGAAACAAGGTATAGGATATGGCGGTCGCGATAAGCCACCCGGTCCCATATCGAAGGAATTTCTCCGCAAGATAGATCGCGTTCTGAATATATTCAGCGGAATCCAATATTTTAAGAATGTAAAGAACGGCGGAAGACAGGAATGCGCCTCCCCAATAAACCAAGCCAAAGCGGATATAGGCTTGGCGGATAGCGCATTCGGCAGGCGATCGTTCCATCATTGAATGTCCGACATCACGCAGATTGTGCTGGACTGTCCCGGCGCCCTGGATGTCATCCATCATGTTCGCAGCCGTCCAGCCCCCGAGCTCGATCGCTTTTCATTATCCGGCGTCGCCTGCCGTTCGTCCCCCAGGGACAGCCGTTGGTAGAATTGTTCCGCCCCCGCCCGCCAGACAGTCGCCGCTGGCAAGTTAGCGGGTGCGGCGGATTTCTGAACAGAACTAGCCTCGCCGGCATGAATGAAAGCAACTCGCAATATCGGAAACCCCCGGGAGATATTGAGCGGCCTCGTCCCTATCCGACCTGGAACGAGGCGTTGCAGAACAGGCATGCGATTGCCCCGGAGCGACCGCCGGGCAAATTCGGCCGGAAGGCGATGCTGCATGTGACCATCGAGGCCGATGACATCAGTATTCTCGGGGCAATCCGAGCCGTGCTTCCTGAAGGAAGCCGGTTGCATGTCCGGTTCGCCAATAACGCAGCTTGCGCGCTTGGATGCGAGACCGGTGAAGACAAGGCCTTCATTCGGCTCCCGGAACTGACAGCCCGGCAGCGCGATATCATGGGTCTGCTGGTCGAAGGCCTGTCGAACAAGGGAATTGGCCGCAAGCTTTCCCTGTCCCATTTCACAGTCCGCAACCACATCTCTCAGATCATGCGCCAACTCAATGCCTCTACGCGCAAGGAGGTCATTGCCAGAGTGACAGGATCGAAGCTTGACCCCATTCCGGGCACGGGCTTTGCCGCGAAATCGGAGTGATCCACCCCCGCTGAATTGGTCCACCCTGCAGTATGCCTTGAGGCAGTCAAGAGGACCGAATGCCGAAGAAGCGCCGCAAGCCTGAAGAGATCGTCGCGATAGAGTTCGCCGCTTTCTCCACTCGTCTTGGTCCAGAAGTACGGCGCGCGCGCCTCGACGATTTAACGCGTCACCGGGCAGCGCCGGACATAGGTATCGGCGCTCACTCGCTCGCCGGCTCCCTCGGCCCAGCAGATGCGTTCGACCACATCTTTCCGGGCCGAGGAAGCCAAGAACAGGACGAAGCGATCGTAACCGAACGGTGTGGCGGAGGCACGGACCGCTTGCCGAACGACCGGCAGGCTCTCCGCGCCCTCGATGCCGACAGTGATCGCGCGGCATCGTTCGGCTGCACCGTCACGTCGCGTCGACCGCTTTCAGGAACACGTCGGCCGCGAGCTTGCCCAGGGTATTGCCGGCGAGAGGACTATCTCCGGTGAGCAGCTTGCGGTCCTGGTGCACGGCACCTGAAATGTCGTCGTTAAGGATCTCGAAGCCGAGCGCCTTGAGCTTCTCGCCGAATTTCCAGGTCAGATGGCCCGGCATGTAGCCGATATCCGGCGTCATGGCATCCAGCGCGTCCGGAAAGGTGCAGAT
>NZ_CAMFJF010000080.1 GCF_945956895.1 uncultured Allobosea sp. | reverse complement strand
CGGCTCGTCGGGAGCGATTGGGTTCGATTGCCAGTCCGCCTGGCGCAGTCACACCGAAATCCCGAGCGACAGGTCATCCGCCGCTGGTCGCGAGCGCGCGCTCATCGCCGTCGCGGATGCCTTGCGCTTTCTTTGGCCCGGAAACACAACCACCGTCTTGGCGGCCAGCATCGGCTGCAGCCGCCGGCGGCAACCTAGGTGTTTGATCCCGGGCTTTGCTGATGCAGTCATTTCGCGCCAGTGGAAGGAAGCGCTATGGGCCAGGTTCACCATGGGAGCGCCATGACGACGGCAGTGATCCGTCGAGCGACAGCATCGTCAAACGAGCCTGAGGCAACTCGCGACGCGCTACGGGATCAATCAGAAGACCGTCGCGAAGTGGAAGAAGCGAACCTCGACTGCCGATCCGCAGACCGGACCGAAGGAGCCGAATTTGACCGTTCTGTCGGCGGAGAAGAAAGCCGCCGTTGGAAGCTGCTTTGCAGTTGAGATTTCTTGGAGTCGCTCCTTTCAGGAGCTGCTAGCGGTTATCTTGGATTTTCTCCGAGGAACATGCTGGAGGCGGATGCTACGCTGGAAGAAATGATGGCCGATATCGCTGCCGGTGCTGACAATGGTGCATTGACGGAGCTTGGCTGCGAAGGCCGCCAGCAATGCGGCTCGGCTTTTCTCGCGAACGGCGCCCAGTGAATCGTTGAGAAAGACCCAGCGGGGCGTGTGCAGGAAGACACGCGCGAAGCCGAGGATCTGCTGCTCCTCGAGCGACAGCTGCCGGTCCCACTCCAGGGCGCGGTCGAGGTCTTCCACCAGGCGATCGAGGCCAACCGCGCGCAGCGCATCGGCATAGTGCTCATCCGTATAGTCCGGCGCTTCCGCCGGATAGGCGAGCGCGGTCCGCAGCGACCCGCGCGGGAAATAGGGGCGCTCGGGCAGGAACAGCATGTCCGGACGCGGCGGCAGGCCCATGCGGCCGTCGCCCCAGGGCCAGAGCCCGGCAAGGCTCATGAACAGCGTCGTCTTGGCCGCTGCGCTGTCGCCCTCGATCAGGACATGCTCGCCGCCCTTCAGCTCGATCCTGCTCTCCTCGAGCGCGGCACATTCGACGAGCGAGCCGGGCAGATAGGCTTCCACCTGTTCGAGAACCAGGGTGCCGGCCGGAGCTTCGTAGAAGGTGATCCGGTGCTGGTCGCCATGCAGCTCCTCGATGCGCTGGAGCCTGTCGCGCAGGGCCATGATCCGCAGCAGCGTCGCCCGCCAATCCGCGATCTTCGAGAAATTGTCGACGAACCAGCGTAAGGCATACTGGACCTGGTTGAACGCGCCGACCGCGATCATCAGTGATCCGAGGGTGAGCTGGCCGCCGAAATAGCCGGGCGATGCGATGACGAAGGGCGCCGCCATGGCGAGCCAGCCATGGCCCGACGTGACCCAGGTCAGCGAGACGATGCCACCGGCAAGCTGGCGCGCCAGGGATTGGACCTTGTGAAAGGTCTGGTCGAGATGGCTGCGTTCGTCGCTTTCGCCCTGGTAGAGCACGATGGCTTCCGACCGCTCGGCGACCCTGATCAGGGACACCCTGAAATCGGCCTCGCGTGCATAGCGCTCGGCGTTCAGATCGATCAGCGGCCGGCCGACGCGCCATGCCAGCCAGGAGCCGATGGCCGCATAGGCGATCGCGCACCAGACCATGTAGCCGGGGATGGTGACGTTGCCATGCCCGAAATTGAACACGACCTGCGCCGAGAGGATCCACAGCACCCCGATGAAGCTCAGGAGCATCAGCGAGGCCTGCAACAAGCCGTTGCCGAGATCGACCGAGAGCTCAGTCAGGTGGCGGGCATCTTCGTGGATGCGCTGGTCGGGATTGACGCCGGCTTCGCCGGCGAAGGCGAGCAGATACGCCCGCTTGGGCTTCAGCCATTCGTCAAGCAGGTCCCGGGTCAACCAGCCCCGCAGCCTGACCTTGCCGACCTCCGTGAGCCAAGCCTGGGCGACAACGAGCAGCAGCAGGACGGCGATGATCGACAGGAACACCAAAAGCTGGTGGCCGAAGGCTCCAAGGTCGCGGTTCTGGAGGGCGTCGTAGAGCGCCCCCTGCCAGTTGTTCAGCCGGATCTGAAACACCGCGTTGGTCGCAATGACGACCACGCTGCCGATGGGCAGGAACAGGAGGGCGTCGCGCCGTGGCGACGAGCTCATCGCCTTGATCAGGATCCAGAGCTGGTGCGGGACTCCGCTTGCCGGGATATCCAGCGCGGAAGCAGCCGCGGGCGGTGCTGGGCTCTCGTCCATCGCGGCGCTCAAGGCTCGGTCACGGACCGGGGCATCAGACGATGCCCGGAGCCGGATGCACCCGCAATTCCAGTCGCTGCAAGCGCTCCGGGTCGGCGCTCGGCCCGACAAGAACTTCGAAAGTGCCCGGTTCGAGCACTGGCTCGAGATCGGGACCGAGGAAGCTGAGCTGGTCGGGGGACAACGTGAAGCGCATCGTCTTCAGCTCGCCCGGCGCGAGCGCAATCTTGGCGAAGTCCTTGAGTTCGAGCGAAGGCCGCGTGATCGACGAGACGAGGTCGCGAATGAACAGGAATACGGTGTGCTCGCCGGTCATCAGTCCCGTATTCCTGACGTCGACCAGAATCTCGGTCGTCTCTTCCGCGGTGATCGTCCACTTGGTCGCGCGAGGATTGGTCATGGCGAAGCTGGTGTAGGACAGGCCGTGGCCGAACGCGAAACGCGGCGCGTTCGGAATATCGAGATACTTGCTGGAAAAATGCTCCTCCTCCAGCCGCGGGCGGCCCGTCGGGCGCTCCGCGAAAAAGATCGGGATCTGGCCGACATCGGCCGGCCATGACATCGTGAGCCTGCCGCTCGGATTATGTGCCCCGCTCAAGAGATCGACGATGGCGCCGGCGCCTTCGGAGCCGGGATGCCAGACGGCGAGGATCGCCTTGGCGCGCTCTGCCAGCCAATCCGGCAGGATCAGTGGCCGCCCCGAGAACAACAGTACGACGACCGGCTTGCCCGTCTCCAGCATCGCACGCGCCAGATCCTGTTGGGGCTGGGGCAACCCGGGATAGGCACGGCTACTGGCCTCGCCCGCCATATCGACCCTTTCGCCGACGCAAAGCACGATCACATCGCTCTGCCGCGCATCTCGCAGCGCTGCTTCGAGACCGCTCTCGCTCGGCTGTTCGACGGCGCTTCCCGTTGCGGCCGATATCGTGGCGTTGGGAAAGGCCGCCTTGAATTGGTCGACCAGCTCGGCGATGCGCACGACGGCATCCGGTTCCGAGTTTCCACCCACGATTTGGCCGAAGGGGCCGACGATCGCGATCGCCTTCAGGCTCTTCTTGAGCGGCAGCGTGCCCTCGGCATGGGTCAGGAGCACGATCGACTTGCGCGCGGTTTCTCGCGCCAGGGCACGCCTTGCGGGTTGTGCTTTGATGGCCGCGATGGCTTCCGGCGAACCGCAACGGCGATAGGGATCGTCGAACAGGCCGAGCCGCAGCTTGAGCAGCAGGACGCGCCGCACCGCTTCGTCAATGGTCGCCATGTCGACGAGGCCGCGGTCGAGCGCTTCGGGCAGGCCATCGTAATAGGCTCCCTTGCCCATCATGTCGATGTCCACGCTCGCATTCAGCGCAAGCGCCGCAGCTTCGGCCCGATCGGCCGCCACGCCGTGCACCAGCAGCTCGGCGACGGAGCTCCAGTCGCTGACCATCACCCCGTCAAAGCCCCAGCGCTCGCGAACCAGGCCGCGCAGGAGCCGCTTGTTGATCGACATCGGCGTGCCGTTGAGATCGATGAAGGCCGGCATGATGCAGGCCACGCCGGCCTCGACCGCCGCCTTGAACGGCGGCAGGTAGACTTCGTGCAGCAACCGTTCCGACATGTCGACCGAGGCATATTCCCGCCCGGCCTGGACGGCTCCATAACCGGCAAAATGCTTGGCGGTCGCCGCGATCGCCGTGGGCGAGGCGAGATTGGCGGTCTGATAGCCGCGCACCTTCGCCCGTGCGAGCCGTTGACCGACGAGACGGTCTTCACCCGGTCCTTCGAGCGTGCGGCCCCAGCGTGGATCCCGCGCAATGTCGATCATCGGGGCGAAGGTGAGATCGATGCCTTCGACACCGCATTCTTCCGCTGCGACACGGGCTGTGGCTTCCCACAGCGCCGGGTCGAAGGCTGCCGACTCTCCGAAGGGAATGGGGAACATCGTTCTGAGCCCGTGGAGGACGTCCAGCGAGAAGAAGAGCGGAATCTTGAGGCGCGAGCCCTCTACGGCATGCCGTTGCGCATCACGGATGCGGTCCGGTCCGACCAGGTTCAGGAGGCTGCCCACCTCTCCGTTCTGGATGGCGGCGGATGTGACCGGCGCAGAAGCCGGCCCCGTCTGCACCAGCTCGCCGCTCAGCATGGTGAGCTGCCCGACCTTCTCCTTCAGCGTCATTCCATCGATGAGCTTTTCAATCCCCTCACGATCCATCGGCGCTGTCATCGACTGTTCCTTTAGATCGCAGGCATCTCAAGGCCACCCCTCATAAAACAAATGGATCAGGATGCCGTTTACCGCCATAGGCATTCACGCGCGTTTTTGCTGCACTGGCCCCTCAAGAACGAGGGCGACCAGGATGTCCTCGACGACCGGTCGGGCAACTCGTTCATGACGCGCAGTTTGTAACCCCGGTTCCCGCAGGCCTGCGATGGGCTGGCATTCTTGTCATAGTCATGCTCGCCCTTGTGTCGAGCATCCACGTCTTGAACACAGCCCTCGCCGAATGAAGACATGGATGGCCGGGACAAGCCCGACCATGACGGGAGTGTCGTGCTCATAGTTCCGGGCTCTTCGCTCACGCGAAGCCCTGGAAGACGGCCCTTCTCCGCGACAGGTCGTCTCATCCGAAAAACGTACAACCACCA
This sequence comes from uncultured Allobosea sp., assembly GCF_945956895.1. Lineage (GTDB taxonomy): Bacteria > Pseudomonadota > Alphaproteobacteria > Rhizobiales > Beijerinckiaceae > Allobosea. The sequence continues at coordinate 6,398 of NZ_CAMFJF010000080.1, read as the reverse complement.
GACGCCAGAAATCTCTCCGTCTTTCCAAGGCACTGCCTGACTTATTAGAATTCATCAAAATCAGAGGAACCCTAGAATTGATATAAGACATTGATATCAAAGGATTACTTCATTGACGCCCCGCAAGCGGCGCTCTATCGCTCGCCCATCGCGCTGATAGCGCCCACCGACGGAGCAGAAGAATGATCGCCAAGACCTATCTCCACGCCCTGGCGCTGTCCTCCTGCCTGCTGGCCGCTCCCGCCTTCGCGCAAGGCGTGAACCTCTACACGACCCGCGAGCCCGCTCTGCTCAACCCTGTGCTGGAAGCCTTCACCAAGGACACGGGCATCAAGGTCAATGCCGTCTTCCTGAAGGACGGCCTGCAGGAGCGTGTTCGGGCCGAGGGCGCCAACAGCCCGGCCGACGTCATGCTCATGGTCGATGTCGGCGAGATCAACGCCTCGGTCGATGCCGGCATCACCCAGCCGATCAAGTCCGAAATCGTCGACAAGACCGTGCCGGCCCAGCTGCGCCCCGACAATAACTGGGTCACCCTGACCAAGCGCGCCCGCGTCGTCGTGGTCTCGAAGGAACGGGTCAACCAGGACGCGATCACCTATGAGGACCTCGCCGATCCCAAGTGGAAGGGCAAGTTCTGCATCCGCGCCGGCCAGCACCCCTATAACAACGCGTTGTTCGCCGCCTATCTCGCCCATCACGGCGCGGAGAAGACCGAGGCCTGGCTCAAGGCCGTGCGCGCCAACGCCGCCCGCAAGCCCGGCGGCGGCGACCGCGACGTCGCCCGCGACATCCAGTCCGGCCTCTGCGACATCGCCATCATCAACACCTACTATATCGGCCTGATGAGCGAGGCGAAGAACGAGCAGAAGGGCTGGTTCGACGCGATCAAGCCGCTCAAGACCACCTTTGCCAATGGCGGCACCCATGTGAACGTCTCGGCCGCGGCGCTGGCCAAGAACGCTCCGAACAAGGAGAACGCCGTCAAGCTGGTCGAGTACATGCTCGGCGACAGGGCGCAGGCGCTCTACGCGAACGGCAATTTCGAGTTCCCGGTCAATGCGGCCGTGACCGACTCCGCCGCCGTCAAGCTGCTCGGCGCCGTCACCCCGGACAAGCTGCCGCTCTCCGAGGTCGCCAAGCAGCGCAAGGCCGCGGCCAATCTGGCCGACAAGGTCGGCTTCGACAATTGAGCCTGAGCCAGCCGCTCAAGCTCGCACGACGGTCGCCGTTCCGATGGCGGCCGTCGACGCGTTTCGCCTATGCCGCGATCGGCGGGGCGGCGCTCGTGGCGCTGCCGTTGCTCGCGCTCGTCGCGACGGCCATTTCCTCGCAGCAGGCGGCCGAGATCTGGCCGCATCTCGCCGCAAACGTCCTGCCGACAGCCCTCGCCCAGACGAGCCTGCTCCTTGCCGGCGTCGGCGTCGCTTGCGCCGTCATCGGCGTCGGCACCGCCTGGCTGGTGACGCAGTATGATTTCCCCGGCCGGCGCTCGTTCGAATGGCTGCTGGTACTGCCGCTGGCGCTGCCGACCTATCTGACGGCCTATATCTACGTCGAATTCCTCGGCTTCCAGGGGCCGCTCCAGAGCGGTTTACGCGCCGCCACCGGCTGGCGCTCGCTGCGCGACTACTGGTTTCCCGATCCGCGCAACCTGCCGGGCGCGGTCGCGATCATGGCGATCGTGCTCTACCCTTATGTCTATCTCAGCACGCGCGCGCTCTTCAGCGTGCAAGGCGCCAGCATCGTCGAGGCCGCGCGCAATCTGGGCGCTGCGCCCGGCCGCCTGTTCTGGCACATCGGCCTGCCACTGGCGCGCCCGGCGCTGGCGGCCGGCCTCACCCTCGTCTTGCTGGAGACGCTGAACGATATCGGCGCCACCGAATATCTCGGCGTCCGCTCGCTGACGCTCTCGATCTACACGACCTGGGTCAATCGCGGCTCGCTGCCGGGCGCCGCCCAAATCGCCTGCGTCATGCTGCTGATCGTCTTCGCTTTGATCCTCACGGAGATCAGGCTGCGCGGACAGCGCCGCTTCGCCCTGCCCGTCCGCCAGCCCCGGCCGGTCACGCGCCGGCCATTGCGTGGACGCAGCGCCATTCTGGCCCCCCTCGCCTGCTTCCTGCCCGTGCTCTTCGGCGCCGCCCTGCCGGTCGGCTATCTCGTCGTCGAGATCCTGCAGCGCGGCCTGCTCGCACAGTTCGACACGGCGCTGCTGCGCCTCCTTGGCAATGCCCTTCTGCTCTCCGCGCTCGCGTCGGTGCTGGTCGTGACGCTCGGGCTCGGGATCGCCACCGCCGCCCGGACAGGCCGCGAGACCTGGCTGAAGCCCCTCGCCCGCATCGCCAGCCTCGGCTATGCGGTGCCCGGCACGGTGCTCGCACTCGGCCTGCTGATCCCCATCGCAGCCTTCGACAACCTGCTGGCCGATGCGGCAGCCGCCCTCTTTGGCCTCAAGCCGGGCCTGATCCTGATCGGCTCGGGCGCCGCGCTGGTGATCGCCTATGCCGCGCGTTTCCTCGCCATCGGTGTCTCCGGCGTCGAGAGCGGGCTTTCGCGCGTCTCGCCGCGGATCGACGACGCCGCCCGCGCGCTGGGAGCCGCCGGACCGGAGGTCACGCGCCGCATCCATTGGCCGTTGGCCCGTCCGGCGATCGCTGCCGCGGCACTCCTCGTTTTCGTCGATTGCCTGAAGGAACTACCCGCAACCCTGCTGCTGCGTCCCCTCAACGTCGACACATTGGCGACGGTGGTTTACGGCCATGCCTCGCGCGGGGTTTTCGAGGACGGTGCGCTGGCGGCACTGCTGATCATCCTGGCCGGCCTCTATCCGGCCTTCATTCTGGCGAAAACCGGCGCCAATCACGCGGGATAGCCGGCTTTCCGGCCTCGACAAGCCCTCAGCATCAGCCTAAACCCTGTCCCGCCAGGGGGGCTGGCTGACTTTCGGCCCGGTGCCGATTCGGAAGTCCATGACCAGACGCGCTGCGATTCTCGCTATCGGCCTCGTCGTCGCCACCGGCCTGCTCGGTTTGCAGTCGTGGGACGTCGCGCTCGAACGCGTCCAGCGCGGCGCCATCAGTGCCATCGAGGAGCGGACCGGCTTCGTCGTCAAGACGATCGAGCGCGCCGAGATCGCCCTGCTGCCGCTGCCCCGCATCAGCCTGTCCCAGGTCTCCTTCACCCAGCGCGACGGCGCGCTTGCCGGCGAGGCCGTACGGGTCAAGGCGCATTTGCGCCTCCTGCCGCTGCTCGGTGGCCGGATCAGCTTCGACCGCGTCGATCTCATCGCACCACGGATCGACGTCGCCGTTCCCGCCGGGAGCGACGGCATCACCGAATGGCTCGCCCCCCCGCTCGCGGAATTCGAGCGCCTGCAAAGCCAGAGCAAGATCGTCATCAGCACGGGATCGATCTTCCTGCGGGCGAATGGCGCGATCCAGAGCGTCGTGCGCGACCTCGATCTCGTGATCGACGAGCGCGAACGGAACGAACCGCTAGCGCTGTCCGGCTCGCTGAACTGGCGCGGCATGCCGACCGAGATCAGCCTGCTCTGGCCGATGGTCGGCGGCAGCGCGAAGGTGGCGCTCTCGGCGACCTCCTCCCTGCTGAAGCTGCGCTTCGAAGGCACGCGCACCGGCCCCGGCGACCCGGTGATCGGCGGCCTTCTCGCACTCTCCACCCCGTCGCTCCCGCAATTGCTCGGCTGGTTCGGCGAGGAATCGCGACTAGCATCGGCGCTCGGCGCCGTCGCTGTTTCGGCCGATATCCAGGTGAAACCGCGCGAGGTCTCATTCAACAATGCGGTCGTCAACCTTGAAGGCGAACGCCTCGACGGCGTGATCAAACTGGCTGAATCCGGCGGGCGCTTCGCGCTATCGGGCACGCTTGCCGGCGCGACGCTCGACCTCGGCCGCCTTGTCGACCGCCTGCCGATCCCGGCCGTGGACGCCGCCGACACCACCCCCCTGGACCTCGACGCCTGGACCGCCCGCGAGATCGACTTGCGCATCTCGGTCGATGCCGCCCGCCTGAAGGGTGCGAAGCTGAGCGATGTCGCGACCTATCTGCTGGTGAAGAAAGGACGTTTCGAGACCGGGCTGCTGCGGGCGAGTGCCTATGGCGGCAGCGTCAAGAGCCGGTTTCTCGCGGTCGGCGCTCCCGCCGGGGTCGACATCAAGATCCAGGCCGGCCTCGACAAGGTGAATATCGGCCAGGCAGCGACCGACCTGCCGCAACTGGCGCGCCTGAGCGGCACGGGCAACCTGCAGCTTGCCCTCGACGGTGTCGGCCACAGCTTCGACGAACTGCTGGGATCGCTTACCGGCCGGGTCAATCTCGCGGCCCGACAGGGCGAGATCGGCGGCGTCGCCTTCGGCGAGTTGCTCCGCCGCGCCGAACGCAGCCCGGCCCAAGCCCTGCGCGACTGGCGGCAGGGCAAGACGCCTTTCGAAAGCATCACGGCCAATGCCGGGATCGCTGGCGGCCTGCTCGCCCTGACCGAAGCGCAGATGAGCGGCTCGAGCTATCGCTTCAATCTTGCCGGCAGTGCCTCGCTGCGTACCCGCATCCTTGACATGACCGCGCTGCTTTCCTCTGCGAACGGCGCCCCGAAGCTGCCCTTCGTGCTCAAGGGGCCGGTCGAGGCCCCCACCTTCGAAGTCGAGCCCGAAGCCCTCCTCAGCCCCACCGGCGCCTCCCTCGTGCCGACGCAGTTCACGCGCTGACACCACCTCTTTCGCGAACCCTCGAAATCCGCTCTGATGCAGCCGGACCTTGTTACGGCAGCGGGAAGGATGCAGCGATGAAGATGTGGATCATGGGCGCGCTCGCGCTCGCAGGATGGATGACGGCGGGCATGGCCGAAGCGCAGGAACCGACAGTCGAGAAGAAGGTCTTTGAGCTCGCAAGCTTCACCACCCAGAGCGGGCGGGCCCTGAAGAACGTCCGCGTCGGCTGGGAGAGCTACGGCACGCTCAACGCCGACAAATCCAACGCCGTGCTGATCTGCCATTTCTTCTCCGGCAACTCGCATGCCGCCGGCAAATACGCGGCCAACGACCCGGCGCCGGGCTACTGGGACGCGATCATCGGCCCAGGCAAGGCAATCGACACGAACAAGTATTTCGTCCTGTCCTCGGACACGCTGGTGAACCTCAATACCGGTGACCCCAAGACCACCACGACCGGCCCGGCCTCGACCAATCCCGACACCGGCAAGCCCTATGGGCTCGACTTCCCCGTCGTCACGGTCCGCGACTTCGTCGAAGTTCAGAAGGCGCTGGTCGAAAGCCTTGGAATCAAGAAGCTTGCGCTGGTCGCCGGTCCCTCGATGGGCTCGCTCCAGACCTTCGAATGGGCGGCGAGCCATCCTGAGATGGTCGCCAAGGCCATGCCGGTTATCGGAGCCGGCGAGGCCGACGCGATGCTGATCGCCTGGCTCGATGTCTGGGCGGCTCCCATTCTCGTCGACCCCAACTGGAACAATGGCGATTATTACGGCAAGGCCCCGCCGCTGGCCGGGCTCGCCAAGGCGCTGACCGCGGTGACCCTGCAGGCGAACCACCAGGATTGGGCCAATGCCACCTTCGGCCGTCGCCCGGCCAAGGAGGGCGAGGAACCCGGCAAGGCGCTCGCCAACAAGTTCCAGGTCCAGAGCGTGCTCGACAATGCAGGCATGGCCCGCGCCAAGCTCTCCGACGCCAACCATTTCCTCTATCTGGTCAAGGCGAACCAGCTCTTCGCCGCCGGCGGCACCTCGCTCGCCGACGGCATGGCGAAGATCAAGGCGCCGATGCTGCTGATCACCCAGCCGAAGGACCTCGTCTTCACGCCCGACATGGTCGCGACGACGGTGAAGGCGGCGAAGGACGCCGGGCGCGACATCACCCACGCCACCATCGACGGCGCGCGCGGCCATCTCGACGGGGTCATCTCGATGAAGCAGGCGGAAGGCGCGATCCGGGCTTTCCTGGAGAAGTGACGCGCCCCGCCCGTCATGCTCGGGCTTGACCCGAGCATCTCGTGAAGGAAGAGCGCGGGAGCATCCTTCGGCATGAGATTCTCGGGTCTGCGCTTCGCTCCGCCCGAGAATGACGCCTCAAGGATGCTGGCATTGGGCAGCGCCCCGCGCTCGCCAGGCTCCCCCGCCATCAGCAGGAACGAACCCATCGAGCGCGCCGCCCCCATGCACAGCGTATGCACGGGCGAGCGGATGTAGCGCATCGTGTCGTACATGGCGAAGCCGCTGGTCACCACGCCGCCGGGCGAATTGATGTAGAGATGGATCGGCCTCTTCGGGTTCTCCGCCTCCAGGAACAGGAGCTGCGCGCAGATCAGCGCGCCTAGGCTCAGGACTCATTGATTGAGCCAGAAGATAAAGGTTGCGGCGAAGGCTA
>NZ_CAMFJF010000079.1 GCF_945956895.1 uncultured Allobosea sp. | reverse complement strand
CTAGAACTGCACCCTCAGGCCCACCAGCGAGACATTCGCGGTATAGTCCGAGCCCTGAGCGGTCGAGTTGAGGCGCTCATGGGTGAAGCTCGCGCGGATGGCGAAGGTGCGGGTCAGCTTGTATTCGAGCCGCGCACCGACATTCATGCTGTCTTCGCGCAGACCCTGCCCATCATATTCGGTCCGGGTGAAATTGGTGAAGCCGGTGACGGTCAGGTTGCGGCGCAGCGCATGCGCCACTTCCAGCGTGACGCGCCTTGCGGTCGTGCCCGATGAGCCCGGAATGGTGGTGTCGCCAAGCTCGGCGCCGCCGCGCAGCGTGACCGTCGTCAGCGGGGTCGGAGACCACAGGATCGCGGCATCGCCGACGAAGCCGCGCAGGTTCTTCAGGCGCGAATCCTCGTATTTCCGATCTTGATAGCCGCCGGAGATTTCGCCGGTGAGCTGCCGGCTGATCTCGAAACTCGAGCCGATGCGCCCGGTCACGCCGTTCGAGGAGCGCATATAGCCATTGGAATCGGCCTTCTCGTCGAACTCACGCTGGTCGATTTCGGCCTGGACGAATGGCTTGAAGCCGGGCGTGACCTCATAGGCGGCGCGCAGGCGCAAGCCGTATTGCGTCTGGTTGCGATCCTTCTGCGAGAGCAAGGCGCCGCTGGTCAGATGGGCGTCCTCGTAGTCGCTGCGATCGACCGAGCCGCGCAGCGTCAGTTGCAGCCGGTTGAAGTCGTGAGTGACGCCGGCCGAGCCGCCATACTGATAGACCTGAGGGCGGCCGGTCACGGCGGAGGTCAGGTCGGGCGAGCCCGGGCGCTGCGTATCGAGCTTGGCCCGCGATTCCAGCAGTATGCGGGTGTCGCGCGTCGCATCGAGCCGCAGGTCGAGATTGCCCTCGGCATCCGGTCGTGAGGCTTCCTTGTTCCGGAAGAATTGCAGATAGCCGCCGCGCAACTGGCCCTTGAGCTCGTGGACGTTCCAGTCGGACTGGACCGCGACTTCGCCCTCGTAGCGGCTGTAGGGCGAGCCCTTGGCGCCCGCCGCGGACGTGCGCTGCGGATTGGTGTCGTAGCCGATCGAGTTGGTGATCGCGGGGCGCAGCGTGATCGAGCCGATCCGGATGCCGAGTGCGGCATAGGGATCGTCCTCGACCACGGGACGCCGCCGTCGCGGCGGAGGCGGTGGGGCAGGCGGCGGCATGACCGTGACCGCGGGCGGCGGCGGCCGGAGCTCGCGCTGGGTGACGCCGCGCAGCGCGGGGGCCTGGATGGGTTGGCTGGCGCGCGGCGGCTGCCGCCCGGAGATGGATGAACCCTGCCGCAGGCCGGGCCGGGCCGGGCCGTTGCCGGCGTCGGGCTCGGGTGCGGCCGGCGTCGGATCGGGCTGCGGGGCCGGAGGTTGCTGCGCAACGTAAGTCGGCGTGCCCGTCCGGAGATTGCCGCGCGGCATCTGCTGCGCCTGCGCGGTCGCGCAGGCGAGCGCCAGCCCGGCCAGGGCCGTGCCGGACAGAAGCAGGGTCGTCGCGCGGCCGGACACGGGCGTCGCAGGGCTCCAGATCATGGGCGCGCGGAGGGCGCGCATGGTTAATGGAGTTAGAACGAACAGGGTTAAGGAGGCGTCAACGCGAGGCCGGCCTGCCGGCTGACGGTGGAAATCGCTGGCGCAGCCGTGCTACAGCGCCGGCCATGATCGACGACATCCGCGACTCCGCCCTTCGCACCATCGCCACCGAACGCGCCGGGCTCGATGCGCTCCATGCCGCGCTGGCGGACGGGCTGGGCGGGCCTTTCGCCGAGGCCGTGGCGATGATCCGCGGCTCAAACGGGCGCGTGATCGTCTCCGGCATGGGCAAGTCCGGTCATGTCGGGCGCAAGCTCACGGCAACACTGGCCTCGACCGGCACGCCCGCGCATTTCGTCCACCCCGCCGAGGCGAGCCATGGCGATCTCGGTATGGTCCAGCCCGAGGATGTCGTGATCGCGCTGTCCTGGTCGGGTGAGGCGGTCGAGCTTGCCGCGCTCGTCGGCTATACCCGCCGCTTCCGCGTCGGGCTGATCGCAATCACGGCCAATGCCGAGAGCACGCTCGGCAAGGAAGCGGATATCGCGCTCGTCCTGCCCAAGGCGACGGAGGCCTGCCCGAACGGGCTCGCGCCGACGACCTCGACGACGATGCAGATGGCGCTCGGCGACGCGCTCGCCGTGGCGCTGCTGGAGGCGCGGGGCTTCTCGCGGCAGGATTTCTTCGTCTATCACCCCGGCGGCAAGCTGGGCGCGCAGCTCAAGACGGTCGAGAGCATCATGCACCGCGGCGTCGAATTGCCGCTGATCGGCCTGGACACCCTGCTGCCCGACGTCATCGCGATGATTTCGGAGAAGGGCTTCGGCTGTGCCGTGGTGATGGATCTGGACGGCAAGCTCGCCGGCGTCGTCACCGATGGCGACCTGCGCCGCAAGACGGCGATGGGCGGGGGCGCCTCGCTGAGGGCGCGCGACATCATGACGGCGAATCCGCGCCGCATCGGCCTCGATACGCTCGCGGTCGAGGCGCTGGAACTGGTCAATCGCAGCCGGATCACGGCTCTGATCGTGGTCGATGGCGAAGATCGCCCGGCCGGGCTTGTGCATGTCCACGATCTCTTGGCGATGGGCGTTGCCTGATCGCGCTTGCAAACGGGTCGTGCGGAACTATCTGAAGCTACAGGAACTATAGCTTCTTGAGGTGACGCGATGACTGCTGCCGGCAAGCTCGAACGCGTGATGCCGATCGGCGCGCTGGCCGATCGCACCGGGGTCAAGGTCGAGACCATCCGCTATTACGAGCAGGTCGGGCTTTTGCCGCCGCCGGAACGCTCCGAGGGCAACCAGCGCCGCTATGGCCGGCGCCATGCCGAGCGGCTCGCCTTCATCAAGCATGCGCGCGACCTCGGCTTCGCGGTCGAGAACATCCGTACGCTGCTCAAGCTCTCCGACACGCCCGGCATGGCCTGCGACGAGGCGCATGCGATCTCGGTCGCCCATCTCGACGAGGTCCGCGACAAGATCGCGAAACTGCGCTCGCTGGAGAAGGAGCTGGAGCGGATCGCGACGACCTGCTCGGGCGGCGTCGCGGCCTGCGACTGCGCGATCATCGAGGCGCTCGCCGATCACGGACAGTGCAGTCACGCCCATCATTGAAGCTCCGGCGCGCGCCCGAAATCTGCCTTGCCTCTCGTCTCCGGGACGAAAAGGCTTAAATAGGATTCCTGCCGGGCGGCTTTAGGCTGCCTCGCCACGCCATTCCGGGAGGGCGCGATGACGACATGGCCCATGCCGCGAGGGGGCGGACTCCGAAAAGGGAACAAAACCCGATTCTGCCGGAGTCAGCGATTCGGCCTCGCTTCGTTCCAGACTCGTTCTTGCACGGTCCGCTTCTAGGACCTGCATCGACCCCATCCACGCTCCCGCCCGCATGGGCGGGCGAGAAGATCGGCTCCTTCGCCTTGCTTCCTTTTCGTTCGCTGCCGCCCGCCGCCCGCGCCAATGGCGTCACGGCCGTGCTGGGCCCGACCAATACCGGCAAGACCCATCTCGCCATCGAGCGCATGGTCGCCCATCCCACCGGGATGATCGGCCTGCCGCTCCGCCTGCTTGCGCGCGAGGTCTACCAGCGCGTCGTCGACAAGGTTGGCCCGCAATCGGTCGCCCTCGTCACCGGCGAGGAGAAGATCAAGCCGGAGAGGCCGCGCTTCTGGGTCTGCACGGTCGAGGCGATGCCGCGCGATCTCGCTGTCGATTTCGTCGCGATCGACGAGATCCAGCTCGCATCCGATCTCGATCGCGGCCATGTCTTCACCGACCGCCTGCTGAATCGGCGCGGCCGGGCCGAGACCATGCTGATCGGCGCGGGGACGATGAAGCCGCTGATCGAGCAGCTTATCCCCGGCGTCAACGTCGTGACGCGCCCACGCCTGTCGCAGCTCACCTTTGCCGGCGACCGCAAGATCACGCGCCTGCCGCCACGCTCGGCCATCGTCGCCTTCTCGGTCGAGGAGGTCTATGCCATCGCGGAGCTGATCCGCCGGCAGAAGGGCGGGGCGGCCGTGGTGCTGGGCGCGCTCTCGCCCCGGACCCGCAACGCCCAGGTCGAGATCTACCAGTCCGGCGATGTCGATTATCTCGTCGCCACCGACGCGATCGGCATGGGGCTCAATCTCGACGTCAACCATATCGCTTTCGCCGCGGACAAGAAATTCGACGGACACCACTATCGCAAGCTCAATCCGGCCGAGTTCGGCCAGATCGCCGGGCGCGCGGGGCGGCATCTGCGCGACGGTACCTTCGGCACCAGCGGGCGTTGCCCGCCATTCGATGCGGAATTGGTCGAGGCGATCGAGAATCACCGCTTCGAGCCGATCCGCCAGATGCAGTGGCGCAATTCCGATCTCGACCTGCGCTCGGTCGGCGGTCTCCTGGACACGCTGAACCTCCAGCCATCCGAACAGGGGCTGACGCGCGCGCTGATCGCCGAGGACATGACGACGCTGGAAGTGCTGGCGCGGGACCCGGATATCGCGAAGCTCGCGCAGGGCCGCGCGGCGGTCGAGCGGCTCTGGGAAGTCTGCGGACTGCCGGATTATCGCAAGATATCGCCGATGCAGCACGCCGATCTCGCGACAACGCTGTATCTGCGGCTGATGCGCCATGGCCGGCTCGATGCCGACTGGTACGCAGCGCAACTGGCCTCGCTCGACCGCACCGATGGCGAGATGGACACGCTCTCGGCGCGGATTGCGCAGGTCCGGACTTGGACCTATGTCGCCAATCGTCCTGACTGGTTGCCTGATCCAGAGCATTGGCAGGGCATGGCTCGTCTTGTAGAGGACAAGCTGTCGGACGCTCTGCACGAGCGGCTGGCTCACAGATTTGTCGATCGGCGCACCAGCGTGTTGATGCGCCGCTTGCGGGAGAATGCGATGTTGGAGGCTGAGGTCACCGCGACGGGCGACGTGCTCGTCGAGGGCCAGCATGTGGGAATGCTGCAGGGCTTCCGCTTCACGGCGGATCCCAAGGCCGGCGGTTCCGAGGTCAAGGCCCTGAACCTGGCGGCGATGAAGGCGCTCGGCTCCGAGATCGAGGCCAGGGCGGCGCGCGTCGTGCTGGCAGGCGACGAGGCCTTCCTGCTGTCGCATGACGGCCTGGTGCGCTGGACCGGCGAGCCGGTGGCGCGCCTCATCGCTGGCGAGAAGGTTCTGGAGCCGCGGCTGCGTCTGCTGGTGGAAGAGCATCTCGGCGGCCCGGCGCGCGAGCAGGTCGAGGCCCGGCTCAATCTCTGGCTGAAGAATCACATCACACGTCTGCTCGGCGCCGTACAGATCCTGGAAGCGGCCGAGAACGTCACCGGCATCGCCCGCGGCATCGCCTATCAGGCGGCCGAGGCGCTGGGTGTGCTCGAGCGCGCCAAGGTCGGCGAGGAGATGAAGGCGCTCGACCAGGAAGGCCGTGCGGCGCTCCGCCAGCTCGGCATCCGCTTCGGCGCTTTCCACATCTATATGCCTGCGCTGCTGAAGCCGGCGCCGCGCGCGCTCGCCGCCCAGCTCTGGGCGCTGAAGCATGGCGGACCCGAGACAGCCGGGCTCGACGATATCGCCCATCTCGCCGCTTCCGGCCGGACCTCCTTCCCGGTCGACAAGGCCGTGCCGAAGGGGCTCTATCGGGCCGCCGGCTACCGCGTCTGCGGCGAGCGGGCTGTGCGCGTGGACATCCTCGAACGTCTCGCCGACCTGATCCGCCCGGCGATTGCCTATCGCCCCGGCGTCACGCAAGGTGTGCCGCCTGTCGGCGCCGCCGATCAGGACGGTTTCGTCGCCACCGGCGCGATGACCTCGCTCGTCGGCTGCGCGGGCGAGGATTTCGCCTCGATCCTGCGTTCGCTCGGCTATGTTTCAGTGAAGCGTCCGGGGCCGGCGATCACCGTGCCGCTGGCGCCGCCCCCGGCCGCGACCGAGCCGGCACAGCCGGTCGTGGTTGGCGAGGCGGAGACCGCCCCGGCCGAAGGCGATGCCGCCGAAGCCTCCACCGAGGCCGGAGGCCCGAGCGAGCCGGCGACCGCGCTGAACGAGGAAGCCCTTGCCGAAGGCGAGGCGCCGGCCGTGGAAGCCTCTGCCGTCGAGACAGCGGATGCGCCGATCCTGCCCGAAGCTGAACGCGACGCGGTGCGTGAGCCGGTTCCGGCCGATGCGATGGTCGCGCTCCCGGCTGCCGTGGCCGAGGAGGCTGAGCCCGCCGAAGCCGTTACCGCTGAAGCTCCCGCGGCCGAGGCCACCCCTGCCGAGCCCGAATTGATCGAGGTCTGGCGGCCGCATCGTCACCAGGGCGGGCGTCGTCCCGAGCATGGTAATCCGCGTGGCCGACGCGAAGGCGGTGAGCGCCGCGAGGGTGGTGAGCGCCGTGGTGGCGACCGGCCGCAGCGCGAGGGCCGCCCCGGTGGTCCGCGTCGCGACGGACGCCCCGACAACCGCCCGGCGGCGACCGCTGGCGAGGGTGCTCCAGCACAGCGTCAGGATGCGCGTCCGCGCCAGGACGAGCGTCCGCGTCGCGACGACCGGCCGCAGCGGCAGGACCGCCCTGAGGGCAATCGCGGTCCGCGCCCCGATTTCAAGCGCGACGGCCGCCCCGGCGGCCCGCGTCGGGAAGAGCGGGGAGGGGCCGAGCGCTTCCAGCAGGCGCAGCGCCCGCGTCCGGCCAATCGCGAGCCGGATCCGGATTCGCCTTTCGCCAAGCTCGCGGCTCTCAAGGCTCAGCTGGAAGGCAGCAAGAACTGACGCGAAGGGGGCGCGGGCGGTTTGCAGGACGATCGTCAGCGCCTCGACAAATGGCTCTGGTTCGCGCGCTTCGCCCGCAACCGTCCGGCAGCCGTGCGTCTGGTGGAGGACGGGCATGTCCGCATCGAGGGACGGCGCGCTGAGAATCCCGCGCAGGGCATCCGGCTCGGCACCGTGCTGACGCTCGCCCTGCCGCACGCGACCATCGTGGTCAGGGTCCTCGGTTTCGCCGAGCGCCGTGGCTCCTTCACAATCGCCCAGCAGCTCTATGAGCGGCTCGATGGTGGCAGCGGCGATGCGTCGCTTGCCGAGGCGGAAGGCGAGGATTAAATCCGCGCCCTGCCAGTGGTCGGCGCTGAGATCGAGCAGGGGAGGGAAATCTTCCCCGCGGGGCCTCCCGAATGACAGATCGTTCTGCAAGAGATCACGAAAACGACCTTGAAACCTGCGCCGGGCAAGGGTTTATGGGGCTGTTTAGAAGCATTGGAAGGGCCGACCCATGACCTATGTGGTCACCGAGAACTGCATCAAGTGCAAGTATATGGATTGCGTCGAGGTTTGCCCGGTCGACTGCTTCTATGAAGGCGAGAACATGCTCGTCATCCATCCCGACGAGTGCATCGATTGCGGCGTCTGCGAGCCGGAATGCCCGGCCGAGGCGATCAAACCGGATACCGAGCCGGGTCTCGAAAGCTGGTTGCAGCTCAACGGCAAGTTCGCGGCGAGCTGGCCCAATATCACGCAGAAGAAGGACCCGCCGGCGGACGCCAAGGCGTTCGACGGCGTGGCCGGGAAGCTTGAAATGCTGTCTTCGGAGCCTGGCGAAGGCGACTGATCTGGCGGGATTTATCCCGTCGCGCTGCGTTAACCACGACCTTGCCATGCTGCCGCAGAGGAGCGCCGTCCGGCGTTTACCTTTGATTCGGCGTGTTTTTTGTGTTACAAGCCAGCCCTAGTCGAAGTCGTTCCGCATGCCCCTGCGAGGTTCCTGCAATTCGGGGCGCCCCCCAGAGAACACAGATGATGAAAGAGCCGGCTTCGGCGCCGGGGCTTTGGTCGTCGTTCTCGTCGGGCCCAATGAAACAGTCGACTAGGGAGCGTGAAGCGGTGCGTTTTCACAGCGTCGCATCAGGCGGAAAGTCCCCTGCCAGCCGGCCGGGGGCTGAATCATCACGTGCTCGCGTCGAGCGGGCCGGTCAGGAGTCGTAACGGCATGTCCACTGCGAAGAAAGCTGTTGTGCGCCAGGGTTTCAAGACGGGCGAATACGTCGTCTATCCGTCCCATGGCGTCGGTCAGATCACGGCTATCGAAGAGCAGGAAGTTGCGGGTTTCAAGCTGGAATTGTTCGTCGTCAGCTTCGCCAAGGACAAGATGACGCTGCGGGTCCCCACCGCCAAGGCCGCCAGCGTCGGCCTGCGCAAGCTCGCCGATGCGGAGTCCGTCGCCAAGGCGCTGACCACGCTCACCGGCCGCGCCCGCGTCAAGCGCACCATGTGGTCGCGCCGCGCGCAGGAATACGAAGCCAAGATCAATTCCGGCGACCTCGTCGCCATCGCCGAGGTGGTGCGCGATCTCTATCGTTCCGAGGCTCAGCCAGAGCAGTCCTATTCCGAGCGCCAGCTCTATGAAGCCGCTCTCGACCGCATGACCCGCGAGATCGCGGTGGTCGACGACGTCACCGAGACCGAGGCGCTCAAGAAGATCGAGGGCCAGCTCGCCAAGTCCCCTCGCCGCGCCGGCAAGGCGGAAGCGGAAGCCGAGGCGGACCTGGAAGGCGACAACGACGATCTGGCCGAAGAAGCCGCCTGAGCGGCTTCTGTCCAATCGCTTCGACAAACCCGGCGGGCGACCGCCGGGTTTTTTGTTGGCGTGCTCCGGGAACCGGTCAAGCCGTTCCCGTTCCCGCCTTCAAGAAAGCGACCGTCCGCGTCCAGGCCTGCTTGGCCGTTGTCGCATTGTAGCGCTCGGCACTGGTGTCGTTCATGAAGGCATGGTCGACATCGGGATAGACGATCGCTTCGTACGGGACGCCGGCGGCCTTCAGCGCCTTCTCATAGTCGGGCAGCATCTGGACGAGGCGGGTGTCGCGTGCGGCCTGCTGGACCAGCAGGCGGGCCTTGATCTGCGGCACCTTGGCGAGGTCCGGCGGGCGGCCATAGAAGACGACGCCTGCCGCTAATTCGGGGGCGGAGACGGCGAGGTCGTTGACCGAGCCGCCACCCCAGCAGAAGCCAACCACGCCGGTCTTGCCATTCGCATCCGGCCGCGCGGCCAGGTATTTCAGTGCGGCGCGGCCCTGGGCGACGACCGTTTCGACGGAGAGCCGCGGGAAGAGCGCGCGGGCAGCGTCGGGATCGCTGGGTGTTCCGCCGAGCGGGGTCAGGAAATCAAGGCCGAGCGCCGTGAAGCCCTCCAGCGCCATGCGGCGGGTGATGTCCTCGATATGGGGATTGAGGCCGCGGTTCTCGTGGATGACGAGGATGCCGCCGCGCTTCGCCTGTGCCTTGGGCGTGACGAGGTAGCCTCTCAACGCGACGCCGTCGACGGTCTGATCCAGTCGGCTGGTGGTGATGCGGGTGTCGTCGGGAGCGACCTGCTGAGCCCGGGCGTAGTTGGGCTCCAGCAAGGCCAGCGCCGCTTCGGCCGCTGCCGTAGTGCCGGCGATGGCGAGCAACCGATTCATGAAGACGCGGCGGTCGAGCGGCTTATGGGTGTATTCGTCGTAGAGTTCGACGATCCGGCGGTCGAGCGCCATTCTTGCCTCCCTTTGCTGTTGCATTGTGCCGATCATAGCGGCGGATGCAGGCGATGCAGGAGGGAGCGACGAAGACTCGCGGCCTTGTGAAGGGCTCCGACCTCACGCGATGGTCATCCCGGACGCAGCGAAGCGGAGATCCGGGATCCATTCCTGAACCTCAAACGGAAGCGTTCCGGAATGAATCCCGGGCCTCCCTGCGGTCGCCCGGGATGACCCGCGTTCTTTTCCGTTGCCGATTGTCGGGCGCTACTCGGCGACGATCTTGTACCGCTGGCCGGGCGTCAGCGCGGCATTGCGGTCGAGCCCGTTGAGCAACTGGAAAAGCTCGCCCGGCCGATCCTGCTCCGGCATGCGCTCGGCCATGCTGGCGATGGTGTCGCCGGTCTCGGCAGGGACGAGGCGGATCTGCATCGGGCGGACGGCCTGGGCCTCGGCTGGCGTCATCACCCGGAAGCTGTCAACGATGGCGCGCATCTGCCGTTCCGGGTCGCTGCCGCCCCGCGCTGCCAGGATGAAGCGATAGACCCGGTCGCCGATCTGCACGGCCGCGAGGCTGAAGGTCCAGTCCGTGCCGCGGCCATGGGCGCGGACGGCGGGCTGGCCGCCGATCTCGATCTTCTCGATGCCGGTCGTCTCGACGCCGTCGATCCAGCCGGCGGCGACATAGGATTCCAGCGTCTGGCCGCTCTTCAGCGTCACGGAGTCGAAGCGTAGGGCCTGGGAGCCGCTGGCGCTGACGCCGATGACCATGTCCTGGGCCGCTTCCAGGCTGAAGCCGTCGGGGGCGCTGAAGGCGATGCGCAGCGCGCTGTTGAGATAGCGCCGGCCCCGGACCACGCCGTCGCGCGGATCGTCGCCATAGGCGAGGCCCTCGATGGCGCCGAGCCAGCGATTGGCGTCGTGCTCGCCGATGCCGGGCGCGCCGATCTGGCGGGCGGCGGCGGTGACGGCTGCGATGCGCTCTGGCGTCTGCGGGTGGCTGGAGAGGATGTCGAGCCGCTTGTCGTCGGCGCTCTGGTTCTGGCTGCTGCTGCGGAAGGCGGTGTTGCGGCCGAGCGTGGCGAGGAAGCGGCTGGCGCCGTAGGGATCGTAGCCGGCCCGCGCGATGTTGCGGACGCTAATCTGGTCGGCGGTGAGTTCCTGCTGGCGCGAGAACTTGGCGAGCGACAATTTCGAGCCGGCGCGCACGGCCGCGCTGCGGGTCGGATCTTTCAGGACCTGCGAGACGACCTGGCTGACCAAAGCCGATTCAGCTTCCTTCTCGGCGCGCTCGACGGCGTGCTGGGCCGTGACATGGGCGATTTCATGCGCCAGCACCGAGGCGATCTCGGAGGTGTCATTGGCCAAGGCCAGCAGGCCGCGCGTGACATAGAGCCGGCCATTGGGCAGGGCAAAGGCGTTGACCGCCGGCGAATTCAGGATGGTGATCTCGTAATGGCCGATCTGGCCTTCGCCCGCCTTGGCAAGCCGCTGAACGACCTCGTCGAGCGCGGCGCGGGCACGCGGGGCGCGGTACTCGCCGCCGAAGGCCGCAAGCAGGCGCTGATGCTCCTGGTCGGAGGCGCGCTGGACAGTGTTGATGCGCGGCGCGATCTCGCCTTCGGAGGTGGTGCTGGCCGGCAGGATCGGACTCTGGTCGCCGAGGCAGCCAACGAGCAGCAGGCCGGGCAGCACGATGGCTGCCAGCCGCTTCGAAGGTCGCGAAAGCGATGCTCGCCAGATCTCCAGCATGTCCTCAGTCGATCAGTTCCAGCGCCGTACGAGATGCGACCTCGAGGAGGAGGCCGTCGCGCCCGGACAGGACACCATAGGCGCGCAGCCGTTTACCGCCGAGATGGCTCGCGGTCCAGCCGGTGCTCTTGAGTTCGCGCCAGAGGCTGCGCGACAGGACGATCGAGGCGGCCTCCTTGGGACGGCGGGAGAAATTCAGATAGGTCCGCTGGGAGCGCTCGCCGACCGAGGCGATCCGGCCTTCCAGCATGACGTAACGACCCTCCTGCGCCTTTACCGCGGCGAGATCATGGCCATCGATCGCCGTCAGCGATGAAACTTGCGTTCCAGATGTTACCGTTTTCTGAACGGCAGGCTTCTGCGGCGCTTCGCATGGGGATGAGCCGGGTTCGGGCAGGGGGAGCGCCGCGCCCAGCTGGAGCAGGAGCTGGGCAAGGTCCTGCGCGGGCTCGCCCGGGGAAGCCGACGGGATCGACAGTCGCGCCGGCAGGCGGCCCCAGCGATCGGCCTCGCCGAGAATGGTGAGGTGGAGCGGGCGCCCGAGAAGGTCGCGCAGGCCGGCGTCGAAGCGCGAGGTCTCCTCGGAACTCTGGCGCGGGGCGAGGCCGACGAGCCGCAACCTGCGGCCATTGGCCAGAAGCGGATCCCCAGCGGGATCGAGGCCGCTCAACAGGACTGTCGCGGCGGGGGGATCGTCGGGCGTGCAGCTGGATGCGGCCCGCACCGGCTCCGCAGTGAGGGCAACGAATATGACGATGGCAAGAAGGGACTTCACCCGCATCGCGATTATGCTACACGGAGTTTCGTGCGTCCCGGTAGCTCAGCAGGATAGAGCAACGGTTTCCTAAACCGTAGGTCAGGGGTTCGAATCCCTTCCGGGACGCCA
>NZ_CAMFJF010000078.1 GCF_945956895.1 uncultured Allobosea sp. | reverse complement strand
GACGCCGCCGAGCGCCGAGGTCTCGACCGGCTTGACCTTCACCTTGATGCCGACCTTGGCGAGCATCGGGATCGTCGCCTCGACGATCGGGATGCCCCAGCTCTCGTTCGGCGTCGCCGTCCATTCGAACTCGAAACCATCGGGATAGCCGGCTTCGGTCAGGAGCTTCTTGGCCTTATCCGGATCGAAGGCGTAGGGCTTGGCATCCTTGTCGAAGGCCGGGACCGAACTCGGCAGCCAGCTCGACGCGCGATAAGCCTTGTCGCGGACAAGGCGCTTGATGATCAGCTCGCTGTCGATCGCATGGTTGATCGCCTGGCGGACGCGCTTATCGGAGAACGGCTTGAACTCCGGGTTCATGCCCATGTTGCGGGTGAAGACTTCCGCGACCTCCAGGATGCCCTTGGACAGGTTCGGATCGGCCTTGTAGGCGACATACTGGGTCGAGCCCAGGATCGAGACGTCGATCTCCTTGTTGCGGAAGGCGACGTCGCGGGCCGCGGCCTCGCCCATCGGCGAGATCACGAGCTTGTCGGCGTAGGGCTTGCCGGCCTTGTAGTACTTCTCCCAGCGCTCGAAGACCATGCGCGAGCCGGGGACGTGCTCAACGAACTTGAACGGGCCGAGGCCGATCGGCTTGTTGAAGAAGTCCGCCTCCTGCGCTTCCTTGGCCGGCAGGATCGCCGTCGGCGCGCTGAAGAACAGGAAGCCGGGATCGACGGCGTCGGTCATCGTCATCTCGATGGTGAAATCATCGATCTTCTTGAGACCGGAGATCTCCTTGGCCTCGCCCTTGCGGACCTCGGTACCACCCTTGATGCGCGAGACGTGACGCGCGCCCGGATAGTTCTTGGAGCCGTCGACCAGGCGATGGAACGACCAGATCACGTCGTCGGCCGTCATCTTGCGGCCATTGTGGAAAAAGGCGTCGTCGCGCAGCTTCAGCGTGTGCGTCAGCCCGTCCGCCGAGGTGGTGATGCTCTTGACGAGCTCGGGCTCCGGCTTGCCGGCCTTCGAATCCCAGCGGAACAGCATGCCATGCAGGGCATAGCCGTAGATCTCGTCCTGGATCTGGTTCGAGACGTGGCTGTCATTGCTGACGAAGGACGCACCATAAGGCGCCGTGAAGCGGATCGTTCCGCCGCGGCGCGGCTCCTGGGCCTGCGCCGAGATGGTAAAGGCAGCCATCGTCAGCGCGGTGGCAAAGGCAAATTTCTTCAACAACACGATCAGTCCTCCCGTTTTCGATCTGCTCCGGTTGATCCGGAATTGTTTGCTTTCAAGTGGAACCATAACGGCTTTACCGCGCTTGTCTTCCCCCGCACGGTCAAATTCCCCGAACAGCCCCGCGATTCACGGTGCCGCAGCGCTATTCGGAGTTCCGTTTCGCATTTTCTTCACGCGAACCGGTATTTTTCGCTCGAAGATGCTCTGCCTCAAGCTCCCCGCTCGTAGACGACCGCGCCACCGCGAATGGTGAGATCGCAACGGGTGTCCTTGAGGATATCGGCCGGCGCGGCGGTCAGGAGGTCGCGCGAGAACACCGCGACATCGGCCAGGAAGCCCGGCGCGAGCTTGCCCTTCACCTTTTCCTGCTTCTGCGAGAAGGCGCCGAACTCGGTATAGGCCTGCAGGGCCTCCTCGATCGAGACGCGCTGGGCTTCGTCCATCACCGTGCCCTTCCAGGTTTCCCGCGTCAGCATGGTGTGGAAATTCGGGAAGGGGTTGGGATCGCAGACCGGCGCGTCGCTGCCCGTAGCCGGCTTCAGGCCGAGATCGAACCAGGTGCGGAACGGATAGCTCGGCAACGCCCGCTCCGGTCCCAGAACCTTCACATAGGCATCGCCGAAATCATGGATGAAGACCTGCTGCGGGCAGGGATAGATGCCGGCCTTGACCATGCGCTCGTGCTGGGCCGGGGTCGAGAAACCGCAATGCTCGATGCGGTGGCGCCGATCCGGATCGGGATAGGCCGCAAGCGCCTTCTCATAGGCCGTGATGAGCTGCTCGATCGCGGCATCGCCGATAGCGTGGCAGACGAGCTGGTAGCCCTTCTTGTGGGCATCGAGCACCATGCGCTCGAGCTCGGCATCCTCCCACATCCAGACGCCGGTGGTCTTGTCCTCGCCCAGATAGGGCTCGGTCATCCAGGCGGTGCGCCCGCCGGCCGAGCCGTCGAGGAAGAGCTTGACGCCGCCGATCATCAGCATCTCGTCGCCGGTGCCGGAGATCAGTCCGGCGTCGTAGCATTGTGGCACGATCGAGCGGCCATCGTCGCCGAGCAGGGTCAGCCAGGTGCGGACCGGCAGGCGGCCGTCGCGCTTGGCGCGGTGATAGGCTGCGATCTCGCGGAAGCCGCCCTTCTGGCCGACGGCGGCGTCCATGCAGCTGGTGATGCCGAGCGACAGCAGATACTGCCCGCCGCGCTCGATGCCGGCGATGATGTCCTCCTCGGTCGCCGCGGGAATCGCAGCCTGGACCGGAGCGCGCGCGTTCTCGGCGAGCAGGCCGGTCAAGCGGCCGTTCTGCTGCTCGATCAGACCGCCCTGCGGCGTCGGCGACTTTTCGTCGATGCCGCCGAGGCGCAGCGCCTCGGAATTGCAGATCGCGATATGGCCGCAGGCGCGGACCAGCATCACCGGATTGTTCGGCGCCGCGCGGTCGAGTTCCTCTCGATAGGGGTGGCGGCCGGTGTCGAGCTTGGTCTGGTCATAGCCGCGCGAGAGGATCCATTCTCCGGGCTTGGACTGTGCGGCGCGGGCCGAGATGGCGCCGAGCAGCGCCTCCAGCGTCGGCGCGGCCTCGGGCTTGGAATCGACCCAGCCCATGGTCATACCGAGCGAGACGAGATGCAGATGCGAGTCGTTCAGGCCCGGCGTCGCCAGCCGGCCCTTGAGGTCGATCACGCGGGTCTTCGGGCCGATCAGCGGCTTGATCTCGGCATCGCTGCCGGCGGCCAGCACCTTGTCCCGGAAGATCGCCAGCGCCTCGACGACGCCCTCCTCGCGCCCGCACCAGATCGGCCCGTTGCGCAATACGATATCGGCCTGAATCGCCATGGTGTCCTCCTCCAATCGAGTCGTCGCGGCTCCTGTGAGCTGCGGTCAGATGTCGTCCAGCGGGAAGATCGGGCGGCGGACCTTCTTGTAGGGCCGCTCCTTGAAATTGCGGGTCGAGAGCGCGCCGGTATCGACTTCCAGCACTTCGCGCGCGATCGGCTCGAAGGCCGCACGGAAATGCTGCATCGACTTGACGATCACCGTCGACTTGCGGGTCGGATCGACGCCGAGCGAGGTGAACTGCGCGAGGTCGGTCGCCTGGCCGTTATGGGTGATGACGATGATCTCGACATCGTCGACGCGCAGCAGGGCCGAGAGCCCGTAATTGCGCCAGACGCCGCCGGCCATCGGGCCATGGCAGAGGAAATAGCCGTCCGTGATCGCGACGACATGGGCATCGAGATCGAGCGGCCCGCCGCCCATGGTCGGATCGACCTTGCCGCCGAGCTTGATCCGGCCGCGCTTGCCGACGCCGATCGCCTGCGCGGCGAGCACCGCCTCGGGATCGTTGATCGCGTGAAAGCCGACATTCTTCAGCCCGGCATCGAGCACGGCGCGCAGCAGGTTGGTGGCATCGCCATAGGCGCCGGAGCCGGGATTGTCGGAATAGTCCGAGATCACCACCGGCTTGTAGCCCGGCTTGCCCGTATCGGCCTCGCCGGCCTTGGCGCGGGCCATGGCCTCGGCCAGCGGCGTGAAATGAATCGAGGAGAAGCGGCGCAGCTCCCAGGCATAGTCCATCAGCTCCTCGGCGATGCCTTGAGCCTTGTCGCGATCATCGGCCGTGACCGCGATCGAGGGGCCGATATCGTGGACGTCGGCCGAGGAGAAGCCGGCCTGGACGCTGACGACCAGCGCATCGCCGGAAGCCTCCAGCGCGTCGCCACGACGCAGCAGTTCGAGGAAGGGCGGCGAGGTCGTGCGCCCGCCATCGAGCGCATAGAGGATCGGGCGGCGGGCGAGCGCGACCCTGGGCTTGATCTCGCCCTTCATCGCGCGCTGCAGCAGCTCCGCCGCCTGCCAGGTGCGCTCGTATTGATCGATATGCGGATAGGTCCGGTAGGAGATCAGCGCATTGGCGTTGTCGGCCATCAGCTGCGTCACCGTCGCATGCAGGTCGAGCACCGCAACGACGGGCACATCGGGGCCGATGCGCTTGCGCAGCCGGGCGAGTAACTCGCCCTCGCCGTCATCCGAGCTTTCGGTCGACATCGCGCCATGGAGATGCAGCAGCACGCCGTCTACGCCTGCAGCGGCATCGACGATCTGGCCGGCGAAGAGATCGAAGGCGGCGTCGGTGACGCGGCCGGACGGGTTGGCGCCGGTCACCAGCGGGTGGACGAGGCTCCAGCCGAACTTGTCGGCCGCCTCGAAGGCCGCGCCCATCGAGGTGCGCGTGCCGCGGAAGGCGCCGGGGATCTCGTTGTCGCGAAAGGCGCCATGCGCCCTGAAAGTGGCCTCGTCCGTGAGCTGAACACTGAAGGTGTTCGTCTCGTGCATGAACTCGGCGATCAAAACGCGCGGCACCACCATCCCCCCAAAACTGTCGTTCAATTTTTTTGACAGTTTTGGCGAGATGTCGGCGCTCTGGCCACTGATTTTCGTGCATGCGTCCCCAGAAACCTGCGCGCTTGCCGAAATCTGGTGAATATGCTCGACGACGGCTTTTGATCGCTGCGCTGGGTGCGCCTTTCGGAAACCCTTAACGGCAGCAATGAGATAGATGGTACTCCGCAGCACCGGGTGCGGCGAAGCACCGAAAGCCGGAGCGCACCGGACGGGGCGCTAGATCGACTTGAAGCTCGGGTAATGGCCGCGATAGCTCTTTTCGAGAATCGCGACGCCTCCCCGCTCCTTCAGAATCTGCGCGACCGAGAGCCCCAGTTCACGCGCCTGCTCCGGCGGCGCGCTCCGATCGGCGACGACACGCTCCGTGCCCTCGATCGAGGTCACCTGCGCATGCAGCGTCAGGCGGCCGTCCTGCCATGTGGAGCAGGCGCCGACCGGCAGGCTGCATCCAGCCCCGAGCGCATGCATCATCTCGCGTTCGGCTTCGGCCTCGGCGCGGGCCTTCGGGCATTCGATCGCCTTCAGCACCTCGACCACTGCCGTATCCTCGGCCCGAGCCTCAAGCCCGAGCGCGCCCTGCCCGACCGCATAGGGAAACAGCGACGGGGCAAGCACTTCAGAGGAAGCATCGTCCATGCCGAGCCGCCTCAGGCCGGCATGCGCCAGAATGACCGCGTCGAGCGCATCCTCGCCGCCGATCTTGGCCAGGCGAGGGCCGACATTGCCGCGGATCGGCACGACGGTGATGTCAGGCCGGAGGTTCAGGATCTGGGCGCGGCGGCGAAGCGAGCCCGTGCCGACGCGCGCGCCCTGGCGCAGCGAGGCCATGGTCGCGCCGCAGAGCGCATCGCGCGGATCCTCGCGCGGCGGCACCGAAGCGAGGACGAGCCCCTCATGCAAGGTGGTCGGCAGGTCCTTCAGCGAATGGACGACGAAATCGACCTCGCGCGTCACCAATTGCTGCTCGTGCTCGATGGCGAAGACGCCGACCATGCCGAACTGGTGGAATTCGGAGACGCGATCGCGGTCGGCGATGGTGGCGATCTGGCAGAGGGTGAATTCCGCCTGCGGGAACTTCTCCCGGATCAGGCCCATGACGTGGTTGGTCTGGGCCATCGCCAGCGGGCTGCGGCGCGTGCCGATCCTCAGATGCATGATCTCAAAACTTTCGGTCCTGTCCGGCCGGGCCGGTCTTGCCGCGGTCTATAACAGGGGGACGCCGGGCTGACGAGTGCGGCGCAGGCCCAAGCTGCGCTGGATCAATCGCAGACGGCTTCCACCGCCCCCTGTTGGCGCATGGTCGCCATCGCTTTCCTGAGCACCTCGAACACGCGCGGATCGCGCGACTGGGCGACGTTGAAGCGCATGAAATTGCCGGCCGTCTGCGCGACACTGAAGACATTGCCGGGCGCCAGCACCACGCCCTTGATGACGGCGAGACGAGCCAGCTCGGCGGAATCGACGCCTTCCGGCAATCGACACCAGAGATAGAAGCCGCCTTTCGGCATCAGCCATGGGCGAATCCCCAAGGTCTCCAGCCGGGCAGTGACCTCGCGCCGCGTCTGGGCCAGGCGGCGATGCAGCTCTTCCATATGCTTGCGGTAGCTGCCGCCGGCGAGGACGCCTGCCAGCAGCTCCGTCGAGACCGGGCCGGGCCCACCGAAACTGGTCGCGACCTGCAGGTCGACGAGCCCCTCGACCCAGTCCGCCCGCGCCGCGATATAGCCGCAGCGGACGGCGGCCGAGAGCGTCTTGGAGAAGCTGCCGATCCGGATGACACGTTGCAACCCGTCGAGCGACGCCAGCCGCGATGACGGCTCCGGCTCGAAATCGGCGAAGATATCGTCCTCGACGATGATCATGTCGTGGCCGGCGGCCGTGCTGAGCACGCGATAGGCGGCCTGCGGCGACAGGCTGGCGCCGGTCGGATTGTGCAAGCCGGAATTGGTCAGGTAGACGCGCGGGCGCTCGGCCGCCACCACATTTTCGAACGCTGCGATATCCGGCCCTGTCGGCGTGTAAGGGACGCTTACCACACGCACCTGATGCGCCCGCAGCAGCGCCTGGAAGTTGAAATAGCAGGGGTCGTCGACGAGGACGACATCGCCCGGCCGCAGCAGGAAGCGGCAGATCAGGTCAAGCGCCTGCGTGCCCGAGCCGGTCAGCATGAGTTGCTCGGGTGAGACCGTGAGCCCCGCCTCGACGAAGCGTCCGAGCAGGAGACGGCGCAGGCTTGAGGCGCCGCGCGTGCCGCCGTAATCGGTGAGGATCGCGCCCTCGGCACGTGCCAGCGCCCGGAAGCCGCGACGCAAGGCCTCCTCCGGCATCCAGTTGGCCGGGAGCCAGCCGCAGCCTGGCTTCAGCGCGCCTGGCTCGGCATCGAGCGACTGGCGCGAGACCCAGAACGGGTCGACGACCAGCTCTTGCGGCGAAGCGGCCCGTGTCAGCGCCAGAGGCGGCAGGCCGCCGCCGGTCACATAGAAGCCGGAGCCTTGCCGTGCACGGATCAGGCCCTCGGCCGCAAGGCGGTCATAGGCTTCGACCACAGTGGAGGGCGAAACCTTCATCGTCGCCGCAAAACCGCGAATCGAGGGCAAGCGATCACCTGGCGCCAGAGTCCGCGATGCCAGCCGCGCGCGTATCGCCGCCATGACCGCTTCCGTCCGGGTCGCGGCGGGTTCGGCGACACTGATTGTATGCTCATTCATAGCCATACAGTTTGCCATGAATGTATCGGTCTGTCGCTGGCCTTGTCGGTTGCCCACGCCTAGAGCACGGCTTCCGGGCAAAGCAGCGGGACGGATCGGATGTCGAGCAATTGGGGCGGCAAGGGCTGGGGCAGCGGGCTCATCGGCGTGCTGATCTTCAGCGGCTCGCTGCCGGCGACACGCGTGGCAGTTGCGGGGTTCTCGCCGCTGTTCCTGACCGGCGCCCGCGCCGCGATCGCAGCCCTGCTCGGCGCCGCCTGCCTCATGCTGTTGCGCCAGCAATGGCCCCGGAAAGCCGACATCCGCCCGCTCGCGATCGTCGCGCTCGGTGTCGTGCTCGGCTTTCCGCTGCTGACGGCGCTCGCGCTGCAACATATCCCCTCGGCGCGCTCGATCGTCTTTATCGGGCTCCTGCCGCTCGCGACCGCGCTGTTTGGCGTGTTGCGCGGCGGCGAGCGGCCGAAGCCGGTGTTCTGGCTGTTCTCGGGGATCGGCAGCGCGACCGTCGCAGGCTTCGCACTCGCCAACAGCGATAGCGGCTCGCTGGCGGGCGACCTGCTGATGATCGGCGCCGTGCTGCTCTGCGGGCTTGGCTATGCGGAGGGAGCGAGCCTGTCGCGCCGGCTCGGCGGCTGGCAGGTGATCTCGTGGGCGCTGCTCCTGTCGCTGCCGGCGATGGCCATCGTCGCGCTGCTGTTCTGGCCCTCGACATGGCAGGGCATCGGCACGCCGGCCTGGATCGGCCTCGGCTATGTCTCGGTTTTCAGCATGCTGGTCGGCTTCGTCTTCTGGTATCGGGGGCTGGCGATTGGCGGCATCGCCAGTGTCGGCCAGCTCCAGCTGCTGCAGCCCTTCTTCGGGCTGACGCTGGCGGGCTGGCTGCTCGGCGAGCCGATCGCCTGGACGATGATCGCGGCGACCGCGGTGGTCGTACTCTGCGTGGCCGGAGCGAAGCGCTTCGCCTGATCGCCCCTAACCTACGCCTGACGCGAAGCTCTTGGATTCCCGGCCGTCCGAGGCCATCTTCTGGCTTATCGGAGGTTGCGTCATGGCAAGCGGGTGGGCTCCGGACGGAGCGGTTCAGGACCAGATCGACGGCTCGATCACGGACGCGGTTCGTCTGGCGCGGTCACGGCTGCCGAGCGGCCCCGGCGAGATTCATTGCCAGGAATGCGGCGAGGAGATTCCCGAAGCGCGCCGACTCGCCATGCCCGGCGCCCGCCTCTGCGTCGCCTGCCAGTCCGGCCATGACCGCTCGGCGGCACAATCCAGCTACAACCGGCGCGGCAGCAAGGACAGCCAGCTGAAGTAAGCTTGGCTGCGCCGTTTCGGCTGCGCCCGAAGACGGCACCGTCGGAAGCAACGGCAATGGCGCGCTGCGATGTCGGGGAAAGGATTGTGGTGCCGCTTGAGGGATTCGAACCCCCGACCCCCTCATTACGAAACAGATGGCCATGTATGGCGCGGTGTTTCTCAGAATGACAAGGGGCGACACATTTTCTCTAGCATTTCCCGCGCCTTGTCTACTATAACAGAGCCTGTCAGAACACGTCATATGACAGGCGCTGACGCCGCACTTTGTTACCCCAGAATTTACCCGAGATCAAATGGCGAAGAGGCTAACCGATGCTGCGGTCAAGGCCGCGAAGCCCGACCCGACCAAGCGTCTGGAGGTTGCCGACGCTGGCGCGGCCGGCCTGCATCTCGTGATCCAGCCCTTGCCGAGCGGGAAGAAAAGCTGGGCATATCGATATCGTTTGCACGGTAAAACAGCGAAGCTGACGATCGGTCCCTATCCTGCGTTCTCGCTCACAGAGGCTCGTGAAAAGGCACAGGAGTTCGATCGCACTCGGCAACGCGGGGATGACCCTAGCCTGGGAGAGAAACGCCGCAAGCGCGCGCTCAAGGAGGCGCACGTCGCCGACGCAGGGACCTTCGCCGGCGAGGCCAGACGATATCTGGATGGCTATGCCAAAAGCCACCAGCGCCAGTGGCGGGAGACTGCCCGAATGCTCGGTCTGCGAGCCGACCCGCAGAAGCCGGAGGAGAAAGACAGCCCGCTCTCCTTCGTTGTGATCCCCAAGTCAGCTGCTGCGGAATGGGCGGGCCGGCTTGTCTCGAGTATCACAACGGACGACGTCCGGGACTTCATCCAAGGCATTCGTCGCCGCGGCGCGCCAATCGCGGCCAATCGCACTCTCGCGGCCCTAAAGGGCTGCTTCGCTTGGCTGAAGGACAACACGACCAGGCTGCCGATTGACCCATCCGCCAGCGTTTCCAAGCCCCAGAAAGAGGTCGCGCGCGATCGCGTCCTCACCCACGATGAGATTCGAATCCTCTGGCTTGCCTGCGACGAACTCGGCCAGTTGTTCGGAACGTCGATCAAGCTGATGCTGCTGACGGCTCAGCGTCGCGACGAGGTTGGCGGATTGCGGCGCCCCGAGCTGTCGCCTGACGCTGCCATGTGGACGCTGCCGGGGGAGCGAGCCAAGAATGGTAAGGAGCATGAGGTGCCGCTGACTCCACTAGCGCGCCAGCTCCTACAGGCCCTCCCTCGCGTCCAGAGCAAGGCCAAACTGGTTTTCACGACGACGGGCGAGACGGCGGTCAGCGGATGGTCAAAGACCAAGACCAAGCTGGATCGAGAGATGCTGGCGATACTGCGGAAGGAAATGGCCGCGCGCGGAGAAGACCCCGCCGGCGCTGAAATCCCCGGCTGGACGCTGCATGACTTGCGGCGAACGGCCGACACCCTGATGAACGACGAGCTCGACATCGCTCCGCACGTGGTCGAGGCGATCCTGAACCACGTCAGGAAGGGCGATGAGCGTCGCTACAATCACGCGAAGCTGCGAGAGCCGAAGCGGCGCGCCCTGGAGGCGTGGGCCGAGCATGTGGCATGGATTGCTGCTGGTAAGCCTGAACCTGAGGCCGCTGAGCCTGTGGGAGCGAGCGTCGATGGGTGACGAAAAGGGCGACCTCTGCTCATTTAGCGACGACGAATGGAATGCCGTCCTCGCGGCGGCTGGATCCTCTTTTGAGGGCCTGCCGGTGATCGAGAAAGAGCCTTATCCAGGCGAGATTTGGTTCGCCAGCTATGGCCCGCCGCCTTTTGAGAGCGAGCAGCCGATCGAGCGCGCCGCCACCAATGCGGATGTTCGTGCCTATCTTGAGGGGCAGCTATACTTCGCAAAGGACAGCTCTCTCGGCCATTACTCGGTTGTTCGCCAAGAGAAAGGCGCCGAGCGGGTGCATTTGATCGCCGAGCATGCGGATAATCTCATCGCCCTGTTGGCTGAACAAAGCCGTTACCAGCCGATCCTTGAGCCGCGGGACCCGGTCGACCCCGTGCGAGATATGGGGTTTCTGGACGAAGATCTTAAGGTGTTCATGCCTCGGCTGCAGATCGACCTGATCAGGGCGAGAGATTTCTATCGCGGGCTCAGCGACCGATATCGGGCAAACGCTGAGGTTCTCCGGATGAATGTCAGGCCGGTGGATACCTGCCGCGAAATCTATTGGGGAGAGCTGATCCGGCTATGGACGCAAGCTCTTGGCCGGCCGCCGACGTCCTCACCCACCGGCCCGCTCACACGATTTATAGAGGCGGCCTCGGCTCCAATGACCAAGCGTTTGCTTCCCAGCGCCGACACGATCCATAGGTTTGCGCGAACGCGACTGCGACCTATGCAAGCCGTGCCGCCCAGTTAGTCGTCCGTGCATAGGCAACGGGACCGCCCTGCCCGCGGACGAAAGCCATAACGCTTATCGGCGAAACAGTGTGACCTTCCTCGTCATCGAAGCATGACTTGGAGGTCACAATGCAGTTTGCGGGCCGGAACTATCTCAGCTCCCGTCAGGTGTGCCAGCGCCACGGGATCGTGCTGCGCACGCTGTACCGCTACATGAAGCGTGAGGGTTTCCCGAAAGCGGTCAGCCGCGAAGGGCGCCTGTTCTTCGCCGAGGACGACTTGGTCGCCTGGGAGAAGAAGATTATCGGCGCCGAACTCGGCGCTCAGGCCGCAGCCTGAGCGATGGTCGCCCGAGCCAGCAGGGCAGACCCTGCGCAAAGGCTCCTGGACGACGTCCTCACGGAGCTCAGGAACGCCGGTGTCCGACCGACGCCGCTCAGCGTTATCGCCGCCGCCACCGACCGCACGACGGATGATCGCCTCGTTCAGGCCGTCGCAGCCGCTGCCGAGCGGCGCCGTGCATTCGGGGAGCGTCAATGCGGTCAATGAAGGAGCCCGGATTTGATGGAGGCGGCAGCCGGCCCATTGGGGGCCGCCCCAGCCCTCGGCGTTGGCTCTTCGCAGCACTTCGGCGGCGCCACCTGTTTCGCTTAATTAGTCATCGCAGAGCGTTGGGAGTCGCTATTGAGACGAAGCCCACACTAATCGTCGGATGCGATTGCTTGGCTGACCTCGAGGGTTGGCCCGTGCCTCCGTCTTTGGCGCCTCACTTGGGACTTCATCCTGTCAATGTGCGGCAGATGGCTCAGGATCTGGCGTTGAGTATCGACGATACGTTCATCGCGGACGTTACCGAGATCGTCTGCAGCTTTCGGCGCCGCGGAGGAAATCTATCGTCGGACGAGGTGGGGCGGTGGCTGTCGCTAACGCGGGCTGAGCGGGAAGCTGTTCGAGCCTGGAGCATGGATGCTGCTGAGGAGCCTGCCGAAGCGCGCAAGGTGCGAAAGGCCGCTGAAAAGAGCTTGCGGGACAGGGATCGGCAACGGGCGAAGCGTGCCGCGGATCGTGAGGCAAAGGGGTTGCCGCCGTTCGATCCGGGACAGACGTTGAAGGCAATGGCGCCGTGGCTGGCTCTCGGAATCAGCGAACGTACGTGGCATCGGCGGCAGAGTGCGGTTCGATTGATGGATGGCAGCAACGCGTCGCCGGCATTTGTACCGCTATCGGCTGGCAGCAAACAGTCGCAGACATCTGTAGCGGACGGCTCTGGCAGCAACGCGTCGCCGACGTTTAGTATGAAAACTGATCCGCGACGACTTACTGCCACGCCTCGGGCCTGTTGATTTCCGCCGAGAAGTGACCCTGGGTTTCCACTGAGAAGTGACCCGCCCA
>NZ_CAMFJF010000077.1 GCF_945956895.1 uncultured Allobosea sp. | reverse complement strand
GGTCCCCCTGGATTGCTTCGCTGCGCTCGCAATGACGGTTGGGCCAATCTTTAGGAGATGCTGGGGGCAGGACCGAGCGTGACGTGCCGCCACCATTACCCGGAAAACACGAAAGGCGACCCGATGGGTCGCCTTTCGCTGGATTTTCATCCGAATTTGGTGCGGTCGAGAGGACTCGAACCTCCACGGGTCTCCCCGCTACCACCTCAAGGTAGTGCGTCTACCAATTCCGCCACGACCGCAGCTCGTTTCCGGTTGCGGGCGGTGCAACCAGGGAGCGGCGCCGATCTAGCAAATCGAATCCGCCGCCACAAGAGTGTCTTCGCGGAAAAACGCAGATGTTCGATTTTTCCCCAGATCGGCCGCTTCAGGCGGCTTCGGCGACGGTCTGCAGGGTGTAGATCGTCGGCCGTTTCAGCATCTGGGTGATCTCGACGGAGATTCGCGCGCCGCTGACCACGACGATTCCCTTGGCGAAGGGATGGTTGTTCGCGAGAATCTGGACCTCGTCGGTCTCGCTGGTGTTCAGCTCGATGATGGCGCCGCGGCCGAGGCGCAGCAGCTTGTAGATCGGCATTTCGGTCTGGCCGAGGACGACCGTGAGTTCCACCGGGACGAGATCGAGATCGGCCTTCAAGTCCTGCCTCCGGAACCCTATTTCAGAATTCGACCAGCGAAACTTGCCTGCCTGCCGGTTTTGGGCGCAAGAGGCGTTGCGAGGGCCGCGCCGGATCAGTTCGCCGGCCCGGAAACTTTGAATGGAACATGGTTAAGCCATGGTGAAGATGCGTGAGGAGCTGGCCGTCTCCTTCCTGCCGGAAGGGGGAGGCGAGCCGGTCGAATGGGTCGTGGCCGAAGGGCTCACCGGCTATGACGAGGCGGTCGCCGAGATGGAGGCTCGCGCCGCGTTGATCGCGGACGGGCAGGCGCGCGAGCGCGTCTGGCTGGTCGAGCACCCGCCGCTCTACACCGCCGGCACCTCGGCCCGCGACGAGGATCTGATCGCGCCCGAGCGATTTCCTGTGTTCCGTTCGGGGCGAGGCGGGCAGTTCACCTATCACGGCCCCGGCCAGCGCGTGGCCTATGTCATGCTCGACCTGAAGCGGCGCCAGCCGGACCTGCGCCGCTTCGTCGCCGCCCTCGAAGGCTGGCTGATCGGCGCGCTCGACGATTTCAATGTCCGCGGTGAGCGGCGCGAGGACCGCGTCGGCGTCTGGGTGCGCCGGCCGGACAAGGGCGCCGGCACAGAGGACAAGATCGCCGCGATCGGCATCCGCGTGCGGCGCTGGGTCTCGTTCCACGGCATTTCGCTCAATGTCGAGCCGGACCTGTCGCATTTCGACGGGATCGTGCCCTGCGGCGTCAGCCAGCATGGCGTGACCTCGCTGGTCGATCTCGGGCTTCCGGTGACGATGCCGGAGGTCGATTCGGTGCTGCGCGAAGCATTCGAGCGCGTGTTCGGTCCGACCGTCCAAGCCTGATCGTCCAGGCCCGGTTTACCATCCGTTAGCCATGGCGCCGCCATTTTCGCCCTGGGGTTGGGCTGAAGATGGGGACGACAATGCGAAGCTTTTTCCTGGCGGGCAGCCTCGCCATGCTGCTCGCGGCCTGCAACACCACTGACCAGCGCATCGCCGGCGCTGCGGCCGGTGCGGGAGCCGGCGCGATCGTCGGCGGGCCGATCGGGGCCATTGCCGGCGGTGCGATCGGCGCTGTCGCGGCGCCGTCCGTGACCGGCTCGATCAACAAGATGAAGGAATGAGCCTGTCCAGCGGCGCGGATTTGCACGGCCGCGTCCGTGCGTCCGCGCCGGTTGGCGTTTTCGGCGCGGCGCGCCATAACCTCGAACGAAAGATTGTCGCCGAGGGAGCGCGCCCGTGCCTGTCATCGAGAGCAAGGTCGATCTGAATTCGGCCGAGACGCGCGCCAATGCCGAGGCCTGGGCCGGATTGCGCGACGAACTCCAGCAACACCGCGCCACCG
Source organism: uncultured Allobosea sp. (assembly GCF_945956895.1). Lineage (GTDB taxonomy): Bacteria > Pseudomonadota > Alphaproteobacteria > Rhizobiales > Beijerinckiaceae > Allobosea. The sequence goes on along the minus strand of NZ_CAMFJF010000077.1, from coordinate 10,876 downwards.
CTGCGCTCGGCGGCAACGCCAAGTCCCGCGAACGCCACACGGCGCGTGGCAAGCTGCTGCCCCGCGAGCGCGTGCTGCGCCTGACCGATCCGGGCTCGGCCTTTCTCGAGATCGGCTCGCTCGCCGCCTTCGGCATGTACGAGGGCGATGTCCACGGCGCCGGGATGATCGCCGGCATCGGCCGCGTCGCCGGCCGCGAATGCATGATCGTCTGCAACGACGCGACGATCAAAGGCGGCACCTACTACCCGATGACGGTGAAGAAGCATCTGCGGGCGCAGGAGATCGCCCGCGAGAACCGCTTGCCCTGCATCTATCTCGTCGATTCCGGCGGTGCGAACCTGCCGCACCAGACCGAGGTCTTCCCCGACCGCGAGCATTTCGGCCGCATCTTCTACAATCAGGCGACGCTCTCGGCCGAGGGCATCCCGCAGGTCGCGGTGGTGATGGGCTCCTGCACCGCCGGCGGCGCCTATGTGCCGGCGATGTCGGACGAGACTGTTATTGTTAGAAAACAGGGCACTATTTTTCTGGGCGGCCCGCCGCTGGTGAAGGCCGCGACCGGCGAGGTCGTCTCGGCCGAAGATCTCGGCGGCGCCGATGTTCATGCGCGGCTTTCGGGCGTCGCCGACCATTATGCCGGCGACGACACGCATGCGCTCGCGATTGCCCGGCGCATCGCTGGCAACCTGAACAGCGTGAAGCGCCCGGATATCGACATCGCCGAGCCGGTCGAGCCGCTTTACGATCCGGCCGAGCTGGAAGCGGTCGTCCCGACCGATCTCAAGAAGCAATACGATATCCGCGAGGTGATAGCCCGCCTCGTCGACGGCTCCGAGTTCGACGAGTTCAAGAAGCTCTACGGCACGACGCTGGTGACGGGCTTCGCCCGCATTCACGGCATCCCGGTCGGCATCATCGCGAATAACGGCATCCTGTTCTCGGAAAGCGCGGTCAAGGGCGCGCATTTCATCGAATTGTGCTGCCAGCGGCGGATTCCGCTGCTCTTCCTGCAGAACATCACCGGCTTCATGGTCGGCCGCGATGTCGAGACGCGCGGCATCGCCAAGGACGGTGCCAAGCTCGTAACGGCGGTAGCCTCGGCACGGGTGCCAAAGATCACGGTTCTCGTCGGCGGTTCCTTCGGCGCCGGCAATTACGGCATGTGCGGCCGGGCCTATTCGCCGCGCTTCCTGTTCACCTGGCCGAATTCGCGCATCTCGGTGATGGGTGGTGAGCAGGCGGCGAGCGTGCTCGCGACCGTGCGCCGCGACAATATCGAGGCCGAGGGCAAGAGCTGGCCGGCGGCCGACGAGGAGGCCTTCAAGGCGCCGATCCGCAACCGCTATGAGGAAGAAGGTTCGCCCTATTTCGCGACGGCGCGGCTCTGGGACGACGGCATCATCCTGCCCTCCGAGACCCGCCGTGTGCTGGCGCTGGCCTTCTCCGCGACGCTCAATGCCGAGGTGCCGGAGACGAAGTTCGGCGTGTTCCGGATGTGAGATCGTCCGCGCCTCATTCTCGGGCGACCGCAGGGAGACCCGAGTAACTCAGGATCAGAGGGCGCTGGTTTTCCAGATGCTCGGGTCAAGCCTGGGCATGACGGCCCGCTCATCCCAGCGAGAACGCCTCGTGCACCGCGCTCTGCACGCCGCCGCCCATGACCGGGCCGCCGCCAGCGACATGGACCGCGTCGCCGACCAGTGCGGCGCCCAGCCCATGGCGGGGCGTCAACATCGGCGCATATTGCTCCCAGCCATCGCTCGCCGGGTCATAGGCTTCCATCTGGCCGAAGACGCGGTTGGTGCCTTCGCCGCCCATCACGAAGACCTTGCCGCGATAGAGCACCGCGCCATGACCGGAGCGGCCGGTCGGCATCGGCGTGCGCATCGTCCATTTATCCGAAGCCGGATCGTAGGAATGGTGCAGGTTCGAGTTGGTGTGGAAGGAATCGACGCGCCCGCCGATGACATGGATCAGCTTGCCGATGGCGAGCGTGCCGGTGTGGTCGCGGGCGGTTGGGAGGGGCGTGCGCTCGCTCCAGCGATCGGCCTTGGGATCGTAGACCAGATGCCAGTCGATCGAGCGCTTGGTCTCGGTGGTCTCGCCGATGGCGCCGCCGATGACGTGCAGGACGCCGCCGAGGCCGACCACGGCGGTCGAGCCGGCGGCGCGGGGCAGGGCGGCGATCTCGGCCCAGCGATCGGCCTTCGGGTCATAGGTGAAGCAGCGCGGGTGCGGCTTGCGGTTCTGCTCGAGGAAGCCGCCGATGGCGAAGAGCTTGCCGTCGAGGAAGGCGACGCCGACATGGTTGGCGCCCTGTGGCAAGGGCGCACCGTCTTGCCATTTGTCGGCCTTGGGATCGTAGACGTGGTGATAGGCCCGGTCGGTGCGCTGCTCGCCATAGCCGCCGACGACATGCATCTGGTCCTCGAAGGCAGTGGCCCAGGCCATTTCCGAGCGCGGTAAGGGCAGGGGCGCCTTGGCGCTCCAGCGGCCGGGGGAGGCTGCTTTGGGGGCCGGCGAATCGAACACGTTCTGCGTCGCCGCGAGCGGCGGCTTCTCGATCCGGCCGGGCTGGTTCAGGCGCTCGTATTGCGGGCCATGATGCTCGTGGCCTTGCTGCTGGGCGAGCGCCGGGCCGGCGAGCGCGGCGGCGCCGGCCGCAAGCAGGTGGCGGCGGTTCAGGCTGGTCATCGCGTCGTCCTCCCGACTACAACGATAAGGCAGAGGCGGCGGGCGGCAAGCGCATGAAGCACCCCCCGCCCCATGGTTCCCCTGGGCGGTTTCGCCCGTTATGGTCGGGCGCCATCTCAAACGATTTAGGTCTAGGGAAATACGGGGAAACGCATGTCTGGGCATAACAAGGTCGCGATCATCACCGGTGCCGGTTCGGGCGTCGGGCGCTCGGTTGCCATCGCCTTCCTGAAGGACGGCTATCGCACCGTGCTGGCCGGCCGCCGTGCGGATGCGCTGGAGGAGACGATCCAGCTCTCGGGCGTCGACAAGGGCCGCGCGCTCGCGGTGCCGACCGATGTCACCGACAAGGCCTCGGTCGAGAACCTGTTCGCCAGGACGAAGGAAGCCTTCGGCCGCGTCGACGTTCTCTTCAACAATGCCGGCGTCAACGCGCCGGGCGGCGTGCTGCTGGAGGACCTCTCGCTGGAGGATTGGCAGAAGGTCGTCGATACCAACCTGACCGGGCCGTTCCTCTGCACCCAGGCCGCCTTCAAGGCGATGAAGGACCAGGTGCCGCAGGGCGGGCGCATCATCAACAATGGCTCGATCTCGGCCCATGCGCCGCGGCCGAATTCCGTCGCCTATACTGCGACGAAGCATGCGATCTCGGGCCTGACCAAGACGGCCGCGCTCGACGGGCGCAAATACGATATCGCCGTCGGCCAGGTCGATATCGGCAATGCGCTGACCGAGATGGCGCGCAAGATGACGACCGGCGTGCCGCAGGCTGATGGCTCGATCAAGGTCGAGGCGGTGATGGATGTCGAGCATGTCGCGACGACCGTGCTGCACATGGCCGGCCTGCCGCCCGAGGCGAACGTGCTCTTCGTCACGGTGATGGCGACCAAGGCGCCGCTCGTCGGGCGCGGGTGAGTTCCGGCCCAACCACAGCCGTCATTCCGGACGCAGCGAAGCGGAGATCCGGAATCCATCGTAGAGTGATCGCCCTATGATGGATTCCGGATCGGCGCGGCTTTGCCGCTTGTCCGGAATGACGGAGCGAGGATGGCCGAGGCGCTACAAAATCGGCATGGCCGGGACAAGCCCGGCCATGAGGCGGACGGCGGGGCTTCGGTTCCCGAACCCACTATCGCCCGCACCTATACGTTGACGATCTGGGGCATCGCGCTCGGCATCCTGATCCAGGCGGTGGCGACGGTCGCCTGGGCGCTCGCCATCGGCAATGCCCAGCTCTTCAAGGATGGCGTCGACTGGGTCTATGACGTCGCGCTCTACGGCATCGCCGCCATCGTCTTCGGCCGCGACGCGCGGATCGAGCGGCTCGCCGCAGTTGCAATCGGCGCGGTCATGGCAGTGGCCGGGCTGCATACGCTCTACGATCTCTGGGACAAGATCGTCCGGCCGCGGCCGATCGAGGTCTGGACGCTCGGCTTTGCTGCCGCGAGCGCCATCGTCATCGCCTTCCTCGTCGTCGCCGCGCTCTGGCGCTTCCGGCGCGAGGAGAACCCGGTCATCAAGGCGACCTGGCTCTCCAGTCGCAACGACACGATCTCGACGACCGGCTTCGCGCTGGTAGGCCTTGCTGCTCGCGTCGCGCCAGTGCGCTGGCCGGAATATCTGTTCGATCTCGTCGTCGCCGGCATCTGCTTCCAGGCGACCTGGGCGATCTTGCGCTCGCTGCGGCGGAGCATGAATTCGGAAGCGTCCCAATCCGGTTTGCGCAACAAGGCGCAGACAGACGCGACGGGCGGGCTATAAAGGCGAAAAGCCTCTCAAGGATGCTGCCGAGGATGCGCCCATGACGATCGCCGCCAAGCTGCCCTCCATCCTGGTCGCCAATCGCGGCGAGATCGCCTGCCGGGTGATCCGCACCGCCAAGCGGCTGGGCCTGCGCACCATCGCCGTCTATTCGGACGCCGATGCCGAGGCGCTGTTCGTGCAGATGGCGGACGAGGCCTATCCTATCGGTCCGGCCCCGGCCCGCGAGAGCTATCTCGACGCCAACAAGATCCTGGCGGTTGCCAGGGAGGCCGGCGCTGCCTGCATCCATCCGGGTTATGGCTTCCTCTCGGAAAATGCCGAATTCGCCGATGCCTGCGCGGCGGCAGGCATCGTCTTTGTCGGCCCGCCGGCCTCGGCCATCCGGGCCATGGGCCTGAAGGATGCCGCCAAGGCGCTGGTCGAGAAGGCCAGCGTGCCGGTGGTGCCCGGCTATCACGGTGCCGAGCAGGGCGCCGATTTCCTCCGCGGGGAAGCGCGGCGCATCGGCTACCCCGTCTTGATCAAGGCGGTCGCGGGCGGCGGCGGCAAGGGCATGAAGAAGGTCGATCGGCCCGAGGATTTCGATGACGCGCTGACCAGTGCGCAGCGCGAAGGCAAGAACGCTTTCGGCGATGCGCGCGTGCTGGTCGAGAAATACGTGCTCTCGCCGCGCCATGTCGAAATCCAGGTGTTCGGCGACAGCCACGGCAATGTCGTCCATCTCTACGAGCGCGACTGCTCGCTGCAGCGCCGCCACCAGAAGGTGATCGAGGAGGCGCCGGCGCCCGGCATGAGCGCGGAGGTGCGCGCCGCGATGGGCAAGGCCGCGACCGAGGCCGCCAAGGCCGTCGGCTATGTCGGGGCCGGCACGGTCGAATTCATCGCCGACGGGCGCGACGGGCTTAAGGCCGACGGTTTCTGGTTCATGGAGATGAATACGCGGCTCCAGGTCGAGCATCCCGTGACCGAGGCAATCACCGGGCTCGATCTCGTCGAGTTGCAGTTGAAGGTCGCGGCCGGCGAGCCGCTCGGCTTCACGCAGGCCGATGTCTCGGCCAAGGGCCATGCCGTCGAGGCGCGACTCTATGCCGAGGACCCCGAGAAGGGCTTCCTGCCTTCGACCGGCAAGCTCTGGGCTCTGCAATTCCCCGAAGGCGAAGGCATCCGCATCGATACCGGCGTCGAGGCCGGTGATACCGTGACGCCGTTCTACGACCCGATGATCGCCAAGGTCATTGCCCATGGCGCGACGCGCGACGAGGCGCTCGACCGGCTGGGCGCTGCTTTGGGCGAGACGGTGGTCGCCGGCCCGCGCACCAATCTCGCCTTCCTGAAGAAGCTGACCGAGGCCGAGGGCTTCCGGAAGGGGCCGTTCGATACCGGCTTCATCGACCGCAATATCAGCGCGCTCGGTGCCGAGCCGCAGCCGCTCGATGCGGCGGCAGTGGCGGCGGCGGCCCTGCAGCTCGAGGAGGAGCGGCAGGCGGCGGGCATGATCGCGGCCGCCGGCCGTGCGGAGGGCGAGGCGCGCTCGCCCTGGCTCGACCCGGACGCCTTCTCGCTGATGCCGCGCCAACCGCTGGGCTTGCCTTTGATGGTCGATGGCGAGCGCATCGACGCCCGGATCGAGTGGCATGGCGACGACGCGCGCGTCAGCCTGCCGGGCCATGAGATCGGCGAGGGCGAGCATGAGATCGCGCTGGCCGAGGGCGAGGGCGGGACATGGTTCGCGCTGCATCGCGGCCGGCAGACGGCGGTTTCGCTGTTCGATCCGTTCAGCGTCGATCTCGATGCGGCTGCGGGCTCGGGCGGCGTGGTCAAGGCGCCGATGCATGGCAAGCTTGTCGCGCTCTTCGTGGCGCCGGGTGAGGCCGTGACCAAGGGCCAGCGCCTCGCCATCGTCGAGGCGATGAAGATGGAGCACGTCCTGACCGCCCCGCGCGACGGCACGGTCAGCGAGGTCGCGGGCGAGCCGGGTGCGCAAGTCGCCGAGGGCGCGAAGGTGGTGGTGATCGGCGAATAGTCGAATCTGTGGAATCGCTTGCGGGCGGTTGTTGGGATTTCGCTTCCGGCTGGTTGCCGTCATGGTCGGGCTTGTCCCGACCATCGACGTCTTCGTCGATGCAATGCGGTGTTCAAGACGTGGATGCTCGCCACAAGGGCGAGCATGACGGAGCACTGTTCGCCCAGCGCTGCCGCCGCTCGAATGACCCCGGAGAAATCTCGTTCATCCGCGGCCGATGATCGGGAACTGCTCGGCCTCGTAGATCTGGCCGGAGACCGGGGCGCTGTCCTCCGAGAGCCAGAAGGCGGTGTGAGCGGCGATCTCCTCCGGCTGCATGATCCGGCCGGTCGGGGCATGGCGCAGCGGGACATGGTTCTGCCAGCCGGGCTTCTGGCCCTCGCGCTGCTGCGTCGCATCCTCGTTGGCGGTCCAGGTCCAGCCGACATTGAGCTGGTTGGCGCGGATGCGCTCCGGGCCGAGCGTGTTGGCGAGGTTGCGCGTCATCGTCATCAGCGCGCCCTTCGACATCGAATAGACGGTGAGGTTCGAGAGGCCGCAATAGGCATTGATCGAGCCGACGGTGACGATGGCGCCCGGCGATTTCTGTATCCGGAAGGCGCGGATCGCGGCCTCGGCACAGAGCAGGGGCGCGCGGGTGTTGATCGCGAACATATGGTCGAAGAAGGCGGCGGTGGTTTCGCCAAGGATGCCGCGCGGATAGATGCCGGCATTGTTGACGAGCCCGTCGATGCGGCCGAAAGCGCCGACAGTGGCGTCGACGATGGCTTGCGCTGTCGCGGGGTCTGCAAGGTCGCCGGTCGTGCCTGCCGTTGCGGTGCCGAGCCTGGCGACGGCCGCATCGACCTCGGTCGTGTCGCGCCCGTGGATCAGTACCTTGGCGCCCTCGGCGACGAGCCGCTCGGCCATCGCGAAGCCGATGCCGGTTGAGGAGCCGGTGACGAGAATGACCCTGCCTGCAAGTCCGCGCATGATGGAACGTCCGTAGCCTGTCGAGGAAATGAGCATGACGGTGAAGCGTATCGTGGCGAACATGCTAACCGCCGAGCCGGGGCTGGCCAAACCTTTCTACGGCGGCATTTTTGACATGCACCCCGTCATTGGCGTGCTGTTGCATCGCGGTCGACGCCGGGGGCTGTGGAGAATGGGCGGGGAGGCTGGCCGGCTGGCGTTCCGGGGCCTATTTTAGGACCATGCCCCTTCATCTGCTCAAGCTCTGCGTCGGCGCGGAATCGATCAGCGATCTCGAGGACTGGATCGCCGAACGCCAGGCGCAGCGACGTGCCCGCGGGGAGCCGGCCGAGCAATTGCACACCACGCGGATGGTCCCGAAGAAGATCGAGGAGATCCTCGACGGCGGCTCGCTCTACTGGGTGATCAAGGGCCAGATCTCGGCGCGCCAGCGCCTGACCGATATCCGTCCCTTCACCGACGGCGAAGGCATCGGCCGCTGCCATCTGGTGATGGAGCCGATCGTGGTGCCGGTCGAGCCGCGTCCGTACCGTCCCTTCCAGGGCTGGCGCTATCTGCAAGCCAAGGACGCCCCGCGTGACCTCTCCGAGCATGGCGGCGATCTCGGCGAGATGCCGGAGGAATTGCGGCGCGAGCTGGCGGGGCTGGGGCTGCTTTAGTTAGCGCCGTCATGCTCGGGCTTGACCCGAGCATCTCGGAAACCAGCATTCTCTCGTCCTGAGATTCTCGGGTCTGCGCTTCGCTGCGCCCGAGAATGACGTGGCTCACACCGGAATATTATCGAGCAACCGCGTGCTGCCGATGCGGGCCGCGAGGATCAGGCGGATCGGACCGTCCGCGAGCGAGGCGACCGGCGCCAGCGTCTCGGCATGGCGCGCTTCCAGATAGTCGAGCTCGAAACCGGCGCCGATGATCTCGTTCTGAGCGTCGGCCACCGCCTTGAACAGGTCGTCGCGGTTGCGGATGCGCACGGCGAGATCCTGCATCACGCGCTGGAGCAGCGGCGCCAGCGCCCGGTGCTCGTCCGAGAGGTAGCGGTTGCGCGAGGACATGGCGAGGCCGTCCGCCTCGCGGATCGTCGCCAGCGGGATGATCCTGACGCCGAGATCGAGATCGGCGGCCATGCGGGTCACGACCTTGAGCTGCTGATAGTCCTTCTCGCCGAAGATCGCGTAATCGGCGCGTGACTGCGTGAAGAGCTTGCAGCAGACGGTCGCGACGCCCTCGAAATGCGTGGGGCGGAAGCGGTCCTCCAGCCCGACGGCGGCTGGGCCCAGGAGCAGCACGCGCGTGGCGAAGCCGGGCGGGTACATCTCCTCGACCGAGGGGAAGAACACGGCGTCGGCGCCGGCCGCGACGAGCTTGGCGCAATCGTCGTCGAAGGTGCGCGGGTATTTCTTGAAGTCCTCATGCGGCGCGAACTGCGTCGGGTTGACGAAAATCGTGACGATCACCCGCTTCGCATGGCGCTGGCCCTCTGCAACCAGCGCGATATGGCCTTCGTGCAGCGCGCCCATGGTCGGCACCAGCGCGACCTTCTCGCCGGCGGCATGCCAGCCGGCGACGGCTTCGCGCATCGCGGCGACCGTCTCGAAAACCGTGATTCCAGTCACCTGCGCATCCTCCGCTCGAGGCACGGGTAGCAAATGCCGCCGCCATGGCCAATATCTGGGTGAAGGGATGATTCAGGTGGATCGAAGGGGTCGATGAGCGAGAGGAAGGACCGGGCCGTCGGCAAGGCGGGAGCGACCGCACCGGCAACGCATTCGCAGCCGGGCGAGATCGACCGTTTCCTCGGTGCGGCCAAGCAGCTCGCGCCTCTGGCGACGGGGCAGGCGGGGCGGCTGGTATTCGCGCTCGATGCCACGATGAGCCGACAGCCGACCTGGGACCTTGCCTGCTCGCTGCAGGCCCGGATGTTCGATGCGACCTCGCAAAGCGGCGGGCTCGCCGTGCAGCTTGTCTACTTCAGGGGCATCGGCGAGTGCCGTGCCTCGGGCTGGGTCGGCGAGCCCGCCCGTCTGACCGGGCTGATGCGCCGTATCGCCTGCGAGGGCGGCCAGACCCAGATCGCCCGCGTGCTGCGCCATGTCCGCGACGAGGCGAAGACGGTGCCGGTACGGGCCTTCGTCTTTGTCGGCGACGCGATGGAGGAGGATGTCGACGTGCTGGCGGCGCTTGCCGGCGAGCTCGGTCTGCGCGGCATCCGCGGCTTCGTCTTCCAGGAAGGGCATGATCCGGCCGCGAGTGGTGCCTTCGCGACGATCGCGCGATTGACCGGCGGCGCCCATGCCCGCTTCGACGTGAATGCTCCGGCTTCGCTGCTCGATCTCTTGCGCGGCGCGGCGGCCTATGCCGCCGGCGGACGCGAGGCGATGCTGCGGCTTGCGGGATCGAACCCGGCGGTGAAGGGACTGATCGCCGCGATGGACGGAGGGCGCCGGTGAGCCTGCTTTACGGCGTTGCCGTGCTGATCCTGGTCTGGTGGCTGGTGAAGCTCTTCGCCGGCGCCAACCCCAAGATGCTGGCGCGATTGGCGAAGACGGTCGGCGGCGTGGGTGCGCTCGGCGTTGCCGGCTTGCTGATGGTGCGCGGCCGGATGGACATGGCCGTCTTCCTCGGCGGTCTCGGCGCCTGGCTGCTCGGATGGAGCGCGACAGGGCCGGGGGGTATCCGTTTTCCCTGGGCCGATCGCTCCGGCCCGACGCCGGGCGCGACCTCGAAGGTCAAGTCCGCCCTGCTCGAGATGGAGCTCGACCATGACAGCGGCGCGATGGCAGGTCATGTCACAACCGGCCCCTATGCGGGGCGGGCGCTCGACAGCCTCGACATGAGCGAGCTCGCCGCGCTGATGCGCGACTGCCTCACGCGCGATCCGGACGGGGCGCGATTGCTAGAGGCATATCTCGACCGCCGGTCGCCCGGCTGGCGTGAAGACGCTCAGCGTGATGGCGACACGGGGCAGCGCGGCGCGCCTGGCGCGGGCGCGATGACGCAACAGGAGGCCTACGATATCCTGGGGCTTCAGCCGGGGGCGGGCGAGGAGGCGGTCCGCGAAGCCCATCGGGGCTTGATGAAGCGCATCCACCCGGATGCCGGGGGCACCAGCGGCCTTGCCGCTCGCGTCAACCAGGCCAAGGACGTCCTTCTGAAGCAGCGCTAGCGAAGGGGTCGGGGAGTGGGTCTGCGACATGTCGTGAGCTCCTTTCCCTGGTCCTTGGTCAGATCGCCCTGCGTCCTGACGGACGCAGGTTCGGCGATCTGTCTTTGCGATTGCGCATCGGATTCTCCCGAAAACCGGTTTCCACTTTTCGGTCCGATGCTCAGCTGCGGGTGGCGAAGCAGGAGAAGCCGCCCCGCTTCAATTGGGTGCAGGCGTTCTGCGCGTCCTTCGAGTCGTCGAAGCCGACGAAACGGGCC
>NZ_CAMFJF010000076.1 GCF_945956895.1 uncultured Allobosea sp. | reverse complement strand
TGTCGGCGAAGCTGGTGGAGATCACGCAGCGGATGCCGAAATCGAGCAGCGCCCAGGGCGCGTGCTCGCGCGAGGAGCCGCAGCCGAAATTGTCGCCGGCGACGAGGATCTCCGCCTTGCGGTAGGCCGGCTGGTTCAGCACGAAATCGGGGTTCTCCGAGCCGTCCTCCTTGTAGCGCATCTCCGCGAACAGCGCGGTACCGAGACCGGTGCGCTTGATCGTCTTCAGGTACTGCTTGGGGATGATCATGTCGGTATCGACATTGATCACCTTCATCGGCGCGGGTGTGGAGGTCAGGGTGGTGAAGGGCTGCATGATGCGGTTCCTTGTCGATTTTTATAGTGCTCAGGCGGAAGGCGGGGCGACCCGGACGATGCGGGTTCCGGCCCAGACGTCGTGAAGCGGTGCTCGCGGCAGCGAGCGCTTGAGGGCGAAGGGGCACCACCAGGACAGATAGAGCGTCAGCGCGATCAGCAGGGCGGGGAGCATCAGCCAAGGGCTGTATCCGCCTGCGACGATCAGCCAGAGTGGCCCGAAAAACACGGCGGTAACCGCAAGGCTGAGCAAGGCGGCGTAGATCAAGCGCAAAAAGCTTCGCTTCACGCCTGCGGGTTCGCCGTTGTTCGCGACCAGGCGAATCCGCAGCAGGCGCATCGCCGGAGTCGCTTGCCAGCGCGTTGCCTGGAAACCGACGATGGCGGCAACGAAAGCGAGGTAGCCGATCCAATCGAGATAAAAGGGGCTGACGGATCGGCCCCCGTCATCGACCGGTACCTTAACGGAAACCGTGCGTGTGATGTTGTCGGCGCCCTTCTCGACACGGGCGAGATGCACGATCCGGTTGGAGGCGATACCGAAAGCGCTGATGTCGCAGAATGCGGCTTGATTCCAGACAACGCCGCTCATCATGGCATTGCCCGCGTCGAGCACGCTCTGATCCATCTTTCCCGGGCCGCAACGCGACACGCTTACGCCGAAGCCATCCAGGCGAACCCTGTCGCTGTTGCCGCCGAAGAACAGCACCGTTAGCACGACCAGGATCAGCGCAAAGGGCAGGAAATCCAGCCCGATCGCAAGGTGGCGTCGCCAGTACCAGAGTTTCTCTGTCCCCTGCATCGCTACCCCGCCGCCTGTTCGATGGCTTCCATGTCCTCGTCGGAGAAGCCGAAATGGTGGCCGATCTCGTGGACCATGACATGGGTGACGATCGCGCCGAGGCTGTCGTCGTGTTCGGCCCAATAGTCGAGGATCGGACGGCGATAGAGGTGGATGGTGTTGGGCATCTGCCCGGTCTGAGGGCTGAAGCCCTGCTGCGGCAGGCCGACGCCGCTGAACAGGCCAAGCAGGTCGAAGGGACTCTCCGCCTCCAGCTCCTTCAGCACGTCGTCCTCGGGGAATTCGGTGACGTTGAAGATCACGTCCGAGCAGAGCGCGCGGAACTCCTCCGGCAGGCGGTCGAAGGCGGCCTGGGCCAAGACCTCGAACGCCTCCTGCGACGGCGCCTTGACGCCGTCCCAGTCGATCTCCGCTGTTTTCGTGACCCTGGCGTCCACGGCCTTGCCCATCACCAGATCTTCAATTGGTAGCCGAGCCACCAGGCCAGTACGACGACGCCGACGAGCGAGAGGGAGCGGCCGATGCGCCGGCCCCAGAGCTCGACCTTGTCGCCCTCGGGCGCATCGGCGCCCGAGAAGTGATCGGCCGCCCGGCCCATCGAGGAGCCGAGCAGGCTTTCGCTGTCGCGCTTGACCCGGTCCAGCGCCGCCTTGGCCTCGTCGGCGCGGGCGGTTTCGCGGGGATCCTTCGGCATGGTCAGCTCCCCGCCTGTCCGCGTCAGCCCAGCGTGCGGACGTCGACGAAACGGCCGGTGAGGGCCGCTGCCGCCGCCATCGCCGGCGAGACGAGGTGGGTGCGGCCGCGATAGCCCTGACGGCCCTCGAAATTGCGGTTCGAGGTCGAGGCGGCGCGCTGGCCCGGCTTGAGCTGGTCGGGATTCATGGCGAGGCACATCGAGCAGCCCGGCTCGCGCCATTCGAAGCCGGCGGCCAGGAAGATCTTGTCGAGACCTTCGGCTTCCGCCTGCTCCTTTACCAGGCCGGAGCCCGGCACGATCATGCCGTAGTCGAGGCTCTCATGGAGCTTCTTGCCTTCGACGATCTTCGCGACGGTGCGCAGGTCCTCGATGCGGCCATTGGTGCAGGAGCCGATCCAGATCACGTCGAGCGGAATGTCGGTGATCTTGGTGCCGGCGGTCAGGCCCATATATTCGAGCGCGCGCTTCTTCGAGGCACGCTTGACCTCGTCCTCGATCAGGTCGGGGTCCGGCACCGCGCCCAGCACCGAGATCACGTCCTCCGGGCTCGTGCCCCAGGAGACGATCGGCGGCAGGTTGGCAGCGTCGAGCTTCACGATGCGGTCAAAATGCGCGCCCTCGTCGGAGCGCAGCGTCTCCCAGTAGCGCAGGGCTGCGTCCCAGGCGGCGCCCTGCGGCGCCTTGGGGCGGCCCTTGAGGTAGTCGAACGCCTTCTGATCGGGCGCGACCATGCCGGCGCGGGCGCCGCCCTCGATCGACATGTTGCAGAGCGTCATGCGACCTTCCATCGAAAGCCCGCGAATGGCCTCTCCGGCATATTCGATGACCGAGCCGGTGCCGCCGGCGGTGCCGGTCTCGCCGATGATGGCGAGCGTGATGTCCTTGGCGCCGACGCCGGGCGCAGGCGTGCCGTCCACCTGGACGAGCATGTTCTTCGCCTTCTTCTGGATCAGTGTCTGCGTTGCCAGCACATGCTCGACCTCGGAGGTGCCGATGCCGTGCGCAAGGGCACCGAAGGCGCCATGCGTCGAGGTATGGGAGTCGCCGCAGACGATCGTCGTGCCGGGCAGGGTGAAGCCCTGCTCGGGGCCGACGATGTGGACGATGCCCTGGCGCCTATCGAGCTCGTTGAAGTACTCGACGCCGAAATCGGCCGCGTTCTTGGCCAGCGCCTCGACCTGGATACGGCTTTCCTCTTCCTGGATGCCCTTGGAGCGGTCGGTCGTCGGGATGTTGTGATCGACGACGGCGAGCGTCTTCTCAGGGCTGCGGACCTTGCGGCCGGTCATGCGCAGGCCCTCGAAGGCCTGCGGGCTGGTGACCTCGTGGACGAGGTGGCGGTCGATATAGAGCAGGCAGGTGCCGTCATCCTGCCGGTCGACGACGTGGTCGTCGAAGATCTTGTCGTAGAGCGTCTGGGGACCCTTGGTCGCGATCATGGCTTGTTCTCGGTCTGCGGAAATCTGCTGAAGATCATGCGCCGGCTCGCTTCGGGCCTGCGCGCAATAGCGGTTCGCCTGTCGCCGGCCGCGCGAGAGCGGCCGGCCTCAGGCGCCGGTAAGGCCTGCCGCAATGGAGGCGGTGAAGCGGCCGAAGAAGCGCCAGGGCAAACGGGCATGGTCGTGCAGCGCGGCAAAATCCTGCGTCGTCGGCAGGGGCGGCAGATGGCCCTCTCCCTGCACGGCGCAGAAGCGCTGCAAATGATGCTCACACGGCGACATGGCTACTGTTTAGCAGTTCCAATCAAGCCGGACAATCGATGCCGTTGCAGCCGCGTCATCGCGGCGACGCAGGGCGCGACACCTCACAATTCGCTGCGCAACTGCCAGAGTTCCGGGAAGAAGGTGCGCTCAAGCGCGGTTTTCAGGAATTTGACGCCGCTGGAGCCGCCCGTGCCCGGCTTGAAGCCGATGATGCGCTCGACCGTCTTCATGTGGCGGAAGCGCCATTGCTGGAACTGGTCTTCGAGATCGACCAGCTCCTCGGCAAGCTCGTAAAGATCGAAATGAGCTTGCGTGTCGCGATAGACCGTCAGCCATGCCGCCTTCACGATGTCGTTTGCGGCATGGGGCACGCTCCAGTCGCGCTCGACGCAATCGGCCGGGATCGGCAGCCCGCGCCGGGCGAGCAGGCGCAGCGCCTCGTCATAGAGGCTGGGCGCCTCCAGCAGCGCCTGCAGATGGGCGTGATGCTCGGGATGGTGGCGATGCATCGCCAGCATGCGCGGGTCCTTGGCGCCGAGCCGGAATTCCAGCGCGCGATACTGGTAGGACTGGAAGCCGGAGGACTGGCCGAGCGCATCGCGGAAGGCGAGGTAGTCAGCCGGGGTCATGGTCGAGAGCACGTCCCAGGCGGTGACGAGCTGGGACTGGATGCGGGAAACGCGCGCCAGCGACTTGAAGGCGGGCTGGAGCTCATCGGCGCGGATCGCTGCGATGGCGCCGTCGAGTTCGTGCGCCGCGAGCTTCAGCCAGAGTTCCTGGACCTGATGGATGGTGATGAAGAGCAGTTCGTCGGGGGCATCGCTCAATGGCTTCTGCGCCGCCAGCAGCAGGTCGAGGCCAAGATAGGAGCCGTAATCCATGCGCTCCTTGAAATCGGTCTGCATGCCGGGTTCGATGCGGCTGTGGTGCTCGCCCGTGCCGGTGCCCATCGCTTTCGCCCTCGCTCGCGACGCGCCTTGACGAAGGGAAGGCGCGATATATTTTAAGTTTAAAGTATTTTGCGGGTCGGGCAAGGCATGACGATGGCGAGCGACCAGACGACGACCGTTCCCGTGCGAGCCGCTGAGCCGCCATTCGACCTCTCCGCGGAGTTTTCCCATTTCCGCCGGAACTGGCCGGAGCAATTGCATTTCGCCGCGCACAGCCACCATTTCTGGCCGGACGTTACCCGCGAGGCGCAACTACGCTGCTGGGACGATGCCGCCCGGCTCGCCGACGGCAAATGGGAGGAGGTTCTCGGCCCGGTCTGGCGGAAGGTGGCCGAGGGCGTGGCCTGGCACCTCAACTTGCCCGGCGTCGACGGGCTCGTGCCGGCCAATAACACCCATGAATTCGTCAACCGGCTGCTCTCCTGCCTGCCGCGAGACCGGGTGCCGCGTATCCTGACCAGCGATGCCGAATTCCATTCCTTCCGGCGGCAGATCGAAAGGTTGGCGGAGGAGGGGCTGATCGCGCTCACCGTCGTGCCGGCCGAGCCTTTCGCCGATCTGGCGGAGCGCCTGATCACCGCGGCGAAGATGGGCAATCCCGACATGGTCTTCGTCAGCCAGGTGCAGTTCAATTCCGGCCACGCGCTGACCGATCTGGAAGGGCTGGTCGCCGGAATCTCCGCGCCCGGGCGCCTGGTCGTCATCGACGGCT
This sequence comes from uncultured Allobosea sp., assembly GCF_945956895.1. GTDB lineage: Bacteria > Pseudomonadota > Alphaproteobacteria > Rhizobiales > Beijerinckiaceae > Allobosea. Next base: position 7,785 of record NZ_CAMFJF010000076.1, on the reverse strand, counting down.
ATCATGGCTTCCTGGCGCGGCCGACCGATCTCTCTGCTATCGCCGACAAGGCCTTCTACATCGCCGGCGGCTACAAGTACGCCATGGCGGGGGAGGGCGCCTGCTTCATGCATTGCCCGCCCGGCTTCGCCATGCGGCCGCGCGACACCGGCTGGTATGCCTCGTTCGGGGCGCTGTCGGGGCCGCAAGGCGGCGTTGCCTATGCCGAGACCGGCTGGCGTTTCATGGGGGCGACCTTCGACCCTTCCGGCCTCTACCGCATGGGCGCGGTGTTCGACTGGCTCGACGCGAAAGGGCTCGATGCCGCGGCGATCCATGCGCACGCGCATGCCTTGCAGGGCATTGTGGCGGAAGGGCTGGCGCGCCGGGCCTGCGGTGTGCTCGCGCTCGAGAATCTCGTCGTGCCGCTCTCAGAACCGGCGCGCGGCAATTTCCTGACCTTCCGCCATGCCGATGCGCCGGCCTGGCATGACAGGCTGGCGCGGGCCGGCATCGTCACCGACCTGCGTGGAGACCGTCTGCGGCTCGGCTTCGGGCTCTATCAGAACGCGGCGGACGCGCGGCTTCTTCTGGAGCGGCTGACGGCGCTGGCCTGAGCGACGCGGCGTCAGTGCTGTGCGGTGTCGACGCTGACCACCACCGACATGCCGGGCGCAAGCTCCGCTGCCAGGGGCTGGCCGGGATCGACGGCGATGCGCACCGGCACGCGCTGGGCGATCTTGATGAAGTTGCCGGTGGCGTTTTCCGGCCGGATCACGCTGAATTCGGAGCCGGCCGCCGGTGAGAAGCGCTCGATCCTGCCGGTGAGACGGGCGTGGCGCAGAGCGTCGACGGTGAAGCTCACCGGCTGGCCGACGCGCATGCCGGCGAGCTGCGTCTCCTTGAAATTGGCGATGATCCAGATCTGCTCGGGCACCAGCGCCATCAGTTGCGTCCCGGCCGAGACGTATTGGCCGAGGCGGGCCGAGACCTCTCCGAGGCGCCCGTTCTGCGGAGCGATGACGCGGGTGTTGCTGAGGTCGATCTCGGCGAGATGGACGGCGGCCTCCGCGCCCTCGACCGCCGCGACGAGCGACTGACGGTTGACGACGGCTGTCTGGATATCCTGGCGGGCGACGTCGACGGCTGCATTGGTCGCCGTGAGTGCGGCGCGCGCCTGGTCGAGCGCCTGCTGGCTCTGGTCGGTGCTGGTCTGGCTGACGACGCCGCGCTCGCGCAAGGGCTCGATGCGGCCCCAGTTCGCCTCGGCCGTGCGGAGCGCCGCCTCGGCGCTGGCGACATTCGCGACGGCAGCGCGCAGGCGCGCCTCCGCTGCGGCGCGGGACTGGTCGGAATTGGCGAGCGCGGCGCGCTGCGCGGCAAGGCCGGCGCGGGCTTGTTCCAGCTTCTGGGCATAGATGCGGTCATCGATGCGCAGGAGCAGGTCGCCCTGCTTCACCGTGGCGAAGTCCTGCACCGCCACGTCCGCGACATAGCCGGCGAGCTGTGGCGCGATCACGGTGACCTGGCCGCGCACATAGGCGTTCTCGGTCGTCTCGACGGCGCTGACGAAAGGCGGCAGCCGCCAGGCGTAGAGGATGATGCCAAGGCCGATGAGGCCGATGGCGAGCGCGACATAGGTCGAGACGGAACGGAAGATGCGGGTCATGGCAGGGCTGGGCGATCAGGGAGCGGGTTGAGCGGCGGGACAGTCATGCGTGCGCGCAGCTGCAGGTAGGCGAGATGCGAGAGAAGGCCGATGAGGGCGAGGCCTGCGATCGTGGAAATCAGCATGAAGGCGTCGTTGTAGGCGAGGACGATGGCCTCTTGCGTCGCCCGCTGGGCGAGCAGCGTCACGCCTTCCGCCCGCAGCAGCGTCGGGTCGGTCAGGACATGGCTGTAGATGCTGCCGAACTGACCGATGCGCTGGGCGAAGAGCGGTTGAGACATGACGAAATGCTCTGCCAGCGCGTTGTAATGGAAGCTGGTCCGCAACGTGATGAAGCTTCCGAACAGGGCCGAGCCGAGCAGGCCGCCGATGCTCTGCGTGAACAGGAAGACAGTGATGAAGCTCAGGATGTAGATGGGGCCGCGTGGGATCGCACCGCCCATGCCCTGTGCCATCGCGGCAGGCAGGAAGAGCCCGGAGCCATAGGCGACCAGCGCCTGGCTGAGCCAGATGTCGTGCGGCCGGGTCTGGCTGGTCGCGCCGCTGTCGAGCCAGGCGCCGAGCGCGACGCAGGCGAGCGCCGTACCGTAGAACCAGTTCTCGCGGCCGGGCCGCAGCAGGAGCGCGCAGGTCACGCCACCGGCCAGGATCGCGCAGAGGATGATGCCGTAGAGCGGCAGGGTCTGCTCGTTCTGGATGCCGAGGGCCTGGAAGAAATTCGAGGCGCCGACGGTCTGTTCGGCCAGCACGACACGCATCAGGAGGATGGAGCCGGCGAAATGCAGTGTCGCCGGGCTCGTCAGCCAGCGGATATCGATGAGTGGGCTGTCGCGGTGCAATTCGACGATCACCGCCAGCGTCAGGCAGATGACGGCGCAGGCGAAGAGCCAGCCCAGCCAGGGTGCCTCGAACCACCAGTAGATCCGCCCGAGGCTGAGGGCCACGGCGATGGCACCGAAGCCGACGGCGATCAGGAGGTAGCTGACGATGTCGAGCGGGCCGATCCATTTCACCCGTGGCGGCGTGGTCAGCGGCAATGCGTAGACGAAGCCGAAGGCGACCATGGCGAGGCCCATCTCGAACAGGGTCAGGCCATGGAAGCCGCCGGTCTCCAGAAGCCAGGGCGAGATCAGGCGCGTCACCGGGATGCCGAGCGTGGTGTTGGTCAGCGCCAGCGAGAGGCCGACGGTCAGCCGCTTCTGCGGTGGCAGAGGCTCGATCATGTAGAAGAAGGCAAGCGAGGACATCGGCGCCGCCGCCATGCCGCTCATGAAGCGCACGACCACGGCCGATGGCAGGTCGTGGACGAAGGTGAGGTTCAGGAAGGCGGCGAGAACAAAGCCCGCAAGGCTCATCTCGGCGAAATTGCGCAGGCCGTACTGCATCCTGATCTTGATCAGGGCGATCGAGAGCGAGACGTTCGGCGCCATATAGGCGGCGATCAGCCAGTTGGTCTCGGCGACGGTGGCGCCGAGCTCCCCCTGGATCTGGTAGATGTTGGTGTTGACGAGGTTCGCGCCGATCTGCTGCGTCATCGTCAGCGTTACTGCGGCCAGCATATAGGCGAGCGCACGGCCCGGCGGCATCAGCAGGCCCATGGGGGCGGGTGGCGGCGCGGCAGGTGCGGTCGAGGCTTCGGGCGTGCTCACGGGGCGGCGCTCCGGCCGGCGGCGATGTTGCGCGAGGTGCGGCGCAGGACGTCGAGCGCGGCCTCCAGCTCCCCGGGCGCGATGCCCTGCAGGATACCAGCCCGCAACTCAGCAAGGAAATCCAGGATGTCCTGTGCCTGGGCGCGGGCGGTGTCAGTCAGGAAAACGCGGCGCGCGCGCCGGTCGCCCTCGACGGCGCGGCGCTCGATCATGCCGTTGCGCTCGAGCCCGTCGAGGAGCCGGACCAGCGTCGGCTGCTCGATATCGAGCAGGCCGGCCAGATCGGACTGGATCGGTCCATCCTCGCGGGCGAGCTCCATCAGCAGACGAGCCCGCGACAGGGTCAGGCCCATGCCGCGCGCCCGGTCATCGACGAGCGCCCTCAGCTTGCGATTGACGGCGGCAAGCTCGCCGGTGAATGCGGCCTGAAGCTGGGTGAGGTCCATAGTGCCAACATAAATAGCATGCTAATTATTATTGTACTTATAAACACTATGCATGCATATCAAATGACAAATTGTGTTTCTGGCATGCAATTTTTGCATGAATCTTTCGGCGGAACCACGCTGCCATCCCGGACAAGCGGCGAAGCCGCGCCGATCCGGGATCCATCGTAGCGCTCCGGGCCCTTCGATGGATCCCGGGGCAAGCCCGGGATGACCCAGTGGTGCCGAGAAAACCCGGCGGGCTCCACGCGGCCGGTTTGGCGCCCAGGCAAAGAAAAAACGCGGCCCCGGAGGACCGCGTTCCAATCTCTCTGTGCCGAGGCTTTCGGCGCTGAGGCTTTCGGCTTACTTGCCGGAAGCCTTCTGGCCCTTGGCGGGCTTGGCATCGACGCGCTCGGCGATACGGGCCGACTTGCCGCGACGATCGCGCAGGTAATAGAGCTTGGCGCGGCGCACCTTGCCCTTACGGATGACCTTGATCGAATCGAGGTTCGGCGAGAACAGCGGGAAGACGCGCTCGACGCCCTCGCCATAGGAAATCTTGCGGACGGTGAAGCTCTGGTTGAGGCCGCCGCCGTTGCGGGCGATCACGACGCCTTCATAGGCCTGGACGCGGCTACGCTCGCCTTCCTTGACCTTGACGTTGACCTGCACGGTGTCGCCGGGCTGGAAGGCGGGAATGGCCTTGCCTTCGCTCAGCTTGGCAATCTGCTCGGCATCGAGCTGTTCGATGATGTTCATGGGTCTCTCCATGGCCGTATTCGCGCGGAAGCGCGGGCTTTCGGCTCGCTGTTTTCAGTTGAGTGCGGGGCCATACAGGAGCGCGGCGAGTTTGTCGAGCGGCAATGCCCGCTTGTTGGCCACGCTGCCGGCATGCATAGCGTTGGCGGCAGCGACACGCCAGCGGACGAGATGCCATGCCCGACAACACTCCGAAGACCGCCCTCGTCACCGGCGCCGCGCGCGGCATCGGCCTTGCCACCGCCAAGCGCTTCCTGGCCGAGGGGTGGCAAGTCGGCCTGCTCGATATCGACGGGGCCGGGCTCCAGCGGGCCGCGGCCGAGATCGCAACGCCGGAGCGCACGCTGGTGCTGACCTGCGACGTGGCCATGCCCGCGCAGCTCGAATCGGCCTTTGCCGGCATGGCGAAGCGCTTCGGGCGGCTCGATGCGCTCGTCAACAATGCCGGGACTGCGGTGTTCAAGCCGCTGCTGGAGACTACCCATGACGAATGGCAACGGGTGATGGCGGTCAACCTGACCGGCCCGTTCCTGGCGACGCAACTCGCCGCCCGGGCGATGGCCGACAATGGCGGCGGCGCCGTCGTCAACATCACCTCGATCTCAGGCCTGCGCGCTTCCACGCTGCGCGTTGCCTACGGCACCTCGAAGGCTGCGCTCGCGCATCTCACCAAGCAGCAGGCGGTCGAGCTTGCCGGGCTTGGCATCCGCGTCAACGCGGTCGCGCCGGGGCCGGTCGAGACCGCGATGGCCAAGGCAGTGCATAGCCCCGAGATCCGGGCGGATTATCGCGACGCCGTGCCGCTCGGGCGCTACGGGCTCGAGGAGGAACTGGCCGAGGCGATCTTCTTCCTCTGCTCGGACCGGGCGACCTACATCACAGGGCAGGTTCTGGCCGTCGATGGGGGGTTCGACGCGGTCGGTATCGGGCTTGCAACCCTGCGCGGCGAGCGGCGAAATCTCTGAAATTCGTGCGCAACCCCGCGGCCACGACGCTCCTTCGGTCCCGTCACGCTCGCCCTTGTGGCGAGCGTCCACGTCTTGAACACCGCTCTCGATGAAGGAAGACATGGATGGCCGGGACAAGCCCGACCATGACGGCGGTGGCCTCTATCCCATCGCCTCGCGCTTCTTCAGCAACTCGTTGAGCATGTCTTGCTGTTCGCTGAGCCGGTTGGCGAGCGCTTCCTCCACGGCGGAGCCGGAGGCTCCGGTCGCCTGCTCCATCAGCTCGGCGATGTTGCGCCTGAGGAGGGCGATGCGCTCGTCCAGTTCCATTTGCGAAGCGTTCTCAGCCATCGGCCGGTTCTCCCTATTCCATCACCGCCGCGCCGGCGGCCCGCCCGTAGAATGTCCGGCGCCCCCTGGGGTTCCCCGGCCGCGGAGCGACGGGGAGTCGCAAGTTCGTCGCCGGTCCAGCATGCGCGGCAGCCGGGTGCAAACCCAATGAAATCACAGGTCTCGACGGTGGGATAGCCGTCTCGACCGCGCAGGTGCGAGCAGCGGCAAGGCTGGCTTCGCGCGCCTGCCGCAGTCATGGCCGACAAAGCGCTTGCGTCCGTTCCCGATCGGCGCGAACCTCTCCCCACCTGCCTCTCCGACGGCCGCCCGACCCTGTCGGGCCCGAGCGACCGCCGCCCGCCCGGCGTGAGCGCATGCGCTGTTCCCGCCGGGTTTCCGCCGCGCCGGAGCCGAGGTCACGACCTTTCCTCCATCGCGGTCAGCCCCGAAGGAGGAAATCATGCCCGCATCGGCACAGAACGGAGGCTCCGCAACCGGTACCCGAAGCGCGGGGCCGCGATGCATCGCGATCGTCGGCCCCTTCCAGAGCGGCAAGACGACGCTGCTCGAGAGCATCCTGATGCGATGCGGCGCGCTGACCCGCACCGGCACGGTCAAGGGCGGCAACACGGTCGGCGATGCCGCGCCCGAGGCGCGGGCGCACCAGATGAGCACCGAGCCCTCGGTCGCGACCGTCGACTTTCTCGGCGACACCTTCCATTTCATCGACTGCCCCGGCTCGGTCGAGTTCCTGCACGAGATGCGCCATGTGCTGCCGGCGGTGGATGCGGCGGTCGTGGTCTGCGAGGCGGATGACCGCAAGGCGCCGGCGCTGGAGCTCGTGCTGCGCGAGCTGGAGGAAGCCGATATCCCGCGCTTCCTGTTCCTGAACAAGATCGACACGGCCTCGCGCCGGGTGCGCGAGACGCTCGGCATCCTGCAGCGGGCCTCGCGGACGCCGCTGCTGTTGCGCCAGATCCCGATCTGGAAGAACGGCATCGCGGTCGGCTTCATCGATCTCGCCCTGGAGCGGGCCTTCATCTATCGCGAGCATGCGCCGAGCGAGATCGTGCCGCTGGCGGTCGACGAGGCCGGCCGCGAGAAGGAAGCCCGGTTCTCGATGCTGGAGCGCCTCGCCGATTACGACGACGAGCTGATGGAGGAATTGCTCGGCGACATGGAGCCGCCGCGCGACCGTGTCTTCGACGATCTCGCGCGCGAGCTGCAGCATCGCCATGTCGTGCCCGTGCTGATCGGTGCGGCCGAGCGCGGCAATGGCGTGACACGGCTGCTCAAGGCGCTCCGACATGAGGCGCCGGGCCTTGCCGAGACGCGCGGACGCGCCGGCATTCTCGCGGAAGGGCCGCCGCTCGCCCAGGTGATGAAGACCTGGCATTCGAGCCAGGGCGGCAAGCTATCGCTGGCGCGCGTGATGCGCGGCCGGTTGGCGGAGGGCGATGTCGTGACATCGTCGGGCGGCGTCGAGGCGCGTATCGCCGGCGTTGTCTCTCTGAAGGGGGCGGAGCAGAGTCGCAAGCCGGCGGCGGAGGAGGGCGAGGTCGCAGGCTTCGCCAAGCTCGACGGCATCGCGACCGGCGAAGCCTTCATGCTGGGCAAGGCGCGGGCGAGTGTGGTCAGCGCGGTCGCGCCGCCGGAAGCCGTGCATGCCTTCGCCATTGCGGTGAAGGATCGCAAGGACGACGTCAGGCTGGCGGCGGCCTTGCAACGGCTGACCGAGGAGGACATGGCGCTGGCGGTGACGCAGGTGCCGGAACTCGGCGAGACTCGCCTGTCGGGCCAGGGCGAGATGCATCTGCGCGTCGCGCTCGAAAAGCTGGCCGGCCGCTATGGTGTGACGGTGACGAACAAGACGCCGCAGGTCGGCTATCGCGAGACCATCCGCGGCCATGCCGGAGCGCGCGGCCGACATCGCAAGCAGAGCGGCGGCCATGGCCAGTACGGCGATGTGGTGATCGAGGTCGCGCCGCTGCCGCGCGGGGAGGGCATCCAGTTCGTCGACA
>NZ_CAMFJF010000075.1 GCF_945956895.1 uncultured Allobosea sp. | reverse complement strand
CCGCCGCAATCGACAGCTTCTACAATCCCGTCCAGCGCCATTCCGCGCTCAACTTCATCAGCCCGCTTCAGTTCGAGAGGCAGGCCGCGTAAACTCGAAAACGCTCTCCAAAATCACGGAGAATGTCCACGGCCGAGAAGCTCGAAGCCATAGGCTTTGCCCGCGCTCTCGATCTTGGCGCGGATATCGATGATGCCGATGACCGCGTGGTTGTCCGTCCGCTCGCTGACGAAGGTTCCGTGGCGGCGGCGCACGATCACCTTCACGTTTGCGAGGTTATTCAGAACCTTGTTCAAAGGTGCCCGGGACACGCCCAAGAGCACGGTGAGCTCTTCCTCCGGCGGAATTCGAAAGCCGGGCGGCCATGCGCCGCTCTGGATCTTGCCCCTGATGGCCCGTTCGATCTGCTGATGCGGCGGGCCGACCCCATCCAGCGCAAGATCCAGCGGCGACTGCTTTTTTCCGTTTTCGATCATGAAGGGAACATAGGCCAGGGTAACAGTCGGCGGAAGGCGCCCTTCGTCAGGGCGCGTCCCTGCGGTCGTGGACTGTACTGCGAGTATCGCCAAGCGACAGTCAGTCCTCGACGTACAGCGCCTTGTACCAAATCAGCGACAGTTCCTGCACAAGCGCCTCGCGATCCGACGCGGCGTGCAGGAGGTCCGGATTCCTGATCACGAACAGCTCTCGTAGCACGTCGTCGATCATGCACTCCAGCGCCACCACCCTCAGCCTGAGTGCGACCGGATCCAGGGCCTTGCGACGATGCCTGACGACATGGCTCATCACGCGCTCCGCCCAACGCCTATTGACCTTCTGCCGCTCGGCGATCAGCTCGGGCAAGGTCTCGCGAAGCTCACGCACGCGCTCCATGAAGACAGCATTCTTCTCGAAATAGCCGACATAATAGCGGTTCGTACGGAGGATTGCTTCGAACGGGTCGCTCGCGCCCGAGCGGCCGGTCGGCATGGTCAGCGTCAGTTCCTGCAGGGCGAGCAGTACGAGCCGCGCCGCCTCCTCTTTCGAGGCGACATATTGATAGAGCGCGCCGCGCGAAACCTCCGCGATCTCGGCTATCCGATCCATCGAAAGCTGCGCGAAGGCGGTCTGCTCGAGCGCGACAGCGCTCGCCCAGAGCACGCGCCGGCGCGTCCGCTCGCCCTTGCGCAGACCGGGCTCGGCGGCCGCAGCGGAAAGAAGGTCAATCAGGCGCGGCGCGACCCCGAATGTGTCGCCGGATCGCCCAGCCCCGTCCTGCAATCTCCTGTCCTCTCCGTCTGTCCCAGAATCCCGCCGCCTTAGCACGAAACACGGCTTGCCAAAAACTAACGCAAATGTCAGTTATAAAAACTGACATGAATGTCATAAAATAAGAACGTAGGGGACAGAACTCATGGCCAACGACCGCAGACCCGACCGCAGGACGCTCATCGCTGGAGCCAGCGCAGCCATCTCGACGCTGGCAATGCCCAGTATCGTCCGATCGCAGGCGCGGCGGATCGTGGTGCGCGATCTCGGCATCGGGACCTCATTCAACGATGCCTATGGCAGAGAATTCACGAAGCAGACCGGCATCGAAGTGCTCGCCATCACCGGCGCCAACGATCCGCTCGGCCAGATCAAGCAGATGGTCGACAGCAGGACCTATACCTGGGACATGTCGATCGTCACGCGGCAGATCGCGAACCAGCTGGCGAGTGACGGCGCCGGCTATCTTGAGCCGCTGAAGATTGAGGATTCGCCCGGCTGGCAGGCGTTGCCGGAGGCGTTCCGCTCGCCGGTCTATGCCGGCAACGACGTCGTCGCGACGGTACTCGGCTATCGCACCGACCGCGTGAAGACGCCGCCGCGGAACTGGGTCGACTTTCTCGATGTCGCGAAGTTCCCCGGCCGACGCGCGATGCGCCGCTCGCCCGTCGACACCGTAGAGCAGGCGCTGCTCGCAGACGGCGTCGATCCCGGCAAACTCTATCCACTCGATTTCGACCGCGCCTTCAAGCGGCTCGACGGCGTCAAGAAGGACGTCGCAGCCTGGTGGACCTCGGGCGCGCAATCGACACAGCTGCTGCAATCGGGCGAAGTCGATTTCTGCCCGAGCTGGAACGGCCGCATCCAGGCCGCTATCAACGCCGGCGAGCCGATCGCGATCATGTGGAATCAGGCGCTCTGGCAGTCCGAGGGCTGGGTCATCCTGAAGGGCGGCCCGAAAGCCGATCTCTGCCGCGAGTTCATCAAGTTCGCACTCGCGCCGGAGCGCCAGGCGATCTTTTCCAAGGCTACAGGCTACGGGCCAACTATTCAGGCTGCGCTGGAAAAGATCGAGCCAGCAGTCGCCAGGACCCTTCCGACCTTTGATGCCAACCGGACCGGCGCCATCACAGTGGATGTGGACTTCTGGACCAGCTCCCGGGATGCGGCGACCGACCGCTTCACCAAATGGGTCGTCGGCTGACGCGAGACAGCACAACTCGTCTTCAGATCACCCGGTGGCGGCGTCCGCACGACGCCTCCATCGCGCTAACGCAGGCGATAGATCATTGACTACCTTCAAGCTCGACATCCGTGACGTCACCAAACGCTATGGTGAGGCTGTCGCCCTACTCCCGACCAATCTACAGGTCGCCCAAGGCGAGTTCCTCACGCTGCTCGGCCCTTCCGGCTCGGGCAAGACGACCTTGCTGATGATGATCGCCGGCCTGACCGAGACATCGGGCGGGCAGATCCTTCTGGACGGACGGGACATCACCCAGACGCCCGCCTATCGCCGCGACATCGGGGTCGTGTTTCAGAACTATTCGCTGTTCCCGCATCTGAGCGTGTTCGAGAACGTCGCGTTTCCGCTGCGGATGCGCAAATGCGCCGAGGGACAGGTCAAGGCCGCGGTCCAGCGTTCGCTCGACATGGTACGGCTCGGCCATCTCGCGCAGCGTCTGCCGCGCGAGCTTTCCGGAGGCCAGCAGCAACGCGTCGCCTTTGCGCGCGCCATCGTCTTCGATCCTCAGCTCGTGCTGATGGACGAGCCGCTTGGCGCTCTCGACAAGAAATTGCGCGACGAGCTCAAGCTTGAGATCCGGAAGCTCCACGGCGAGCTCAAGAAGACAATCGTCTATGTCACGCACGACCAGGACGAGGCGATGCTGCTGTCCGACCGGGTCTGCCTGATGAACGAGGCCCGTGTCGAGCAAATCGCGCCGCCCGTCGCGCTGTACGAACGGCCGCGCACCCGCTTCGCCGCCGGCTTCGTCGGCGAAAGCAACCTGATCCAAGGCACAGTTCGAGGCGGTGCCATCGCGGTCGGCCAGGGCATGCTGTCGACCGCACATGCCGACCTGCTGCCCGTGGAGGGACGGCCGGTGACTGTGCTGGTACGACCTGAGAGGCTGCGCATCGTCGCGGTGCCGGACGCAGCGGCCCTGCGCGGCAGGGTGGTCGACGTGATCGACCTCGGGGCGGTGCGCCGCCTGACCATCGCCGGCGAGCATGGCGACACGCTCACGATGACCATGCTCGGCGGCGACCAACCGGTCAGCCCGGGGGCTACGATCGCGCTCGCGGTCGCCGCCAACGATGTTGTCCCGCTCGCGGAGGACGCGTCGTGAAGACTGCCTCCAGCCGCTTCCTGCTGTTTGCGCCGGCTGCCCTGCTGCTCGGCCTGTTCTTCGCGGCACCGATCGCGAATTTTCTCACGCAGGGCTTTGTCGATGGCACAGGCAGTCTCACCCTCGAGCATGCCCAGCGGATATGGGAGGCGGGCACCTACACGCAGGTTATGCTCGCTTCCGTGAAGATCTCGCTCTGGGTGACGCTGCTCAGCGTGATCGTCGGCTATCCGGCGGCCTATGTGCTGGCCAATGCCGATCCGAAACGCAAATCGACCTGGGCGCTGCTCATCCTCCTGCCATTCTGGTCCAGTTTCCTCGTGCGGACCTTCGCCTGGATCGTGATCCTCGGCCGGCAAGGCCCGTTGAACGCCGGCCTTGTCGCATCCGGTGTCTCCGAGCGGCCGCTCGACCTGCTCTATGGCTGGGCCGCCGTGGTCATCGGCATGACCAACGTCCTTGTACCATTCGCCATCCTGACCATGGTCGGCGTTATGGAGCGGATTGATCGCGGGCTGATGGTCGCAGCAGGCACACTCGGCGCGCGGCCGGTCCAGGCCTTCTTCCGCATCTACCTGTCTCTCTCCATGCCGGGGGTGACCGCCGCGGCGCTGCTGGTCTTCATCACCGCACTCGGCTTCTTCATGGCCCCTGCCCTCCTCGGCAGCGCCCGCGAGACGATGATCACGCAGCTTGTCATCCAGCAGGTGACGGAGCTGGTGAACTGGCCGTTCGCCGCGATCCTCTGTCTCCTCCTGCTCGGCACCGCGCTCGTGCTCTTCGTCGTGTTTGACAAGATGGTCGGCCTGTCGACCTTGTCCGGCCAGGCGGACAGGCATTCGGCCGGAGCGAGCGCAGCGAGCCGCCGCATTGTCGGCGCACTCGGCGACATGCTGGCAGGGCTCGCCGAGATCCTGCGCCTATCGCCGCCGACGCCGGGGCGCGGCGCGTGGAGCACGCATTGGCTCGCCGTGCTGGTCATCCTCTTCCTGATCGTGCCGCTCGTGCTTCTTGTCCCGATCTCGTTCTCGGGTCGCGAGTTCCTGTCATGGCCGCCGAGCGACGTCGGGCTGCGCTGGTACGAGGAAATCCTCTCCTCACCGGCTTGGCTCGACGCGGCCTGGCGCTCCTTCGCGGTCGCGTTCCTGACCACGCTGCTTTGCCTCGCCGTAGCGGTTCCGGCCGCCTTCGCGTTCCAGCGGCTGAAGGGCGCCGGCGCCAGCGCGGCCTTCGCTGCGATGATCGCGCCGCTGCTCGTGCCGCGCATGGTGATCGCGGTGGCGCTGTTCTACGTTTATGCCCGGCTCGGACTCGTCGGCACCGTGGCGGGATTGGTGATCGGCCATGCCGTGATCGCCCTGCCCTATGTCTTCATCGCCATCATCGCCGTGCTGAAGACCTATGACCGACGGCTCGATCTCGCTGCCGCCTCGCTCGGCGCCTCCGCCTTCGCTACCGCGCGGCATGTCACCCTGCCGCTGATCGCGGGGGGCATCGCCTCAGCCGCCCTCTTCGCCTTCGTGATCTCGTTGGACGAGCTCAACGTCGCCCTGTTCGCGTCGGGCGGGATGCAATCGACACTGCCGAAGCTGATGTGGGACGAGGCGACGCTGCGCTTCTCACCGCTTCTCGCCGCCGTCTCGACCCTCGTGCTTCTTGCGATGAGCGCGGTGGTTCTCCTCGCCGCGCGCCTGCGCTCGGCCTCCTGAAAGCCTGGCCTTTATGACTGTCCTCTATTCAAAATCAGGTCCCGTCGCGACCTTCGTCATCGATAACGGCAAGGTGAACGTTTTCACCCCGCAGATGCATCACGAGTTCCACCAGGCGCTGGTCGACTTCAACCGCGACCCCGACATCCGTGTCGGCATCCTCGCCGGCTCGCCGGGGAAAAGCTTCTGCGCGGGCGACGATATCCGCACGCCGCTGCCAGCCCTGACGCCACAGGAGGCGCTGGAGGCCCATCTGTCGCCGCACTGCCACGAGGATCGCATCGGGTTGACGCGTCCGGGCTGGGAACAAGACGTGATGCGGATGCGCCGGACCAAGCCGATCATCGGCGCCGTCGACCATTACTGCCTAGGACAGGGACTGATCTATCTGCTGCTGCTGACAGAGCTAAGGGTCGCGACCGACCGCGCCCAGTTCGGTTTCCCCGAGATCGCCTACGGAATGGGCGGCGCTGGCGCGATGACACGCCTCGGACATGTCGTCCCGCAGGCGGTGGCGATGGAGATGCTGCTGCTCGGTGAGCGCATCGATGCGATGAAGGCGCTGTCGGTCCATCTCGTCAATCGCGTGGTGGCGCCGGAGCAGCTCATGGCCGAGGCGCAGGCGATGGCCGAGGCGATCGCAAGCCACCCCTCCGTCGCGGTCCAGGTCGAGCTCGAGAGCTACCGTCGCGCCATGGACATGCCGCGCGAGCAGGCGATGGATTATGCCGGCACGCTCTTCCGCTTCCAGCGCGTCGCCTATGACGGGCCGGGCGCCGGTACGGGCTTCTTCCGCAAGCAACACGACGGAGCCCGGGGCTGACCATGAAGACATCCATCACTACCGCAGCCCTAGCCGCGGAGCGGGCGCGCATTCGCGGACTCGAACAGTCCTTCGTGACGACGACGATCGGCGATTTCTGCCGCGCGCGCGCAACGGAACTCGGTGACCGGCTCTTCATCGACGTCTTTGACCGCGGCGAGACCGCGACCTATGCCCAGGCCGACCGCGCCTCCAACCAAATCGCCAGCGCGCTCGCTAGCCTCGGCATCGGCAAGGGCGACCGCGTCGCGGTCATGCTGCCGAACCGCATCCTCTACCCGCTCCTCTTCCTGGCACTGGCCAAGCTCGGCGCCATCCACGTCCCCGTCAACACGCGCTATACGCCCCGCGAGGTCGCCTATGTCGCGGGCGATTCCGGCGCGACGGCGTTCGTCATCGACCCGACGCATCTGGACACGCTTGCGGCGGTGGAGGAGCACGACCGTGTGCCGCCGGCCGGCAGGATCCTTGTGCCGGACGGCATGCAGCGCCCCGGCATGGTCGATTTCGACGCGCTTGTCGCGCAGGCGACGGATGGGCCGCCGCCCGAGCCGGGCATCGGGCCCAACGATCTCATGAACATCCAGTACACGTCGGGCACGACCGGCTTCCCGAAGGGCTGCATGCTGAGCCATGATTACTGGCTGGTGCTGGCCCAGGCGGCGGCGGGCTGGGACGGCGAGCGCCCAAACCGGCTGCTGACGGCGCAGCCCTTCTTCTACATGGACCCGCAATGGCACCTGCTGAAGACGATGGTGCTCGGCGGCACGCTGCTCATCGCGCCGCAGCTCTCCTCCTCGCGCTTCATCGGCTGGGTCAAGCAGCATGGCGTCGAATGGTGCCAGTTTCCGATCCTGATGACCCGCCAGCCCGAAGCCGTTGACGACAGCGCAACGGCGCTGAAGCAGGTCGCGACCTTCGGCTGGGACGGCGAGACCTGCCGGGTCTTCCGGAAACGCTTCGGCGTCAGGGCCCGCGAAGGTTTCGGCATGACCGAGATCGGGCTGGGCATCCTGATGCCGCCCACCTTCGAGGCGATGTACGATTCCGGCTCGGTCGGCATCGACGCTCCTTTTCGGGAAACGACCATCCGTGACGAGAGCGGGCTCCCGGTGCGGCCCGGGCAGCGCGGTGAATTGTGGGTCCGCGGCCGAGGCCTGCTCCAGGGCTACTGGAACCGGCCCGACGCCGATGCCGACGTCTTCCGCTCGGCCGAGGATGGCGGCCCGCGCTGGTTCAGGACGGGCGATCTGTTCGAGGGCGACGAGCTAGGCTTTCTTTGGCTCGTCGGCCGGCTCAAGGACATGATCCGGCGGTCGTCGGAGAACATCGCGGCGCGCGAGGTCGAAGCCGTGATCCGCGAGCTTCCCCAGATCGAAGACTGCGCCGCCGTGCCGGTGCCCGACCCGATGCGCGGCGAAGAGGTAAAGATCTATATTCAGCTCAAGCCCGGCGTCTCGCAAAGCGAGCTGCCGCCGCAGGCGATCCGGGACCATGCGAGACACAACCTCGCCGCCTTCAAGGTTCCGCGCTTCTACGCCTATGTCGAGAGCTTCCCGCGCACCGTCTCGAACAAGATCGAGAAGCGCAACCTAGTGGCCGGCGTAAGCGACCTGCGCGCCGACGCCTGGGACGCCGAAGCCGACACGAGGAGATGAAGGGGCCCGGCATGACGCCGGGCTGATTTGAAATCCCTTGCGGGAGAGATCGCTGCGGCCAGAGCATCGGACCGAAACGTGGAATCCACTTTTCGAAGCAATCCGATGCTCGAACGAAGAGATAGATCGTTACCTCGCACCCGGTCGGACGCTCTGCGATCTATCGGCCAGAACGGCACCGACGGAGCAACCGCCCCGGAAACTCCAAGAGCCTGAAAGGGTTGAGCGGCTGGGTCTCTCGTGATTCCAAGGGGTTGTTCAGGCCATCTTGGGAATCGAGCGATGTGGACCCCAGCCACTCGCCGGCAGCATAGTCGCGCGGGGCTTCGATACGAAACGGATTTGACGGATGCGGAATGGCGGCTGGTCGAGCCACTGCTGCCGGCGCCGAAGGCGACGGGGCGGCCGTTGTCCTGGCCTCTGCGCGAGATCGTCAACGCGATTTTCTACGTGATGCGCGACAACTTCGCGATCCTCCATCTCAACATCCTGGGTGCGCGCGAGGTTACGGATTTCAACGGCACAAAGCTTTCTGAAAAGCTGTTTGCGGCCCGCTACGGGATTATCGGGACGCCGGCCATCCAGTTCTTCTCCCCGAACGCCGCGGACCCGAGGCATCGGCTGCCGCGGGACCGGGAAGTCGCGCGCATGGAGGCGCTTCCGGAACCGCAGGAGTTCCTCGCCATCTTTCGGAACAATCTGCTTCCGATAGAAGCCCCCTCGAACGGCTAGGTTTGCCTCACCGACAGCGGCTTTGCCCTCTTGCAGGGAGGAAGCCTGCTCCTGTCGGTCGTGGCGATCTCCGCGGCAGCGATCGATCGCCACAGGCGAATAGCAAGCCGTCACATCTTCTTGCCGTCCTTGCCGAACTGCTTCAGGAACGCCGTCAGGTCGGCGACCTCCTTCTCGTTCTTGATGCCGACGAAAACCATCTTCGTGCCGGGAATCTTCGCCCTCGGATCCTTGATGTATTCGGCGAAGGTCGCTTCATCCCAGGTGATATTGGCCGCCTTGTTGGCCGCGGAGTAGCTGTACCCCTCCACCGCGCCGGTATGGCGCCCGAACAATCCGTTCAGCTCCGGCCCGACACCGTTCTTGGCGGTCTCGCCGACCTGATGGCAGGCCCTGCACTTATTGAAGGAGCGCTCGCCTGCCGAGGCATCCTGAGCATTGGCGGATTGCGAAGCGAGCACCGCAACAAGAGCCGCGGCGGAAACCAACAATTTCATGCGAGATCCTCTGGAGTCGTGATGGAAGTGGCAAGGCGGGCGGTCACGAGAACATGTCGGCCGTGATCGCGGCATACCAGCCGAGGTTCTCAGCCTGGTTCTGCCGGCGCAGATCGACGGCCTCGCCATTCTGCGAGACGAAGGTTTCGACCGCCGCGATGCGGCCGTCGCGCGGCTCGTAGCGACCGCCGACCTTGATCGCGTCATCGGTCTCGATCAGCGACCAGCAAGTGTTGAGATAGCGCGGCGGGAAGCTGCGGGCTCCCGTCAGCTCCGCCCGGATCGTCATCGCAGCGACCTTGGCCTGGCTGTTAGCGGCAAAGGCCGATTTTGGCATGTCACCGGCGATGCAGGCATCGCCCAGGACATGGATATTCGCGTCGACCGTCGATTTCATCGTAGCCGGATCGATGGCGCAGTAACCGCCTTCAGGCGCGAGCCCCGCGCTGCGGGCGATCTCGCCGGCCATCTGGGCCGGCACGACATTGACGAAGGCGCAGTCGCGATAGGTCTCGAAGCCGGTGACGACGGTGCTGGTGGCGGGATCGACCGATTTGATCCCGTCATGCACCTTGGGCCCGAGCCATTCGATCATCGTGCCGAAATATTTCTCCCAGCCCTCCTGGAAGACACCCTGCTTGGAGAAGCTTTCCTTGGGGTCGAGGATCACGATCCGGGCGTCGCCGCGCCCGGTGCTCTTCAGAACATGGGCGAACATCGAGGCGCGCTCGTAAGGCCCCGGCGGGCAGCGATAAGGATTGGGCGGCGCGATCATCACGATCATCCCGCCATTGCGCACGGCATCGAGCTTCCGCTTGATGAGCTGCGTCTGTGGGCCGGGCTTCCAGCCATGCGGCATGGTCTCCTCGGCCGCCTTCGACCAGCCGGGCACGGAATCGTATTTGAGGTCGATGCCGGGCGAGACGACGAGACGGTCGTAAGGCAGGCGCTGCCCATCCGCGAGGACGACCTCGCGCTTGTCGCGGTCGATCCGCATGGCGCGGGCGCGGGCGAGCGCGATGCCGTATCGCCCCGTCAGCGCATCGTAGCGATGCGTGATCTCGTCATAGGACTTGAAGCCGCCGAGATAGAGATTCGAGTGGAAGCAGGTGTGATAGACCTCGTTCTCTTCCACCAGCGTCACCGCCAATGCGCCGTTCGCATCCCTGGCGAGATAGCGCGCCGCCGTAGCCCCGCCGGCACCACCGCCGATCACCACGACGCGCGGCTTCCCCTGGCCGAGGACGGCCGGCGCCGCCAGCGTCGCCGCCGCGGCCAATCCAGAGCGCAGAATCGTTCGTCGATCGAGCCTCATGGCAGCCTCAACCGATCTTCAGATAGGCGAAGCCCTTCGCCTGTAATGCGGCGACCGCCGCGACGCCGGAAGGGACGAAGCTGACGAAGGGAACGTCCCTCGCCTTCGCCTTGTCGATCCGGTTGCGCTGGAAGGTGATCTCGCAGAGATGGACCTTGAGGCCGTTCTTCGCGAGCGCCTCGACCCGCTCGAACGACTTCAGCGCGGCGCTGTCAGCCGCCCAGCTCGTCCCTTCGAGGTCCTTCAGGAAGAACTTCACGCCGGCGCCATGCGCGACGATGGCGAGCTGCAGGGCGAAGGGATCGGCGCCATAAGCCGAATAGTGGTTCGCGATATTGGTCAGCGTCTGGTCGAAGCGGGCCACGTCGCCGAAATCGCAATGGTAGACGCAGGCGATGTCGGCCTCCTTCTTGATATCCGCGAGGCTGAGCTCCTTCGGAGCCGCGGCAGCAGACGTGGCCGCGACCGCGAGGCCGGAAGCGGCGGCCGCGAGCAGGCCACGGCGCGACGATATCACCGCGTTGTCAGTCATCGTTTCCTCCCTGTTGGCCGCCGCATATCGACGGTCAGGGGGCTTTCAGCCCCTCGTAATAGGCGGCCAGAGCCGCGATATCCTCTTCCGAAAGCTGCTTTGCGACATTGCGCATCGCGGTGTTGTCTCGATCGCCGCGCCGATACGCCATCATCAGCGCGGTGAACTGGTCGGCGGGCAAGCCCGCGAGCGCCGGGATGGCGCCGGCCTTCGGCGCACTGCCCACATGGCAGGCCGCGCATTCGGCCGAGAGATATTCCCCGAGCGCCCGGTCGGCCGCCGCATGGGCCGGAGCCGCTGCGAGCCCCGCCGCCACTGCGGCGAAGCTCATCCAGCCCGATCCGGCTTGCGGCCCTGCCATCAATCCACCTTCGGCGCCGTCTTGGAGTCCGGCGTCACGTCGAGCACCGTGGCGCGGCCCGTGATCTTCACCTCGCTCTTGCAGTCCTTCATGCAGGGCTGCTTGCCCCAGAACGCCTTCTCGGTCGTCTCGCGATCATCGTCGTAGAAGGCCGCGGCATTGGGCAGCTTGATCGAGGTGAAATTCTTATCCGAAAGCTCGAAATCCTCGTCCTTCACGATGTCGTTGAGATAGAGGAGATAGGCCGTCAGGGCATAGACCTCGTCCGGCTGCAGCGACTGGGCGTTGCCATAGGGCATGGCGCGGTGGATATAATCGAAGACGGTGGAGAGGTCCGGCCAGAACGAGCCGATCGTCTTCTCCGGCCGGTCGTCCTTCAACGAGCCCTGCCCGCCGGCCAGGACCGGCCAGCGCCCGTTGCCCTGCCCGAACTCGCCATGACAGGCTGCGCATTGCGCCTGGAAGAGTTCGTCGCCCTGCCGAACCGTGCCCTTGCCGGCGGGCAGGCCCTGCCCGTCCGGACGCACGCCGATGGACCAGGCCTTGATCTCCGCGGGCAATGCCTCGCGCCCGAGCCCGAGCTTCGGGACTGCGACCGGCGCGGCGGGGGCAGCCGCCTGCGCGGCATGCGGAGGCTTCGCCGGCGCGTGGTTCTTGTGCGCCGGCTGCGCCAGGAGCGGCCCGACGAGGACGACGGCAAGCCCGGCGGCGCCGGCCAGCAGCGCGATCCTAGGAGATTTCGACATTCTCGGTCTCCCCGTTCGGCTTCACATGCCAGGTCTGGATGCCGTTGTTGTGATAGATCGAATTGGCGCCGCGGATCTTGCGCAGCTCCTCCTTGGTCGGCTGAAGATAGCCGGTGGAGTCCATCGCCCGCGACTGCACCAGCAACTCCCCACCGTTCCAGTCGAAATCGACGTAGAAGCGCGTCAGGGACTTGTCGAGCACCGGCCCGTCGATCCGCGCGCTCTGCCAGTTTTTGCCGCCGTCGAGCGTCACGTCGACGCGCTTGATCGTGCCGCGGCCGGACCAGGCGAGGCCCGAGAGCACATTGCGGCCCTTCTGTTTCAAGGGCGCCTGCGGCGACGGGTTGGTGACGACCGACTTGGCATCCATGAAGAAGGTGAAGCGGCGCGAGCGCCCGTCGGCCAGGAGGTCGGTGTATTTCGAGGTCTCCTCGCGCACCATCCAGGGCATGTCGCCGACCTCGATGCGGCGCAGCCACTTGACCCAGAGATTGCCTTCCCAGCCCGGAACGACCGCGCGCAGCGGATAGCCTTGTTCCGGCCGCAGCGCCTCGCCGTTCATAGCGAAGGCGATCAGCACGTCGTCGAGCGCCTTCTCCAGCGGCAGCGAGCGGTTCATGCCGGAGGAATCGGCGCCCTCCAGCATCAGCCATTTCGCCTTCGGCTTCAGGCCGGCTTCGGCGAGGAGCACCTTCAACGGCACGCCGGTATACATGACGTTATGGACCATGCCGTGCGTGAACTGGCAGCCATTGAGCTGCGAGCCGCGCCATTCCATGCCGGAATTCGCCGCGCATTCCAGGAAGTAGATGCGGTTCTCGCGCGGCATCCGCTTGATGTCTTCCATGGTGAAGACGAGCGGCTTCTCGACGAGGCCGTGGATCATCAGGCGGTGATTGACCGAGTCGATATCGGCGATCCCGCCATGGTGGCGCTCGAAGCACAGGCCGGACGGCGTGATGATCCCGTCGAGATCATGCAATGGCGTGAAGTTCACCGAAGATTCCGGCGAAGCCGTCAGCCAAGGCACGTCGCGCCGGACCACGTTCTTCTCATAGCGCGAAGGCACGCC
>NZ_CAMFJF010000074.1 GCF_945956895.1 uncultured Allobosea sp. | reverse complement strand
AGCGCAGAAGAGGCGCCGCTCACCGGCGGCGCCGTCTCGATGGCCGCGTTATAGGCGCGACACCGTTCCCATGTCAACAGGGTCTTGCGACAATTTCCGACCAATAAATTTGCTAGCTGCTCAACGCACTTGCGCGGCGACGACAGAGCATCCCCTTCAGCCAGATGGCAGGATCACGACCGCAGAGACTGCTGCAGTGAACGGGGCTACGGCCATTGCCGGAATGGGTGTCGTCGTGGTCTCCCCCGCAGCGGACCGACATGCCGCCCTGGCGCACGAGATCGCGCCCGGCCTGGCATCCGGCCAGATCCTCCCGCTCCGCAGCGGCTATATCGGCGGCTCCACGGTCTTCGTCGACGCGCAGGCTTCAGCCGGAGCCCCGGGGGCATCGCCGCCTTCGAGCTCAGCGACACGCTGCACCTTGCTGGAAAGCTCAATCAATCCTTCGGCCGTGGTGATCAAAGGGCAGAAGCGCTGGCTCGAACTCGCGCGTCTGCTCGAAGCGAAGGAAAGCCCGACACCCGAGATCCTGAGCGGCATCCGTACGGCACGCTCCAGAGCCGGCGCACGCCCGACCAAGCATAGCTCAACGCGCTGCTGCCAATCCCGGCGGCAGCATAACCGAGGCTGAAACCCCCTCGGCCACAGCACCGAAACTGTTCAGATAAACCGAGCCCGTGCACTCTGACGGAAACCCGACATTCTTAGCCCTTCAGATAAAAGGCTACTCGCGACCGATGGCGACCTCCGACAAGAGGTCACATGACGGCTTCGGTTCGCATCGCTTGGCCTCAAGCATCGATCTGCCAAAAGGACCGCAAGGTTGGGTGATCAACGGACGTCGCAACGTCGCCTAATCGACCCGACGCGTGTTGATCTCGGCTAGGTAAGAGCGCACCGCCCGCTCCGGTTCATGCCAGGAGGCACTGCCCTTGCCCTGCAGCTCGGGCGCCTCCTTCCAGCCGGGCTCGATTCCCCTCATGTCCGGCAGCAGATGCGCGATGCCCTTGTGGCAGTCGATGCAGGTCTTCTCGCCCGTGGTCAGGAAGCGCCCGTGAATCTCGGCTGCCCGGCGCGTCTGCTTGGTGAAGTCCATCGCGACGGAGGAATGACAGTTCCGGCACTCCAGCGAGTCGTTCGCCTTCAACCGGGACCATTCGTGCTTGGCGAGTTCGAGGCGCATGTTCAGGAATTTCTCGCGCGTCGAGATCGTGCCGAAGATCTTGCCCCAGACTTCCTTCGAAGCCTGCATCTTGCGGGCGATCTTGTCGGTCCAGTTATGCGGGACGTGGCAATCCGGGCAGGTCGCGCGCACGCCCGAACGGTTGGAGAAATGCACCGTCGACTGCAGCTCCTGATAGACGTTGTCGCGCATCTCGTGACAGGAGGTGCAGAACTTCTCGGTGTTGGTAACTTCCAGCGCCGTGTTGAAACCGCCCCAGAAAAGCACGCCTCCGACGAAGCCGCCGAGCGTCAGAAGGCCGAGCGGCAGATAGGCGCTCGGCCGGCTGATGATGCGCCAGAAGCGCACGACGATGCTCCAGCACCAGAGGATAAGGGATTTAAGCCTGGCCATGATGCACGCGCCTCAAGGCGTCCGACCGATGTCTTTGGCATCCTGGAACCGGTTCGGGACCAGGGGCGCGACATCAGTCTGCTGGACATGGCAGGCGGTACAGAAATAGCGGCGCGGCGTCACGTCCGAGAGCACCTGCCCGTCGCGATCCTGGAAATGGGTCACGCTGATCATCGGCGCACCCGAGCCTTCGGTGAACTCGCGCTTGTGGCAGTCCATGCAGCGATTGGTGTTGAGGGTGAGTTGGTAGCCGTCGATCGCATGCGGGATCACCGGCGGCTGCTCCGGATAGTTGCGCATGCGCCGGACATCGTCGACGACCGGGCGGCCGAGCGCCGGCACGCGCTCGAGCGCCATCGGATCGGCCGTGCCGGTCAGGCGCGGGACGATCTTTACCGGCGCGCCCTCCTGGGAGATTGCAGCGCCGAAGGCGAGGACGAGGCCGGCCGCCAGGGCGGCCCCAAAGAAGGTCCGCGAGCGCATCAGCCCGAGACCGGAACGATCTTGACCGCGCATTTCTTGAAATCCGTCTGCTTGGAGATGGGATCGGTGGCGTCGAGCGTCGTCTTGTTGATCAGCTGGCTGGCATCGAACCAGGGCACGAAGACCACGCCGGGCGGCATGCGGTTGCGTCCCCGCGTCTCGACGCGGGTGCGCATCTCGCCGCGTCGCGAGATCAGCCGAATCTCGGCGCCCTGGTTGAGCCCGCGCTTGCGGGCATCCTCCGGATGCATGAAGCAGCGCGCGCCGGGAAAGGCCTTGTAGAGCTCCGGAACGCGCATCGTCATCGAGCCGGAATGCCAGTGTTCCAGCACGCGGCCGGTGACGAGCCAGAGATCGTATTCGTTGTCGGGCGATTCCGCCGGCGGCTCGTAGGGCACCGCGATGATGCGGGCCTTGCCGTCCTTGTTGCCGTAGAACTCGACACCCTTGCCCGGCTTCACATAAGGATCGAGCCCCTCGCGATAGCGCCAGAGCGTTTCCTTGCCGTCGACCACCGGCCAGCGCAGGCCACGGACCTGATGGTAGAGGTCGTAAGGTCCGAGATCATGGCCATGGCCGCGGCCGAACGCTGCGTATTCCTCGAACAGGCCCTTATGGACGTAGAAACCGAAATCCTTCGATTCCTGGTTCGCGTAGTCGGGATCGGTCTCGGAGAGCGGGAACTTGTCGACTTGGCCGTTGCGGTAGAGCACGTCGAACAGCGTCTTGCCCTTGTAGTTCGGGTTGGCGGCGAGGATCTCCGCCGGCCAGACCTCGTCCGTGGTGAAGCGCTTGGAGAACTCCATGAGCTGCCAAAGATCGGAGCGGGCCTGGCCCGGCGCGTCGACGAGCTGGTGCCAGACATGGGTGCGCCGCTCGGCATTGCCGTAGGCACCCTCCTTCTCGACCCACATCGCAGCCGGCAGGATCAGGTCGGCGGCCATCGCCGTCACCGTCGGATAGGCATCCGAGACGACGATGAAGTTCTCGGGGTTGCGGTAGCCGGGATAGGTCTCGTTGCTGCTGTTGGGCCCCGCCTGCAGGTTGTTGTTGACCTGGATCCAGTAGAAATTGAGCTTGCCGTCCTTGAGCATCCGGTCCTGCTCGACGGCATGGTAGCCGGGCTTCTCCGGGATGATCCCGTTCGGGACACGCCAGATCTCCTCGGCATGCTTGCGGTGCTCGGGATTGACCACTGTCATGTCCGCCGGCAAGCGATGGGCGAAGGTGCCGACCTCGCGCGCCGTGCCGCAGGCCGAGGGCTGGCCGGTGAGCGAGAACGGGCTGTTGCCGGGCTCCGAGATCTTACCCGTCAGCAGGTGCAGGTTGTAGACGAGCTGGTTCGCCCAGACGCCGCGCACATGCTGGTTGAAGCCCATCGTCCAGAACGAGGTGACCTTGCGCTTGGGATCGGCATAGAGCTCGGCGAGCTGCTGCAGGAAGCCGGGCTCGACGCCGGTCAGGGCTGAGACCTTCTCCAGCGTGTAATCCTTCACGAAGGCGGCATAGGCCTCGAAATCGATCGGCGTCGTCGCGGCGGGATCGGCCGCCTTCTTCGCCTTGACCTCACGCGGATCATCGGGACGCAGGCCGTAGCCGATCTCGGTTGCGCCCTTCACGAAAGTGGTGTGCTTGCCGACGAAATCCTTGTTCACCCGCCCCGTCGTGATGATGTGATTGGCGATGTAATTGAGGATCGCCAGATCCGTGCCCGGCTTGAACACGATCGGGATATCGGCGAGGTCCGAGCTGCGATGGGTGAAGGTCGAGAGCACCGCGACCTTCACATGCGGCTGGCCGAGCCGGCGATCCGTCACCCGCGTCCACAGGATCGGGTGCATCTCCGCCATGTTCGAGCCCCAGAGCACGAAGGCGTCGGCATGCTCGAAATCGTCGTAGCAGCCCATCGGCTCGTCCATGCCGAAGGTGCGCATGAAGGCATAAGCCGCCGAGGCCATGCAGTGGCGGGCATTCGGGTCGAGATTGTTGGAGCGGAAGCCGGCCCGCATCAGCTTGGTCGCGGCATAGCCCTCGAAGATCGTCCACTGGCCGGAGCCGAACATGCCGAGCGCGGTCGGCCCCTTGGCCTTCAGGGTGGCCTTGGCCTTGGCGGCCATCGTGTCGAAGGCTTCGTCCCAGGAAACCGGGGTGAACTCGCCGTCCTTCGCATAGACGCCGTTCTTCTTGCGCAGCAGCGGCTGGGTCAGCCGGTCGTTGCCGTACATGATCTTGGAGAGGAAATAGCCCTTGATGCAGTTCAGGCCGCGATTGACGTCGGCCTTCATGTCGCCATGGGTGGCGATGACCTTGCCCTCCTTGACGCCGACCATGACGCCGCAGCCGGTGCCGCAGAAGCGGCAGGGCGCCTTCGACCATTTGATCTGCAGGGTATCGACGCCGCCGGTCACCGGCTGCGCCTCGGCCGGCACGCTCATATTGGCGGCGAGCGCGGCGACGCCGGCCGCCTGCGCCTTCAGCATCTCGCGACGGGACAGGGTCATGGGATCACTCCGGGGTCGTCGAGGGTTTCGAGGTCTTCGATCTGCTCGAACACCATGTTGGCCGAGAGCACGCCGTCGATCAGGCTGATGGCGGCCAACCGGTCGCCGATCACGCCCGTGCTGGAGCCTTCCAGGACGATCACGATCTTGCCGTTCTCGACCCGATGGATTTCGGTCTCGGGAAGCTCTGCGATACGCGCGAGCACGGCCTCGACCTTTGCCGGCAGGGCCGAGACGACGGCGCTCGAAATATGGTGGAAGCGCTGGCGAGGACGCTCAGACATGGGCAGCCTCCACCGGGCGCGCACCGACGGCGACGGCCTGCGCCGGGCAGGCCGCGATGCAGGCCCCGCAGCCATTGCAGCGATCCGCCGCGATCTCCGGCAGGGCCGGGCCGCCGAGCCGTGGGCGAAAACGGATCGCGCTCTCCGGACAGGCATCGCCGCAGCTCTGGCAGACGATGCCGCGGCCGGCGAAGCAGTCGGCACCGACTACCGCGACATGGTCGAAGGCCGGCAGCAAACGATCGAAGACAGGCTCGGGACAGGCCTCGGCGCAAGCGCCGCAGAAGCTGCACTCGCCCATCCCGAAATCCAGGGCGGCCCGGCCGGATTCGTCGAGGATGACGATGCGCTGCGGGCAGGCCGGCACGCAGGCGCCGCAACCGGTACAGGCCGCGGCGATCGACGCGGTGCGGGACCATGGGGGACGAACCCTGTCGGGCAGCGAGAGGCGCCTGCCGGTCAGGAAGTTGCGGCGCCCACGATCGATGGTCGAGCGTTCCACAGCCGCATCCTCAATGCGGAGAGCCGGGCGGACCGGCGACCAACTGGAACATCCATACCAGGAAGCCATATCCCCCGACGATGCCCACCGCGACGATCGGCCAGATCAGCACGGCCAGCGTCAGGAAAGCCAGGAATTCGGCTCGTCTCGTCGCTCTTTCAGGAGCAGCTTCCGGGCCGCTCGCCCCTGCGGTCTCGGTCGTCATCTCTCGCCCTTTCGCGTGCGGGCGTTCACAAATCGCGCCGCCACCAGATTAGAGATCAACGAAAGAGAAGCTGATCCGGCAGAGCTTGTCCACTCGAATGTGAATCGAGCCAGCTTCGCGCCGCGACAGTTGACCTAGCGCAAATCTGCACCGGAGCAGGCTGCGAATCCGATGCGCCGAGCACTGCACGCCGTGCTGCGAGCTGAAGGCGTGAAGGCGCTGCCCTCCAACGCGACGAGCTTCAGGTCAGAACTCGTGACGGTGGCAGGGCGTCCGGAGATACCGTGCCGGCGGGCGAGCTGTGCTTTGTCTGAACGGCCCCGGGCCTATCGGAGGCCTCCGTTCCGGAGAGGAGGGGTAATGATGGGCAAAACGCCGTACGGATTCTGCCGAACTGACAGAGTCCCCGTGAATTTCATAAACTTGACGTTAGGAGAGGAGCCGGACTGCACCGCAAGAAATTGCGATGCTCCCCTGGCCGGCGAGCAGAGAGCTACCGGGCCATCAAACTCGCCATTGCGCGCCTCGGTCAATCACTCCGTCCGCGTGGTGCCCGCCGTCACAGGATCTGCCTGAGGGTATTGCGGCCGATGTTGCCTCCGCAGCAGACGATCACAGAGGTTCCCGAAAGACCGACCTCAGCGGCCTGCTTCAGTGCGGCCGCAATGGCAACCGCAGCTGCGCCTTCGATCAACATCCGATGCCCGTCGAGGAAGAGGCGTAGCGCGGAAGCGATCTCGTCCTCCTCCACTTCGATCCAATCATCGACAAGGGTTCGGCAGTAGTCGAACGTGATCGTGTCCCCCTCGACGCCGCCCGCGGTGCCGTCCGACAAGGTCGGCTCGGAGGGGAGATCAAGCATGCGGCCAGCCGCGACCGAGCGCGCCATCACGCAGGAAGCGGCGGCCGAGCACCCGAAGACCCGGATGTCCGGTCGCTCGGCCTTCAGACCGGCGGCGATGCCGGAGATCAGGCCGCCACCGCCAACCGAGACGAAGACATTGTCGATGCGTGGCCCCTGGCGAAGCAGTTCCCGTGCGATCGTGCCTTGGCCGGCCAGCACCTCAGGATCGTTGTAGGGCGGGACGAAGAGGTGTCCCTCCGCCTCGGCAAGTCGGCGGACATGCAGCTCGGTCTCGATCGAATCCTGTCCGTAGGTTTCGACCTGCGCGCCAAGCCTGCGGATGAAAGCGACCTTTGCTTCCGAGGCCCCTTCCGGCACGAAGACGATACCGCGGCGGCCGACACGCGATAAGGCATAGGCGACGCCGGCGCCATGATTGCCGGTAGAGGCCGTGACGACAAGGCGCCCGTCACCCGGAGCGGCAAGGATCTTGTTCAGTGCGCCGCGGGCCTTGAACGAGCCGGTCTGCTGCAGGTTCTCGAGCTTAGCGAACACCGGTGCGCCGATGCGCTCGGCCAGGATCGGTGAGGGTTCCAGCCAGGTTTCGCGGATATGGGGGCGGATGCGGGCTTCGGCTGCGGCGATGGCCTTGGCCGTGGCGGCAAGATCGGGAAGGGCTGTCATGGCTGGGCTTCTCAGGCGGCGAGTGAATCCGGGCAGGTCAACAGTTCGAGCGCCCGAGCATGAATGGAGGGGGTGCCGCTCACCAGGTAGCGATGCCCGGAATGGATGGTCAGCGGGTTGCCCTCCCAGTCGCTGATCATGCCGCCGGCATTGGTCACGATCGGTACGAGGGCGCAGAAGTCGAAGGGGTCGTGCCCGCACTCGACGCCGAGGTCGATCGCGCCGCTGGCCAGCCGGCCATAGGCAAGGCAGCCACCGCCATAGACGCACCAGTTCGTCGCACGTCGCAGGCGGCTGAAGCCGTCGAACTCGCTGTCGCTGAAGGCGTCGATACCGCCGGTGGTGAGGATGGCGCTGTCGAGACTGGCGGCGCGCGTCCGCACAGGCGTGCCGTTCAGCATGGTGCCGTGGCCGTCGGCGCCGAGCCAGCGCTCCCCCGTGACGGGGTGGTCGATCACGCCGAGGATCGGCGTGCCGCGATAAGCGAGCGCGATCAGCGTGCCGAAGGTCGGAATCCCCGTGATGAAGGCCTTGGTGCCGTCGATCGGGTCGAGCACCCAGACGAAATCGCGATCGAGCCCGGCGCTGCCATATTCCTCGCCGAGGATGCCATGGTCGGGGAATGCGCGCTCGATCATGCCGCGCAGCGTCGCCTCGACGCGGCGATCGATCTCCGTCACCGGGCTGCTGTCGGACTTCGCGGTGTAGTGCCGGCCGGCATCCAACGACTGGCGGATGATCGCGCCGCTGGCGTCGGCAAGCTGGGCGGCGAAGGCGAGCGCCTCCTCCGGAATCGGGTCAGGCATGGGCTTCCTCCTGTCCGACCTTCGCGGCCGGGACGTCGACCGGCCGCATGTGCCGGCTCCAGTGATGCTCGACGAGCGCCAGCGCGCGCGTCAGCACGAAGGTGATCGCGAGATAGATCAGCGCAGCTGCGACGAAGATCTCGTAGGGCGAGAAGCTCTGCGCGACGATGGTGTTGGCCACGCCGGTGAGCTCCATGACGGTCACCGTGCTGGCAAGCGAGGTCCCCTTCAGCATGCCGATCACCTCGTTGCTGTAGGCGGGCAAGCCGAGCCGGAAGGCGCGGGGCAGCAGGATCAGCCGGTAGACCTGGGCTGGACGCATGCCGCAGGCGCGTGCCGCCTCGACCTCGCCGGCCGGAACGGCCTCCATCGCGCCGCGCAGGATGTTGGCTGTGTAGGCCGCGGTGTGCAGCACGAAGGTGAGCAGCGCGCAGACATAGGGCTGGCGCAGATAAGGCCAGAACAGGCTCTCGCGCACGGCGTCGAACTGGGCCAGGCCGTAATAGAACAGGAAAATCTGCACCAGAAGCGGCGTGCCGCGGAAGAAATAGATGTAGGCGCGGACCGGCCAGGACAGCAGCGGGGCGCGTTGCACCCTGAGGATCGCGAGCGGGACCGCCAGCGCCATACCCAAGGTGAGCGTGACCGCGAGGAGCTGGATCGTGACGACGGTGCCGCGCAAGAGCGCAGGCATGCTGTCGATCATGAGCGTGAAGTTCATGTCAGCCCCTCCTCTCGCCGCGCTGCGAGCGGGCTTCCATCCAGCCCAACAGCGTCGTGTTGACGAAGGTCAGTGCCAGGTAGACCAGCGCCGCCACGAGGTAAAAGATGAAAGGTTCGCGCGTGACGGAGGTCGCCATGGCGCTGACCCGCATCAACTCTTCCAGCCCGACGACCGAGATGAGCGAGGTATCCTTGACCAGCGAGATCCAGTTGTTGCCGAGCGCCGGCAAGGCATAGCGCCACATCAGCGGGAAACGGATGTGGACGAAGCCGACCCAGCCTGTCAGGCCGAAAGCTTCCGCTGCCTCGATCTGTCCGCGGGGAATCGCCTGGAAGGCGCCCCGTATCGTTTCCGCGGCATAACCGCCGAAGATCAGGCTGAGCGCGAAAACGCCCGCAGCGATCGACGGCACCTCGACATAGCCGGCATCGGGCACGATCTTCCGCGCAAGAGCGGTCAAGGCGACCGTGCCGCCGAAATAGACGATGAGGATGATCAACAGCTCCGGCGTGCCGCGGATCACCGTCGTGTAGATCGTGCCGAGCCTGCGCAGGATGCGCGACGAGGAGAGGCGCGCCAGCGCGCCGAGCACGCCCCAAACCAGACCGAGCGCCAGCGCCATCAGGGCGACCGCGACGGTCACGGCGGCTCCCCGGGCGATCGCCTCGCCCCACCCCTGCAATATATCCATGGCCATTCTCGCGCGAGGGCAAAGAGGCGAGCGCCGACGGCGCTCGCCCTGCAACCGGGCCGGGCAGGCCGGTCAGTTCTTCCAGGCGCTGCCGAGGACCGAGAACTTCCAGTATTTCTGGTTGATCTGCTTGAAGGTGCCGTCCTTGATGATCTCGGCCAGCGCCTTGTCGATCGATTCCTTGATCGCGCCGTCGCCCTTGCGGATGCCGGCACCGACACCGGGGCCGAAATAACTCACGTCGTCGACCTCGGGACCGATGAAAGCGAAGTTCGCTCCGTCCGGCTTGTCGAGGAAGTCGGCCGCGAGCTTGATCGGGCCCAGCATCACGGCGTCGACGCGGCCGGCTTTCAAATCCAAGAGCATGTTGTCGACGGTGTCGTAGAGGGACACCTGCACCGTCGGGAATTTTTCCGTGATGTAACGATGATACTGCGAGGAACGCTGGATGCCAACGGTCTTGCCTTTGAAGATGTCGGGATTGGGCGAACCATCCGCCTTGAACGGGCTGTTCGCAGCCAGGCTCTTGGTTCCCGCGAACCGGCCCGAGGAGGAGCGATAGGGGATGCTGAAGTCGATGCTCTTCAGGCGGTCCGGCGTGATCGACATGCTGGCCAGGATGACGTCGTATTTGCCGGCGAGCAGACCGGGAATCATGCCCTCCCAGGCCTGGCAGACGAATGAGAGCCCGACATTCATGCGCTTGCCGACTTCACGAGCGATGTCGATGTCGAAACCCTGGAGCTCGCCCTTGGCGTCGCGATAGTTGAAGGGCGGGTAGGTGCATTCGCTGCCGACACGCAGATCCTTGGCCAAGGCGGGCAGAGCGGAAAGGCCAACAAGGCATGCGATCAGGCCGATGGCTTTGGTCTTCATGGCAACCCCTCTTTCTCTCTTTTGTCGTGGTTTCTCTCGGCGGTCGTTCACAGCACGCGGGCAAGGAACTGCCGACAGCGCTCGCTCCTTGGCGCACCGAAGACCTGCTCCGGCGGGCCGCGCTCCTCGATGCGCCCCTGATGCAGGAAGAGCACCTCGTTCGAGACCTGCCGGGCGAAGCCCATCTCGTGAGTGACGACGATCATCGTGCGCCCCTCCTCGGCGAGGAGCTGCATGACGCGGAGCACCTCGCCGACCAGCTCCGGATCGAGCGCCGAGGTCGGCTCGTCGAACAGCAGCAGCTTCGGTTCCATGGCGAGCGCGCGCGCGATCGCACAGCGTTGCTGCTGGCCGCCGGAAATATGGGCCGGATAGCTGTTGCGCTTGTCGTACATGCCGACTTTCGCGAGCAGCTCCTCGGCCCGCGCAACGGCTGCCGCCTTCGGCACCCCCAGCACCTTGATCGGCGCGATGGTGACGTTCTCGAGCACCGTCAGGTGAGCCCACAGGTTGAAGCTCTGGAAGACCATGCCCATCCGGGCTCGGATCCGCGCCACCTGCCGGCTATTCAGCGTCGCGGGCTGGTCTCCGCGGCGCCGCAGCTCCAGCGTCTCGCCCTCGAAGGTGATCGAGCCGGCGTCGGGAACTTCGAGAAGGTTGATGCAACGTAGGAAGGTGCTCTTGCCGGAACCGCTCGCACCGATCATGGAGATGACCTGATGCTCGCCCGCCGACAGGCTGACGTCGCTCAGCACCTCGAGCGCGCCGAAGCTCTTGCGAATGCCGTTGGCGGCCAGGACAGGCCGGTACGCCGGCGCCGCCCCGCTATCCATGTGGTTCACGTCAAAGCCCCTCACTGCCGGCGGGTGGTCCCGCTCTGTCGGTCGCAGTATTGGGCTTTGCGAAAAGCGGCCAAGAGCCAATTATCGGAGAGGCATGGAGCCAATGCCTGGCAAAGCCCCGGAACCGGCGCGGACCAAGGCCGCGAAGCTGCGCACGACGTGGGGGATGCGCGAGGCGGGCGTGTTGCCGAAGCCGAAGATGAATCCGGCGAGCACCCTCCCGCTGACGCAGTAGCGCGAGAGCGGCGGCACATCGAGGCCAAGCCGTAGTGCCGCGTTGGAGATGGCGACGTCGTCGACGGGCTCCTTCGCCACGGCCGTCAGGTAGAGGCCGGCGGGCACGTCCGGCACCTCGAGCCAGTCGCCCAGTTCGCGGCGCAGACCTTCGGTCAGAGTCTCGGCGCGCTCGCGATAGATCGCTCGCATCCGCCGCATATGCGAGGCGAGATGGCCCTGCGCCATGAAATCGGCGACGGTTTTCTGCAGGGGCAGCGGCACATGGCTCGAAAAGGCCTGCTGCATCATCGTGAAGGCATCGACGAGATCGTGCGGCACGACGAGGTAGCCGAGCCTGAGACCCGGCGCGAGCACGCGGTTGAAGGAGCTCGTGTAGATGACATGGCCGCGACGATCCAAGGACGCCAGAGGCGGCAACGGCACGCCGGACCAGCGGATCTCGCTGTTGACGTCGTCCTCGAAGATCCAGGCATCGTTGGCATAGGCCCAGTCCAGCAACGCCTGCCGGCGTGCCATGCTCATCGTGCTGCCGAAGGGGAACTGGCCGACAGGCGTCGCAACGGCGAGGCGTGCCCTTTCCGCCG
Organism: uncultured Allobosea sp.; assembly: GCF_945956895.1. Classification (GTDB taxonomy): domain Bacteria; phylum Pseudomonadota; class Alphaproteobacteria; order Rhizobiales; family Beijerinckiaceae; genus Allobosea. The sequence goes on along the minus strand of NZ_CAMFJF010000074.1, from coordinate 1,422 downwards.
TCACGTCGGTGGCGGAAAGATCGAGACCCTCGGCGTCGATCGGAACGCTGATCGGGCGAATGCCCGCCGCCCTCAGATTGGCGAGCTCCGCGATGTAGGAAGGGTCCTCGACGAGGGCCGAATCTCCGCTGTCGAGCAGCACCTGGGTCACCAAGGTCAGCGCCTGCAGGGTATGGCTGACGATGATGACCTGCTCCGCATCGCAGCAGACGCCGCGCGCTTCGCGCAGGTAGAGGGCGATCTGCTCCTTCAAGGCATGCAGGCCGCCGCCCTCGCCATAGCCGAGGTCGATCGTGGTTCGCGAGCGCCAATGCTGGGCGGACAGCTCGGCGAAGCGCTCAAACGGAAATTGGTCGAGAGCCGGCAGGCCGGGGCTGAGCGCGAACTGGTCCATCCGCCCCCAGGGAACCTGCATCGCGAGAATGGCCTGGCCGCGCTGCGAGGGCGCCATGGGCGAGGCGCGAGGCGAGACTTGCTGCCCCCCCTTCGTCTGGTAATCTTCCGGGAGGATCGCTTCGACAAAGGTGCCGGCACCGACCTTGTGGAGCAGGTAACCCTCGGCCGCCAGCCGGTCGTAGATATTCGTCACGGTATTGCGCGCGATGCCGAGTTCCTTTGCCAGCATGCGGCTCGGCGGCAACCGTGCTCCGCGCTCGATCTGTCCGATCGTGATCGCAGTCCTGAGCTGGTGGAATATCTGCCCCTGCAGTGGCTCGCGCGCCCCGCGCTCCAGGTGCAGGATGTTCCAGACGGGGTAACTGAAGCTCTTGCTCATGGCACCGCTCGGGAGAATGCCTCAATGCTGGCGCCTTCCCACGGCTGCGAAATGCAATCGCGCGGCGCCGCGAGGCTTCGACGCTGATCGCCTGCTGCATTTGTGGGGCGGGATGACGGTCCGGAAGTTTGTACAGACACTTGGTCGGGCAAGGAACAGAGCCGGCTCGGTTTATCTGAACAGTTTCGGTGCTGTGGCCGAGCGGTTCTCAGCCTCTGTTATGCCGCGGCCGGGATTGGCAGCAGCGCGTTGAAGTAAGCCTCGTCGGGCGTCTGCCGGGCCAGCCCCTGATGAGGCCTCCGGCTGTTATAGAAGTCGAGATACCGGCCGATCGAGGCGCGGGCCTCCGATACGCTGGCATAGGCGCGCAGATAGACCTCCTCGTATTTGACCGATTTCCAGAGGCGTTCGACGAACGCGTTGTCACGCCAGGCGCCCTTGCCGTCCATGCTGATCCTGATGTCGGCTGCGATCAGCAGGGCGGTGAACTCGCGGCTGGTGAACTGCGAACCCTGATCCGTATTGAAGATTTCGGGCTTGCCGAAACGGGCCATGGCATCCTCGACGGCCTCGATGCAGAAGGCGGTGTCCAGGGAGTGTCTGAACTTTTGTGTCCGGGGCGGGTTGAGCTTCACGCGATGATGAAG
>NZ_CAMFJF010000073.1 GCF_945956895.1 uncultured Allobosea sp. | reverse complement strand
CCCCTTGGAATCACGAGCGCCCCAGCCGCTCAACCCTTTCGGGACGGGCTCTAAGTTGACTATTTCCGAAGTGGAAAAGGCTTAAAAGGGCGACCAGAACTAGCGCAGCCGCAGGATTCGAACCTGCCCCGACCACCGAAGATCGAGTTGCTAGAAATATAGTGACTCCTCTGTCCGGGCGCAAGATCGTCGAAGGAAGCCCATCCTATTTACCGCCGATAGCCGCCGATCCCCGCACAGAGCTAGATACTTGTTGAACCGGCCGGATTTCGGCCTCTCTTAATCGACCCCGATCCGGGGATCGCCTGTTGCGCCCCGCCAGAAGCCGGGGCCGACATGACCACCAACCACCACAGACAGGAAGCGATCCAGCGCGGCGCGCGCATGTTGCGCACCGCGCTCGGCCCCGCCATTGCCCGGCTGCTCGAAGACCCGGCCGTGGTCGAGGTGATGTTGAACCCGGACGGCCGCCTTTGGGTGGACCGGCTGTCCGAAGGGCTTTCCGACACGGGCGAACAGCTGTCTGCCGCCGATGGCGAACGTATCGTGCGGCTGGTCGCCCATCATGTCGGCGCGGAGGTTCATGCCCGCAGCCCGCGCGTCTCGGCCGAACTGCCGGAGAGTGGCGAGAGGTTCGAGGGGCTTCTGCCGCCCGTGGTCGCCGCGCCGGCCTTCGCCATCCGCAAACCCGCCGTCGCGGTGTTCACGCTCGACGACTACGTGGCCGCCGGCATCATGTCCGCCGATCAGGCGGAAACGCTGCGCGAAGCCGTCGCAGCCCGCGCCAATATCTTGGTGGCGGGCGGCACCAGCACCGGCAAAACGACGCTGACCAACGCGCTGCTCGCCGAGGTGGCGAAGACGCAGGATCGCGTCGTCATCATCGAGGACACGCGCGAGCTGCAATGCGCCGCGCCGAACCTTGTCGCCATGCGGACGAAAGACGGCGTGGCGACGCTTTCCGATCTGGTCCGTTCCTCGCTGCGCCTGCGCCCCGACCGCATCCCCATCGGCGAGGTGCGCGGCCCCGAAGCCCTCGACCTTCTGAAAGCGTGGGGCACGGGGCACCCCGGCGGCTTCGGCACCATCCATGCCGGCACCGGCATCGGCGCGCTCCGTCGCCTTGAACAGCTCATTCAAGAGGCTGTTGTCACCGTCCCCCGCGCTCTCATCGCGGAAACCATCGACCTTGTTGCCGTCCTTTCCGGGCGCGGTTCCGCGCGCCGGCTGGCCGAGCTTGCCCGCGTCGAGGGGCTGGGGCCGGACGGCGACTACCGCATCACCCCCGCAATCCCAACCAGCACAGGAGAATCTTCATGATCCGCACGCTCACGCGCGGCTATCGCTTCGCCGCGACCGCCGCATCCACCCTTGCCATCAGCCTCATGCTTGCCCCGGCCGCCCATGCGTCCGGTTCGTCGATGCCATGGGAGCAGCCCTTGCAGCAAATCCTTCAGTCCATCGAGGGGCCGGTCGCCAAGATCGTCGCTGTCATCATCATTATCGCCACTGGCTTGACGCTGGCCTTCGGCGATACCAGCGGCGGCTTCCGCAAGCTGATCCAGATCGTGTTCGGCCTGTCCATCGCGTTCGCCGCATCGAGCTTCTTCCTGTCGTTCTTCTCCTTCGGCGGCGGGGCGCTCGTTTGATGGCGGGCGGCCTTGAACAGCTCGACGCGGTGCCGGGCTTCACCGTGCCGGTCCATCGGGCGCTAACCGAACACATCCTGCTCGGCGGCGCACCGAGAAGCATCGCGATTCTGAACGGGACGCTTGCCGGGGCCGTGGGCCTCGGCTTGCGCCTCTGGCTGGTCGGCATCGCCATTTGGGCCATCGGCCATTTCGCAGCCGTATGGGCGGCGAAGCGCGATCCCCAATTCGTCGAGGTCGGGCGTAGGCATCTGCGCATCCCCGGCCATCTGGCGGCGTGAGGGCGCGGCCATGATGAACCTTGCCGAATATCGCCGCACCGCCGCCCGGCTCGCCGACTATCTGCCATGGGCCGCATTGCTCGGCTCCGGCGTCGTCTTGAACAAGGACGGTAGTTTTCAGAGGACGGCGAAGTTTCGCGGTCCCGATCTGGATTCCGCCGTCGCGGCCGAGCTGGTCGCCGTCGCCGGCCGCATCAACAATGCCGTGCGCCGCCTCGGCTCCGGCTGGAGCATCTTTGTCGAAGCGCAGCGCAGCGAGGCCGCGACCTATCCCCACAGCACTTTTCCCGATCCCGCGTCGGCGCTGGTCGATGCCGAGCGCAAGGCCGGTTTCGAGGAAGCGGGCACGCATTTCGTTTCTGGCTATTTCCTGACCTTCCTCTGGCTGCCCCCGGCCGAGGAAGCCGCCCGCGCCGAAACATGGCTCTACGAGGGCCGCGAGAAAACCGGCGTGGACCCGTGGGAGCTGCTGCGTGGCTTCATCGACCGCACCGACCGCGTGCTGGCCTTGCTCGACGGCTTCATGCCCGAGTGCCGTTGGATGGATGACGGCGCGACGCTGACCTATCTCCATTCCACCATCTCGACCAACCGGCATCGCGTGCGGGTGCCCGAGGTGCCGATGCACCTCGACGCGCTGCTCGCCGACCAGCCCTTGACCGGCGGGCTGGAGCCGCGCCTTGGCGACGCGCATCTGCGCGTCCTGACCATCGTGGGACTCCCGACCGCGACGACGCCGGGACTGCTCGACGAAATGAACCGGCTGCCGTTCCCCTACAGGTGGAACACCCGCGCCATCCTGCTCGACAAGACCGACGCCACGCGGCTGCTGACCCGCATCCGCCGCCAATGGTTCGCCAAGCGCAAGTCCATCGCCGCGATTCTGAAAGAGGTGATGACCAACGAGGCGTCCGCCCTCGTGGACACCGACGCGGCGAACAAGGCGCTCGACGCGGACATGGCCTTGCAGGAGCTTGGGGCGGACGTGGCGGGCATGGCCTATGTCACGGCCACCGTCACCGTTTGGGATGCCGACCCGCGCATAGCCGACGAGAAGCTGCGCCTGGTCGAGAAGATCGTTCAGGGCCGCGACTTCACCGCCATGCCCGAGAGCGTCAACGCGGTTGACGCATGGCTCGGCAGCCTGCCCGGACACGCCTACGCGAATGTCCGCCAGCCGCCCATCAGCACTTTGAATCTCGCCCACATGATCCCGCTTTCGGCGGTGTGGGCGGGGCCGGAACGGGACGAGCATTTCGGTGCGCCCCCTTTGCTCTTTGGAAAGACCGAAGGCTCAACCCCGTTCCGGCTAAGTCTCCATGTCGGCGACGTAGGCCACACCCTTGTCGTCGGCCCCACGGGCGCGGGCAAATCCGTGCTGCTCGCCCTCATGGCCTTGCAGTTCCGGCGCTACGCTGGATCGCAGGTCTTCGCCTTCGACTTCGGCGGCAGCATCCGCGCCGCCTCGCTCGCCATGGGCGGCGACTGGCACGACCTTGGCGGCGGATTGACCGATGGGGCCGAGGCGTCCGTCTCGCTCCAGCCGCTCGCCCGCATCCACGACACCTATGAACGGGCATGGGCGGCGGACTGGATCGCCGCCATCCTCATGCGGGAAGGCATCGCCATCACGCCCGAGGTCAAAGAGTATCTTTGGACGGCGCTGACTTCGCTCGCCTCCGCGCCGGTCGAGGAACGCACCATCACCGGCCTTGCGGTGCTGCTGCAATCCAACGATCTGAAACAGGCGCTCCGGCCGTTCTGCGTCGGCGGGGCCTATGGCCGGCTGCTGGACGCCGAAGCCGAACACCTTGGCTCGGCGGACGTGCAGGCGTTCGAGATCGAGGGACTTGTCGGGACCGGCGCGGCCCCGGCCGCGCTCGCCTATCTGTTCCATCGTATCGGCGACCGGCTCGACGGGCGACCAACGCTGCTCATCATAGATGAAGGCTGGCTTGCGCTCGACGATGAAGGTTTCGCCGGCCAGCTCCGCGAATGGCTGAAAACGCTGCGCAAGAAAAACGCCAGCGTCATCTTCGCCACGCAAAGCCTGTCCGACATTGACGGCAGCAACATCGCGCCCGCGATTATCGAGAGCTGCCCGACGCGGCTCTTGCTGCCGAACGAGCGGGCCATCGAACCGCAGATCACGGCCATTTATCGCCGCTTCGGCCTCAATGACCGCCAGATCGAAATCCTCGCAAGGGCCACGCCCAAACGGGATTACTACTGCCAAAGCCGCAGGGGCAATCGCCTGTTCGAGCTTGGCCTGTCCGAAGTCGGCCTCGCGCTCTGCGCCGCATCCGCCAAATCCGACCAGACGCTCATTGCGCAGATCGTCGCCGAACACGGCCGCGACGGCTTCCTCGCCGCATGGCTGCGCGAGCGCGGCGTCGAGTGGGCGGCCGGCCTGATCCCGAACCTCACCAATCTTGCCGACCGACCGGAATCCGCCGCGCCGGCCCGGCTCGATACCCACCCCACACAGGAGATTCTTCCATGACCTATCCCAAGATCGTCGGGGCCTCGGCCCTCGCGCTGGCGCTCGCCGTGCCCGTCGCGCTTTCGCCCATGCTGGCAAGCCCGGCCCATGCGCAATTCGGCTTCGGCCGCATCGTCTATGACCCGAGCAACTATGCGCAGAACGTGCTCACGGCAGCGCGCACGCTGGAGCAGATCAACAACCAGATCACCAGCCTCCAGAACGAGGCGCAGATGCTCATTAATCAGGCCCGCAATCTGGCGAGCCTGCCGTATTCGTCGCTCCAGCAGCTCCAGCAGAACGTCCAGCGCACGCAGCAGCTTCTCGGCCAAGCGCAGAACATCGCGTTCGAGGTCGGGCAGATCGACCAAGCGTTCCAGCAGCAATATGGCAATGTCTCGCTATCGGCGACTGACGCCCAGCTTGTCGCCGATGCGCGCGGGCGCTGGGAGAACACGGTCGGCGGCTTGCAGGACGCCATGCGCATTCAGGCGGGTGCGGTCGGCAACATCGACAGCAACCGCGCCGAGATGGCCGCGCTTGTCGGCCAGAGCCAAGGCGCGACCGGCGCGCTGCAAGCCACGCAGGCCGGCAACCAGCTCCTCGCCCTCCAGTCGCAGCAGCTTTCCGACCTGATCGCGGTCATCTCGGCAAATGGCCGCGCCGATGCGCTGACCGAAGCGGAGCGCGCGACCGCCGCCGAGCAGGGCCGCATCCAGCGCGAACGGTTCCTGACACCGGGCAGCGGCTATCAGCCGGGCAATGCGCAGATGTTCAACAACGGCAACAACTGACCGGGAGGCTCGCCATGGACGGCAAGATGCTGGCCCGGCTCGGGGCCGTGGTGTTCGTCGCCATCGCCGTCACGGCGACCGCAATCGACATGGCGCGGAAGGACGAGCCTTCCGCGCCAAGGCCCGCATCGGCGCTCCAGCCCCCGGCCGATCCGCTGCGCGAAACCCTGCGCCGTTGCCAGCGGCTCGGCGAGGCGGCGGCGAATGACACCGACTGCCTCGCCGCTTGGGCTGAATCCCGTGACCGCTTCCTCGGCCGCGCGCCAGCGCCCGCCGCGCCGCAATCCAGCGAAGGGCGCTGACCATGGGCAACACAGGCGTCATCGACTCGTTTCTAGGCGTATTCACGTCCTACATCGACTCAGGGTTCGGCCTGCTCGGCGGCGAGGTGGCCTTCATCGCCACGACGCTCATTGTCATCGACGTAACGCTCGCCGCGCTGTTTTGGGCATGGGGCGCGGATGACGACATCATCGCCCGGCTGGTGAAGAAGACGCTGTTCGTCGGCGTCTTCGCCTACATCATTTCAAGCTGGAACAACCTCGCGCGCATCGTCTTCGAGAGCTTCGCCGGCCTCGGCCTGATGGCGTCGGGCACCGGCTTTTCCGTGACCGATCTGATGCGGCCGGGCCGCGTGGCGCAGACCGGCCTCGACGCCGGCCGCACGCTGCTCGACTCCATTTCCGACCTGATGGGCTGGATCGCGTTCTTCGAGAACTTCATACAGATCGCATGTTTGCTGTTTGCGTGGGCGCTGGTTGTGCTCGCGTTTTTCATTTTGGCGATCCAGCTTTTTGTGACGCTGATCGAGTTCAAATTGGTGACGCTCGCCGGCTTCGTCCTCATCCCCTTCGGGCTGTTCGGCAAGACCGCGTTCATGGCCGAGAAGGTCTTGGGCAACGTGGTGTCGTCCGGCATCAAGGTCTTGGTCCTCGCCGTTATCATCGGCATCGGCAGCACCTTGTTTTCGCAATTCACGGCCGGTTTCGGCGGGGCGACCCCGACCATCGACGACGCCATGGCGATTGTGCTCGCCGCGCTGTCGCTGCTCGGCCTCGGCATCTTCGGCCCCGGCATCGCCAATGGCATCGTTTCCGGCGGGCCGCAGCTTGGCGCGGGTGCTGCCGTTGGAACCGGGCTTGCGGTCGCAGGTGCAGCCGTCGCCGCTGGCGGCGGGGCCATGCTCGCCGCCAAGGGCGGTGCCGCTGCACTGTCCGGCGGGGCCGCGGCCGTCCGCGGCGGTGCGGCCACCGCAGGCGCGGCGACCGCCGCCTATAGCGTCGGCTCGCTTGGCCAATCCGGTGCGGCCGGCGTCGCCTCCGGCCTCGGCGGTGTGGCGCGGGCCGCAGGGTCGGCGGCTATCTCGCCCCTCAAACGCGCCGCCGCTCGCGCCAGCGAATCCGTCAAATCCAGCTTCTCCGCTGGTGCGAAAGCCGGATTCGGCGCGTCGGGCGGCAGCTCCACCATGGGCACGGTCGGCGGCGCGAGCGTCGATCCCGCCGCAGCAGCATCCGGCCCGGCCGGCAGCCCGCCCGCATGGGCGCAGCAGATGCGCCGCTCGCAGGCAATGAACCACGGCACCACCATGGCCGCCCATGCGGTGCGGTCTGGCGACAGCCACGGTTCCGGTTCCTCCGTCAACCTTTCCGAAAGTGACCGCTCATGAGCATCTTCAAACGACCAGCAACCCATTACGGCAAGACGCCGGAACCCGAGACGCCCTATCAGCGCGCCGCGCAAGTCTGGGACGAGCGTATCGGCTCGGCCCGCGTGCAGGCGCGGAACTGGCGGCTCATGGCCTTCGGCTCGCTGATCCTGTCTGCCGGCTTCGCGTCCGCCCTTGTCTGGCAGTCCGCACGCGGGACCGTGGTGCCGTGGGTGGTGCAGGTCGATAATCTTGGTCAGGCGCAGACCGTCGCGCCCGCCAATGCCGACTATCGCCCGACCGATCCGCAGATTGCTTTCCATCTCGGCCGCTTCATCGAGCAGGTCCGCGCGATCCCGGCCGACGCGATCATTGTCCGTCAGAACTGGCTTCGGGCTTATGAGTGGACCACGGATCGCGGCGCGGCGGCGCTCAACGATTACGCCCGTGCCAATGATCCCTTCGCCAAGGTCGGCCGACAGCAGGTCGCCGTCGAAGTGTCGAGCGTCATCCGGGCCTCGCCCAACAGCTTCCGCGTCGCGTGGACGGAAAGGCATTTCGAGAACGGCCAGCTTTCCACCACGGAACGATGGACAGCCATTCTCACCATCGTCATCCAGCCGCCGCGCGACGCCGAGCGCCTGCGCGCCAATCCGCTGGGAATCTACGTCAATGCAATTTCTTGGTCGCGGGAGATGAGCCAATGAAAGCGTCAGCTTGCATCAATCACCTCGCTGATCTTCCCCTCGGAAATCACGAAGAAAGATGTACCCGTCATCTCGATCTCTTGCCCGGCCTTCCAGCCGTTGGGCAGGTCGGCCTTGACCTTGGCGCGATACCCGATGCGCACGGCTGCCCGGTCCTCAATTGCGATGCAGCCGAGAATCGTCTGTGCTCTTTCCGCAAACAATTGAACGCCCTGTTCCGCCAACGCGCGAAACGCTTCAATCCCGTGCGTCTCGTTCGTCACTTCTCCGTTCGATCTGTTGATAAACCGAACGTCGCCCGACAGGCAGTCGAGCATCGCCTGAACATTCATCCTGTTGTAGGCGTCGATATACCGGGCAACAATCGTCGGCACAGAATCCATTCTGTCGGTTCCTCCTTACTGATCCTGAAGTCGCTAACCTATGCGATTTTTGCGACGGCGTTTGCAATTACTTTGGCAGGCTGCGCCACCAACCGGACGCCGCAATTCAGCTACGACGCCAGCGTGCCGCCGCTGCCGACCGTGCAGGCGGCGGCAACCGACAACACGCCCCGGCCGCTGCATGTGCCCCCCGCATGGACCGTGGCGCGCGGCGGCACCGCCGCAGGCACGCCGACCGGCCGCGTCGAGAACGCCAACGCAGCCGCCCGCGTCGAGCCGCGCCGGGAAGGCTACTACAACGCCATCCAGATTTATCCGTGGTCGGAAGGCGCGCTCTATCAGGTCTATGCCGCAGTCGGGCAGATCACGACGATCGCGCTGGAGCCGGGCGAGAGCCTGACAGGCGCGGGGCCGATCGCGGCCGGCGACACCGCCCGCTGGATCATCGGCGATACGGAATCCGGTTCGGGCGCAAACCGCCGCGTCCATATCCTCGTGAAGCCGACGCGGCCGGACATTTCGACCAACCTTGTCGTCACCACCGACCGGCGCACTTACATGCTCGAGCTGCGCGCGCGGGAATCGCTCTACATGCCCGCCGTGGCATGGGCCTATCCGGCACCGCCTGCCGGCCAGCGTCAGGCGGTCCCGGCCGCGCCGATCATTCCGGCCGAGGCAGCGCGGAACTATCGCTACGCCTTGCAGGTGCAGGGCGACAGCCCGCCATGGCGGCCGGTTTCCGTCTTCGATGACGGCAGGCGCGTCTATGTCGTCTTCCCGGCCGGGATCGTGCAGGGCGAGATGCCGCCGATCTTCGTGCTTGGATCGAACGGCGAGCCGCAGATCGTCAATTCCCGCATCCACCAGAACGTCCTGATCGTGGACCGCCTGTTCGGCGCGGCGGAGCTGCGCCTTGGCAGCGGCAACCGCCAGCAGGTTGTCAGGATCGTCCGCACCAACCCGACGCAGGCCGCAGCAGAGCCAGCCCGCACGACCACGGGAGGATCGTCCTCATGAGCGATACCGATACCGCCACCCCCATGCGCCTGCGCGCTGAATCGCCCCGCGTCACCCGCCTGTCCCGTAAGATGCTGGCAGGCGTCGGGGCCGTCGCGCTTCTCGGCATCGGTGGGGCGCTGATTTACGCGCTCCAGACCCGCGATGCAGGACCGGGAGGTGACGAACTCTATTCGACCGAGAACCGGCCCACGGCGGACGGCCTGTCCGGCCTGCCGAGCGACTATAGCGGGCCGGCGCTCGGCCCGGCGCTACCCGGCGACCTCGGCCGCCCGATCCTCGACGCGCAGACAAGGGGCCAGCCCGTTGCGCCGCCCGTCATGACGACGCCCGCCGTCGATCCTGAGGAAGAACGCCGCCGCGCCGAGGAAGAAGCCGCGCGCTTGAGCAACGTCTTTTTCCAGTCCGGCCCGCGCACGGGAGCGACGGCCGGGACGGCCATGCCCGGCCTTGCCGGGCTTGGCCTCGGCGGGCAGCCCGCGACACAGGATCGCCACGCGGCGTTTCTCAATGGGCCGGTGGACCGGCAGACCGTCGCCCCGGATCGCGTTGCGCCGCCGGCATCGCCCTACATCCTTCAGGCCGGGGCCGTGATCCCCGCCGCGCTCATCACCGGCATCCGTTCCGATCTGCCCGGCCAGATCACCGCACAGGTCACGGAGAACGTCTATGACAGCCCGACCGGCTCGCTGCTTCTGATCCCGCAGGGCACCCGCATCATCGGCCAATACGATGATGGCGTGACCTTCGGCCAGCGAAGGGTGCTCTTGGTGTGGAACCGCCTGATCTTGCCGGGTGGCCGCTCCATCGTTCTGGAGCGCCTGCCGGGCGCGGACGCCAGCGGCTATGCCGGGCTTGAGGATGGCGTCGATTATCATTGGTGGGATCTGATGAAGGCGGCAGGGCTGTCCACGCTGCTCGCAGTCGGTTCGGAGCTGGCGATGAGCGACGAGGACCGACTGATCCGCGCCATCCGCGACGGCGCGCAGGATACCGTCAATCAGGCCGGCCAGCAGATCGTCCAGCGCCAGTTGCAGGTCGCGCCGACGCTGACCATCCGGCCGGGCTTCCCGGTCAGGATCATCGTCACCCGCGATTTAGTATTCGAGCCGGCAGGAGGTTGACCATGACGAAACTGAAACTCGGCCCGCTGCCCGACGACAAGCCCGTGAAGATCACCGTGGAACTGCCCGCGCCGCTCCACCGCGATCTGGTCGCCTATGCAGAGGTGCTGGCCCGCGAAACCGGCCAGCCCGTCGCCGATCCAGTCAGGCTGATCGTGCCCATGTTGGAGCGGTTCATTGCCACGGACAGGGGTTTCGCCAAGGCTCGGCGAGATCGGTAGCTCTATTGAATTCCCGTTTCTTCTAATAGCACCCGCGCGAGTGCAGACGCGCCAGAGGAACCGGGCACAAATCGCTGCGGATTGAAGTCTCCATCCTTTAAGGACGATTTATCTAGCAGCCTTTTAAAATCTTCAGTTTCTACCATTTTTCCCGGACTTGTAAGGTATCGGTACGCGTGTCTAAAATATCGCATCAATCCATCGAACCCGTTTGTGCGATTCAACATATAGCCGGTTGCGTTTGCATCCCATGCTTCGGGCCATCTCAATTTGACTGCATCAAAATAGTTCCAGATAAGATTAGTAAGATCAACGTCCCTGCTCTCTATAAAGAATGGCCGCAAAACTAACCTCTCTGCATCGTCTGCATTGGCAGGTGGGAATGTTCCGCCACGCCTCCCAATTTGTCGATCTTGAATTATTTGTATTTTATCTTTGCATATATATTGCAATATTCCGGCAACGACCGTTGCTTGAGACAGCGTCTCCGTGTATCTGCCGGGTGTTGTTTTTCCAAGCCTTTTTATTTTTCTGTAAAACGGACTGTCAGGAGTCGACTCTAGTGCGACGACAACACTATGGCATGTCTTTTCAGGGCTTCGGCTCTTACTTAATTCAAATAGATCGTAGACAAGGCTTTTGTTAACTTTTGTTTGAGCAAGATTTACCGTTGCAAATATGCTCGCCTGATCCGCTATGTCTGCATCAATGAATATCGATACATTTACGTCAAAATCAGTTCCGTCATAGCCCTCCAGCCCTCGAATACGATGCTGTCCGTCAATGACGCGGGCGATATGACGGTAGAAGACCGCATTTTCAGGGTCCGCGTCATCAGGATAGTTCGATAGGGTCATGCGGACGAAGCGATCATCGGCATCACACGGAGATTCGATAGCTACGCACTTCTCAGGTATCGCCAAGACAACTGCGGTAGGAAATGTCGCATCAGAGCCTCTTACGTATTGCTGGATCTCACGAACCCGCCTCGTATCGAGTTCCCTCTGAATACCGAGATATGAGTCGATACCCCTCTCCGTGACCAATTGCCGAATGTCAAAATCGGTAATCTCGACTAGCGTCTTTGCAGGGATACTCCCGACATATATGTCGCCGATGGGTTGCTGAATACGAATGGCCGAAATCACGACCTTGCGCGCGTCCTCAGTCGCCATCAAGAAATCCCCCTCGACCGCCGAACCTCGTTCTGTAGATCAGCATCCGTTTTGGCTAGGGCCTCCCCCACATTTACATGGACTTGGGAAATGACAGCCATCAAAACATAGGCGACAAGAGTCACTAGAAATATTCCGACCGATGCGACCGAAAGTATGCTTGGCTTTATGCGCGATAACGTTGGATCATAGCCAATTAGGAGCGTGCAGAACACAATTCCCGCAAGGCAGTATAAATTAAAGATTGTCCGCCACGGGAAGAATGACTGAAAATCCTTATTTGAGTTCCACGTTATGGTTGCAATAAGTCCAACAGAATAAAATACAAGCTGACCGCTCAGAAATGATCTTTGGAAGGCGTCGCTGATAAGAATATTTGACCCCAATGGCAAAAGCTCTCGTATTGCAGCCATAAGCAATGGTATTAGAGATATTGTTGCTACCACTAGAATTTCTAGCAGTGCGGTTCCCCATGCCTGCGGTCCAGCAGAGAATATTGCTCTCCAGTATCCGACTCTAGGCATGATGCACCACCAAGAACTCAGATGTCAGACCGCGCGCCTTGGATTGGCCAGCGATTACGCTTGCCCGTGGTATCGTATGTGTAATGTGGAAATCAGAATATAATTCATGGATACTTTCATGGTTTGCATTGGATACCAATATATGGCAACCGCGCGTCCTTGCCCGAACAAGCGCATCATGAAGGCGAACTTGGTCGTCCCATGAAAATATCGACTGATTATATTTTAGAAATCCATTAAAATTATGCTTTACTGTATATGGCGGGTCTACATAGATTAGATCGTTTGATGAAGCAGAATCTATCGCCTCCTCGAAATCAATAGCCGATATAGTAGCTTTCTTTAAAACATTCGAAACAGCAAAAAAATCATCATCATCAAACAAAACAGAAGATTTTGTTCCAATAGGAACATTAAACTCATTCTTGCGATTGACGCGATAAAGCCCATTCCAGCAAGTTCGATTCAGATACAAGAAACGAATGGCAGCTTGGATATCACTATCTGGATGGGTATTTCGGATAAGGTAATATAAATCATGACTATGACGATCATGTAAGTCGCGGAGGCCTAAGAGTATTTCACCCGGATGATCACGGATGGCGAGATACGTGTTAACAAGTTCAGCGTTAATATCGGATAGAAATGCCTCTTGAGGCGACAAGGCGAAAAAAATCGCTCCACTTCCGAGAAACGGCTCAACATATCTTCCGTAGTCCTCGGGGATAAGGGGGAAAAGCGTTTTAGTAAGCCAGCGTTTCCCGCCTGCCCACTTGAGAAATGGCTTTATGTTGATTTCCAAAGCTCCCCCCGACTTCTTACCCTCTGGCGTCGTTTTGCCCGCACCGCTGCATCAGATCTTGTAACCTGAGCCCCCCCGAACATTCAACGCTGTTCCTTCTTGCCGACACCCTCTCCGGGATGCAAGTTTCGCATGTCGGCCGCGCGCTCCCGCCGTAAGGGGGTGCCGCCGGCGCATAGACGCAAATGCGGCACGCTACAGGCCAGCGACCTCCCTCCATGGTTCGCATAGTTTCGGGGACCTCCAGTTGCCCCGAATCCCATTGAACATGGATACCGAGGTTATGAAAGATGAGTGATCCGACATTCGCGCTGGGTAAACGGACGATTCGCAGGCATCAGCTTCGGGAACTAGTTCCCCTTGCCGACACTACAATCTATGACATGGAACAACGGGGTGAATTTCCCCAGCGGTTCTATTTGACGGCCCGGTGTGTGGTTTGGGACCTCGCCGAAGTGGAGGCTTGGCTTGAAGAACGTCGCCAAGCCTCCAGAGAGAAGGCTATCAGACGCGCGCCGTCGCCCGATGTGAAGCTCAGGAAATTCCGGCCCGTCAAACGCTAGGTTCAGGCACCAACAGGTCCATTGACGGCGGATACAGCGTCGGCACATATTTCTGGCCCGCCACCCACGCGTCCACGAGGTTCGCCCATTCTTGCATCATATGGCGGCGCTGGTGCTCGTATTCCGCCTTGTTGTAGATGCCACGGGACGAGCGGCCATCCTCATGTGCCAAACACTTCTCGATCCAGTCACTATTGAAGCCCAGCTCGTTCAGGAGCGTAGAGCCTGTCCGGCGCAGATCGTGAACCGTGAAAGGTTCGAGCGGCAAGCCCTCCTTCTTCGCCCGAGCCACGACAGCGGTGGTTATGCGATTGAAGGTCGCCCGCGACATGGGAGCATCCGCATCGTAGCGCGATGGCAGCAGATATTTGGAATTGCCGGCGCAGGTCTTGAGCGCAATGAGAATGTCGATTGCTTGCTGCGCAAGATAGACGTTGTGCGCCTTGGATCGCTTCATCCGCTCCTTCGGGATCGACCAGACTGCGTTCTCGAAATCGACCTCATCCCAAGTCGCATCCTGTAGCTCACTCTTTCGGA
>NZ_CAMFJF010000072.1 GCF_945956895.1 uncultured Allobosea sp. | reverse complement strand
AAGGGAGGCACTCATGCGAACCTACTGCGTGTTCCGCGCCGGGAACTCCGCCGACTTGCGCGGTTTCACCGACGAGCCGAGCGGCGCCGGGCTGCCAGCCGATCTCGGGCCCTGGACCCTCGTGCAGGAGATTCACCCCGGCCAGGCATGGACCCCTGCCGTCAGCAGGGCGGTCGTGGCGGCCGGTATCATCGAGAACGGCTTTTATCTCTGGGGCCCCATCGAGCGACCGGCGGCATCGCATCTGATGATCGAAAGCGATCGCGTCGAAGGGACCGCTGTATTCGACCATAGGCACGATCAGATCGGCACCATCAAGCGGTTGCTGATCGAGAAGGTCAGTGGCCGCGTATTCTTCGTCGATGTGACCTTCGGAGGCTTTCTCGGCATCGGCAGCCACCATGTGACGATCCCGTGGGAAAAGCTCGCCTACGACAAGGAACTCGAGGGCTATCGCACTGACATCACCGAGGCCCAGATCCGAGGCGCCGCGACCCTCTACGGCGACGCAGGAGTTCTGCCAGACCCAAAACGCCAGCAGGAACTGAGGGATTACTGGAACTGATCCACTCCGGCTGAATTGGTCCCCCCGGACGATGTCTTTTGGCGGAGGGGAGGACTCTCCACGAGGAGGACGATCGATCCCGCGAGCGGAAGGCCCGTTGGGGTCATTCCGAAAGCGGAGCTGGAGCAGTCACAGCGGTCCGAAGCTGGCGTGAGACATACGCGATCATCCCGGACAAGCCGCCTCCGGCAGCGCCGATCCGGGATCCACTCCAAAGCCTCTACCGGGAATGTCCCGGCATGGATCCCGGGACCTCCCTTCGGTCGTCCGGGATGACGGCACGGTTCCGGAGAAAACTCTCCAGCCTACGATTTACGCTCGAAGCGCGGCAGGATCGCCCGGAAGGTCGCGCCCTCTCCCGGCTTGCTCTCGATCGTCAGGCGCCCGCGATGGCGCAGCACGATATGCTTCACGATGGCGAGACCCAGGCCCGTGCCGCCTGCCTCGCGGCTCGCGGCGGTATCGACCCGGTAGAACCGTTCCGTCAGGCGCGGCAGATGTTCCGGCGCGATGCCCGGCCCGTCGTCGCGCACGCTGAAGCTGGCTTCGCTATCACTGGCCTCGACGGTGATCGCGACCTCTCCGCCCGGTTTGCCGTATTTGATCGCGTTCTCGACGAGATTCTCCATCAGGCGCAGCAATTCGTCGCGATCTCCAGGCACCTGCAACGCCTCGCGCGGCGTCTTCAATGCCAGCGTGACGTCACGCTCGCGCGCCATCAGCGTCAGCGAGTCCACGATCTCACGGGCGATACCGGCAAGATCGACCGGCGTGTCCGGCGCGACATGGGCGCGCTGCTCGATCCGCGACAGCGAGAGCAGGTCGTCGACGAGGCGCGCCATGCGCAAGCCCTGCTCGCGCATGATGCCGAGGAAGCGCTCGCGCGCCCGCTCGTCATTGCGTGCCGGCCCTTGCAGGGTCTCGACGAAGCCGAGCAGCGAGGCCAAAGGCGTGCGCAATTCATGGCTGGCATTGGCGACGAAATCGACGCGCATGCGCTCGATCACGCGCTGCTCGCTCAGGTCCTGGAAGGTCAGAAGCGTCGCATGGCGCAAGCCGCTATCGCGCAGCGCAGCGATATGGATGCGGAAGGTGCGCTCGACCGGCACGCGCTCGACGAGTTCGACGGTCTTGGCGCCGCCTTCCAGGGCGACCAGCTCGATCGCGTCGTTGAGATCGGGATCGCGCAGCACGAGCGCCAGTAGCTTGCCGACCGCCAGCCCCGGAATCAGGACGGGCATGGCCGGGCTCAGTGCCTGCGCCACGCCCTGCCCGTCGAGCAGCACGGCCGGCGCGCCGAGCGCCTCGACCACATCCCGAACCAGCGCGGTATTGGAAGCGGAAAGGTTGACCATGGAGAGCCCGGAGACGGACGGCGGATGCCGACGGGTCTCTTCCTGAGCGGAAGCGCAGCGGGCGTCAATTCCCTTCCGCGGCCTGGAGCATTTTCGAGCGAAATGGGCACCGGTTCGCGTGAAGAACCGAAGGCCCGCGTCAGCGAACATGCGACAAAACAACGAGCTAGAGCAGTTCCGCCATTCGGGGAATTGCGGAATTGCTCTGGCCGGCTAGGCTGTTGCGGAAACAGGAGCCTACCCATGGCGAAGAAATTCTCAGGCTCGGACGTCAAGGAGCCTATCGTCGTGCCGTCAGGCGACCACGCGAAGCCGACAAAGGCCCGCTCCAAACCCGGAAAGGCGAAGGGCTTCGACATCGAGGCGAACAGCCTGCCCGAAGCGATCATCGACGCCGCCTATCACAGCGGCGACTACCCCTATGGCAAGCGGATGAAGCGCAAGCGCTACAACCGCGAGATGGAGCCGCTGCAGATCGAGCTGCAGAAGCTGACACGCTGGGCCAACAAGCATGGCGAGCGCATCGTCATTGTCTTCGAGGGCCGCGACGGCGCCGGCAAGGGCGGCACCGTCGCCCGCTTCACCCAGCATCTCAATCCGCGCCAGGCGCGCATCGTCGCCCTGCCCAAGCCCTCAGATACCGAGAAAGGGCAGTGGTATTTCCAGCGTTACGCCGCCGAGATGCCGACAGCGGGCGAGATCGTGTTCTTCGACCGCTCCTGGTACAACCGCGCCGGCGTCGAGCGCGTCATGGGCTTCTGCAAGCCGGAGGAGACCGAGCATTTCCTCGATGAGGCGCCTGCCTTCGAGGGCATGCTCGTCCGCGACGGCGTACGCCTGATCAAGCTCTTCCTGACCATCGGGCGCGAGATGCAGATGACGCGGCTGCACGCGCGCTGGCACGATCCGCTCAAGCGCTGGAAGCTCTCGCCGATCGATTTCGAGGCGATCCCGCGCTTCGACGACTATTCCCGCGCCTTCGACGAGATGCTGGCCCGGACCTCGAAGAAGGCCGCGCCCTGGCATGTCGTGCGCAGCAACGACAAGCTCCGCGCCCGGCTCAACGCCATCCGCCACGTCCTGAAGATGATCCCCTACAAGGACAAGGACGAGGACGCGATCGGCGCGCTGGACGAAGAGATCGTCGTACCGGTCGGTCGCTATCTCGACCATGGCGGCGAGCCGGAGAGCTGAGAGCGTCTGTACTCCTTGCCGTCATCGCGAGCGCAGCGAAGCGATCCAGGGAGACTGGACTGAGCGATCGAACCCGGTCCTCCTGGATTGCTTCGTCGTTATGCTCCTCGCAATGACGGTTCAGCCCGCCTCACGGCCCCATCACATGGTTCGGCAGCCAGGTCGTCAGGGGCGGCCAGAGCGTGATCAGCACCAGCACGACCAATAGCGGCACGAGCCAGGGCAAGATCGCCTTCGACATCGTCTCGAACGAGACATTGGCGATGCGCGTCACCACGAAGAGCACCACCCCGATCGGCGGATGGATCGTCCCCAGGATCAGGTTCAGGATCATGATGATGCCGAACTGCACGGGGTCGATGCCGAAGCTGTGGGCCGCCGGCACCAGGATCGGGATCAGGATCAGCAGCGCGGCCAGCGCCTCCATGAAGCAGCCGACAACAAGCAGGATCAGGTTGCAGACCAGCAGGAAGACGAGCGGATCCCTGATCGTCTCGACGATCAGCGGCGTCAGCGTCTGCGGCACGCGCGAGATCGACATGCACCAGCCGAGCGCGCCGGCCGCCATGACCAGCACCGTGACGAGGCCGGTGGTCTCGACGGTCTCGATCAGGATCGGCCAGAGCTGCTTCACCTCGAGCGTGCGATAGACGAAGAAGCCGAGGAACAGCGCATAGAGGCAGGCGACCGCCGCCGCCTCCGTCGGCGTGAACACGCCGGTGAACATGCCGCCGAGGATCAGCGGCGGCGTCATCAGCGCGAAGAAGCCGTTGAAGAAGGTTCGTCCGATCTCGCGGAAGCCCTTGAATTTCTCCTTCCGGAAGCCCTGGCGCCTGGCGATGATCGCGACCATCACCATCAGCGACAGCCCCATCAGGATGCCGGGGATGACGCCGCCGATGAAGAGCCGCCCGATCGAGACATCGGCCGTGACGCCATAGATCACCATCGGCAGCGAGGGCGGGATGATCGGCCCGATCGTCGCCGCCGCCGCCGTGATCGAGGCCGCGGTCTCCGGCCGATAGCCCGCCTTGCGCATCGCGCGAATCTCGATCGCGCCCGAGCCGGCCGCATCCGCCACGGCCGAGCCGACCATGCCGGCAAAGATCATGCTGGTCAGGATCGAGGCATGGGCATAGCCGCCGCGCAGCCAGCCCAGCACGGCCGTGGCGAAGGCGACGATGCGATCCGTGATGCGCGCCGCGCCGAGGATGTTGCCCATCAGGATGAAGAGCGGCGCGGCGACGATCGGGAAGGAGTTCATCGCCTGCGCCATCTTCTGCGGCACGATCGAGGCGGAGAAATCGCCGATCAGCACGAAGGCGAAGGCGGCGAGCCCCATCGAGGCGAAGAGCGGGAAGCCCGCCAGGATCGAGAGCAGCCAGACGGCCGAGATCTGGAAGATCAGCGTGCTCACTCGGCCGCCTCCTGCAGGGTCGGCGCGACCGGCGGGAACGGCGGATTGTTCCAGTTCCGGAGATTGTCGACGAGCTCGGCCAGCCCCTGCAGCGCGGTGACGATGCCTGCGAGCAGCATCGGTACATAAAGCAGCCCCATCGAGAGCGGCACGGTGGTCGCTTCGAGGTCGTAATTCGCCTGGACCAGATGGATGCTGTACCAGGTCACCAGCAGGCCGAAGACGACCATCGCCGCTTGCATGACGCTCTCTGCCGCCCGCCAGCCATGCTGCGGCAGCAGGTTGTGGAAGAAGCGGATGCGGATATGCGCGCGCCGCCGGCTCGCCAGGATCCAGCCGGCGACGGCGACCCAGAGCATCAGGAAGCGCGAGACCTCGTCGGTCCAGATCAGGGGATCGCCGAGCGCCCGCGTGACGATGCCGAGCGTGACGGTGACGAGCAGCGCCACGATGAGGATCGCCGAGATCACCTCCATCAGGCGGTCGAAAACCCTGGACCAGCTCGTCATGCGGATGCCTTTGCCGATAGCGGAAACCAATCAGCAGCCCTCATCCTGAGGAGCGCCGCAGGCGCGTCTCGAAGGATGTTCCAGATAGTCCCGGAGCCTCCTGGAGCATCCTTCGAGACGCCGCTTCGCGGCTCCTCAGGATGAGGGCTGCTTCTATGAGAGCGGTCACAGCGCCTGGATGCGATCCCAGAGGCCCTTGCCCCATTTGCTCTCGAACTTGGCCGGAACCGTCGCCAGCACCGGCTTGCGGAAGGCCTCGTTGTCAGGCTTGGTGACGGTCATGCCGCTCTTGCCGAGGCTGTCGGCAAGGCTCTTTTCCTGCTCCAGGATCTCGTTGTCCTGCCAGGTTGCGGCCTTGTCGATCGCCGCCGTGACGAGGTCGCGGTCCACCTGCGGGACCTTGTTCCAGGCGGCTTCGTTCACGATCACCAGCCGCGGCGTGATGATATGCGCCGTCAGCACGAGGTACTTCTGCACCTCGGCGAGCTTGGCCGAGGCGATGGTCGGCAGCGGATTCTCCTGCCCGTCGACCGCGCCTTGCGAGAGCGCAAGATAGAGTTCGGAGAAGTTGAGCGGCGTCGGCCGCGCGCCCCAGGCTTCCGCCATCGCCCGGAAGGTATCGACCTCCGGCACACGCAGCTTGAAGCCCTTCATGTCATCGACGGAATTGATCGCCTTCTTGCCGCTGGTGAGGTGGCGCACACCGTAATAGTTCACGCCGATCATGCGCATGCCGCGCTTCTCGACCAGCGCCTTGTTGAGCTCGTCCATCAGCGGGGATTTCAGCGCGCGCGTCATATGCGCGGCATCCTTCCAGATATAGGGCGCCTCGATGATCGAGAGCTGCGGCACGAACTGGCCGAGCTGGGCCGCACCCTCCGTCACCATGGTCAGCGCGCCCGAGGCGACCGATTCCACCATGTCGCGCGACGAGCCGAGCTGCCCGTTCGGGAAGGACTGGACGTCGATCCGCCCGCCGGTCTTCTCCTTGATCTCGGCGGCGGCCTTCACCGCGCTCTGCGGCGAGGGATGGGCCGCCGGCTGACCATCGGCCCAGCGCAGCACCAGCGCCTGCGCCCTCAGGATGTTGGGCGCCGCGATCGCAGCCGTCCCCGCCGCCGCAGCGGCCATGAATTCGCGCCTCGTCTGCTTCGTCATTGCCTGTTCCCTCCGGGAAGCGGCCGGTTCTTCCGGCTCGTGATGATTGCGGGTGTCAGTACTGCATGGCCCGCGCGCGGGCGTTGCCGATATGGATGCTCATCTCCTCCGCGGCGCGCTCGGGATCGCGGCTCTCGATCGCGGCGATGATCTTGAGGTGGTCCTGCATCACCGGCACGAGAATATGGTTCTGGATGCGCGTCTCGTATTGCCGAATGAGCCTGATCTTCAGCCAGGTCACGCGAAAGGCCTGGCTGACGATGTCGTTGTCGAGATGGTCGATGATCGCCTCGTGCATCAGCCGGTCGACATCCTCGGCATCCTCGATCAGGCGCTCGTCGCCGCCGGCCTCGGCCCGCGCGATGATCGCTTCGTGGCGGGCGCGTTGCTCGGCGATCTCCGCGTCGGTCGCATTCTGCGTGTAGAGCGCCGTCGCCTCCTTCTCGAGGAAGAGCCGAAACTGGAAGGCGTTGCGGATCAGGTTGAGATCGACATGGGCGACCTGCATGCCGCGCTGCGGCACGGTCTTGATCAGCCCTTCCGCCTCCAGTCGCGGTACGAGCTCACGGATCGCGCCGAGCGGAAAGCCCGTCATCGCGACGAGTTCGCGCTGGGTCACGAACTGGCCGGGCTTGATCTCGCGCGCCAGCAATCGCTCGGTGAAGGAGGCATAGGCGCGCTCCCTCAGCTTCAGCGGTTCGCCTTCGCGCGGTTCCTGCTCCGGCTCGCTCACCTTCGCCCTCCTCGCGTCCCGTCATTGCGAGGAGCGTCAGCGACGAAGCAATCCAGGAGCGGCAGAGCTCTACGCCCCCCTGGATTGCTTCGCTGCGCTCGCAATGACGACAAATCCATTCTCCTCAGGCGGCCTTGGCCTGCTTGATCGAATCGAAGGCGGCGAAGAGCCGCTGGCGGGTCGCTGCGTCCAGTGCTTCGAGCGGTGGGCGCATCGCGCCGTAACCGTCATCGCCATGGACATGGCCGACCAGCGCCTTCACCGCCGCCAGCACCGGATGCGAGCAGATCTCGTCGACCAGCGCGTTGACCACCGGGCTGTCCTTGCCCTCATAGACCATCGGGCGCAGCAGGCCCGGCACCAGATTGGCGAGGCCGCAGATCGTGCCCTCGGCTCCGTTGCGCACCGCCTTGGCGAGCTGGCGCTCGTCGCCGACGAGAATGGCGAGCTCGCCATGCGCCTTCAGCAGCGCCTCGGTATTGGCATAGCTGCCCGAGGAATCCTTGACGCCGATGACGAGGCCGGGGAACGCAGTCTTGAGCCGCTGCACGAGCTCGACGCTGATGCTCACAGCCGTCACCGAGGGGATATGGTAGAGGACGACGTTGCGGGCGGAGGCGCCGAGCTTCTCGAAGAGCTGCGAGAACCAGACATAGAGCCCCTCGTCGCTGACCCCCTTGAAGTAGAAGGGTGGCGCGACCAGCAAGCCCTTTGCCCCGGCATCGAGCGCGATGCGCGCCTGCTCCACCGCCTCATGCATCGAGGCCGCCGCGACGCCGGCATAGATCTGCGTGGCGGGATCGACCCCCGCCCCGATCAGCGCGCCCATCATCGCAGTGCGCGCCGGAAGCCCCAGCGCCGCGCCCTCGCCCGTCGTGCCGAACAGGGTGACGGAATCGCAGCCCCCGGCCAGCACATGCCGGGCATGGCGGACGAGGCGCGGCAGGTCGACATCGCCGCCCTCCCGCATCGGGGTGGTGATCGCACAGGAGAGGCCGAAGCGGGTCTTTTCGGTGGCCATGGACGAGACTTTCAGAGCTGAGTCGTGACTGACATGTTGGCTTGAAGACAGAACCGCCCCTGAGGCGGTCCCTTGGGCTTTCGCTAGCCGTCCTTGAGGCCTCCGGCGGAGAGTCCGGCGACGATCTGACGCTGGGCGATGACGGTGACGAGCAGCACGGGCAGCGTCACCAGGAGGGCAGCCGCGGCGAGCGGCCCCCAGGAGATCTGCTCGAAGGTCAGCGAGTTGTAGACGGCGGAGGGCAGTGTCCGGCTCGCCTTGCCGCCGAGCACGACCGAGAAGATGAAGTTGTTCCAGGAGAAGATGAAGGCGAGGATGCCGCCGACGACGATGCCGGGCTTGGCCAGGGGCAGCGCGACATGGCGGAAGGCCTGCCAGGTCGTGGCACCGTCGATGCGCGAGGCATCCTCCAGCTCCATCGGCACGTTCTCGAAATACCCGATCATGATCCAGACGATGATCGGGATGGTGATGACGAGATGCGTGATGACCAGCGCGGTAATGGAGCCCACCAATCCTGTGATCTGGAACAGCAGGAAGAGCGGGATCAGGTAGGACAAAGCCGGCGTCATCCGCGCGACCAGGATCAGCACCGCGAATTTATGCGCCTTGCCGCGCGCGATGCCGTAGCCGGCGGGCACGCCGACGATGAGCCCGAGCAGCACCGCCCCGCCCGTGACCAGGATCGAGTTCCAGAGATAGAGCCCGAAATTGTTCTGCGCGAAGACATCGACATAGTTCTTCAGCGTCGGCGGATCCGGGATGAAGACCGGCGGGAAGGCCGTGTTGTCGAGCTCGTTCTTCAGCGAGAGCGAGATCATCCAGAGGAAGACCAGCACCGCCGGCGAGACCAGCACGAAGACCGAGGCCCAGAAACCGATTTTCTTGAGCGTGCGATTCATGGGCGTGGCCTCCCCTCGCCCGAACAGAAAAAGGCACCGTCATCCCGGACGCAGCGAAGCGGAGCTCCGGGATCCATCGCAAAGCGCCGAGCTTTCCGATGGATCCCGGGACAAGCCCGGGATGACGTCGCGGGGGCAATGAAGCGGAGGCGCAAAGCAGTGAAGCCGGAAGAGGCACCCATCACGCGTTCCACTTCGACTTCTGCCGCGCATAGAGCAGCAGCAGCGAGAGCATGATGATGATGACGAAGAAGATCACCACGACGGCGGAGGCGTAGCCGATCTTGTAGAACTGGAAGGCCTGCAAATAGAGGAAGATGTTCAGCGTCTCCGACGCCGTGCCCGGCCCGCCCTGCGTGATCACGAAGATCGTGTCGAAGGCTTTCAGCGCATCGATGGTGCGGATCACGATCGCCACCATGATGAAGGGCCAGACCAGCGGCAGCGTGATGTGCCGGAACATGTGCCAGTCATTGGCGCCGTCGATCAGCGCAGACTCGTAAGGTTCCCGCGGCAGCCCAGCCAATCCGCCGAGCACGATCAGCATGACCAGCGGCGTCCAGTGCCAGACCTCGACCATGACCAGAGTCGGGATCACCGTCGAGGGCTCGTAGACCCAGCCGGACGGCCCGATGCCGATCAGCGAGAGCAGGTAGTTCAACACGCCGAGCTGCGGATGGAACATCATCGTCCAGACCAGCGCGACCGCGACCGGCGTCGCCATCATCGGCATGACGAAGATCGTGCGCAGCAGGCCCCGCATCGGAAACTCGCGATGGAAGACGAGCGCCGCCGCCGTGCCGAACACGATCGGCAGCACCACCGCCAGCACGGTGAAATAAAGCGTATGCCCCATCGACTCGATGAAGCGCTGGTCCTTGATCAGCTCCGCGAAATTGCCGAGGCCGACGAACTCCACGCCACCGCCGATCTTCCAGTCCTGGCCGGACATGTAGAGGGTGAACAGCCAGGGGAAGACGATCACGGCCGCGATCACCAGCACCGCCGGCAGCGAGAACAGCCAATAGCGCGGCGTGAAATCCGCCGAAGCCGCGGCGGTGCCCGCTTGCGTCGTGCTGGTCATGCTGGCTGGCAGGGACGTGCTGGTCATGCTGTCTGCTTCACTGGAAACCAATCGTCACGCCGTGCCTCGCACGCGCGACGTCTCATCATTAAACGATCCGGCACCACCGCTCCCTTCTCCTCTTGCGGGAGAAGGTGCCGGCAGGCGGATGAGGGGTCGCACAGACCTGAAAGTCCGGTGCTTAGCTCGCGATCCATGCCGCGAGACCCCTCACCCTAACCCTCTCCCGCAAGGGGAGAGGGGACGCCGTCGCGCCAATCGATCCGCTCAGCCCTGCTCGCTCTTGGCGAGCACCGGCGCGAAGGTCTCCGTCGCCTTCTTCAACTCGGCCGCGACATCCGCCCCACCGATCGCATTGGTCAGCGCCACGCCGAAGACGTCGCGGAACTCGGTCACCGGCACGATCTGCGGCAGGCCGGCCCGCGCGATCTTGGCCGAGGCCAGCAGGCACTCGAAATACTGCTTGCCGAACTTCGACTGCTGGATCGTCTCGGTATCGAGATAGGCCGAGGAACGGCCAGGCGCGCCGGCGCCGGCCTTGAGCATGGCGATCTGGTTCTTCTTGTTGGTCATGAACTGGAGATAGAGCCAGGCCGCTTCCTTCTTCGAGGAGCCGCGCGAAATGCCCATGCCGTCGGCGAACATGCCGGCGTGATGCGCCTTCGGTCCCGGCGGCGTCACGCCATAGCCGACCTTGCCGACGATGCGCGACTTGGTCGGATCCTCCAGCGGCGTGGCGAAGCCGATGCCGTCGAGCCACATCGCGGCGCGGCCCTGCATGAAGGTCGTCTGGCACTCGTTCCAGTTGAAGCCGACCTGCCCGGCGGGCCCGGTCTCCTTGTTGAGCTTGCGGTAGAGGTCGGCAGCCCAGATCGCCTCCGGCGTATCGGTCTGCAGCTTGCCTTCCGGCGAGGTCGTCTCCATGCCCTGGCCAAGCATCAGCGAGGTCCAGACCGGAACGTTGGCGTTCTTCAGCCCGCGCGAGACGAAGCCGGCGATGCCCTTGGCCGGGTCGTGCAGCTTCTGCGCAACCGTGAACATCTCCTCCATCGTCTTCGGATAAGCGACGCCCTTCGCGTCGAAGAGCTCCTTGTTGTAGTAGACCATCCAGTAATCGACGAAGAACGGGATCGTATCGAGCGATCCGTCAGCCTGCCGCGCATAGGCGACGGGACCTGCGCCGAAATCGGCGAAGTCGAAATCCGGCGCGGTCAGCGACGGGTTCTTGATGAAGGGCTCGAGATTCTCAAACCACTTGCCCTTGGCCGCCATGCGCTTCTGGACGTGCAGCGAGATGCCGCTGACGTCGAAGCTCGGCTTGCCCGAGGCGAATTCGATCACCGCCTTCTGGCGCTGCTGCTGCTCCGGCACCTGCTCGGAGGAGACCTTGATGCCGGTGAGTTCGGTGAACTCCTTCTCGGCCTGCTGCATCAGGTCCGAGCGCGGGTTCTTGACCAAGAGCACGTCGATCGACTGGCCGGAGAATTTCTTCCAGTCGAACGCTCCTTGCGCCTGCGCCTTGCGCAGCACGAAGGGCGAGGCGATCACGGCGGCGCCGCCAGCCAGCAGGACACGGCGCGTCGGCTTGAGAATGCTATCGGTCATCTGCGTCCTCCCCAGGACTTGAACACGGCCCGTTTCAGGCCTTTCATGTCGCGCGGAGCCTGAGGCGCAGAACCGCCTCCCGCTTCCGCGATCGGGCTGGACGCTAATCTCCTTTCAGCGCGGTTGCAAGCTAACATGTTGGCGTGCACATAGTATCGCCACATCATCTTCCCGCCGCCGAATCCTCTTGCGAGAGCCGCCCCGTGACGAGCCCGCCCCGCATCGATTCCCACCAGCATTTCTGGTGGCTTTCCCGCGGCGATTACGGCTGGCTGACGCCTGCGCTGAAGCCGATCTACCGCGACTTCGAGCCCGCCGACCTCGCCTCGCATCTCGCGCAGCACGATATCGCCTCGACCATCCTCGTCCAGGCCGCACCGACCGAAGCCGAGACGCATCACCTGCTCGCCATCGCCGCCGCCGCGCCCTTCGTCGCCGGCGTCGTCGGCTGGACCGATTTCGAGGCGCCCGACGCCCCCGCTCGCATCGCTGCCCTCGCTGCCGACCCGCTGCTCGTCGGCCTGCGCCCCATGGTGCAGGACATCCCCGATCCCGACTGGCTCGCGCGGCCCGATCTCGCCCCCGCCTTCGCGGCGCTGAAGCAACACGGTCTCGTCTTCGACGCGCTGGTGAAGCCGCCGCAGATCCCCGCCCTCCTCAAGTTGCTGGAGCGCGAGACGGAACTGCCCGTCGTCATCGACCACGGCGCCAAGCCCGACCTGACCAGCGCCGACCTCTCCGCCTGGCGCGGCGGCATCGCGGCCTTGGCGGCGCGGCCGAACACCACCTGCAAGCTCTCGGGCCTCGTCACCGAAGCCGGCCCCAGCTGGCGCGAAGCGGTGCTGGCGCCGGCCGTCGCCCAGCTGCTGGCCTGCTTCGGGCCGGAGCGCCTGCTCTGGGGCAGCGACTGGCCGGTCGCGACGCTCGCCGCTGCTTACGACCAGTGGCTCGCCGCCGCCGAGCGCCTCACCGCGACACTCACACCGGGCGAGCGCGCCGCGATCTTCGGCGGCAACGCCGCCCGCATCTACCTGACCAAGAGGGGCCGCCGCCCGTCATGCTGAAAGACCTAGACCCCGTCCTCTCCGCCGACCTGCTCTGGGTGCTCGCCGCGATGGGCCATGGCGACGACCTCGCGCTGGTCGATGCCAATCACCCGGCCGAAACCATCGCCAGCTCGACCACCAGCGGCCGCCTGATCCGCCTGCCCGGCCTGACGATGCAGCGCGCCGCCCGCGCCATCCTCTCGGTGCTGCCGATCGACGATTTCGAGCCCGAGCCTGTCAGGCGCATGGAAGTGGTCGGCGATGCCGCCGCGATCCCCGATGTGCAGCGCGCCGTGCAGGCCGAGATCGACAAGGCGCTCGGCCGCTCCGAACCGCTCGCCGGCATCGAGCGCTTCGCCTTCTATGATCAGGCGCGGCGGGCCTTCGCGGTCGTGCAGGTCGGCGATCCCCGACCCTATGGCTGCTTCCTGCTGCGCAAGGGCGTCATCGCCGGCGAGCCGGGCTGAGCCGAGCCTCACGAGCCCTTGGCGATGGCCTGCTTCAGGCGCGCGACGGCCTCCGTCGCGCCGGACCGGACCGTGATCTCCAGCGTCGGCGCCTCGCGCTCGATCATTTCGATCAGCGTCTCCGGCGTGATCTCGGCCCGCTGCTGGGTGAGCTTCAGCACGGCATTGGCGATGATGTTCGGCCAGAACGCCGCCCCGCCCTTGGCTAGCCCCTTGGCCTTGCGGCCCTCGAATTCCTGGGCGAGCTGTTCGGGGGTCTTGCGGGCCATGATGTCGTCACCTCCAAGCCATTCCAGCAAAACTGCGAAGCGGTTTTGCAGCCGGAATTGCGTCAAAACAAAAGGCTGGAGCCTTGGAGGCGAACTCTGTTCGCCGGAAAGGCTCTAGCGGACTAAAGCCGCTGCCTATCACGAAATGCCAGCCGCTGCCCGCCCTTCCCGGTCGCACTGCCCTGCCCGCGCATCGGGTCCGCGACAATCGCATTTGCATCCGGCCACGACGCAAGGCAGGAGCGGCGCCCGAGGGCCAAGCCTGTGATGCGGCTGCCCGTTCAGGACCAGACCATGCCCCGCCTCGCCTTGCTTGCCGCGCTTGCCGGCCTCCTCCTCGCCGCCCCGGCCGCCGCCCGGATCACCGACCGAGAGCAGAGCTGCGCCGACTGGCTGAAATCCGGCGCCCACCACAAGAGCGAATACGCCGCCCCCGTCGCGAACAAGATCAGGGCCTTCTGCGCCGCCAACCCGAAGATGAAGGCGATCGACGCCGAGATGACGATGACGGGGGATTGAGGGGCGCGGCCTCTTTCCTTCTCCCCTCGGGGGAGAAGGTGGCAGCGCGCAGCGCTGACGGATGAGGGTCGCCTTGCATCGGCGCGTGTCCTTCCCGCATCCGTCTGCTTCGCAGACACCTTCTCCCCCGAGGGGAGAAGGAACGCACGCCAAAACCCCCGCCCGCGCTTCCACGCGGCGGCTTCGATTGAGGGGCAGCGTAGCACCGCGAGGCGCGGGGTATCGAGCCGCTTCCATTGAGCCAGGATGCGGCGCGGATGGATTGAGCCACCATCCGCACGCCCCGTGGCGC
>NZ_CAMFJF010000071.1 GCF_945956895.1 uncultured Allobosea sp. | reverse complement strand
GCGTCTCCGAGGCGACGGTGAAGGCCCATGTCTCGGCGATCCTGACCAAGCTCGATGTCGACAGCCGCACGCAAGCCGTGATCGCCGCCTCGAAGATCGCCGGCACCGCCTGGGCGACGGCGGGGGCCAGCGCGACGGCTTGATGATCGTTTCCCCGATAGGCTGAACTGCCCTCCATAGAGCGCGGGTCATCCCGGATCGCCCTGCGGTCGTCCGGAATGACCCGCGTTTGTGCGGGCAATGTAATTTCGAACGAGGACCGCGTTCAGACGCCATTCAAGCGCGGCCTGTTTCAGGTTAAGACAGCGCGGAAGCGCCCCGGATCGGCATGGGGCGCAACAGGATGGCCAACGCTTCCATGGAACGGTTTCTCGGCGGCTCGCCCCTCAGCGTCCTCGTCCGCCTGATCTTCATCTCGCTTCTGGTCGGCGCGGCCATGGCCTTTCTCGGCCTCTCCCCGCAGAGCCTCTACGAGGCCGCCGCACGCTTCCTGCGCTCGATCACCGGGCTCGGCTTCGGCGCGGTGCGCGAGGTCGGACAATGGGTCATTGCCGGCGCCCTGATCGTCGTACCGCTCTGGCTGCTGATGCGGCTCTTCGCTGCGCGGAAGTAAGTTCATCCGAACTACGCCGTCATTCTCGGGCGAAGCGACCTCCCTTCTCCCCTTGCGGGAGAAGGTGGCAGCGCGAAGCGCTGACGGATGAGGGGTTGCACGACCTCTTTGATAAAGATGCGCGGCGCAAGCGATACAAACCTGAGCGACCCCTCACCCCAACCCTCTCCCGCAAGGGGAGAGGGGGCCGGTCACGGTTCCGCGCTTATCTACAGCCCTTCGCCGCGCGCGATCGCCGCCGCATCGCGCCCGATCAGGGCGGTCAGACGCGTCAGGCCGGCACGGCGCGCCCGCGTGGCGAGGCCTGCCTTGATCTCCTTGGCGAGTCCCGGCCCCTTGAACACCATCGCCGAATAGAACTGCACCAGCGTCGCGCCGGCGCGGATCTTGGCGAAGGCGGCTTCAGCCGAATCGACGCCGCCGACCCCGACCAGCGGGAACTGCCCGTCGACACGCAGGAAGGCCTCGGCCAGGATGCGGGTCGAGGCGGTGAAGAGCGGCTTGCCGGAAAGCCCGCCGGTCTCGCCCTTGCTGGCGCTGCGCAGGCTGTCCGGGCGCGCGATCGTGGTGTTCGAGACGATCAGCCC
The DNA here is from genome assembly GCF_945956895.1 of uncultured Allobosea sp. Lineage (GTDB taxonomy): Bacteria > Pseudomonadota > Alphaproteobacteria > Rhizobiales > Beijerinckiaceae > Allobosea. Next base: position 13,437 of record NZ_CAMFJF010000071.1, on the reverse strand, counting down.
GTCGATCTGGCGCTTGCGCGCGACCGCGATCATGCCGTCGAGCTCGGGCAAGGTCAGGTCGGGGGCGATCTTGATCAGGATCGGCGTGCGCTTGCCGCCGGCGGCGACTTCGTCCCGCGCGGCGAGCGTGCGCGCCACGAGATCGTCGAGCGCGCTTTCCGCCTGCAGGTCGCGCAGGCCGGGCGTGTTTGGCGAAGAGACGTTGATCGTCAGGAAATCGGCGAGCGGGGCGAGTCGGCGCGCCAGCGTGGCGTAATCGGCGGCACGGTCTACCGATTCCTTGTTGGCGCCGAGATTGACGCCGACGAGTCCGTTGCGGCCGCGGCGGGCCTCGAGCCGCTTGGCCACGGCCTCCATGCCCTCGCTGTTGAGGCCATAGCGGTTGATGACGGCCTCGTCTTCCAGCAGGCGGAAGACGCGCGGGCGCGGATTGCCGGGTTGCGGCAGCGGTGTTACGCCGCCGACCTCGACGAAGCCGAAGCCGAGCCCCAGCGCGCCGTCGATCGCCTCGGCATTCTTGTCGAAGCCGGCCGCGAGACCGACCGGGTTGGGGAAGGACAGCCCGAACGCTTCGGTCGCGAGCACGGGATCGTCTGCGCCCGGTTTCAAGGCGGGTGCTGTGGCGAGCGCCGTGACGGTCAGGCGATGCGCCATCTCCGCATCCATGCGGTGGATCAGCGGCCGGGCGAGGTTGAACAGGCCGCCGATCATGCGAGCGTCTCCGGTAGAATGTGGCTGCCGTCGTTCTTCAGCGGCATGGGGGCGATCCAGCGGACAACCTTTGGATCGAGCGGGGCATAGAGATGCGGGAACAAGGCGCCGCCGCGCGAGGGCTCGTAGCGCAGAGCCGAGCCGAGGCGCCCGTCGTCGATGGCGATGAGCAGCAGCCCGTCCTGCCCGGCGAAATGCTTCGCCGCGGTCTCGGCGACCTGGGCTCCCGTGGAGAAATGGATGTAGCCGTCGGCGAGATCGATCGGGGCGCCGTCGAAACGGCCCTTGGCCTCGGCTTCCGACCAGAGCGCGGCAGGGCATATCTTGTAGATCAGGGGCACCGGAGGTCTCGCGCGCGGATGTCGGCAACGGCTTAAACGCTGGCAGGAGGATTCCGCAAGCCGTTGTCTGATTGCGGCGAGATTCGGATTGAAATCTTATCGGATAGGGGATATTTCCTATCTCCAATCCCCGCCCTACGGCAAGAGCGAAGCGAGGTCTGCGCGATGCTGTCACATGACCAGATCTGGGGGGCGATCGACACGCTGGCCCAGCGCTATGGTTTCACCGCCTCGGGGCTGGCGCGCAAGGCCGGGCTCGATGCCACCACCTTCAACCGCTCCAAGCGCGTCGCCCCCGACGGGCGTGAGCGCTGGCCCTCGACCGAATCGATCTCCAAGATCCTGGTCGCGACCGGCGCCTCCTTCGACGAGTTCATGAGCATGGTGCTGCGCCGCGAGCCGGCGCCGGCGCGTACGATCCCGTTGATCGGCTTCGCCCAGGCGGGCTCGGGCGGCTTCTTCGACGATGGCGGCTTTCCGGTCGGCACGGGCTGGGAGGAGGTCGCCTTTCCCGGCGTCGCCGACGAGAAGGCCTATGCGCTGGAGATATCAGGCGATTCGATGCTGCCGCTCTACCGTGATGGCGATACCATCATCGTCTCGCCGACGGCGACGGTCCGGCGCGGCGACCGGGTCGTGGTCAAGACGGTGGAAGGCGAGGTGCTGGCCAAGCAACTCAAGCGCCAGACCGCCAAGACGGTCGAGCTCGCCTCGCTCAATCCCGAGCATGCGGACCGTGTGCTGAACAATGCCGAGATCGCCTTCATGGCGCGGGTGATCTGGGCGAGTCAGTAGGCGCTTCGCCGGCCGTCAGTGTCCGTTGGCGCGCCGCGCCGGCAGCGTGACGGCGAAGATGGCGCCGGTCTCGGACGGTTCGAGCGTGATCGAGCCGCCATGGAGCCGGACCAGCTCGGCCGCGATCGCAAGGCCGAGACCGGTGCCGCCGGGCGTCACCGAACCGCGGAAGGCCTGGAACAGGTTGGCCCGCGCCCGATCCGGCACGCCGGGGCCGTTGTCGATGATGCGCAGTGCCACCGCGTCGTTTTCTGCGCTGCCCGTCACCGTCAGCATCGGCAGGTCGCCGGCCTCCGCCCCGGCGCGCGTCAGCGCCTGGATCGAGTTGCGCATCAGGTTCGTCAGCACGCGCGCCATCTGGTCGGGGTCGCAAGGGGCGGAGAGTTCGGGCGGAATCCGGTTCTCGAAACGCGGCTGCTTGCCGTCGCCGAGGCCGAGCATCTCCGCCTGCTCCGCGACGAGCTGCCGCAGCGGGACGTTGCGGACGGCGGGCGTCGCCTCGGCGGCGCGGCCGTAGGCGAGGGTCGCCTGACAGAAATCGATGGCGCGCCCCAGCGTCGCGATCAGGCGCGGCGCGAAGCGGCGGATCTTGGCGTCGCGGGTCTCGATGAGCTGGTCCGACATGAGCTGTGCGGCCGCCAGCATGTTGCGCAGGTCGTGGTTGATCTTCGAGACGGCAAGGCCAAGCTCGGCAAGATGCTTCTTGGTGCGCAATTCGTCGGCGAGCGTCGCCTGCATGCGGGCGAGCGCGCGTTCCGCTTCGCCGATCTCGTCGGCGCGCAGCGAGGGCTCGATGACCCGTTGCGGGTTCTCAGGGTCCGCCTCGAACTCCATGACATTCGCCGCCAGATGCCGGATCGGCCCGATGATCAGCGCATTGAGCGCGATATAGACGGCAAGCGCCGTCAGCCCGGTGAGCAGCAGCGAGATCAGCAGCAGGCTCCAGGAGAATTTCAGCATCGCCCGGTGCAGCGGCGCCTCGTCGATGACGATCTCGACGAAATCGGCGCCGCCGACCGCCTCGCCGACCACGCGGATCGGCATGGTCGCGGGGGCGACGAGCACCGTAAGGGCCTCGTTGATCGCCGTCAGCCAATCGAGATTGCGCAGGTCGACCGAGCGGGAGACCTCCGGTGGCGGCATCGAATCGAGGCTGAGCAGGCGGCGCGCGCCACCGACGCGCGCGGCGATGGCGCGGGCGCCGACGCCCATCAGCAGGCGGTTTTCGCTGCCCTCCGGCAGGCCGTCCTCGGGCGCTCCTTCGAGCACCAGCGCGGCGACCTGCGCGGCGGCGATCCGGTCATGCAGCCAGTTGCGCCGGAAATTCGCGATGGAGGGCAGATAGATCAGGACCTCCGCCAACATGACGAAGAGCACGGTGACGAGCAGCAGCTTGGCCGAGAGGCCGAGGCGCGTGAGGCCGCGCGGCTGGCTGACCGATAGGGCTGGCTTGGGCGCATGCATCGTCGGTGATCTTAGCCGAAACGACGCAGAAAGCCGATGAGGCAGCGCAGGGCCGGCCGCGCGGTCAGTGTCGCATGGAAGGAAAGCGCGGCGCGGCGCGAGGCGTCGGAACGAGCCATGGAGGGCAGAGGCATGCCGGCGACAGTGCCGGCGTCGAGCCCGGCTCGCATCGCGATGCACCATGGCGCGATCAGTTCGCCCGCGTCTTCGCCGGCGATGGTGACGCCGAGGATGCGGCCCTTGCGGTCGACGATCGCCTTGACGAAGCCCTCGGTCTCGCCGGAGGCTTGCGCGGCCGCGTTCTCGGAGAAGGGCCAGCGCAACATCCGGATGGCCCCGCCCGTCTTGCGAGCCTCCGCCTCCGTCAGCCCGACCGAAGCGATCTGCGGCCGGGTCCAGACGACGCGCGGCTCGCTCACGGGGGCGATCCTGACCGGCTGGCGGAACAGGATGCTGCGCAGCAGCAGCCCGACATGGTCGTCGCCGGCGTGATCGGGCGGCGAAGCTGCCGCACCACCCGCGCAGGCTCCCAGGGCATGGACGCGGCGATTGCTCGTCCGCAGGCCCCGGTCGACGCTGATGCCCGAGCCATCATGGCGAATGCCGGCGAGATCGAGGTCGAGATTGCCGATCTCGGGGCGGCGTGGGCCGGTCACGATGAGATGCGAGCCCTCGACGGTCATCTCGCCCGCCGGTGTCGCGAGGACGAGACGCAGCCCCGATCGAGCGCGTTCCACCCGCAGCGGCGCGCTGTTTTCGTGAAGCGCCAGTCCCTCGCGCAAGAGCCGGCGCCGCAGGATCGTGGCGGCTTCCTCGTCATGACCCGCCAGCAGGCTTTCCGGTGTGACGAGGGCCGCAGCATTGCCAAGGCGGCGCAGAGCCTGGGCCAGGGCAATGCCCGCGCTGCCGATGACGATCGGCCGTTCGGGCAATCGGGTCAGGCTGGCCAGATCGGACTCGTGGAGGAGGGGGACCGTATCGCCTCCCGGTATCACGGCCGGAGCGGCGCGCGCGCCGGTGGCGATCACGAAGCGGCGCGCCTTGATCGGGCGCCCGTCGACAGTGACCGTGCTGCGGCTGGTGAAGCGAGCTTCGCCCCGGATGACGGTGATACCCAGCGCGGCCAGGCGCTCGGCTGAATGATTGGCCCGGTCGGTGGCGAGGGCACGCTGGATATGGTCGTGGATCTGGCCCGGGTTGGTCTGCGGCTCTGCTGCCGCCAGTCCGAGGCGCGCCGCATCGCGCAGCGCCTGCGCTCGGGCAGCGCTTGCGATCAGGGCCTGGGTGGCGAGCGGGCCCCGGTCTCCGCCGATGGCATTGCGCTCGATCAGGACGACCGGGACGCCGAAGGCCGCCGCGGCGATGGCCAGCGCGACGCCGTTCGCGCTCGCGCCGATGACGCAGATATCGGGTGTCAACGCGGCTGGTTTCGCCGCCTTGGCCGTGCCGTCGCTCACCGGAGATTCCGTCTCGCTCGCTGTTCTCATCGCTGATGCGTTGCCCGGCCGGCGGAATCAAGGCCGCTGCGCAGCAGCTTTGGAAAAAGAGCGCTGCCTGTTCAGGCCACGCTGCGCTTGCCGTCCCGGCTCTTGATGCTGGCCAGTGCCTCCGGGCGGCCGAACAGGAAGCCCTGCGCGCGATGGGCGCCGAGGAGCTGGACCGCGATGCGCTGTTGCTCCGTCTCGATGCCTTCGACGACGACGCTCATCTGCAGGCGGCGCGCCAACTGGCAGACAGCCTCGATGACCGCCTTGGAGGCTTCGTTGGTATGGACCTCGCGCGTGAAGCTCTGATCGATCTTCACCTGCGCGAACGGATAGGTCGAGAGATAGGCGAGGGAGGAGTATCCGGTGCCGAAATCGTCGAGCGCGAAAGTCACGCCCAGTGCCCGCAATTCGTCGAGGACCGAAAGCGCCAGCTTTTCTTCCTCGATCAGCAGCGATTCCGTGACTTCGAGCATCAATCGCCGCGATTCGAGATGGGAGGCGAGGAGCGCTTTCTTGACTGTCTCGACGATCCGGCGCGGCTCCCGGAACTGCAGCGGCGAGACGTTGACGGAGACGCCGATGCCCGGCTCCCAGCTCGCGGCATCGCGGCAGGCCTGGCGGATCGCCCAGTCGCCCATGCTGGCGATCAGGCCGGATTGCTCGGCGATCGGGATGAAGACGCTCGGCGGCACCATGCCGCGCGTGGGGTGGCGCCAGCGCATCAGCGCCTCGCGCGACACGATCGCCTGGGTCTTCAGGTCGATGATCGGCTGATAGTAGAGTTCGAGCGTGCCGTCGGTGCAGGCCCGGCGCAGATCGATCTCGATCTCGTGCCGTTCCATCATCTCCTCGGCCATGGCCGGGTTGAAGAACATCAGCATGTTGCGGCCGGCGGACTTGGCCTTGTACAGCGCGGTATCGGCATGGCGCAGCAGGTCGGCCGGATTGGCGCCGTCGAGCGGCGCGATGGCGATGCCGATGCTGGCCGTGACATAGACGGTCTTGCCTTCGACATCGAAGGCCCGCGTCATGACGTCGATCATGCGCTGGGCGATCGCGGTGACGACGGCAATGTCGGAGGACGGCAGGATCAGCAGGAACTCGTCGCCGCCGAAGCGGGCGAGCTGGTCGTTGCTGCGGATCGCGCTGCGCAGGCGGCTCGCGGTCTCCATCAGCACATGGTCGCCGATATCGTGGCCGAGGCTGTCATTGACCTGCTTGAAGCCGTCGAGATCGAGATAGAGCAGCGCGAAGCCCTCGCCCGTGCGCTCGAGCTTGGCGAAGGCCTCGGTGATCTGCGCGGTGTATTCGAAGCGGTTCGCCAGCCCCGTCAATTCGTCGAAGCGCGCCATCTGCTCGATGCGCGCCTCGGTCGCCTTGCGCTGGGTGGCGTCCTCCGTGAGCATCAGGATGCCGCCCTCGGCAGCGGGGGCGAGCGTCACGACCAGCACGAGGCCACCCCGCGTCACCACCTCGCGGCTGGTGGCCTGTTGTGTGGCCTGCACCTCCGTCAGCGCCGTGCGGATGTCGCGCAACTGCTCCTGGGTGATCACCTGCCGCTCGACCAGGAAACGCGCGATCGCCGTCAGCGGCGTGCCGGGCAGTGCGAGCGTCTCGGGCAGGCCGTAAAGCGTGCTGTGGGGGGCGTTGCTGACCGCGAGCTTGAGGCTGCGGTCGAACATCGCCAGCCCGTCGATCATCGTGTTGAGTGCGGCGTCCAGCGTCAGGTTCTGCGAATGCAGCGCGGAGGCGAGCGCCTTCGATTGCTTGTTGGCGTCGCTGAGCGCGAGCAGGTTGCGATGCAGCGAATTGGTGATCGCGATATTGGCCGCCACGTAGAGGAAGGCGAAATAGCCGATATAGCGGTAATAGGGATTATGCGCGGCGATCAGGCCGATCGCCATGGGAATGCAGAAGGTCAGGAGCTGCACCGCGACGAATTTCGGCCGCCCGGCATTGCGCGCGACATAGCCCGAGGCCAGCGCGATGGTCGAGGCGACCGAAGTGATATGGGCCGCGGCATCGTCCGTCTGGACCAGGGCGACATAGCAGCTGTAGCCGAGGACGGCGCTGAACACCGTGGCGCCGAGGAAATAGTCGCGGTCCCAGCGGCGGGTCTGCGCGTAGCTGTCCTGCGCGTGGTTGCGCCGCCGATAGGCGATCACCGTCACGATGCGCAGGACGACGATGAGCGTCACCAGGATGGTGAGGCTCATGAAGATGTCCATGCCGGTTGAGACCCAGCATAGGAACGGCGTCAGGATGCCGGCGATGCCGCCGGGGATGATCGAGGCGGGCGACGAGAACAGCGAACTGACCAGCAGCGTATAGCCGGTCAGGTCGATATTCTCGCCCTGCGCGCGCCCGCCCGCCGTCATCAGTCGCTTGAGCGCGCCTGCCATCGACTCCTGCCTTTGCCGCCTCACGCGGTACGACGCGCGCCATCCGCACGTCGTGCATCATGCCAAAGGGTTGTACGAGAGCAGAGGTAAATGCTTCGTGTGGTTTTCCGGAGGCGTTTCTTCCGGCGTATTGCAAGCTGCCGGAACCTTCCTCGTCATTCCGGGGCAGGCCGCAGGCCTGAGCCCGGAACCCAGAAACGACGCGGTCATGGATTTTGGGCGCTGACCCGACTGCGCTCCTTATGGAAACGGCATCGGCTCTGGGTTCCGGGCTCTTCGCTGACGCGAAGCCCCGGAATGACGGCGGAGCCTCGGCAAGGCCGAGCCAATCACATGTTCACAGAACCTAGACCGGCGCGAGATGGCGCTGGTAGACGCGCGCCAGCATCCGGTCCTGTGTCTGGGCGATGCGTTGCAGCTTCGAGATCGCGCTCGGGCTGAGGCGGAGCATGCAATCCGTCCAGATCTGTCCGAGATGGCCGAGCTCTTCGCGCAGGTCGCCATGGCGACGGTTGAAGGCCGAGAACAGGGCGGTCTTGGCCGCGTGGATCGGCAGCGAGTCGGCGCAATACTTGCGGATCCAGTCCTCGCCCGTCCCGGTCGGGACCACCGCCTCGAGGCCGCCGGCGACCATGAATTCCTGCGCGCTCATCTCCTCGCCGGAGAGCAGCATCTGTTCGGCCGCGCGCTGGCCCATGCGCCGCGACAGGATCGCCACCGCCGTGATCGGGAAGTGGTTGAACTTGATCTCCGGGTAGACGAACGAAGCCTGTTCCTCGGCGATCATGACGTTGCATGAGCGCGGCGCGTCGATGCCACCGCCGATCGCCTTGGCATGGATCGTCGAGAGCGTCACCACGAGGCCGTTGAGGCCGCCGGAGTTCCAGATCGCGCCTTCCGCCGAGAGCCGGGCGTATTCGGCCAGCGACGCGCGGTCGTTCTTGGCCAGGCAGTCCAGATAGAAATCGAGATCGCCGCCGAGCGTGAAGAACGGTCCGGCGCCGCGGAAGGCGAGGAAGCGCACCGGCGCGCGGTGATACTGGTCCGGCGCGCCCCATAGCGCGACGATCGCGCTCTGAATTTTCACCAGGCTGTCGAGCAGCTGCAGCGTGAAGACGGGCTTCAGTTCCGGCCGGATCGTGACCCAGAGCGTCTTGATCTCCGGCTCGTAGGCGATCTCCACCTCCGGCAGGAAGCCCGCCTTGTAGCGGATCGCATCGATGACTTCGCAACTCTCGAACAGGGTCGGCGCGAGGCTCCCTGTTCCCAACTTCAAGGACTGCAACATGACGCTACCCCACGAACTCCTTGATGCCGGCAGCGTAAACGAGCTTAACAAAGTGTAAACGCTTTCTCCCGGAAATGGTTAATAGCATTAAGGATTTTTGCTTTACCAAGCGTCATGTGGTGGGCTTGCTGCCGGCCGTTGGCGCGGCAAGGCAAGAGCCGCGCCGCCGCGGAGCGAACGAAAATTTCGTGCGAAGGCCCGAGCAATGAAACAAACGGTCGATGCCGTGGTTGTCGGGGGAAGGATCGTTCCTGGCCTTGAAAACAGGATTCCGGCTGGCTCGCTCCGGCACGAGGCCGGCCCGTCCTGGGGCAGGGGGCGATGGCCATCGCGGCGCTTGTCCGCTGCTGGCTGTGGAGCTAACGATACCGCCGCGAATTCGCCGCGTTCCCGCGTTCAAACACCCAATGTCGAGCTGACGTCGTGACCCGCCAGACAGCCGAAGACGAGAAGCAGGCGCGCCTTGCCGCTGCGCTTCGCGAGAACCTGAAGCGCCGCAAGGCCCAGGCTCGCGCTCGCCGCTCGGACGAGGCGCAAGCGCGTGAGCCGGAACCGCCCTCTCAGGCCGATACCCCCCGGACCTGAACTCCCGTTTCTCCCAGGTGCCGCCGGCCTTGCGCCCGGCCGGCCGATCAGGACCCCCCGATGGACAAGATCCGCATCACCGGCGGCCAGCGCCTCAACGGCGCCATTCCGATTTCCGGCGCGAAGAACGCCGCCCTGCCGCTGATGATCGCGAGCCTGCTGACGGACGAGACGCTGACGCTGACCAATGTGCCGCGCCTCTCGGACGTGACGGCGCTCTCGCGCATCCTGTCCAACCAGGGCGTCGACCGCACCGTCGCCGGCAAGCGCATCGGACAGTCGGCCGAGACCGGCCAGACCATCTCGCTGACCGCACGCCAGATCGTCGACACCTGCGCGCCCTATGAGTTGGTCTCGACCATGCGGGCGAGCTTCTGGGTGATCGCGCCGATCCTGGCCCGAATGGGCGAGGCCAAGGTTTCGCTGCCCGGCGGCTGCGCCATCGGCACCCGCCCGGTCGACCTGCTGCTGATGGCGCTGGAGAAGCTCGGGGCCGAGATCGTCATCGAGAACGGCTATGCGCTGGCGCGCGCGCCCAGGGGCCTGAAGGGCGGCGAGATCGTCTTCCCGAAGGTGACGGTCGGCGGCACCCATACCGCGCTCATGGCTGCGGTGCTCGCACAGGGCACGACCGTGATCGAGAACGCGGCCCGCGAGCCGGAGGTCACCGACCTTGCCGCCTGCCTCGTCAAGATGGGCGCCAAGATCGAGGGCGCCGGCACCTCCCGGATCGTGGTGACCGGTGTGGCGCGCCTCGGCGGCGCGCATCATGCCGTGTTGCCCGATCGTATCGAGGCCGGCACCTATGCCATGGCCGTGGCGATGACCGGCGGCGACGTCCTGCTTGAAGGCGCCAAGCCCGAGCTGATGCAATCGGCGCTCGACGTGCTCTCCAAGGCCGGTGTCGAGATCGACACGACCAACGAAGGCATCCGCGTGCGCCGCAATGGCCGCGGCCTTGAGGCGGTCGATGTCGACACCGACCCTTTCCCGGGCTTCCCGACCGACCTTCAGGCGCAGTTCATGGCGCTGATGACCCGGGCCAAGGGCACCTCGCGCATCCGCGAGACCATCTTCGAGAACCGCTTCATGCATGTGCAGGAGCTTGCCCGGCTCGGCGCGAAGATCCGGCTGGACGGCGATGTCGCGCTCGTCGAGGGCGTCGAAAAGCTGACCGGCGCGCCGGTGATGGCGACGGACCTGCGCGCCTCGGTCTCGCTGGTCATCGGCGGGCTCGCCGCCGAAGGCGACACCACGATCAACCGCGTCTACCATCTCGATCGCGGCTTCGAGGCGCTGGAAGCCAAGCTCGGCCGCTGCGGCGCTCTGGTGGAGCGTATCAGCGGCTGATCCTCGGCTGTTGATTTTCTTGAGGCGGCTCGTCAGAACAAGAGCATGTCAGACGATGCCGCCGACCCGCTCAAGCTCATCGCGCTCGATGCGGATGACCTCGCGATTGTCTCAGCCCATCTCCAGGATGCGGTGCTGAAGGCGGCCGACCTCGTCTATCTCCCGCGCGAGCAGCGCTTCGCGCTCGCGCTGCGCCGCTTCGATTGGGAAGGCGCCCAGCACGGCCAACGCCGGCGCCGTCTGACGGCGCTGCATTTCGACCGCGTCCAGTCCGTGCGCAGCGCCAAGCTGAACAAGAACGATCCCGACAAGGTCCTGAACCTTCTCGCCGTCACCTTCGACCAGGGCGAGGAGCCGGCAGGCGACGTGACGCTGCATTTTTCGGAAGGAGCGGCGATCCGCCTCTCGGTCGAATGCATCGAGGCCCAGATGAAGGATCTCGGCCCGGTCTGGGAAGCCGTCGCCACGCCCGGACATCCCGACGGCGCCTGAGCTTGTTATGGCGTCGCCGCTTTTCGGCCTGCGACCGCTTCAACCTTCGGCTCCCTTCGTCTAAGAACGCGCCGTCATCCCGGACAAGCCGCGCAGCGGCGCCGATCCGGGATCCATCGAAGGGGACTGCGCTCTACGATGGATTCCGGGTCTTCGCTACGCTACGCCCGGAATGACGACTGAGAGTTCGGATTCCCGAGGATACCCATGCCGATCAGGCTCGACGACAGGGATGCCCGCTTCGGCGAGGGCTTCGCGGCGCTGCTCTCCGCCAAGCGCGAGGTCTCGGAAGAGGTCGATCGCGTCGCCGCCGACATCATCGCCGATGTCCGTGAGAAGGGCGACGCGGCACTGATCGATTACACCTCCCGCTTCGACGCGCTCGATCTGGCGCCCGAGACTTTGCGCGTCAGCGAAGCCGAGATCGATGCGGCCGTGGCTGCCTGTTCGCCCGAATTGCTGGCGGCGCTGGAGACGGCGCGCGAGCGCATCGAGACCTATCACCGCCGCCAGAAACCAGCCGATTCCTGGGTCGAGGATTCGGCCGGCGTCGGCGCCGGCTGGCGCTGGAGCGCGATCGAAGCGGTCGGGCTTTATGTGCCCGGCGGCACGGCGAGCTATCCGTCCTCGGTACTGATGAATGCGATCCCGGCGAAGGTCGCCGGCGTGCCGCGCATCGTCATGGTCGCGCCGACGCCGCGCGGCGAAACCAATCCGCTCGTGCTCGCCGCCGCTCGCCTCGCTGGCGTCGACGAGGTCTACCGCATCGGCGGCGCGCAAGCTGTCGCGGCGCTCGCCTATGGCACGGCCACGATCGCTCCCGTGGCCAAGATCGTCGGCCCCGGCAATGCCTATGTCGCTGCCGCCAAGCGCCGCGTCTTCGGCCAGGTCGGCATCGACATGATCGCCGGCCCCTCCGAGGTGCTGGTCATCGCCGACCGCAGCGCCAATCCCGACTGGATCGCCGCCGACCTGCTGGCGCAGGCCGAGCATGACGTCTCCGCCCAATCGATCCTGATGACCGACGATGCCGGCCTCGCCGCCGAAGTCGAGAAGGCGGTGGCGGCCCAGCTCGCGACGCTGCCGCGTGCCGAGATCGCGGGCAAAAGCTGGCAGGAATTCGGCGCGATCCTGCTCGTCGCCGATCTCGAAGCCGCCGCGCCGCTGGTCGACCGGCTTGCGCCCGAGCATCTGGAGATCATGACGGCCGATCCGGACCGGCTCGCGGGGCTGATCCGCAATGCCGGGGCGATCTTCCTCGGCGGCCATACGCCGGAAGCGATCGGCGACTATGTCGGCGGCCCCAACCATGTTCTGCCGACGGCCCGTTCGGCCCGCTTCTCCTCCGGTCTCGGCGTCGGCGACTTCATGAAGCGGACCTCGCTCCTGAAATGCGCGCCTGAGGGCCTGCGCGCGCTGGCTTCCGCCGCGACGCAATTGGCTGAAGCCGAGGGCTTGCAGGCGCACGGCCGATCCGTGACGATCAGGCTGAATCTCTGAGTGCTGCTGCGACGGGCGGCGCCACGGCCGGAGGAGCGATGTCCGACGTCTCGACTGCCATCACCCAGCGCCTGGTAGGCCTGACCCTCGACGAGAATTCTCTCGGCCGGGGCACGCCCGATCAGGAGCACGAGCGTGCCGTCGCGATCTACGACCTGATCGAGCGGAACAGCTTCGTCGTTCCCGAGCACGATGGCGGGCCTTATCTCGCGCATCTCGCAATGATCGAGCGGCGTCTCGTTTTCGAGATCAAGCAGGCCGATGGTGCGCCGGTCGTGACGCATCACCTCTCGCTCAGTCCGTTCCGGCGCATCATCAAGGACTACGAACTGGTCTGCGACAGCTATTATGCGGCGATCCGGACCTCGACGCCGGCGCAGATCGAGGCGATCGACATGGGCCGGCGCGGCCTGCATGACGAGGCTGCCGGCATCCTGGCGGAGCGGCTGGCCAACAAGGTCGAAGTCGATTTCGATACGGCCCGCCGCCTCTTCACGCTGATCTACGCCCTGCACTGGAAGGGCTGACGCGTTGGAGCCCTCGCGCAAGGTCCAGAGCGTGCTGTTCATGTGCGCGATGAACGCCGTGCGCTCGCCGATGGCCGAGGCCCTGGCCAAGCACTTCTTCGGCAAGTCGATCTATGTCCAGTCGGCCGGCGCCCGGAAGGGCGAGGCCGACGGCTTCGCGCTGACGGTGCTCGACGAGATCGGCATCGACCTCAGCCGCCACCGGCCGAAATCGGTCGAGGAGCTCGAGGAGTGGGAAGGGCTCAATTTCGACCTGATCATCACGCTCTCGCCGGAAGCCCACCACAAGGCCCTCGACCTGACGCGGACCCATGCCGCCGAGGTGGAATACTGGCCGACCGTCGACCCCACCGTGTTCCAGGGCTCGCGCGAGCAGAAGCTCGACGCCTATCGTGACGTCCGGGACGGCCTGATCAAGCGCATCAAGCAGCGCCTGCAGAGCTAGGCTCAGGACTCATTGATTGAGCCAGAAGATAAAGGTTGCGGCGAAGGCTA